>DASVDG010000151.1:0-27487 GCA_036381255.1 Longimicrobiales bacterium | reverse complement strand
CGCGCCGGCGTCCATCGCCGCATCGACGACGGCGCGCGCGTTCGCCTCCGCCGCCGCGCCACGCACGTCGAACGTCCGCCACGTCCCCATCCCGACGACCGGCACGTCCAGCCCGGTTCGCCCCAACGATCGCCGCTCCATATTCCCGCTCCGTTTCCCCCGGCATTCTTGCGTTTTGCCCGGCCTCGTTCGTAACTTCCGGCTCCTCCCCGAAGGTTCCCGACAGGAGATTGCCCGATGACGGCAGTGCAGCGTTGTTCGACCGCGATCCTCGCGCTCGCGCTCACGGCCCCTGCGCTCGCGCGGGCCCAGGCCGCCCGGCAGATCGAGCCGGCGCCGGCCTTCGAGCTGACCGTCGCCAATATCATGCGCGGGCCCGAACACGTCGGGACGCCGCCGGCCGCCATCCGCTGGACCGACGACGGCCGCTGGATCTACTTCCGCTGGAAGCCGGGCGGCCGGCCGTGGCACGAGGACCCCGCGCTCTACCGCGTCGCCGCGGACGGCGGCGAGCCCGAGCGCCTCTCCGACGCCGCCGCCGACTCCGTCGGCCCGCTCCTCGCGCGCGGCGACGTTTCGCCGGACGAACGGTCGCGCGTCGTCGCCTACGACGGCGACCTCTTCCTCGTCGACCGCGAATCGCTCGAGGTCCGGCGCCTGACCGAAACGCGCGAGAGCGAGAGCGACCCGGTCTTCTCGCGCGACGGCGAGACCGTTTACTTCCTCCGGGGCGACAACCTGTTCTCGCTCGCGCTCGAGCAAGGCGCGATCCGCCAGCTCACCGACGTGCGCAAGGGACCGCCGCAGGAGGAGAAGGAGGCCGAAGGGCAGCGCGCGTTCCTCGAGGCGCAGCAGAAAGAGCTGTTCGAGCACATCCGCCTCGAGCTCGCGGAGGAGACGCGGCGCGAGGCGCGCCGCGAGGCCCGCGAGGCCGGCCGCCCCGAGCCGATCCACATCGGCCGCGACGAGCGCGTCTCCGACTTCGCCGTCGAGCCCGGCGGCCGTTTCGCCGTGCTCGGCGTCGGCAAGCCGGCCGACGATGCGCGCCGCACCCTGGTCCCCGACTGGGTCACCGCCTCCGGCTACACCGAGCCGCTGAACGTCCGCACCAAGGTCGGCGACGCGCAGGGCGAGGGCCGGCTCGCGCTCGTCACGCTGGCGACGGGCGCGGCGAAGCGGCTGGAGCTGGTGCCGGAAGAGGTCCGCGCGGATTCCGCCCGCGAGTACCGCGACCGGCTCGCGGCCGCCGACTTCGTCGGCTGGAACGACGACGGCGACCGCGGGCTGATCGTCGCCGTCAGCTACGACTACAAGGACCGCTGGATCTACGTGATCGACGCCGCGACCGGCGCGCTCACCCGCGTCGACAACGACCACGACGACGCCTGGATCGGCGGGCCGTGCGGCATCGGCTGCATCGGCTGGATGCCCGACGGCGACGCCGTCTGGTTCACCAGCGAGCGCGATGGCTACAACCACCTCTACACGGTGAACGTCGACGGCTCCGGGCTGCGCCAGCTCACGAGCGGCGAGTGGGAGGTCACGAACGTCGAGGTCTCGGCCGACGGGGAACGCTTCCTCCTCCACACGACCGAGGGCTCCCCGTTCGAACAGCACGTCTGGCACATGCGCCTCGACGGCTCGCGCCGCACCCGCATCACCGCCGAGCCCGGCCAGCACGAGGCGACGCCGTCGCCCGACGGCGAGCGGCTCGCGGTCGTCCACTCCTACTCCAATCGCCCGCCCGAGCTGTTCGTCATGGACAACGAGCCCGGCGCGGAGATGCGGCGCATCACGACTTCGCCGACGCAGGCGTGGCGCAGCTTCGGCTGGATCGACCCGGAGATCATCCGCTTCCGCGCCCGCGACGGCGTCATGGTCCCGGCGCGGATCTACCGGCCCCGCGACCTCGGCGCCCGGCCGAACGGCGCCGCCGTCATCTTCGTCCACGGCGCCGGCTACCTGCACAACGTGCACAAGGGGTGGTCCAGCTACTACCGCGAGTACATGTTCCACCACGTCCTCGCCGCTCGCGGCTACACGGTGCTGGACATCGACTACCGCGGCTCCGCGGGCTACGGCCGCGACTGGCGCACCGCGATCTACCGCCACATGGGCGGCAAGGACCTGACCGACCAGATCGACGGCGCACGCTGGCTCGTCGAGCACGAAGGGATCGAGAGCTTCGACAGGATCGGGATCTACGGCGGCTCCTACGGCGGGTTCATCACGCTGATGGCGCTGTTCACCGCGCCCGAGAGCTTCGGCGCCGGCGCCGCGCTCCGCTCCGTCACCGACTGGGCGCACTACAACCACTGGTACACCAGCCGCATCCTGAACCTGCCGCAGGACGACGAGGAGGCCTACCGCCGGTCCTCGCCGATCTACTTCGCCGAAGGGCTCGAGGACCCGCTCCTCATCGCCCACGGCATGGTCGACACCAACGTCCACTTCTCGGACGTCGTCCGGCTCGCGCAGCGGCTGATCGAGCTGGGGAAGACGGGGTGGGAGATGGCGGTCTACCCCGTCGAGAACCACGACTTCGTCGAGCCCAGCTCCTGGACCGACGAGTACCGCCGCATCCTCGAGCTGTTTGAACGCCACCTCAGCCCCCGACGGACCCTTTCCTCGGAGCAGCCATGAGCGTCGCCCGCCGCTTCCGCATCGCCACGGCCCCTCTCGCCCTCGCCGCCCTCGCCGCCGCATGCGGCGCCGGCGGCGACGGCGCCGAGCCGATCCACCTCGGCCTGGCCGGCCCCATCAATCTCTCCAGCGGCCGGTCCATGCACCTCGCCGCTCAGATGGCGGTCGACGAGATCAACCGCGCCGGCGGGATCGACGGCCGCCCGCTCACGCTCGTCGTCAAGGATGACGAGGCGAACGACCAGAAGGCGATCGCCGTCGCGACCGAGCTGCGCGACGACCCGCGCGTCGTCGCCGTGGTCGGCCACATCAACTCGTTCGCGACGCGTGCCGCCGCGCGGATCTACAACGACGAGCAGAACGGCGTCGTCGAGCTGTCGCCGGCGTCGACGAGCCCGGACATCACGGAGGCCGGGCCGTGGACGTTCCGCGTCTGCCCGAGCGACCTTCAGCACGCGCCCGCGCTCGCACAGTGGACCTTCGACCGCCTCGGCCGCAGCCGTGCCGCCGTCCTCTACTCCAACGACGCGTACGGCCGCGGCATCGTCGACGCGTTCGCCACCGCGTTCGAAGAGCACGGCGGCCGCATCATCGCCCGCGACCCGTTCCTCCCCCAGCTCATCGACTCGCTCGGCGTCGACGCGTACCTCGAGCGCGCCATGCGCAACCGCATGGACGCCCTGGTCATCGCCGGGCAGGCCGAAGAGGCGCTCTCGATCATCCGCACCGCCCGCCGCCTCGGGTACCGCGGCCCCGTCCTCGGCGCTGACGGCCTGACCGGCCTGCGCGAGGCCGGATCCATGGCGAACGGCGTGTACGTCACCTCCGCGTTCCTCCCCGACCGGCCGACCGAGGAGGCGCAACGCTTCGTCGAAGCGTACGTCGCACGCTACAACGAGCTGCCCGACCACCGCGGCGCCATGACGTACGACGCGATCTACCTCCTCGCCCGGGCGCTGCGCGAGGTGAGCGCGGCCCGCCGCCAGCACGCCGAGCCGGGCGTCAACGCGACCGCAGCGCTGCGCCGCGCGATCCGCGACTATCTCGCCGGCGTCGGCACCGAATACGACCCCTTCGAGGGCGTGTCCGGCACCATCCGCTTCGACGAGAACGGCGACGTGGCCGGCAAGGACGTGGCCGTCGGCGTCGTCCAGGACGGACGCATCGTGACCGCCTCGTCCTGAGCCGCGGCCCGCCGCGTCAGCTCAGGACCTTGGCCGCGTACCCGTTGTAGGGGCTGCGACCCCGGCGCAGCAGCCGGTCGACCGTGCCCGGCCCCCGGTTGTACGCCGTCAGCGCCAGCCGGATGTTGCCGTTGTACTTGTCCTTCAGGTATCTCAGGTACCTGAACCCGATGCGCAGATTCGTCCGCGTGTCGAACAGATCGCTCCGCGACGTGCCCGGGACCAGCCAGCGCGCCGTCGACGGCAGCACCTGCGTGTAGCCGATCGCGCCCGCGTACGACACCGCCGTCCGCCGGAAGCTCGACTCCGTACGCACCAGCCCGAACGCGACCCGTGGATCGATCCCCTCCAGCAGCGCCGCCCGGTAGATCTCCGCCGCCAGCGACCTCGAAATCCCGTACTCCCGCGCGAATCGCGCCGCCGCGCCCTGCGCCACGCGCTCCAGCGCCTTCGTCCGCCACGCCGCCGTGACCGGACCCATGGTCGCCTTCGCCGTGGCCAGACGCGACTCCAGCGGTACACCCGCCAGCGCCAGCATCGCCGGGTCGATCGCCTCCGTCGGACCCGGCTGCCCGCGCAACAGCATCGCGCCGCCCGGCGCGATCAGCGCCAGCCCGAGCCCGATCATGACCGCCGGCCGTCTCGCTCGCTCGAAGAGCGCGGCCGCTTCCGGGATGGCTCGCCGGACCGCACCGGGGATGTTTCGTCGAATCGCTTCTGGGATGTACCGCTGCATCGCGTTCGTTCGCCTCCGCTTCGAGGTGATTGGCTCCGTCGCCCGCGCACCGCACGGGCCGGCGCGCGCGCGACCCTTGGCCGCGGCGGCGCCCGTCCTGACCGGTGCTACCCCGTCCGCCCGGAGCGGATCCGCCTCTCAGCGTGATAAACGACTGCGACGCAATAAGTTACGACCCTAGCGACACCTCCGTCACCCCGCCGGTTCGCAGCGTCACGCTGCGGCGAATGGTGTGCGTGCGGCCCTCGTCCGTCGCGACCAGCGAGATCTGCCGGCTTGCCGGCCGCGTGATCACGAAGCGCGCGCTGCCGTTCGGTGGAACCGTCCCCAGCAGGCGCACGCCGGTGCCGTCGTCGTAGGAGATGATCATGGGGTGGGGCATCGGATTCGCCACTTCGACGGCGTAGGCCGGTCCGGGCTCGCTCTCGACGCCGACGCCGCGGGCGCAGGCGCCCGCCGACGCGAGCAGCGCCGCCGCGACGAGCACGCGGGAAACCGCGATGGTACGCATGTTCGCCCTCCTGTTGGGGGTGGATCCCGGGCCGAAGTACAAGAATCGTGCACGCGACGCCCCGCACCCGGCAAGTGCCGCGCACCTCCCCCACCACGCACCACCCACCCCCCGCCGCCCAACACGCCCAACACGCCCTCCGCCCACCACCCCCACCACCCCCACCACCCCCACACACCCCCCGCACCCACCACGCCTCCCGCCACGACCCGCCGCCCCCACCACCCGCGCCCCGCTGAGCGCGCGCCGACACGCCCCGGATGAGCGGAGCCGGCCGACGCCCGAACGAGCGGCGACCGCCTGCCACCGACCGGAGGAGTGGAAGCCCCCCGGGCATGCCCCTGGTCCTGCCAAAAGCCGACGCGTCGGTGCCCCCCCCCAGAGGCCTTGGTGCCAGCCCCGCGATGAGCGAAGGCGTGGGTGTCCCGGACGCGTGGCCGCAGTCCAGCCACGAGCGGAGGCGTGGGTGTCCCCTCCCGGACATCGCCCCGGCAGCCCTGCCATGAGCGGAGGCGTGGGTGCCCCAAGCGTGTATCCGTGGCCCTGCCACAAGCGGAGGCGTGGGTGTCCCCCGGAGGGATCGAGGACTGTCTGAGCGAGCGCAGCGAGCGAGTTCCGCAGATCCCGGAGGGGGACACCCACGCCGGAGCGCTGCCGGCAAAGCGCGAATGCGCCCGGAGAGGACACCCACGCCGGAGCGCTGCCGGCAAAGCGCGAAAGCACCCGGAAAGGACACCCACGCCGGAGCGCTGCTGGCCGAGCGCCAAACCCCGCCGAGCCGGACACCCAACGCCGGAGCGCCCCCGGCAGAGCGCCACAGCACCCCGAACCGGACACCCACGCCGGAGCGGGCCCGCGCCTTGCAATCCTCGCATCGCGTGCCGGCTCCGCTACGCGCGCGAGCCGCCCTCGTGGACGACGGGATCCGAGGAGGCAGGACCGATGAACACCAGCCTGAAGACCGCGGCGGCCCTGGCGCTCGCGCTCGGCGCGTGCCGCAGCGCGGAGGTCGAGACCGGCCCGGCGGTCGGCGTGCAGCCGGCTCCGCCCACGGCGGACGCCATCCCGGCGGGCACGCTCATGGAGGTCGAGCTGAACCAGACGATCGGCACGGAGGAGAACCGCGTCGGCGACCGCTTCACCGCGACCGTGACTCGCCCGCTCGTCGCGCAGAACGGGCAGGTCGTGGTCCCGCAGGGCGCGCTGGTTCACGGCGTCGTGACCGGCCTCGACGACTCGGACCACCTCGGCGACCAGGCGGCGATCCGCGTGAACTTCGAGCGGATCACGTTCCAGGGCCGCAGTTATCCGTTCGCCGCCGAGGTCGTCGACACGGATGTCGAGACCCGACGCGACGGCGATGCCGCGGTCACCGGCGCCGTCACCGGCGCGATCGCCGGCGCGGCGCTCGGCGCCGTCATTGGCGGCGACCTCGAGGACATCCTGATCGGCGGCGCGCTCGGCGCGGGCGCGGGCACGATCATCTCCCTCGGCATCGGCGACGTCGAGGCCGAGCTCCCGGCCGGCACCGACCTGGCGCTGCGCACGACGCGATCGATCTCGCTCCGGCGGTAGCGCGATGCCGGGACCGTACGACCCGTACCGCGGGCCCGAGGACATCGGCGCCGAATCGCCGGCCCGCGGCTCGGCGAAGCAACAGGCGATCAGCGGCGCCCGCGGCGGTCCGCGGCAGGCGAAGCAGAGGGGCAAGACGAAGCAGCCGGCACAGGACTCCGGCCGCCGCGCCGCCCGCCACCTCCAGCGGCCGGTCGAGGCCAAGAGCTTCCGGCGCGAGGAGGACCCGGACGAGCAGGGCACCGGCGAACCCCACCCGGACCGGCTCCGCACCCGCTCCGCGCTCCAGGGGATCGGCTCCCGCAGCGGCTCGCACGCCGCGCACGGAGAGCGGACCGAGGAGCTCGGGCAGCAGGGGCCGCCCGACCACGGGCACACCCGCCACGGCCGCCAGCGCGTGCCGGGCCAGCCCGAACGGCCGATCCCACCCGGCGACTCGCCGGACGAACACACCTGACCTCGACCCCGGGGCCGACCGGGCTCGCCTCGTCGTCAACGATCCCGATCCCGGAACCGAAAGCTCGGGATCGGGATCGGCGCCTCTGCGCGCACCGAACGGTTACGGGAGGACGCTGCCCGGATCCCGTGCGCGGGGACGCTCCTTCAACACTGTGGGACGAGGATACGCCTAGCCGCTGCCCGTGCCGTGCGCGGGGACGCTCCCTCAGCGGCGCAGCAGCCAGTCCGCCAGCCAGAGGCCGGCCACGACGTCGTAGAGGAAGTGCGCCAGGATGGACGGGAGCAGGCTCCCCGTGACGACCAGCGGGACCGTGAACAGCAGACCCAGCAGCCCGGCGCGCACCACGCCCGCCGGGTTCTGATAGGCGTGGACCACGCCGAAGACGCCGGCGCTCAGGCCGACGGCCGGCCACGTCGCGCCCGTCGCCGCCTCCAGCGCCGGCACCAGGAACCCCCGGAACACCAGCTCCTCGCCCACGCCGGCCGAGAACGACAGCCCGACGAACAGCGCCTTCTCGACCGCCGTGCGCGGCAGCAGCCACGCGAGCATCGGGCTCTCGCGCAACCCGAGCGCCCGCCACGCCGCGGCCAGCGCCACCGCGCCCGCGACGAGCCCCGCCGTCCACCCCGCCGCCGCGACCACGGGCATCCCCACCAGCCCGAGCTCGTTCGGCGCGAAACTGCCGCCCAGCCCCGCACCCAGCGCCAGCAGCGCCAGCACCCACATCGTCGCCGCGGACGAGAGGTACACCGGGATCCGCGGCAGCACCGCCGCCCCGGCCCCGACCGCATCCGCCTGCGCCACCGACAGCGGCGGCAGCACGGCGAGCAGCAGCACCAGGAACGCCCGCGCCGGCCACGCCAGCTCCCCGCTCGCCGCCCACACCACCGCCGCCGCGATCGCCGCGCCGACCACCCGCACGCCCCACCTCACGGACACCCCCGCTGCGCCACGACCGGCACGGCCTGGACCCGCTCCGTTCGCGCCGACCCGCTCATCTCCGAACGCATGTCCTGTCCATTCGACAAGGCCCCGCCGCATGCCGCCGACGCCGACCCGCCCGGCTCCCCGATCGCACCACCCGGAACGCGAACGGGCGGAGCAAGGGATCGGTTCCCTCGCTCCGCCCGCGACTCGCCTCCGAACGGCCGGCTAGTTCACCGAGACGATCCGCCGCACGAACGGCAGCCGCGCCAGTCGGCTCGCCTGCGCGCCGTCCAGCTCAGCGACCAGCGCCGAACCATCCGGCGTCAACTCGATGATGCTCGCAACACCACCCGTCCCCTCGATCTCCTGCATCACCCGGTACGCACGCATCGTCGACGCCGTCGAGTTGCGCCCACCGTACACCTCCACCCGGACCCGCATCGGCACCACCGAGGCCGCGACCTCGGAGCCCTTCACACGCAGCTTCTCGCCGGCATCGCGCCGCCGCGCTCGCCACACCCGGCGGAACGGCACACGCGCGTCTTCGTGCTGTCCAGCCATGTACTCCTCCTATGTCGGTCAGGACCCGTACCGGCGCCCTCGTATTTATGTGTCCCGTGCCGCCGCGCGGCCCACCGGCCGACCGCGACGGCGCTCTACCCCTGTCGGGTAGAGCCGGCTAAGGTACACAACACACCTGGACTGCGCAAGTATGTCGTGCCGGATTCGGCGGGAAAAGCGTTCTCCGCCGAATCGCCGTGGCGCGGAGCCGGTCGGGCGGGTCCGCTACGGGTGGGCGACGGCGTGGCGGGGGCGGGCGTCCGGCGCTTCCGTATCGGTCTTGTCCGGCGCACGCCGCGATTTCGGCGCACGGGCGGGCACGCCGGCAGCCGCCGGATCGGGAGCTTCGGGAATTTCTGATCCCGCGCGGCCGGACGCGGCGGGCGCGATGCCCGTTCGTCCTGCCGCGCCTCAGCCGCGGGCGAGCACGCGCGCGACGGCCGGCGCGGCCGCGACGAGGAGCACGCCGAGCGCGAGCCCGGCGACGGCGTCGGTCGCGTAGTGGAATCCGCCGTAGACCGCGCCGACGGCGAGGCCGGTGGACAGGATCGCGAGCCACGGCGAGAGGCGCGGCAGGGTTTTCATGGCGAGCGCGGTCTGCGCGAACGCGACGCCCACGTGCGACGACGGGAACGCTGCGCCCTGGCTCGAGCCCGCTTCCAGCACGGCGTGCGCGAGGTTGTAGAGCGGTCCCGCGGCGATCGGTCCGCCCGGGGCGGGGAAGAGGTAGCGCGGCCCCTGCACCGGGAAGTAGATGAAGAAGAGGTAGTGTGCGAAGAAGACGAGCATCAAGCCGAAGACGACGCGCCGGAACGCGTCGCGTCGGCCCTGCAGGAACAGGATCAGCGGCGGCCCGTAGATCAGGAAGTAGTACGAGAGGTAGGCCCCGTGCAGCGCTTCGGAGAGCGGCAGCCACGGCATCGCCGCGGCCAGCTCCCGGCTCGGCTGACCGCGGAAGACGGCCTCCTCGACGCCGAGGATGAGCGGGTCGAAGTACCGGCCGTCCCACACGGACAGGTTGAGCGGGGCCAGCTCCGCGTAGAGCAGTGGGATCAGCACCAGCGGGTACCAGTCGGCCGCGACGGCGGCGGCGCGCGGCCAGCGTTCGCGCACGCGTCGCGTGATGCCGCCGAACGGCGGCACGCCGAGCGCGAGCGCGGCCGCGGCGAGGTGCGCGGCGAGGAGCACCGGCCAGGTCGCGCCGCGGTGCGGGAACGCGAGTGCGGCGGCGGAAACAAGCATGTACAGCGCGAAGAGGCGGTCCATCGCCCGCCGCGCATCGGGACCGCCACCGTCCGCCGGGCCGGTCCCGGCGGCCGGCGTCAAAGCGCCTTCTCGTAGATCCGGTACGTCTTGTAGACGCGGGCTCCCATCCGTTCGAGCCCCCGGCGCATCTCCCAATTGTCCTCCAGAATCCACGAGCACTCGGCCTTGACGTACCCCGCCTGGACGCCCTCCCGGAAGATGGTCAGGTAGAGCATCGCGTCGATCCCCTTCCGCCGGTAGCCCGGCTTCAGCCCCAGCGTGAGGACGCGTGCGCTGTCGATCTTCCGCTGATACCACAGCAGCTTGAACAGGCCGAACGGGAACAGCCGGCCGTTCACGTGCTTCAGCGCGCGGTTGAAGTCCGGCAGCGCCAGCGCGAAGCCGATCGGCTCGTCGTCGACCTCGGCGATCGCGCACAGCTTCGGGTTCACCACCGGCTTGAGCTGCCGGGCCAGGTGGTCGAACTCCTCCGCGGTCATGGGGACGAAGCCCCAGTTTCGCTCCCAGGCGCTGTTGTAGATCTCCTTGATCCGCGCGACCTCGCCCTGGAAGTCTTTCATGTCCAGTGTGCGGATGCGGATCCGCTCCGCCTGCCGCACGCGTTCCACGCCCCGGACCAGCCGCGCCGGCGGCTCGGGGTCGTCGAGCCAGTACGCGAGCAGGTCCTTCGCCTTCGCGTACCCCGCGGCCTCGATCAGCGCGGGGTAGTACGGCGGCGTGTGCGCCATCATCACCGCGGGCGGCGTGCCGAACCCGTCGACCAGCACGCCCAGCCCGGTCTCCTCGTTCGTCGAGAAGCTCATCGGCCCCTGGACGCGCTCCATCCCCCGCTCGCGCAGCCAGGCCTCCGCCGTCCCGAGCAGCGCGCCGGCCACGTCCGCGTCGTCGACGCACTCGAAGAAGCCGAAGAAGCCGAGCCGCTCGCCGTGGAACTCGTTGTACCGGTGGTTCACGGTCGCGGCGATGCGCCCGACGACGTCGTCGCCGCGCCAGGCGAGGAAGTACTCGACATCGGCATGGCGGTGGAACGGGTGACGCCGGCGGTCGAGCACGGTCTTCACGTCGTGCAGCAGCGGCGGCACCCACATCGGGTCGCCGGCGTAGATCCGCCACGGCAGGCGGATGAACCGGTTCAGTTCCGCCCGGCCGGCGACCGGGCGGATCACGACCTCCGCGCCGCGTACCGTCGTCGTGGCGTTCAAATCACCGCCATCGTGCGACCGACGCGGGAGAGCGCGTCGAGCGCGAAGTCGATGTGCTCGTCCGTGTGCGTCGCCATGAGCGAGATGCGCAGCCGGCAGGAGTTCTCCGGCACCGCCGGCGGCGTGACCGGGTTGGTGAACACGCCCGCGTCGAACAGCTCCTTCCAGAAGACGAACGTCTCCTCGATGTCGCCGATCAGGATCGGCACGATCGGCGTCTCGCTTGTGCCGATGTCGTAGCCGAGGGAGCGGAGCCCCTCCTGCATGCGGCGCGTGTTGCGCCAGAGCTGCTCGCGCCGCTCCGGCTCGCACTCGATGACGTCCAGCGCCGCGAGCACCGTCGCGACCGAGGCCGGCGGCATGCTCGCGCTGAAGATCAGGGAGCGCGCGTTGTGCTTCAGGTAATGGATCACCGGCTCCGGCCCGGCGACGACGCCGCCGATCGAGCCCATCGACTTCGAGAACGTCGCGGTGACGAGCGCGACGCGGTCGTCGAGGCCGAAGTGCTGCGCGGTCCCCGCGCCCGTCGCGCCGAGCACGCCCAGCGCGTGCGCGTCGTCGACGACCACCTCGGCGCCGTGGAACTCGGCCAGCGAGACGATCGCCGGCAGGTCGACGATGTTCCCCTCCATCGAGAAGATGCCGTCGGTGATGATCATCTTCCCGGCATCCTCCGGCGCCTTCGCCAGCATCCGCTCGAGCGCGGCCATGTCGCCGTGCGGGTAACGCTGCACCTCCGCGTACGACAGCCGCGCCCCGTCGATGATGCAGGCGTGGTCCAGCTTGTCGAGGAAGATGACGTCGCCGCGGCCGGCCAGCGTCGCGACCACGCCCAGGTTCGTCTGGTACCCCGTGCTGAACACGAGCGCCGCCTCCCGGTTCAGGAACCGCGCGAGCCGCTCCTCCAGCTCCTCGTGCAGGTCGAGCGTCCCGTTCAGGAACCGGCTGCCCGTGCACCCGCTCCCGTACTTCTTCAACGCCGCCGCGGCGGCTTCCAGGACGTGCGGGTGATGCGTGAGTCCGAGGTAGTTGTTCGAACCCATCATCACCTTGCGCTCACCGCGGATCACCACCTCCGTATCGTGCGACGCCTCGATCGGCACGAAGTACGGGTAGTAGCCCGTCGCCTGGATCTCGCGGGCCCGGGTGAACCGATGACACTTATCGAAAAGGCTCATTGCCGCTCCACAGCTCCATATCTCTACAGCCACCCGTGCGCACGGTACCAGGCGGCGGTCTCCTTCAACCCATCCGGCAGGGGTATACGGGTTTCGAATCCGAAGTCGCGACGGAGCGATTCGGTTTCACACGTCCATCCGGGTGCCAGCAGCTCGCGCACCTTGTCCCGGTTGAACATCGTGGCCCGGCCGCGCAGCGCCGCGCCCCACTCGCTGAGCGCCGCCGCCGCGTGGACCACCGGCGCCGGCACGGGCACCGGCCGGACCCGCCGGCCGACGGCCCGGCCGATGTGGTGGACGACATCGGTCCAGGTGTAAACGCGCGGCTCCGCGACATGATAGACGCCGGCCGTTGCCGGGGCATCCGCCGCGAGGACCAGCGCCGCGGCGAGGTCCCGGGCGTGGACCAGCTGCACGCTGCGGTCGGGGCCCGCCGGCAGCGGGACGATGCCCCGCGCCGCGTAGCGGAAGAACCGGAGCATCTCGCGGTCGCGGGGGCCGTACACCGCTGGCGCCCGCAGCGCGACCGTTTCCAATGCGTCGCGGACCTCGAGGCACGCCCGTTCGCCCTCGAGTTTCGCGCGGCCATAGGCCGTGAGCGGGCGTGGCGGATCGTCCGCGCGGACCGGTCGTCCGTCCAGCGCCGGGCCGGCCGCCGCCAGCGAGCTCAGGTAGACGACGCGGCGCGGGCGCGTCCCGGCCGCGAGCGCCGCCTCGAGCAGCGCGCGCGTGCCCGCGCCGTTGACGCGGGCGAGCTCGGCCTCCGACCGCGCGTACGTCAGCGCGGCCAGGTGGTACACGACTTCCACGCCCTCGACGGCACGCTCCAGCGCCGGCCGGTCCCCGAGCGAGCCCCGAACCAGCTCGGCGTCGTGCTGCCGCAGCAGGGACGCATCGCTCGACTCGCGGACGAGCGCCCGGATCCGGGCGCCGCGCGCCGCGAGCGCTTCGACGAGGTGGGACCCGACGAAGCCCGTCGCCCCCGTGATCAGGATGCGCGTCCCCGGTCTCACGGTCGGCGCATCCCTTTAAGGTGCGCGCCCCCCCTGAAAAAGGCAATGCTCCACCTTGCCCGGGCACCGGATGCCGCGCACCTTTGGGGCATCCGCGGATCGGGACCCCGGGACCGGAGGAATCGCCATGACGCTGCTGGATGATGCGGAGGTCGCACGACGGCTGGACGCGCTCCACGGCTGGAGTCGCGAAGGGCGGGAGATTCGCAAGACATTCCGATTCCAGAGCTTCCGGGACGCGATCGCGTTCGTGGTCCGGGTCGCCGAACTGGCCGAGCACGCCGACCATCACCCGGACATCGACATCCGATACGACCGGGTCACGCTCGCCCTCTCCACACACAGCGCGGGCGGCCTGACGGCCAGGGACTTCGAGCTGGCCGGCTCGGTCGAGGCCGCCGAATCGGCGGGAAGCTAGACGCCGCGTTCCGCGGTCGCAAGCGCCGTCTCGACGACGTCGACGGCGTGGTCGAGCTGCCGCTCGGTAATGACGAGCGGCGGCACGAACGCCAGCACGTTCGCGGCCGGCCCCTCGGCGAGGAGGATCACGCCGGCGCGCAGCGCGTCGCGCACGACCCGGCCGGCGCGCTCCGTCGCCGGCCGCCGGTCCGGTCCCGCCTCGACCAGCTCGACGCCCTGGAGCAGGCCGACGCCGCGGACGTCGCCCACGGACCGGTACCGCTCGCGCCAGCCTTCCAACCGCTCCCGCAGCCGTCGGCCGAGCGATGCCGCGCGCTCGACCAGTCCGCGCGACGCGATCTCGTCGATCTGCGCCAGCGCCGCGGCGCACGCGATCGGGTTCCCGAGGAACGTGCTCGTATGGATCGCCTCGCCCGTCGACGGCGGCCACGCGGCCATCACCTCCGGCGAGCCGATCGCGGCGCTCAGCGGCAGCATGCCCGTCAGCGCCTTGCCGACCGTCAAGATGTCGGGCACGACCGCCTCGTGCTCGCACGCGAACCAGGCGCCCGTCCGGCCGAACCCGGTGTAGACTTCGTCGAAGACGAGGACCAGGCCGTATTCGTCACACAGCTCGCGCAGCGCGGGGAGGAAGCCGGGCGGCGGCACGACGATGCCGCCCCGCCCCTGCACCGGCTCGACGACCACCGCGCCAATCGGCGTCGCCGTTCGCGCCGCGCTCTCGACCAGCCGCCGCACCGCCGTCAGCGAGCCGTCGACCGGATCGCCGGGCTCGGTCCACCGATACGCGTACGGGTACGGCGCGAAGCGCACGCCGGAGAAGATCTGCTGACGGAACGGGTCGCGGAACTCCGGACGCCACGTCGCCGCCAGAGAGCCGTACGTCAACCCGTGGTAGCCGCCCGTGAACGCGATGACCCCCGGCCGGCCCGTGTACAGGATCGCCGTCTTCAGCGCCGCCTCGACCGCCTCACTCCCCGCGCTCCCCAGGACGCATACGCCGAGCGGATCCGGCGCGAGCGCCGCCAGCCGCTCCAGCAGCCGGACCTTGATCTCCGCCGGGTAGACGTCGCCCATCGCGTGCGCGAGAAGGGCCGCCTGCCGCCCGACCGCCTCCGCGACCCGCGCGTTGCCGTGCCCCGCCGCCGCCACCCCGAACCCCGACGACACGTCCACGTACACGTTCCCGTCCGCGTCCCGCACGTTCGCGCCCCGCGCCTCCACCCAGAAGATCGGCGGCTCGCCCTCCAGCCGCGTGATGTTCCGCGACTCGACCCGCGCCAGCCGCGCCGCCAGCTTCCGCGACGCCGGCCCCGGCACCTCCGTCACCCGCCGCGCCAGCGCCTCCCCGAACGCTTCCTCCATGCCCCTGCTCCACGATCGCACGCACCGCACCCTCGCCCCCCGCGCTCCCCACCGGACCCCCACCTCCCCCCGGCCGGCGCCCCAGGCGCCGCCGCCCCCGCGGCGCAAAGCGCCGCGCCCCCAGGCGCGCAGCGCCCGCCCCCGGGGCCGCAGGCCCCGCCCCGGCCGGCGCAACCGGCCGCTCCCGCCGGCCGCAAGGCCGGCGCCCCCAGGGCGAAGCCCCGCTCCCCGGCGGCCGTCAGGCCGCCGGCCCCCCGCTGGTTCACCCCTTGCACGAATCCACCCGCAAGAACCACCCGTGAACCAGCGGTACAGGATTATGGCTCGATTCGATCGGATGCGCTACGACTACCGCGGCCCGGAATACAACCGCCGCTACGGCCGCTACGAGGGCGCCTACGCCCGGCGGTTCGCCATCGAGCGCCGCGAGCTGGAGCGCGCGCACCGGCTCGGCCGGCGGCCGTACGACCGGCCGCGCCGCTTCGACAAGGAGTTCGCCTACGAGGACCGGGAGTATTCCCGGCGCTACTGGCCGCCGGCGCTGCGGAGCGGCCGCCGCATGTACTGAGACGGGAGTCGACATGGCCGGCAAGCAGATGGAGGGCGACAACCGGCAGCGGCGCGGGAAGGCGCGACGGGCGCGCGGGCGCGGCCGGCTCCCGAGCGAGGAGGGCGTGACCACCGGCGCGTCGAAGCAGCGCCATCACCTCCGCGACGACGTGGATCACGTGGAGAAGATCGAGACGATCCGCGAAGGCAAGCAGGCGGTGATCCGCGAGAACACGCCGGAGGTCCGGCCGCGGAGCCGCCCGACGGTCGACTGACGCGGACGACGGCGGCGCGCGCGGTCGGCGCCGGTTACCGCCGCCGCAGCAGCAGCGCCGCGATCGCGCCCGCGGCCGCGCCGACGAGCGCGGCGCCGACGATCAGCAGCGCGCGGCCACGACGGGCGGCGTCCCGGTCGAGCGGCGCGAGCCGGCCGGCGTCCCACTCCTGCTCGACGGCCGGCTCCGGCGCGGCCCACGGCCGGTCGCCCGTGGCCGGACCGGCGCCGGCGCGCGCGGCCTCTCGCCGGTCGGCGTCGCGGCGGAGCGCCGCGCCGGCCTCTGCCGTCGCGGCACGGAGCGTGGCGATGTCGGGCTCCAGCCCACACGCTTCGCACGCCGCGCGGCCCGCGTCGCGGCGCGACCGGTTGGCGTAGACGAGCGCACCGCCGCATTCGGGGCAGGCCGCGCCCGCCGGCCTCGCGGCGAGCGCGTCGTAGAGTGCGCGTCGCGAGATGCCGAGCCGCTCGGCGATCTCGCCGACGGACGCCTCGCTCTCCCAGTACAGCCGGTTCAGTTCGGCGGTCAGTCGTTCGTCGCCCACGGGCGGCTCCTGGGGAAGGGAAGCGGTTCGGAAACCAGAAGATAAGCCCGCCCGCGCCCGCGGACCAGCCGCGCGCCCCGGATGAAACCTCCGGCCGGCACGGAACGTACATGTCGGGTCTCGCGAACCGTCGCCAATCCACGGACCGGAGTACTCCTCGCATGTGGGCCGCCGTCGCCGCCGCCGTCCTGCTCCAGGTTCAGGTCGAGGTCACCGTGGAGCCGTCGCGCGTCGCGCCGGACACGGGCGCCGTCGCGGCGGATTCCGTGCGCCCGCCGCCCGATTCGGCGACGCTCGCGACCGCGTACCTGGATCCCACCGCCCGCATCCTCGTCGCCCGGGCGCGCGCGCGGCGCGACAGCGTGGACCGCACGATCACGCGGTACGACGCCACCGTGCGCGAGCACATCTCGGCCGGGCTCCGCGCGTTCCGGCGCGACCGGCTGCTCTACCGACGGGAGGCGGCATCGCGCATCCATTGGCACCACCTCGCGCCGCCGGTCGTCGAGGCGCTCGGCGTGCGCGAGGTCGTGCCGATCGTCGAGTCCCGGCCCCACGTCCCTGACGACCTCGACGCCTACTTCCCGCACCTCGTCTACGACCCGGCCGACGACCGGCTGATGGACCTCGGCGACGGCGACTTCCTGCGCCACCCGCTCGCCGACGGCAGCGAATGGGACTACCGCTTCGCGACCGGCGACACGACCGCGCTGCGCCTGCCGGACGGCCGGACGATTCGGATCCTCGAGCTCCGGCTCATCCCGCGCCGCGCCGACCCGCGCCTCTTCAGCGGCACGCTCTGGCTCGATTCCGAGACGTACGCCGTGGTCCAGGCGTACTTCCGCCTCGCCCGCCCGTTCGACCTCGAACGCGACGCCGCCATGATCGACGACGTCGACGATCCGGACGACGAGGACGACCTCGACGAGATCCCCGGGATCCTCAAGCCGATCCGCGCGGAGGTCCACTACATTGCCATCGAGTACGGGCTCTGGGAGATGCGCTGGTGGCTGCCGCGGCTCATCGCGTTCGAGGGCGAGGTGCAGGTCGGGCCGCTGCTGCGAATGCCGGTGCGCTTCGAGCGCGCCTACGGCGACTATCGCGTGGAGGGCGACACGCTCGGGCTGCCGCCCGTGCGCCTCGACCTCGCCGGCGACATCGGCCTCCACGCCTGCGATGGCCGCGGCGGCTGCGTCTGCCGCGGCGGGCGCTGCCGCCGGGTCCGCGTCGTCGTCCCGGACGACACCGCATCGCTCCTCGAGAGCGAGCTGCTGCCGCACTCCATCTTCGAGCAGGGCGAGATCCTGGCCTCCGAGTCGGAGCTGGACGAGATCCGGTCGATGCTCGAGGGGCTCCCCGGCGCGCCGCGGACGCTCGAGCCGATCCGATTCCACTGGGGCCTCGACCGGCCCGGCCTGCTCCGCTACAACCGCGTCGAGGGGCTCTCGGTCGGCGCGCGCGCGACGACGGCGTACGGCCCGCACTCCGCCGACCTGACCGCGCGGCTGGGCACGGCCGACCTCGAGCCGAACGCCGAGCTCGGGTTCGGCACGCAGGCGCTCGGCCAGCGGCTGCGCCTCGCCGCGTACCGTCGCCTCGCCGCCGTCGATCCCCGCGTGCGCCCCTTCTCGATCGGCAACTCCCTCGACGCGCTGGTCCGCGGCCGCGACGACGGCGACTACTTCCGGAGCTACGGCATCGAGCTGCTCGGCCGGAGCGCCGAGACCGGCGCCGTGCGGTACGATTGGCGCCTCTACGTCGAGCACCAGTCGCCGGCGCCGGCGCAGACCGATTTCAACCTTCGCCGCCTCTTCGACGACGGCTTCCGCTTCCGCGACGACCTGCCCGTCGACGACGCCGACCTCGTCGGCGCGCGCCTCGCGCTCGGCGTCGACCGCGGGCTCGACCCCGCCGGCTTCCGCTGGGGCGCCGGGCTCTCGCTCGACGCGGCGACCGGCACGTTCCGCTACGCTCGCCCGTCGCTCGGCGTGCGCCTCGGCGTGCCGCTGCCCGGCCCGCTCGTCGCATCCATCGAGGGCGCCGCGGGCACGTCGTTCGGCACGCTCCCGAGCCAGGCGCTCTGGTTCATCGGCGGGTCGGGCACGCTGCGCGGCTTCGATCCGCTCACGCGCCGCGGCACGGCCTTCTGGCGCGGCCGCGCCGAGGTCGCGACCGCGTTCCCGGGCGTCCGCATCGCGCTCTTCTCCGACGCCGGCTGGGCCGGCGACCGCGCGGCGTTCGGCACCGGCCGGCCACTCCTCTCCGCCGGCGTCGGCGCCAGCGTGCTGGACGGCCTGCTCCGCCTCGACCTGGCCCGTGCGCTCCGCGAGCCCGTCGGCTGGAAGCTGCACTTCTACCTGGACGCGGCGCTCTGATCCACCGGGGCGCCGCGCTCCGGGCGCCCGCCCGGGACGACGCGGCGCCGCCCGGTCCGCAGTCCCGCAGTCCGCCGGGCCGCGGACGGGCCGCACGGACGACGGCTTGCCCGCGACCCCGACCGGCACGGCCGTTGCACCGCCTCGGGATCATGCAGCCGCTGCGCGCCCCGCCCCCGATCCCACCGCTCCTGTACGCCGCCCTGTGCCTCCTCCCGTCCTGCGGCCGGAGCGGACAGGAAGAGTTCGTCCAGGCCGCGGAGCAACGCGCGATCGAGACGCCCGCGCCGCCTCGCGAGGCCCGCGACGGCGAGCCGCCCGAGATCTACTACGACCTGACCCGCTACGACTGGTACCGCCGCGGCCGGCCGCTCGTCGCCGCGGGACGGCCGTACCAGCCGTCGGGACGGCCGGAGCCGACAGGAGCACGGGAGTTCGTGCCGCTCGGACGGTTCCAGGGCGTCGCCTACTACACGCCCGACGGCGCGACGCCGCCCCACGCCGTGCTCTACGTGCCGGTCGCACCCGGGTACTGGCAGCCGTTCGGCCTCGTCGCCGCGCCCGGACCCTCGGAGCCCGCGCCCGCGGGCGATGCGCCGCCCTGACCGCCGGCGCCGTTCGACGCCGCCGGCGCCGCGCAGGCCCGGCACCGCCCCGCGCGGCTTACCCCGCCGGACCGCGCGCCGGCGTGGCGCCCCGACGCCCGGCGGCGTATCATGACCGCATGAAGATCTACACCCGCAAAGGCGACACGGGCCGGACCGCGCTCTTCGGCGGCGGCCGCGTTCCGAAATCGGACCCGCGCGTCGACGCCTACGGCGACGTCGACGAGCTGAACGCCGTAATCGGCTGGGCCATCGGCGTCAACGAGGACGCGACGATTCGCGAGCGGCTCGCATCGATCCAGCCCGACCTCTTCGCGATCGGCGCGCACCTGGCCACGCCGCCTGCGCCGCCCGGACGGCGCAGGCCGTCACTGCCCGCGCTCCCGGACGAGCGCATCCCGCTCTTCGAACGCTGGATCGACGAGGCCATGGCCGAGGCGCCCGAGCTCCGCGCCTTCATCCTGCCGGGCGGCGCGCCGGGCTCCGCGGCGCTGCACGTCGCGCGCACCGTCTGCCGCCGCGCCGAACGCCGCGCCGTCGAGCTCGCCGAAGAAGCGCCGGTCGAGCCGAGCATCCTCGTCTACCTGAACCGCCTCTCCGACCTGCTCTTCGCGCTGGCGCGCGTGGCGAACCTGCGGGCGGGCGTCGAGGACGTGGTCTGGGCGCCGCGCGGGTCGTGAACGCCACCAGCCCACGCGCCTCGGCCATGACCCGCCGCGTCCTCGACGCCGCGGCCCGGGCCGGCGTCCCCGCGCCCGGACGCCGGTCGATCGAGGCCGCGCTCGACGCCGCGATGCGACCCCGCATCCTTCGCCTCGACGATGACCACGACCCGCTCTACCTGCACCCCGGCCGGACCGCTCTGATCCTGCTCGAGGACGTCGGTATCACCGACCCCGCCGTCCTCTCCGCCGGCGCGCTCGCCGAGACGCTCCGACCCGACCTCGCCGCCGAGCCGCCCGCCGAGTCCTCGCTCGCGCCCGGCACCCTCGACATCCTCCACGAGGTGCCGCTCCCGCAGCGCGACCGCGACACCCTCGCCGAACGGCTCGTGACCGCCTCCGCGCCCGCCCGCCTCGTCGCCGTCGCGGAGCGCCTCGACCACGCCCGGCACCTCCACCTCCTCGACCGCTCGCTCTGGACGCCGCTGCACCGCGAAACCCGCGAGGTCTACCTCCCCGTCGCCGACCGCACGGACCCCACGCTCACCCGCCGTCTCCTCCGCTGGTGCACCGCGTTCGCTGAACGCTTCCTCGCGGCGTACGAGCACCGCGCGCCCGACGCCTGATGCGGGATTCGCCGCAACCGTTCCCCTCATTGGACTCGACCGGAGCGCGACTCGCCGCCGGGATCGCGAAGGGTTCACGCGAAGTCCGTATGAGCCGCCCGCGCCGCTCCGCCCGCCATCGCCGGCCACACGACGAACCGCGCACCGCACCGCGTACGGCGCCGCCGGCCACGCCACCCACCGCACCGCCCGCTCCACCCCTTGCGACCCGGGCACCACGGTTGCACTTTCCAACGCGCCGTTTCAGTGAGGTCGGCCAGTTCGAATCCGGCGGGAGGCGAAGGAAGCAATGCCGTATATCATCACCGAGCCCTGCATCGGCACAAAGGACGCCAGCTGCGTCGAGGTGTGCCCGGTGGACTGCATCTACGAGGGCGAGGACCAGTACTACATCCACCCCGACGAGTGCATCGACTGCGGCGCTTGCGAACCCGAGTGCCCGGTGACGGCCATCTTCCCCGATACCGATGTGCCGCCCGAATGGAGCGACTACATCGCAAAGAACCGCGACCACTTTGAGTAACCGCGCCCTCCCCCTCGGCCTCCTCCTCGTCCTCGCCGCCTGCGGCGCCGCGGGACAGTCCGAATCCGCCGCGTCCCACGACGACGCGGCCGCCGAGATCGCGCGCATGCTCCAGGCTTCCGCCGACGCCTGGAACCGCGCCGACCTCGATGGATTCCTCGACGACTACATGCCCGGCGACGGAACCACCTTCACCGGCGCATCCGGCACCACCCGCGGCACCGACGAGATCCGGCGACGCTACGTCGCAGGATACTGGAGCACCGGCCGCCCCGCGCACCGGCTCTCCTTCGAGGACATCGAGGTCCGGTCCCTCGGCTCCGACCACGCCCTCGCCCTCGGCCGCTACGTCCTCGCCGAGCCCGACGGCGGGGCCGTCGCCTCCACCGGGTTCTTCACCCTCGTCCTCTCCCGCACCGACCAAGGCTGGAAGATCATCCACGACCACTCCTCCGCTGCGGAGTAGTCGACCGGCGCGATGACGCGCGGGCGCGGCACGCCGCGCCCGGGCAAGCGAATGTGGCGCGCGTGCCCCTGTGCGGGGCGCGCACGCCACATGTTTCCGGGACCTCTCGGTCTTACAGCCCGGCGGAGCGGATCGCGTCGAGGGAGCGGCGCGTGGGCTGGCTCTCGCCCGCGGGCACGTCCCGCGGGGCCTGCTCCTTTTCCTGGCGCTGCCGGGAAAGCAGCACGCTCACGGCGACGGCGGCTACGGCCATAAGGCTGACACTCAAGGTACGGATACGGCCTCCCGCGCTGGAGGTGGAACGGCGGCCCGGAGGGGTGGGCGCGGTGCGCGTGGCGCACGAACCGTGCCGAACCGATCGGGCGGCGACTTCCCGGGAGTCCGGGATTTTTGTACTCATTAAAGAACGTTGCTGCGGCCGCCGTTCTGACAGGCGGTCGCGGACACCGGAACGAACATCCGTCATGCTGAGTTGGGTCAATCCGGGAGTGACGTCGCAGACGCTGGAGCGTGCGTTGGCGCGTCTCGAGGCGGGGTTTCTCGCGTCGTCGGGGCCGGAGGCGCTGCTGGCGCGGCGCGAGGCGGGCCGGCCGGAGGCCGGGGACGACGATCTCGCGGGCGAGCTCGTCGCGCAGATGCTGGCCGCGCAGGACGCCGACGGGAGCTGGCGCGGCGGTCTGGTCGCGACGGCGGAGGCGATGCTGCTGTTACGGGAGCTGGCGGCGCCGAAGCCGCCGAAGCGGGTCGAGCTGGCGGCGCGGCGCGGGGTGGAGTGGCTGCGGCGGCTGCGGGGCCGGCCCGGCCGGTTCGGCGCGGGCTGCTCGCCGGACCGGCATCGGCTGGGGCTGTGTCATCATTCGCTGGGCGGTTTCTTCGCGCCGGAGCCTCCGCTGGCGCCCGGGGAGGAGCTGGTGCTGTCGAGCGGCGGTCGGTTCCCGACGGGCCCGGCGGCGCAGCTCGCGGCGTCGTGTCTCGCGTTGCGGGCGTGCCTGCGCTGGGGCGGGCACGGACCGGACGCGTGGCTGCATCTGGACGGCCTGCGCAGGCTGCTCGAGCTGGAGGCGCGCCGCGAGGTCGAGCTGGTGCCGCTGGAAGCGTTCCCGGCGATCCTGCTGGCGCTGGTCGAGGCGCATACGCTGGCGGAGCTCAGGGAAGTGCTGGAGCGGATGCTCGCTCGCATGGTGCAGACGCAGCGTGCGGACGGGAGCTGGCCGGAGCTGGACGCGATCTCGATCCTCGAGGTGTTGCTGGCGGCGGTCGGCGCGGGGTTCGGCACGCCGGCGATCGACGCGGCGATCCGCCGGGGCGCGGGGCTGCTGGCGGTCACGCAGCGCGAGGACGGCCTGTGGGAGCGGGACACGGCGCCGCGCCGCGCACTGACCGGCTGGCGCGTGCTGCGCCACGCACTGTCGCAGTTCGACGCGGGGGCGGGCGCCGCTACTCCCGCTCGAGCACCATCGCGAAGCCCATCGCGCCCGCGGCGCAAACGGTGATCAACCCGAGGCCGAGGCCGCGGCGGCGCATCTCGTTGAGCAGCGTGATGGTCAGTCGGCCGCCGGTCGCGCCGAACGGGTGGCCGATTGCGATGCTGCCGCCCATCACGTTGATGCGGTCCTCGTCGATCAGCCCGACCTTCGCGGGGCGGCCGAGCTCCGTGCGGGCGAACTCGTCCGAGTCGAGTGCCTGGAAGTTGGAGAGCACCTGCGCGGCGAACGCCTCGTGGATCTCCCACAGCTCGATGTCCTTCATGGCGACGCCGGCGCGGTCGAGGGCGACGGGGGCGGCGTAGGCCGGCCCCTGGAGCAGCTGCGCGCTCGGCGCGAGCGCGGCGTACGCGTAGCTGCGGATGTAGCCGAGCGGCTCGTAGCCGAGCGCCTTCGCCTTCTCCTCGCTCATCAGCAGCACGGCCGACGCGCCGTCGGTGAGGGGCGACGCGTTCCCGGCCGTGACCGAGCCGTAGTGCCGGTCGAAGACGGGCCGCAGCGTCGCGAGCTTCTCGAGGCTGGTGTCTGCCCGGATCCCGTTGTCCCGGTCGACGACCTCCTCGTACTTCGGCGGGATGTACATCGGCACGATCTCCCGCGTCAGCCGGCCGTCGGCCGTGCCCTCGGCGGCCAGGCGGTGCGATCGCAGCGCCCACCGGTCCTGCGCCTCGCGGGTGATCCCGTTCTCTTTCGCCATCCGCTCGGCGCTCTCGCCCATCGTCTCGCCCGTCGACGGCTCGGCGATCGCCGGCGTCATCGGGACCAGCTCCTTCGGGCGCATCCCCGCGAACGCCCTGAGCCGCTGGCCGAGCGTCTTCGCGCGCGAGGCCGCGACCAGCCGGTCGCGCAGCGGGCGGGAGACCAGGATCGGCACGTCGGTCAGCGACTCCGCGCCGCCGGCCACGACGACGTCGGCGTAGCCGCGGGCGATGCTGTCCGCCGCCGCCGTGATCGCCTGGTTCGCCGAGGCGCACGCGCGCGAAACCGTGTACGCCGGCGCGCTCGGCGGCAGCCCGGCGCCGAGCTGGACCTCCCGCGCGATGTTCGGCGCCGTGACCGAGTGGACGACGGTGCCGTAGACGAGTTCGTCGACTTCGGCGGGATCGAGCTCGGCGCGGTCCAGCAGCTCGCGCACCGCGACGGTGCCCAGGTCGATCGCGGTCATCGCCTTGAACGCCGTGCCGGCCTTGCAGAACGGCGTGCGACACCCCTCCACGACCGCCACCCGCCGGCCGATCCAGCCGTTGCTCATCGTCGTGTCCTCCCGGGTTCGAACGGTGTTCGCCGCAAGGTGGCGTACCCCGACGGGCGGCGCAAGCTCCGGTCCCGCGCGATGCTGGCCCGGCTCTTGACGGCCTGACCAGGCCGGGAGGCACCATGCAGATTCGGAACGCGGAGCCGTCGGACGCGCAGGCGCTGGCCGCGCTGTGGACCGTCGCCTTCCCCGGGCGGCGGACGGCGGCCGACCGGGTCCGACAGCTCGAGACGGGGATCCCCTACGGCGGGATCGAGTCCGCGTACATCGCCGAAGAGCGAGGCCGGCTGATCGGCGCGTTCCGCGCGTACCGGCTGACGGAGTGGATCGCGGGCTCGCCGCTGCCGATGCTCGGGCTCGCGGCCGTCGCCACGGCGCCGGACGCGCGACGCCGCGGCGTCGGCCGCGCGCTGTGCCGCCACGCGATCCGGCTCGGCCGCGGCCGCGGCGATGTGGTCAGCGTGCTCTACCCGTTCCGCCCCTCGTTCTACCACGGGCTCGGCTGGGGCCTCGTGGGCGAGCTGCACGCGTACCGCTTCGCGCCCGACGCACTGCCGGAGCACGTCGAGGCCGCGGGCGTGCGCCCGGCCGGTGCCGGGGACCGCGACGAGATCACCGCGTGCTACGCCCGCGTCGCCGAGCGGTCGAACGGGCCGATCGACCGCGACGCCCGCGCGTGGGCCCACCATCTCGACCCGCCCGGCGTGTACGCCTTCGTCTTCGAGGACGACGTCGTCCGCGGCTACCTCACGGCCCATTTCGCCCGCAGGCGCGACGCGCGCGGCGCGACGCTCCGCGTGCGCGAGCTCGTCGCCGAGGACGAAACGGCGCGCCGCGGGCTGCTCGGCTGGATCTCCGCCCAGCGCGACGCGTTCCGCGAGGTGCGCTACGACGCCCGCCCCGACGAGCGACTCGACCTCCTCCTGAGCGACCCGCGCCCGCCGCGCCACGGCGCGGTCCGCCCGCTCTGGTTCCCCGTCGCAGGGCGGACCCGCGGGCCGATGCTCCGCGTGCTCGACGTGCCCGCGGCCCTCGCCGCACGCCGACACTGGGGCGGCCCGCCCGGCGTGGGACTGACGCTCGAGATCGAGGTGGAAGACGAGGAAGCCCCCGGGAACCGGGGGCCGTGGGAGGTCGCCATCGAAGAGCGCGGCGCCCGCGTCCACCCGCGCCGCGGCGGCGGCTACGACGCACGCCTCGCGATCGGCGCGGCGGCGTTCGCCCAGGTCTACGCCGGCGAGCTCACCCCCCGCGATGCCGCGCGCCTCGGCCTCGCCCGTATCGACGGCGCCGCCGACGCCCTCGAGCGCGCGTTCCGGCTCCCGATGCCGTTCTGGCTCGGCGACGAGTTCTGAGGCGTGCGCCGCATCAGCACGGCGCCCGGGTCGCGGCGCTCGCGAACTCGACCCGGTCCGCGCCACCGGTGGGCACGACGCGGAACCCCAGCGGCATCGGGCCGACCGCGCCCGTCGGCGAGGGCACGGCGACCCGCTCCACGCCGGGCGAGTTCGCGGCGTCGTGCGCCGCCCACCGCCCCGCGCCGTCCCGGAAGTTGACGCAGTAGACCACGCCCGGCGCGATCGTACCGGCCTCGACCAGCCCGCTCACGTCGAAGACGAGCCACGCGCTGTCCACGCAGCGGACCGGCACGCCGGCGTCGCCGCCTTCCCAGTTGCCGTGCGCCGTCGCGGTGCCGGCGCACGCGTCCGGCAAGCGCTCGGCGTACCGGTAGTAGATGCGCCGCCCGAGCGTGCGGAGCCAGTCCGGGAGACCCGCCGCGACCGCCGCGGGCACCGCCTCCGCGGCTTCGGCAGACCCGCCGGACGACGTGACCCGGCGCGTCGGCTCTGCCGCGATCAGCGGCGGCAGCGTCGGCGCGGTCCGCCAGCCCAGGTCGAACGGCAGGCCGAACGCCATCCCGGCGGCGCTCAGCGCCGTCGCGCCGTAACGATACCCCACGCCGCCGAGCACCATCCCGGCGACGAACATCGCGCCGACCCCCAAGCTCCGCATCCGCCGGGCCCGTCGCGCCCGACGGCGCGCGGGCGTCCCCGCGGACGCCGCCTTCCTCCCCGACACCGCCTCCGCCGCCTTCGTCGCCGCCTTCTCGATCCGGCGCGTGTTCACGATCATCGAGATCAGCGCCGCCGTCATCGAAAAGCTGCCGACGATGAACGCCGAAATGATCTGGTCTCGCTCCCACCAGGCCTGCATGGAATCGTCTCCTGTGCGCACCGGTCTGCCGGGATCCGCGGACCGACACGCGATGTGCCGGCCCGGGCGGGTGCCCGCGATGCCGTGGACCTCGGTCGAAGCCGCGAACGGGAACGGTCCCCGGAGCCGGGGAGGGGGAGGGCGCTGCCGAGCCCCTAATCAAGGGGAGGGAGCCGGGGAAGTCAAGGCCGCCGGCCGCCGCCGCGGCCGGCGGACGACGATCAGCCGCGCCGCTTCAGCGCCTCGGCCAGCGCGTTCCAGCCGAGCAGCGCGCACTTCACGCGCACCGGGAACCGGCTCACACCGGCCAGCGCCCGCAGGTCGCGGAGCGACTTGTCGCGCGCCGCCTCGGCATCGCCGTGCATCATCGCCGTGAACCGCGCCGAAAGCGACTCCGCCTCCTCGACCGTCTTCCCCTTCAGCAGCTGCGTCATCATCGAGACCGACGACTGCGAGATCGAGCAGCCGTCGCCGACGAACATCGCGTCCTCGATCCGGCCGTCCTCGACCCGGAGCTGCAGCCGGATCTGGTCTCCGCACGTCGGGTTGTTCAGGTGCGCCTCGGCGTTCGCCCCCTCCAGCTCGCCCCGGTTCCGGGGCCGCTTGTAGTGGTCCAGGATCAGGTCCTGGTAGAGCGAGCCGAGCTGTGGTGTCGAACGGTCGATCTCCATATGCAACGCCTCGATCGGCGACAACGGGTGTCGAAAACAATGCCCTGTGCCGGCGCCGCAACGGCCGCCGCGGACGGGCAACGAGCCGGCGACGCGGCGGCCACCGCGGACCGGGGTCGGCTCCGGCCGAGGCCCCGTCACGCCGCTCACGCTAGGGTTCGGGAGTCAGGGTTCGGCATTCAGTTGTCAGTTGTCAG
>DASVDG010000150.1:0-25051 GCA_036381255.1 Longimicrobiales bacterium | reverse complement strand
AGAGACGATGCCCCACGAGACCGCACTGATCGCCACCATCGCCGCCGGCCTCGGCCTCGCCTTCATCTTCGGCCTGGTCGCGACCCGGCTCCGCCTCCCGCCGATCCTCGGCTACCTCCTCGCCGGCGTCGCGGTCGGCCCGTTCACCCCCGGCTTCGTCGCCGACCAGACGCTCGCCGCGCAGCTCGCCGAGATCGGCGTGATGCTGCTGATGTTCGGCGTCGGGCTCCACTTCTCGATCGCCGACCTGATGGCCGTGCGACGCATCGCGGTCCCCGGCGCGCTCGTGCACAGTGCGGCGGCCGCCGGCCTCGCCGCGGCGGTCGCACACTTCTGGGGGTGGCCGTGGGGGACCGGGCTCGTCTTCGGCCTCGCGCTCTCCGTGGCCAGCACCGTCGTGCTGCTGCGCGCGCTCGAGGACCGCGGCATCCTCGGCTCCGCCGACGGCCGCATCGCCGTCGGCTGGCTCATCGTCGAGGACCTCGCGACGGTCATCGCGCTCGTCCTGCTCCCGGTCCTGGCCGGCCCGCTCGGCGCGCCGCCCGAGGCGACGACGGCGCTGCACGCGCCCGGCGCCGCCGACGGCAACCTGCTCCGCACCCTCGTCGCCACGCTCGCCAAGGTGGCCGCGTTCGTCGTGCTGATGCTCGTCGTCGGGCGACGCATCGTCCCCTGGCTCCTCGGCCGCGTCGCGCAGATGGGCTCGCGCGAGCTGTTCACCCTCGCCGTCCTGGCGACCGCGTTCGGGATCGCCGTCGGCGCCGCCGCGCTCTTCGGCGTCTCCTTCGCGCTCGGCGCCTTCTTCGCCGGCGTCGTCGTCAGCGAATCCGACTTCAGCCACGAGGCCGCGACCAACGCGCTCCCGTTCCAGGACGCGTTCGCCGTCCTGTTCTTCGTCTCCGTCGGCATGCTCTTCGACCCCGCGATCCTCGTCGAGCAGCCGCTCGAGGTGCTCGCCGTCGTCGGGATCATCATCATCGGCAAGGCGATCCCCGCCGTCGCCCTCGTCCTCGCGTTCCGCTACCCGCTCCACACCGCGCTCATGATCGCGGCGGGGCTGGCGCAGATCGGCGAATTCTCGTTCATCCTGGCGACGCTCGGCACCTCGCTCGGCCTGCTCTCCGCCGACGCCCAGAGCCTGATCGTCGCCGGCGCGCTCCTCTCGATCACGCTGAACCCCGTCGTCTTCGCTCTCGTCGCCCCGACCGAACGGTGGCTGCGCCGCCCACGCGGAAACGCGCCCTCCTGGGCCGACCGCCTCGAGCGCGCCGCCGGCGAGCTGGCCGAGCTGCCGGCCTGCGTCGACGAAGCGCAGCTCCACGGCCACACCGTCGTCCTCGGCAGCGGCCGCGTCGGCGCGCCCGTCGCCGACGAGCTCGCCCGCCACGGCATCCCCTACATCATCGTCGAACAGAGCCGCGAGCGCGTCGAGGAGCTGCGCAAGCAGGGCCTCCCCGTGATCTACGGCGACGCGACCCGCCCCGAGATCCTCGCGGCCGCCCACCTCGAGCGCGCCCGGCTCGTCATCGACGCCACGCCGGACGCGTACCAGGGACGCGCGATCCTCGCGCTGGTCCGCCGCGTCAACCCCGACGCCGAGATCTACGTCCGCACCCACAGCGACGCCGAGCGCGAGTTCCTCGAGACGCACGGCGCGCGCACCGCGCTCGTGGCCGAGCGCGAGCTGGCCGTCAGCCTCACCCGGCTGGCGCTGCAGTCGTACGGCGTCGAGCACGACATGGCGAAGGTGGCGGAGCGGCAGGTGAAGGGGCGGGCGAAGCAGCAGGCGTGAGGGCGCGGGAGGCAGCGGAAGAATGAACCGGAAACTGCGAATCCTGTTGGCCGCCCAGGCTGCGGCCTTCACCATTGCGGCACTCGTCCACGGGGGCGCGCTGATCGCCGGGTATGAGCACCGCGAAGCACGCATCGCGGAGACCGTGATCGCGACCGCCCTCGCCGCTGGCCTGCTGGCGACGTGGCTCTGGCCGGCGCGTGCCGCCCGCATTGCCACGGTCGTGCAGGCGTTCGCGCTGCTCGGCACCCTGGTCGGGCTGTTCACGATCGCCGTCGGCGTCGGGCCGCGGACGGTGCCGGACATCGTCTACCACATCGCGATCGTGGGGGTGCTGGCGTGGGGCGTGGGGGTTGCGGTGCGCGCGGGGCGGGGGCAAACGGCTTAGCGCCCCCGAGCCATTGGCGGAGGACGCGAACGTCCGATCGCGCGAAGAGGAAGAGTGGGCGGCGACGGTTCCGGGGGGTCGGGAGCAGGTGCGCTACCCCGCTTTCCGGAACCGCTCGTACCGCTCCTCCAGGAACGCCCGCCGCGGCCGCAGCTCCGCCGAGCGCGGCACCATGAGCCGGCTCCCGTTCAGCGTCGGGTGCCGATGCCGGGACGGCCCGCCGGCCTCCAGGGCGCAGCGCCGAGGTGCGGATGAACAGCTACTTCGTCAAACGCCGGACTCTCGACTCACCCTGCACGTGTTCGTCGCGGCGCCGCGGAATCCCGCGCGACGCCGACGACGCGTGGCCCGACGTCGCGTGGCCCGACGTCGCGGAGCGGCGCCACTCCGAGTGGTGGTCGGCGAGGATCGCGCGGCAGAAGGAGACCGACGCGTCGATCGCCGCGAAGGCCGACTTCGAGAACCTCTTCGACCGCCCGTACGAGGACCGGCGCACCGTGCGCGTCGTCGGGCCGTTCACCGTCGAGTGGCACTCGCTGCACCGCGTCCTCGGCGTCGACGAAGACGACGAGCTGTGGGTTCGGCTGATCAGCCGGTTCCCGGGCGATGACTCCGAATCCGGTCGTCCGGCGATCATCTGAGGATGTAAAACCGGACGGCGTCGCCAGCCGCACTCTCGGCAGCTACGCCCCCGCCGCTCACTGTCAGCGCCTCCCCCTATCTTCACACCCGAACCCGAGCCCGGGAGGCGACATGAAGACCGAGATCCTGCTGGACCACGAGCCCGCGAACGACGGCGCCGCGTACGTCGTGCGCGCGCTTCTCCGGCTTCACGGCGACCCGCCCACCGCCGACGACCGCGTGCCCCTGAACATCGGCATCGTCCTCGACCGCTCCGGCTCCATGGCCGGCGCGCCGCTCGAAGCGGCGAAGGAGGCCGCCGCCCTGCTCGTGCGCCGGCTCGCGCCCGTGGACGTGGTGAGCGTCGTCGCCTACGACGACGCCGTGCGAACCGTCGCGGAGCCCGCGACCGGCGATGCACAGCACGACCTCATCGGCCGCATCCACGCGATCCGGTCGGGCGGCTGCACCAACCTCAGCGGCGGCTGGCTCCGCGGCCGCGACCTCGTCGCAGCGAGCAAGCGCGACGGCGCGACGCACCGCCTGCTCCTCCTCACCGACGGCCTCGCGAACGTCGGGATCACCGACCCTGATCGGCTCGTCGGCCTCTGCCGCAACGCACGCGAGGCGGGGATCGTCACGACCACGATCGGGTTCGGGCCCGACTACGACGAGGTCCTGCTCCGCCGCATGGCCGAGGCCGGCGGCGGCAGCATGTACTACATCGAGCGGCCCGACCAGGCGCCTGCCGTCTTCGCCGAGGAGATCGACGGGCTCCTCTCGCTCCGCGCCCAGAACATCGCCGTCGAGATCCGCCCGGCCGCCGCGGCACGCCTCGCGTGCGTCCACCACCGGTACCCGAGCGAGCCGCTCGACGACGGCCTGCGCCTCGAGCTCGGCGACCTCTACGCCCGCGACCCGCGCGTGCTCCTCGCGGAGTTTCTCGTGGTGCCCGGGGAGCCCGCGGCGGCCGGTGCGCATGGAGCGCCTCGCGCGACCGGCGCGCCCGCAGGGACCGGTGCGTCCGCGGCGCCCGGAACGCCCGCCGGTGCGGTCGACGTCGCGGAGCTCACCCTAACCGCGCACGTCGTCGCGGAGAACGGCTCGATCGAGCGGCGGGAGATCCGGCTGCCGATCCGCGCGTCGCTGGCCGAGGGCCCGCGCGTCGACCCCGACGTTCGGCGCGAGCTGCTGCTCCAGGAGGCCGCGCGCGCCAGAGAGGCGGCGTACGAAGCCCAGCGCCGGGGCGATGACGACGCCGCGGGCGGACTGCTCCGCGAAGCCGCCGAGCACCTCGCGCTCGAAGACCTCGTCGATCCCGAGCTGCTGGAGGAGGCCGCGGACCTGGCCGGGATGGCCGAGCTGTTCGACGCGGGCCGCGCCTCGGAGGCCGATGCGAAGTATCTGTACCAGCGGGGGTACGCGAGGCGGGCGAATCGGAGGGGGACGGCGCGGGTAATTTCGCGGAAGCCGCCGGAGCCGCGCCCGGACGCCGGTCCGCGAGGAGGTAAGGGCGCGGAGGGCTGAGCGGAGCGGGGGAAGGGCCGGACGTGGCCGGGACCTAAACCAGGTCGGCCAGAGAAAGCTCCCTACGCTCCAGCTCGCGGCGGATTCCCGGGCCTACATCCAACTCGTCCAATAAGCGGTCCGCAGCCGAGAGGTCGAACCGCCCCTGGCGGATGGCCCAGATCAGGATGTCCAGCGAAGTCGCGCTGCGCTCGGGCCCCAGCTCGGCTGAAACGACACGGCGCACGGCCACTTCGTCAGAACCCACGACGTATCCGCGCGTCGCCGCAAGCGCGAGGACCTCGGCCTCTCCGCGCCCTCGAAACGCCGGGCGTCCGTCGAACGCGGCCAGGGCCTCGGCCTCTCCTCGGACCTCGAGGTCAATGGCTTCGACACGAATCAACCCATCCCGTATCGCGCTCGCGAGCTCATCTCGCGCCGGCGGCTTCAGGACTTCACGCTGAGCGCGGTCCGCCGTAATGATGACCCGATCGACGAGGCCGGTGATCACGGACAGGTGCCCACCGTTCCCGAATGTGATCAACTGACACGCGTCGAGGATCAAGGGTGAGGGCACGGTTCACCCTGCACCCGCAGCGCCCAGCAAGGGGACATCCTCGGTAGATTCCAGCTCGACTCCTGTCGCCCACATACGGCTTCGATACGAATCGACATCCAAGCCCAGGAGGTCTGCCGCCCGACCGGTGGTGATCAGTCCTCGCCGCCACGCTTCCGTTACCAACGACCCGAACCGGGCGCCGACGTTGTTATCGCGCCGTAGGCGCAACCCCAGCTTCTTCGCCACGTTCACGGGAGAGAATTCCAACGACCGTAGGCGCTCCGACTCCGCACCGTCGATCAGGCCGAGATTCTGGAGCCGGAATGCCAGGGCGGGCCGAGACACGCCGAAGTGGTCCATGGCTCGCACGATGTCCGCCGGCGCCAGCGGGCGGACCCTGTCGTTTCGAAGCAAGCCGACCTGCCCGAAATACTCGAGCACGCCGGACCTCGGCATCAGAAGAGCGGCCGCGAATGCATTCGCGCGTACCTCGATTACATCGGATCCCGATCGCGTCAGGCTGAACTCCTCGGCCCGTACATCCCGCAGGAGCCAGTGCGCATACTCGTGTGCGGCGGTGAACGCCGGACGGAATCCGGTCCAGTGATCGCATTCCAGATTGATGCCGATGCACGCACCGAGCTGTGCCGCCTCGAAATAGACGCCATCCAATTCGATGTCTTCCAGACCGTGCAGCGCCGCGATCCGCACACCCTGGCGATCCAGGAGGTCGAGCGGGTTCCGAATCGGTTCCGCGCCGAGCCCGAGGCGGCGCCGCTCCTCCTCGGCGACCTCCTCGCCGTGCGCAACGGCTTCCATCACGGAGCCCGGCGTACGGATGGTGTAGCCCGGCCGGGCGTCCGGAGGCGGTTCGAGCCCGAGCAGTTCTTCCAGCTCGCGCTCCGCTCGGCAGTGCTGCATGAACCGCCGGATCGCCGTTCGTGCACGGGGAGTGTCCAGAAGGCCCTGGCGGCGGAACAGAATTCGCTCGACGTCCTCTTCCGGCGGCGGCCCTTCCGTGAGTAGGGCGCCAACCGACGTGCCGTAAAGCTGAGCCAGGCGGTAAAGCTCCTCACTCGTGACCGCTCTGCGGCCGGCTTCGATTTCGCTGATGGTTGGACGATGCACGCCCAGCTCCCGGGCGACTTCCGCCTGAGTGAACCCAATCGATTCGCGCGCTTCGCGCAGACGGGCGGCGATCTGCTCTCGTGTCATGTGCCCTCTTGCGTAGGGGGGTTGACCGGAGCGTAAGGAAATCTTACCTTCGTGTCAAGGTAATAAATTCTTACGCACAGATTGTTCCAGAGGTTGCACATGTACTACAACATCGGAGAAAAGCCGGGAGCCGGCACTTACGAGTGCATCAACTGCCAATGGAAAGTTCGGCTGGACGACCCGAGTGATCGCCTGCCGCCCTGCGGCGTGTGCGGCAGGGGACAGAACACGCGGTACCGTAAGATTGCGTGACGCGAGTTCTGCAAATTCTTACATGAAACGAGGTGATGCGAGATGGCGAAGCAGAGAAGGACCAGCGCCAGGGCCGCGAAGGCCGCTTCGAAAGTCCTCCGCGACGGGCGGACCGGAAAGGCGAGCAAGACGGCCGCCGGGAGTGCGCTCTCGCAGCGGGCGCCGAAGCGGAAGAAGTAGGCGGTGGTGAGCGGTGGCCCGGTTCCACACCATGGGGCGCGGCCCGTGGTGAGCCGGGATCGGCGCGTTTCCACCACGGCCGCATACCGTGCGTGTGCCTCCGCCGCCTCGCGCGCCGCCCGTGCATCCCGCCGCGCGGCGGCGGTGGGGTTGAGGTAGGGCCGTCGGCTGCACGGTTCCGGCAGCGCCACTGCGCAGGAGGATCAAACGTGTGGTGGGAAGAACGGCCCGGGACCGCGCGTGGCCTACTTCCCAGCCGCGGTCGCCGCGTGCTCGAGGACCCAGTGGTTGAGCAGCCGGCCGTCCGGGGATCCGAAGAAGTATGGAACACCCCGTCGCGGTACTGCCGGAAGACCCTCGTCGCCGCCGTGACCTCCCGTTGCGCGTACCCGGCCGTCGGGACCAGGAGCGCGATGAGGAGCGGCAGCATCCGTCTTATCGGCTCACCTCGCGAATGACTGGGGCGGAACGCATCCGGCTGCGAGGCTGTCGCGATCGCTACGGGGTCGAACGCGGGGCTTGCGAAATCACGCTGCGGGGGGCGAGACGGCTGCGACTTCACACCATTGCGCAGGCCATCACTCGTCGGCTCGCCTCACCGCCGCCGCATCGATCCGCCGGTGCAGCAGCGAGGCGAGCGTCAGCAGGTCCAGTGCGTCCGCCTCATCAATGCGCCACGAGATGCGCGGCGCGTGTGCCGTGATGTTGCGGAACGCGCCAAAGATGCCCTTGATGAGGTTGCACAGGCCGGTATGCTCGCTGCGTTCGGTCTCGGTGCGGAGCGCGTTGAAGGCCAGGCGGCCGTTCTTCTGTCCGAACGCCTCGTCGACGAGCGCGTTGCCGTCGCTGGTGAGTCCGGTGCGCTGGCGAATCTTCTCGGCGACGCTCTTCGTCGCTTCGAACACGGCGTGGAAGTAGTCGTCCTGGAGCAGCTCCGCCTGACAGAATCGCAGGACGTCGGGGTGCACGCCGTGGCGCTCCAACGCTTCGCGCAGCCGGACGGCCCGCTCCTCGGCCTCGGTCAGCGTACGGATCGGGCGGGCGGCGTGGAGACGGCCATCGTCCTGAACTTCTACGCCCCAGAACGCCAGCGTCTGGTTCAGTCGGGTGCGGCGCCGGTCGAAGACGTCGTGCCGGCCGACGTAGAGCGCGGGGTCCATCGCGGCGTGCAGCGCCTCGCGCACCCGGTCGTGCGGTGCGTCGCGGAGCGCGGCGTAGAGCCGCTTCCACTTCGTCGTCTTCGGCTCCGGGTCCGCGAGGCCGCACCGCTTGAGGAGCTGACCGATCTCTTCGTGCGTGAGTCCGTTCTCCGTATCGCCGAGCGCCTTGCAGAGGGCTTCGATCCTGGAATCCTCGAGTGTAATGGAGACGGCCGTCGTCGACATCAGGCACCTCCGGCGTCGTCGGACCCGGCGACCGCCTGCCTCCGCAGCACGGCCCGCTGCACGCGGCGCCGGATATCGAAGCTGGGCGCGAAGAGGCTGCGAAGGATCCCCTGGCGCTCGCGGGCGGTGAAGTATCCGCGTGTCGCGTACGCCCGGATGCGGTCGACGATGAAGGAGCGAGAGCCGTAGAGCTCAGCGCGTACATAGGGATCGCCCCACAGCTCCGAAAGCAGCTGCGCCAGCTCCGGATCCGGAAGGGCGTTCACCTGCGCCGGTTCGAGACGTTCGAGCAGCGGTTCGGTCATGGCGATGCTCCCGTGTGCCGTCGGGCCGGCCGCGGGCAACCGGCTCACCGGGGTTCGACGGGGACTTTCTGCGGCTCGGTGGGATCCTGCTCCGGCAGGATCTCGGCGAGCGTCTCGAGGAGGATTCGGCGCTCGACGGGTGAGAGGCCGGCCTCCTCGGCCGCTTGCCGGAGCCGGTCGATGCCGGCGGCATCGGCGAGGCGGTCGTCGATCCGGGCCGCGAGGATCTCACGGGCCGGCCGCAGCCGGGCGTCGGTCGTGATCGTGCGGACCGCCTCGACGAGGTCGCCGGGGAGCCTCATCGCCTCGGTCACGTGCACGCCGTCGTCGTCCCGCTCGACGACGCCGAGCTGCAGGGCCAGGACGAGCGTGCGCAGCTCCGGCTCCATCGGTCCGCTGGCGAGCGATTCGAGCGAGACGGGATCCTCTTCCGCACTCACGCGGACGCGTCCGCGGAGCCCCTCGGACCGAATGCGCAGCATCTTTCGGATGGCCTGTGCGGGGAAGCCGTGCTCCGCGGAGAAGAAGACGACGGCCTCGTCGTCGGGGAACGGAAGCGTAAAGGCGCCGACGCCGTCGAGGACGTCCGCGGCGACCGTGTCCGACCGGAGGAGGTCGAGGGCCTCCGAGCTGGCGAGGACCCAGCGGTCGATTCCGGGCGAAGCGTCATCGTGCGCCGGGGCGGGGCGCGCCAGCGGGTGTGACGCCTCGATCAGCATGCGGGCGACGTTGTCGAGCGTGATGCCTTGCGCGACCTCCCTCCCGGCGAATAAGCTCGGCAGACCTCCTCTGCGAGGCGCCGCGTCGGGGCGCAGCGCCCCGAGACACGGCCGCCCGCTGGCGCCGTGATTCCGAGCCGGGCCGGAGGTTCACCGCCGACCGCTCCGACGAGACGGGGCTGGCCGCCGTGGCCGCGAATCGCCCCGCCCGACGAGGCCGAGCTCCGGGCCACAACGATCGAGAGCCCGCTGGTCGTCCCGAAGCACGGTCACCGCGAAGCAGAAGGTGTCGTAGGCGCATCGTTCCACCCGAACCCGACAACCGATGCCACTGGACCCTGGCGCTCACCCGCGCATCCTGATCGAGCTGGCGAAGGCGTCCCGTGAAGATCCGGTCGGCCGCAAACTGCTCATCTGTCCGAGGCCCGCCGAGGGGCGCGAGCTGCTCCACGCGCTCGCGCTCGCGGGCGTGCCGTGGGCCGGCTGGGAGGCGACTTCGATCCGGCAGCTGGCTCACGATGTCGTCGCGCTCGATGCCGCGCGCGAGGGCTGGCGCACGGCCGACGACTTCGACGTCCTCGCGCTCGTGGACGACGCGATCGACGCGGTGGTCGAGCGGGGGGAGGCGGGCCCGTTCGGGACCGAGGCTGGCGCCGGCTACCGCGACGCGATCCGGCGCAGCATCGAGACGCTGCGGGAGGCGGGGCTCGGCCCGGCGGAGGTGCGTCGCGCCGCCCGACCCGGGGATACGAAGACTGCGGCGCTCGCGGCGGTGCTGGAGGAGGTCGAGTCGCGCTTCGAGCGACGTCGCCTGCTGGATCGGCCGGCCCTTCTCCGCGCGGCCGTGGATGCACTGGCTGCGGAGCGGGTCGCGCTGCCGTCGGCGGCGCTTTTCCTCCTGCCCGGGCACCGGCTCGGCGGGGTCGCGGGTCGCTTCCTGCGGCTGCTGGTGGAGAAGGGGGGCGCGCGGCTGCTTCCGACCGACTCGGTGATCGGCCTGGAGGATCCGCCGGGCATCCTGTGGCGCGCGCCCAAGGAGGCGACCGGTCCGCTCTCGCGTCTGCACGCGCCGGTCGACGGGGAGCGCGGCCCCGGAGTCGAGCTCTTCGCCGCGGCCACGCCGACGGACGAGCTCCGGGAGGTGCTGCGGCGGGCGATATCAGCGGGGATTCCCTGGGACCGGATCGAGATCGTCGCCTGCGATGCCCGCGTCTACGGCGCGGCGCTCGATGCGCTGGCGCGGCGGCTGGACATCCCGGTCACGTACGCGGCGGGGCTGGACGTGAGGCGGACCCGTGTCGGGCGCGCCGCCGAGGCGTACCTGCGCTGGATCTCGGAGGGGTTCCCGGCCGAAGTGCTCCGGCGCATGCTCGAGGCGGGCGACCTCGCGGCGCCGGACGATGCGGCGGACGTGAGCGGCATGGCGCTCGCGCGCCGGCTGCGGCGACTGCACATCGGCTGGGGCCGGGAGCGGTACCTGCCGGCGGTCGACCGCGCGCTGGCAGGCCTCCGCGATGCGCGCGTGGTGGACGAGGACGGCGACGACGACGCGGCGCGCGAGGCGCGGAGCCGCGAGGAGCGGGAGCTGCGGGCGCTTCGTGCGCTGCTCGGCGGGATCGTCTCGGCCACGCCGGCGCTCCCGGCACGTGCGGGCGACGACCGGGCGCGGACGTCGCCGGCGGCGGTCGCGGCCGGGCTGCTCGCCTTCCTCTCGTGGGTGCCGACGGGCGATGTGGTCGAGAACACGGCGCGGCGGGTGCTCACGTCGCGGCTGGAGCGGGCGCGGGAGACGCTCACGCGTGAGACCGCGTGGAGAGCCGCGGTCGGGATCCTCCGGAGCCGGATCGAGACGAGTGTTTCGCCGTCGGCGGTCGACGGGCGCCTCGTGCCGTGGACGCCGACCGGCGGGCACCTGCACCTCTCCGACCTGACGACGGGCGGCCTTGCGGGCCGGCCGCACGTCTTCGTGGTCGGGCTGGCCGCCGGGATCGTGTCGGGCGGCGGGGTGGACCCGCTCCTGGCCGAAGGCGACCGGGCGCGGCTGAACCGCGAGTCGGGCGCGGAGGTCGCGCCGCTGCCGCTCGCGGCGGAGCGCGTCGCCGAGTCGCGGCACCGGCTGGCGGCGATGCTGGCCCGGCTGCGGGGACGGGTGACGCTGTCGTACAGCGCATGGGATGCGACGGAGGGGCGCGCGATCGCACCGGCGCCCGAGCTGCTCCAGGCGCTCCGCCTCCGGGAGGGCGATTCGTCGCTCGCCTATGAGGACCTCCGGGCGCGACTGGGCGGCCTGGTCGGCGCGGTCCCGCGCGGGGACGCACACGCCGAGCCGGCCGATGTGTGGCTCCGCGCCCTGGCGACGTCCGACGGCGGTCTGCGGTCCGGCGTCGCCGTCGTCCGGGCCGCGCACCCGGGACTCGACCGCGGGCTCATCGCCGTCGCGGAGAGGAACGGCAAGGAGGCGACGGCGTTCGACGGCAAGATCGATCCGCGGCCGGAGCTTCACCCCCGGCACGGCGACGCGGTCTTTTCGCCATCCCGGCTCGAGGCGCTGGGAACGTGTCCGCGGCGCTACTTCTTCCGGTACGTCCTCGGCGTCCGCGCGGTCCGGGACCCGGAGTGGGACCCGGAGAGCTGGCTCGACCCGCTCGACCGCGGCACGCTCCTCCACGCCGTCTACGAGCGGACGCTCGCCGAGGCGCGGGCGGAGGGGATCGAGCCGGACGACGACGGCTTCGAGCCGCTGGCGCTGCGGGTGCTGGCGCAGGAGGCCGAGCGCGCGCTCGCCCGCCGTCCCGCGCCGAACGACGCCGTCCTCGCAGCGGAACGGGCGGATCTGGAGGCCGACGTCCGCGCGTTCGTCGACATGATCCGGCGGAGTCGGCCGGATTGGGTCGAGCTGGAGCTGGCGTTCGGGCCGGGCGATCGGGAGGTCGAGGTGGTGCTGCCCGGCGGCCCCGTCCGGCTGGCCGGGCGCGTGGACCGGGTCGACCGGAGCCCGACCGGCGCGCTGCGCATCGTCGACTACAAGACGGGAAGCGCGAGCCGGTACAGGGCGAGCCGCCCGTTCGAGGGCGGTCGGCGGCTCCAGCACATCCTCTACTCGCTCGCCGTGGAGCGGCTGCTCGACGCGCCGGTCGAGGCGATGGAGTACCACTTCCCGACCGTGCACGGGCGGAACGAGAGGGTCGTGTACCCCCGCCCGGCCATCGCCGACGGGCCGGCGGTGATCGAGACGCTGCTCGGCATCGCCGCGGACGGCCATTTCCTGCCCACGGACGATGTCGGCGACTGCAGGTACTGCGACTACCAGGCGGTCTGCCGCGCCCGGACCGACGACTACGGCAAGACCGTCTGCCCGGGCGCGGCGTGGGCGAAGTCGGCGTCGGCGGAGGATGTGCTGGAGTACGCGCGACTGAAAACCCTGCGAGAACACCATGCGTGACTGGACGCCGCCGGATCAGGAGCACCGCGACCGCATCGCGAACGACCTCGACACGAACCTGCTCGTCGAAGCGGGCGCCGGATCGGGCAAGACGACCGCGATGGTCGGCCGGATGGTGGCGCTCGTTCGGACCGGTCGCGCCGACGTCGACCAGATCGCGGCCGTGACGTTCACCCGCAAAGCGGCCGGCGAGCTCAGGGAGCGGTTCCAGGTGGCGCTCGAGAAGGCGTACCGGGAGGCGGTCGACGCCGACGACGCCGCGCTGCGGGAGCGCTTCGCCGGCGCGCTCTCCGCGTTGGACCGGTGCTTCATCGGAACGATCCACAGCTTCTGCGGGCGGCTGCTTCGCGAGCGGCCGCTCGAGGCCGGCGTACCGCCGAACTTCGAGGAAGTCAGCGGCCCGGACGAGGATCGGCTCCGCACGGAAAGCTGGAGCCGGTTCCTGGAGCGGCTCTCCGGCCGCGACTCGCGGCTGCTCGAGGGGCTGGCCGAGGTCGGGCTCCGCCCCGCGCAGCTCCGCGGGGCGTTCCAGGAGCTGAGCGACAATCCGGACGTGCGTTTCCCGGCGGCGTTCGTGCCCCGACCGGGTACGGACGCGATCGCGCCGGTCCGGGCCGAGTTGGAGGCGCTGCTCGCGGATACGGTCCGCCTGATGCCGGACGAGGAGCCCGAGAAGGGATGGGATCCTCTCCAGTCGAGCGTGCGGCGCCTCGAGTTCTCCCGGCGATTCCCCGGCTGGCACCGGCCCGTCGACTTCTTCGAGGCGCTCTACACGGCGGTGGCCGGGAACAACGCGGTCACACAGAACCGCTGGGGGGACACGAAGGAGGCGAAGGACGCCGCGAAGGCGCTCGGCAAGCGGTGGGAGGCGTTCGCGGCGGAGGACGGGCGCGCGCGTCGCCTGCTCCACGCGTGGCAGGCGCACCGGTACCGCATCGCGCTGCGCTTCGCGCGCGCGGCGGCGGGGCACTACGCGGCGGAGCGCCGCCGCATGGGGCGTCTCAACTTCCACGACCTGCTCCTTCGGGCCGCGGCGCTGCTTCGCGAAAACCCCGGGGCGCGGCGGGACCTGGGGCGGCGCTTCCGCTACCTCCTGGTCGACGAGTTCCAGGACACCGATCCCGTCCAGGCCGAGGTGCTCTTCCTCCTCGCCTCGGACGACGACGATCCCCGTTGGACGCAGGCCACGCCGCGTCCCGGTGCGCTGTTCGTCGTCGGCGACCCGAAACAGAGCATCTACCGGTTCCGGCGCGCGGACATCTCGGTCTACCTTCAGGTGAAGGCGCGCTTCGCCGAGTTCGGCGCGGTGCTGCCGCTCACGGCCAACTTCCGGTCGCGCAGGCCGATCGAGACGCTCGTGAACCGCGTCTTCGATGGACCGTTCCCGCCGAAGGCGACGGAGCACCAGGCGGCGTTCGCGCCGCTCGCGGTCGCGCCGGGCGGAGCGGAGCACGAGGGCATCTTCTGGTACCGCTACGAGCCGGCGGCGGGACACGGAAGGTATTCCGGCGCCCGGCTGTCCACACCGGAGAGCGAGCTGCTGGCGTCCTGGATCCGCGACCGGATCGACCGTGGCGAGCGCCGGCCCGGCGACTTCATGATCCTGACGCGGACCAAGCACGAGCTCTCGACGTTCGCCCGCGCGCTGGAGGCGCGCAACGTCCCCGTGCAGGTTTCCGGCTCGGGGATCGGCGTGGAGGAGGAACTGTCCGAGCTCGTGCTGCTGCTGCGGGCGCTCGCCGACCCCGGCGACCCGGTCCTGACGCTTGCCGTGCTCCAGGGGCTGTTCTTCGGCCTCTCGTTCGAGGACCTCTACCGGCACGCGGCCGATGGCGGCCGGTTCTCCATCCTCGGGCACGCGCCCGACGGGCCGGTCGGAGACGCGCTCGGCGTGCTGCGCGAGCTCTGGGGTCTGGCCCGGAGCATGCCCGCCGACGCGGCGGTCGGGAGGATCGTCGAGCGGCTCGGCGTCCTGCCCTACGCCGCAGCGGGCGAGCTCGGCGCGACGCGCGCGGGCGCGCTCGTCTACGCACTGGACGCGCTCCGCGTCGCGGCGTTGGACGGCGCGGCGTCGCTGCCGGACGCCATCGACGTGCTCGAACAGGCGCTCGAGCAGGAAGTCGATGCGCCGCTATCGCCGGGCGAGGAGGATGTGGTCCGGCTCATGAACCTGCACAAGGCGAAGGGGCTCGAGGCCGAGGTGGTCGTCCTCGCCTACCCCGCCGCGCCGCCGGAGCACGAGCCGAAGCGCCGGATCACGCGCGATGCCGAGGGGCGCGCCATCGGGTACATGCTCGTCCACGACGCGACCCGGCGCCACGGCGGCGTGGTCGCCCGGCCGTTGGACTGGGAAACGCACGCAGCGGAGGAGGCGCCTTTCCAGGCGGCCGAGGAAGTGCGGCTGCTCTACGTCGCCGCGACGCGGGCCGCCGAGGAGCTCGTCATCGCCCGCTGTGACAAGACGGAGGGCACGTCGTGCTGGCAGATCTTCCACGAGGCGCTGGACGATCCCGAGATCGCGAAAGAGCTCGAGATCAGTGCGACGGAGCGTCCTCCCCGGGAAGAGCTGACGGACACGGCCGAAGCGATCACCGAGCGGATCGGTGCACTCCGGGAGAAGCGGGATCGCCTCGGCCGACCGACCTACCGACTCGCGCCGGTCACCGCGCGCGTGAAGCACGGGCCGGTGGCCGAGGCCGCGCCGACGGTCGGGTCGGATGCCGGGCACGGCGCCGGGAGCGTGGTCGCCGGCCCCACGGGCCGTGGCGCCGACTGGGGCACGGCGGTACACCGGGCGCTCGAAGCCGTCGGGCAGGGCGCTGCCGGCGACGAGCTCCGCGCCGTGTGCAGGAGTGCGCTGATCGAGCGCGAACGGCCGCTCGATGCCCGTGGCGAGCCGACGGAGCTCGATGAACTGGTCGCGCTGGTCGAACGGATCGGCCGCTCGAGCCTCTGGGAGCGCGCACGCTCGGCGACCCGCCGACTCGTCGAGGCGCCGTTCTGCATCGCATTCGGCCCGGACGAGGCGGAGGCGCTCGGGTTGGGCGGGGACGAAGGCGTGGGCCGCGTCGAGGTCGTCGAGGGCGTGGTCGACCTGGCCTTCCGCGAGGACGACGGCGCATGGGTGATCTGCGACTACAAATCGGACGTGGTCGCCGATCCGGCCATCCGCGCGGAGCGCACCGCGCTCTACCGCCGGCAGGTCGACCTGTATGCCACGTGCTGGGCGCGGCTGACCGGAGAGCCGGTGAAGGAGCGGGTGCTCTTCTTCACCAGCGACGGGACCCGGGAGGTATGGTGAACGCGCCGCGCCACCTCCTCGCCGTCTAGAACCCGTCGTCCGCCGACGATCCGCTGGATGCGCACCTCCGCATCCTCCTGCGATGGGCCGAACGGCCCGACAGCGCGAGGCGGTACTCGGGATCGGCTGCGAAGGGCTGATCGTGCGAGTCGCGCGGGTGAGGTTGCGGGCAGGGTAGGCCGATCGAGCGGCGCATGGGATCGGCCCCCCGTTCTGGAGGTCGGATAGATCGTCACCGGCCGCGAGTACGGACCTGTCGCTTCCCTCGATGATCGAAGCCCTCGGATCGGCGGTTGCGACGCACGGCCGCCGATCCGATCGGTCGGACGGCATGCCGCCCCCGCCCCGCCGTCGCGGCGCCGCGTTAGATTGTGCCGCGCGCCGCACCGGTCTCCGCCGGTGCGGCGGTGACGCATCGCGGCCCGTGCGTCGTCAAGGCGACCGTGGCGGCCGCCGGCATCTGACGCCAGGGGAACCCCCATGCCCAACCCCAGCAAGCTCCAACGCTGGTTCGACCTCCTCGCCTACCTCGTCGGCCGCCGCATCCCGGTCGCGGTCGAGGACATCATGACCCACGTCCCCGCCTACGCGGAGAGGTGGCCTTCGATCTAGGGGCGAACGGTCGCTGCGCGCCCACGTCCCCGCCTACGCGGAGAGGTGGAACACGGAGGAGGAGAAGGCGCGCGCCACCGCCCGGCGCACTTTCGAGCGCGACAAGGACGAGCTCCGCGCGCTGGGCATCCCGATCGAGGCGGTGCGTTACGCGATCAACTACGGCCGCGAGGAATTCGACGGGTACCGCTTGAAGCACAAGGACTTCTACCTCCCCTACCTCCGCCTCCTCCGCTCGCCCACGCCCGAGGGCAAGGCCAGGCCGTACCCCCTCGATGGGGCTCGGGTTCCGGACGCTCGCGGCCGGCGACCCGGCGCGGCGCGAGGAGCTGCTCGCGTTCGCGCGTCGGCTGGAGGGCGCCGTCTCGGCGCGGTCGCCGGAGGAGCTGCTGGAGCGGTTCGCGGTGGAGGACGGCGCCGCGGACGACGGGGCGGTGGGTGCGGTGCTGCGCCGCGCGGCGACGGAGCGGCGCCGCTGCCGGATCCGGCACCTGTCGTCGGGCGCGGCGGAGCCGGAGGACCGCGTCGTCTGCCCGTACGTCGTCGCCTGGGCGAGCGGCGCGTGGTACGTGATCGCATACTGCACGAAGCGGGAGGGCGTGCGGCTGTTCCGGGTGGGCCGGATCGTCGCCGCCGAGGCGCTGGACGAGGGCTTCGAGGTGCCGGTCGACTTCGATCCGGCCGACTACATCGCCGACGGGCGGCTCTACCGCGCGGACGAGGAGCTGGAGGCGGTGGTCCGCTACTCGCCGCGGATCGCCCGCTAGGTCCGGGAGCGGGGGCCGGTCGAGGAGCTGGGCGACGGCAGCGTCGCCGTGCGGCTGCGCGTCGCCGACGTGCGCTGGCTCGTGCGCCACGTGCTGATGCACGCGCCGGAGGCGGAGGTGGTGGAGCCGGCGGAGCTGCGCCGCGAGGTGGCGCGGACGGCGCCGCGGGTGCCGGCGTGAGGCGCCCTCCGGGTCACGCCCGGGTAACGCCCGGGGAACGCTCCATCTGTTAAATTGTCGCAGGTACGCGAGTCCCGGCGGGCTCCGGTGCCGTGGCATCGGCCGCGACGGACCGCGGGATCATTCCACCTCCGAACGTGAGGCAAGTCATGATGAAGCACCGGTCCGTGAAGCTCCCCGCCCTCCTGCTCGCCCTCATCGTCGCCTGGGGCGCACGGCCCGGCACCGCCGCGGCCCAGACCGGCGACGACGCCGGCCTCGCCGAGATGGTCGCCTACCGCCTCACGATGGACAAGGTCCAGCGCTGGTACGAGGCGCAGCGCAACGTCTACGAGAAGTACGCCGCTGACCCCGGTCTGGCCGAGCGAGCCGAAATCGGCGCGGATGAAGAAGAGTTCTCGATCGACGGGATGGCGGCACGGTTCGACGCGATCCCCGAGGTGCGCGAGGCGATCCAGGCCGCGGGGCTCGGCACGCGCGAGTTCGTCGTCGTCACGATGGTGCTGTTCCAGTCGGCCATGGCGCACGCCGTGATCGAGATGGGCGGGGACCGCGACGAGATCCTCGAGGGATCCGGCGTCCACCCGGCGAACCTGGACTTCGTCGCCGCCCACAAGGCCGAGCTGGAGCGGATGCAGAAGGAGGTCGAGGCGCTGAAGGCGTCCGTCGGCGCATCGAACTGATTTTGGTTCAGGGCGCCGTCGGCGGGTGATGGCGCCCGTCGATGTCGCCCGCGGGCGGGGCCGTGCGCCGGTCGTGCGGGCCACGGCTCCGCCGATTTCCGCCGCCCGCGCCCCCCGCCGTGCCCGCCCGGCGTGAGAATTGCGCCGCGCGACCGCCGCGTGACCCTCTTCGAGATTTCGTGCTGAAGCCGGGTGGAAAACGATGCGCGGCCCACACCCACGACTCGCCGCCGCCGTGCCGGCCCGAACCTCACCGGATCGGGTGCCGCCGGGTGGTTCACGTCGCCGCGCCGCGGGCAGGGGGCGGCCGTGACGCCGATGCGCGACTGGATCCGGCGCCGTTGGCCGGAGGTCGGTCCGCGGTACCGGGAGTATGCGACGTCGTCTCCGGCGATCGACCCGGCGTCGATCCCGCCGGACGACGCCGACGCCCTCCTGCGCGAGGTGGCCGGCGCGGAGTCCGGCGACGCAGCGCAGGGGCTGCACGAGATCACGCGCACGCTGGACCGGTGGTTCGCGATCGAGGTTTGGCGGCTGGAGCAGGAGGCGCGGCGGCAGGGGCAGGAGTGGGCGCGGGCCGGGCTGCCGCGGAGCGGCGTCGGCGACGACCGGCTGCCGGTCGAGCGGGCGCTCGCGGCGCGGGCGACGGAGCTGCACCGGAAGTGGGTGCGGCTGGTGCGGACGAAGGTGCAGGACGGGATCGCGGGCGCGACGCGGCGGGCGGGGGGCGCGCTGTTCGAGCTACGGGAGCACGCGGCGGCGCTGCGCAGGGCGGAGGCCGACGTCGCGCGGACACGGGACGAGCTGGCGCGGCTCGAGGCGGAGTCGGCCACGCCGGCCGCTCCTGATGTCGGTCGGATCCTCGGCGCGCCGAAGTTCTGGGCGCTGATCGTGCTGCTCGTCTGCGTCGACTGGATCGCGAACGTGCCGGTCTTCCAGGAGCTGCTGCCGAAGGAGCCGGGCGCGGACGAGTTGTGGGCGGACGTCGTCGCGCGGTCGGAGCGGTACACGGTTTTCGGCGGCGTGTACCGCTCGGCGATGCGGATCGCGTTCGCGCCGGAGGTCTCGGTGCTGGCGCTGGGCGTGATCGCGTTCCTCGTGTTCCTGGCGCACATCGCCGGCGACGGCGTGCGGCACCTGCTCGCGGTGAGCGCGAAGGAGCTGCCGGGCGCGACGGCCGGGATCCGGGCGCACCGCCGGCAGCACGCGGTGCCGGTCGTCGCGGGGGTGCTGGGCGCCGCCTGCGTGGTCTCCGTGCTGTTCCTGGCGCGGGAGCAGCTCAAGCGGCAGACGGAGGCGCGGCTGACGGAGGCGGCCGCCGAGGTCGAGCGGCTGGAGGCTGCGCTGGCGACGGCGCGCGCCGCGGGCGACCTGGGCGCGATCGGCGAGGTCAACGCGCGGCTGGCGCGGGCGCGCACGGCGCTGGAGGCCCGGGCGCAGCGGGCGGAGTACGCGGCCGGGATCCAGGGGATGAACATCCCGATCACGATGCTGAACGTCGTGCTCGTGATCGCGGCGGCGATGGCGTCGTACCTGAGGGCGAGCCATTCGCTGACGCGGCGTCGCCTGACGGACCCGCGGCTGCTGCACGTGCGGGAGCGGCTGGAGCTGCTGCGCGCCGAGGAGTCGCGGCTCCGGGACGCGGTCCGGCGCGCGGCGCGGGAGGTGCAGGACCGGCTCGGCCAGGCCGACCGGCTGCTGCACGCGCGGCCGCTCACGGGGTGGCAGGAGAAGGCCGACCGCCTGCGGGGCGTGATCGAGACGTTTCGCGCGGAGAACGCGCGGGAGCGCGGCGTCGACCCGGGGACGATCTCCGCGTTCCGGCACCCGATCGTGCTGGAGATCGAGCCGGTCGCCGTCGACGAGCCGTTCGACGCTCCCGCGGAGCTGATCGAGATCGCGGACGCGTTCCGGCGGCTGCGCGCGGAGACGGGCGCGCCGGGGCGGGACGGCGCCGCCGACGGAGGCGGCGGATGAGTCGACGGCCGTCGACCGTCGCGGCACCGCGTGCGAGGGCTCTCCGTCGGCCGCACGGCCTCGGGGCGCGAGGCGTCGAGGCGCGAAGCCTCGAGGCGCAAGGCCTCGGGGCGCGAGTACGCGGGCTCGGCCGGCGGGCGCGCAGACTCCGTCCGCCGGCCCTCGGCCTCCGCCGGCTGCTCCCCCTCCTCCTCGCCGCATTCACCGCACCCGCCTGCGACGGCGGCGGCGGCCGAGGCGCCGCTGCGCGGCCGACCGCGACCGCCGCGGCGCCGCGCCAGGTGATCATCCTGGTGGACCGCTCCGCGAGCCGGCAGCCCCACATGCTCGCGGAGGGGAAGCGGTTCATCGCCGACATCGTGAACACCCTCACCTACGGCGACGAGATCGTCCTCATCGAGATGCACCAGGGCTCCGCGACCGAGGACGTTCGCCGATGGTCGGCGTCGATCCCGGCGCTCGAGGACCCGGCGTTTGAGTCGATCCGCGACGAGCAGCGGCGCAGCGGCGTGCGGCAGGGCGCGATGGCCGTCGTCGAGGAGTTCTTCGAGGGCGACGCCCGCGCGGCGAACACGGACATCCTCTCCACGCTCCAGGTCGCCGCGGAGTACGTGCGCGACGCGAGCGGGCGCCGGACGATCCTCCTGATCCTGTCCGACATGCTCCAGTCCGCCAACGGGATCGAGATGGAGCGGCAGCGGCGGATGCCGGAGCCCGGCTGGCTCGAGGCGCAGCGCGTGGCCGGGCTGCTCCCCGCCCTCGACGGGGTCTGCGTCGCCGTCATCGGCGCCGACGCGACCACGCCGGACGGCGCGGCGGTGAAGCGGTTCTGGCAGGACTACTTCACCGCCGTCGGCGCGCGGCTGAGCGATGGGAACTACCGGATCGTGCCGCCGGGCGCGGGGGCGATCGGGTGCTCCTGAGGGGGGCGGGTGCCGATGCGGACGGCGCGCGATGGCCGGCGCTGCCGGACGCGTTCCCGCGGCGCCCGGTGGACGAGATCATCCGGGTCGGTCCGAGCCTGCGCCTGCACGTCGAGGTCGTCGAGCGTCAGGTACGGCCGGTCCCGGGTGTCCGGCAGCGTGCGGACGAGCGTGCTCTTCCCGGTCTGCCTCGCGCCGGTGACGATGATGACCGGCATCGCGCGATCGACCGCCTGGACGGCACGGGCCGCGAGCCGCGGCAGGATCTGCTCCCCCGTCGTCATTTCGCGTGTTGTTGCAGTTCGTGAAATAACATCTTTCACGCCGTGAAACATTTTCCGATCGGGGCGCGGCGCGATGCTGGAGGGGCGTCGCGGGGCGCACCCCTGGCATCCGCCTTGCCGCTCTCGCCCGGACGAGCCGTGTCCCGTGCGAGACGGACGGATGAGGCGATTGGCCGGTGGGCCGCTGATCGCGGCGATGGTGGGGTTCCTGGCCGTGGCGGGCGTGTGTTGGCTGCTCTGGGACCGGTGCGGGTTGCGGGGGTGTCCGGCGGTGGACCGGCTGGACGGGTACGTGCCCGACCGGGCGGCGGTCGTGGTGGACCGGCACGGCGTGGAGCTGGCGCGGCTGTACGTGGTGCAGCGGAAGATCGTGCCGCTGGACTCGCTGCCGCCGTACGTGCCGGCGGCGTTCATCGCGATCGAGGACCAGCGGTTCTGGGAGCACGGCGGGATCGACTGGCGGCGGACGTTCGGCGCGGCGCTCGCGAACCTGAAGTCGCTGCGGATCCGGCAGGGGTTCAGCACGATCACGATGCAGCTCGCGCGGAACGCGTTCCCGGACCGGTTGCCGTACGCGGAGCGGACGATCGGCCGGAAGCTGGCGGAGATGCGGGTCGCGAAGGCGATCGAGGCGCGGTACACGAAGCGGCAGATCCTGGGGTTGTACCTGAACCACATCTATTTCGGCGGCGGCGCCTGGGGGATCGAGGCGGCGGCGCAGGAATACTTCCGCAAGCCTGCATCGGCGTTGACGCTGGCGGAGGCGGCGCTGCTGGCGGGGATGGTGACGGCGCCGAACGACCTGGACCCGCGCCGGTACCCGGAGCGCGCGTACAAGCGGCGGTGGGTGGTGCTGCACGCGATGTGGCGGCAGGGCGTGATCACGGCGGAGTCGGCGAACGCGGCGGATGATGCGCCGCTGGTCACGGCGGAGGGGACGGCGGAGGCGGGCGAGCTGGCGCCGTACTTCGTGCAGGAGGTGCGGCACTACATGGAGCGGGAGATCGGGGAGGCGCTGTACACCGCGGGGTACACGATCCACACGACGCTGGACGCGGCGGCGCAGGCGGCGGCGCAGGAGGAGCTGCGCGAGCGGCTGGAGGCGGTGGAGTCGGGGCGCTACGGCCCGTACCGGCACCCGGTCTACCGGCCGGGCGTGCCGCGCGACCCGGACGGCACGAAGTACCTCCAGGGTGCGGTGGTCGTGCTGGACGCGGCCACGGGCGACGTGCTCGCGATGGTGGGCGGGCGGGACTTCTCGCACTCCCGGTTCAACCGCGCGGTCGGGGCGTGGCGGCAGCCGGCGAGCACGTTCAAGCCGTTCGTCTACGCGGCGGCGCTGGCGCTGGGCTACTCGCCGGCGCATCGGCTGGACAATTCGCGGATCCGGCGGAACATGGGCGGCGGCCGGGTGTGGTCGCCGCGGAACTTCAATGGTCGGTATGCGGAGTCGATCAGCCTGCGGGACGCGCTGGTCGTGTCGAGCAACACGGCGACGATCCGGCTGGCGGAGGCGGTCGGCTTCGACCGGGTCGCCGCGGTCGCGGAGCGGCTGGGGCTGCGCGGCCCGTTCCCGCGGGTCCCGTCGCTCGCGCTCGGCACGGCGGAGGCGACGCCGCTCGAGCTGGCCGCGGCGTACACCGCGTTCGCGACGCTGGGCGACCGGGCGGAGCCGCGCATCGTGACGCGGGTGCGGGCGCCGGACGGCCGCGTGGTCTGGCGTCGTGAGCCGCGGGTCGAGGCGGTGCTCGACCCCGGCGTCGCGTTCCTGCTCACGGACATCCTGCGCGACGTGGTGGACCGGGGCACCGGTTTCGGCGTGCGGATGGCCGGGTTCCGCGGGCCGGCGGCCGGGAAGACGGGCACCTCGAACGACGCGGCCGACTACTGGTTCGTCGGCTACACGCCGAGCCGGGTCGCCACGGTCTGGATCGGCTTCGACCTGCCGCGCACGATCATCCCCGGCGCGTCGGGCGACCGGATCGCGCCGCCGCTCTGGGGCCGCATCATGCGGCGGATCGCGCCGCGCGGCGAGCGGCCGTGGGCGCCGCCGCCGACCGTGCGCGCGCTGCGGGTCGACGACGCGGGCCGCATCTACGCGCCGGAGTGCGGCTTCGACGGCGCGGGCCGCAGCGAGTACTTCCTGGCGGCGACGGTCGCGCGCGTGGAGTGCGGCGAGCCGTACCCGGTGCCCGCCGTCGCCGACCTGCCCGCGGGCGACTCGCTCGCGATCCCGACGTCGGGCGACCGTGCCACGGGCCGGTGACGCGATGCACCGCGGCGACTCGCCCCGCCCCCTCGCCCCTCTCCTCGACGCCGTGACCGGCGTGCGCGTGCCGGACGCCGCGGCGTCGCTGCGGGTGCGGCGCATCGTCGCCGACGCGCGGCAGGTCGAGCCGGGCGACCTCTTCGTCGCGCTGCGCGGCCACCGGACGGACGGGCACCGGTACGTCGGCGACGCCGTGCGGCGCGGGGCGGTCGCGGTCGTGGTCGAGCGCGACGTCGACACGGCGATGGGGCGGCCCGTGCTGCGCGTGCCGGACACGCGCCGCGCGCTGGCCGAGCTGGCCGCGGCGTGGTACGACCGGCCGGCGCGGCGCCTGTCGCTCGTCGGGATCACCGGCTCGTTCGGCAAGACCGGCACGCTGAACATGCTGCACGCGATCCTGGAGCGCGCCGGCATCGTCGCAGGGGCGATCGGCTCCGATTTCCTCGGGCTCCGGCTCCCCGGCGAGCGGAACGAGCAGCAGCAGCTGACGACGCCGGACCCGCTCGACCTGCACGAGGCGCTGTCCCGGGTCGTCGATCACGGCGGGCGGGTCTGCGCCATGGAGGTGACGAGCCAGGGGCTGGTCCAGCGGCGGATCCACGGGCTCGAGTTCGCCGTGGGGATCTTCACGTGCATCGCGCCGCTCGAGCACGCCGACTACCACGGCTCGTTCCGGCGGTACGTGGAGGCGAAGGCGCGCTTCGTCGAGCACCTCCGCCCCGGCGCGCCGCTCGTGTACCCGCGCGGCGAGCGGGTCGTGGGCGCGCTGGTCGCGGGGTGCCGCGCCGCGCCGGTGCCGTGCGGCCTCGGCCCCGGCGCCGGCGTCCGGATCCGGCGCCGCCGGCGCGGGCCGGCCGGGACGCGCATGCTCCTCGAGGTCGCGCGCCCGCTGCCCAGGGTCGATGGCGGCGAGGTCGGGCCGGTCACGGTGCCGATCGAGCTGCGGCTGCTGGGCCGGTCCAACGCGCGCAACGCGGCGCTCGCCGCGGTCGCCGGGCTGTGCCTGGGCGCCGCGCCGGAGGCGGTCCGCGAGGCGCTTGCCGCGGTGCGGCCGCCGCCGCGCCGGCTCCACTACGAGCGCCGCGGCCGCTTCGCGCTGCTGGACGACACGGCGACGCACCCGGAGGCGCTCTGCGTGCTGTTCGAGGTCGTCGCCGGGCTGCGTCGCCGGCGGCTGCACGTCGTGGCCGCGATCCGCGGCGCCCGCGGCGTCGAGCTGAACCGGCGCTACGGCGAGACGATCGCGATCTGGTCCCGGACGCTCAAGATCCGCACGCTGGTCGCGACCAGCAGCCGCGAGGCCGTGGAGCCGGCCGACGGGGTCGCGCCCGAGGAGCGGGAGGCGTTCCTGGACGAGCTGCGCCGTGCCGGCGTCGACGCCGTGCACCGCGAACGTCTGGACGACGCGCTGCGACACGCGCTCGACCGCGTCCGCGACGGCGACCTGCTCGTCCTGCTCGGCACCCAGGGGATGCACCCCGGCGCGGAGCTGGTGCGGCGGTGGACGGAGGGCGAAGATCGGGCCCGGTGAGTGGCGTCGTCGGGTCCACGGGCGCCACGGTGAGGGACGGTCGCGCGCCCGCGGGCGAACCGGGTGGGGGCGCGGCGAACCGCCGCGCCCCCACCCGGTTGCGAAGACCCGCCTACGGGATCGTGAAGGTGAACCGGTCCGTGCCGGTCGCGGTGCGGGT
>DASVDG010000149.1:0-42058 GCA_036381255.1 Longimicrobiales bacterium | reverse complement strand
GAGCAGCATCATCTCGCCGCGCGCGAGCAGGCGCTCCTTCTCGGCGATGTTCAGGTTCACCGCGCCGAGCACGAGCAGCAGGCCGAGGAGCACGAGTCCGCGGGGCGTCATGCGGGCCTCCGGACGGAGGCGCGAAGAGCGGCCCAGGCCGCGAGGCAGACGAGGCCGCTGCCGGCGAGCGCCGCCGACTTCTGCAGCAGCGTCAGCTGGAGGTCGTAGTAGAAGAGCGCGCCGAAGACGACGAGGAACGCGGCCCCCAGCCCCAGGACGACCTGGCTGCGGCGATCGAAGGCGAGCACCACGACGAGCAGCGCCACCGGAATCGCCGGCGCCCGCCATGTGAAGACGGCGATGGCCAGGACCGCCGCCGCGGTCGCGAGCGGGACCGGCGCCGTCAGCTCGACGCGGTGCTCGCGGAAGATTGCCGCGCCCACCGCGAGCAGTGCAGCGGCGGTCCCGGCCGTCGTCGGCGGACCGAACTCGTGCCAGTACGTCACGTTCGCCGACCCGAGTCCCTCGAACGACGATATCGCCAGCAGCACCAGCAGCGCCACCACGATTGCGGGTACCACGGCGTCGAGCAGCTCGCGATGCCGGCCGCGCCACGCAGCAGGGAACAGCCGCCAGAATCCCGCCGCCAGTGCGACGAGCAGCAGCGCGCCGATCTGGGCGCCGCCAGGCACGCGCGACTCGTGCAGCAGCACCAGCAGCCCGCCGATCGCGATGAGCGTCGAGAAGAACCGGTGCACGCGATCGGGATAGATCGGCAGCAGCCCGATGCCGACCACCAGCGCCAGCAGGGCCGCCAGCTCCTCGGAACCGGTCACCGCGCCCGTGGCGAAGATGACGAGCATCTGACCGGTCAGGCTCAGCACGAGCGCGAGCTGCCTCGCGAAGTCTCCCCGGAGCCGCTGCAGCCAGAGGGCCGCCGCGATCATCGGCAGGCCGAGCCCGATCGCCGGCGTGGCGGGGTCGTCGAACACGTCGCCGAGCAGCAGGAAGAAGAAGCCGAGCAGGAACAGCGTGCCGAGCCACGTGCCGCCGCCAATCAGCACGCGGACGTACCACGGCATCGTCCCGCCGGATCCTGACAGCGCGGTACGGAGCCGTGCCTCGTCCTCCGGGTTCATCGAACGTCCGGCGGCATGCAGCACGTCGTGCAGGGTCGGCCCGCCGGTCATGACGACTGCCACGCTCTCGCGGTCGATCGCAGCCACATGACCGCGAGGACCACTTCGACGACCACGACGATCGCCATCAGGAAGAAGCCGCCCGTCTCGAGGTCGAGATCCTTGAAGAGCAGGCGGAACAGCGTGAAGGTGACGAAGACGAGCAGCGTGCCGGCTGCTGCCGTGAGCATGAAGAGGTCGCGGCGCACGCTCCGGTACCACGTCACGACCGCGGCCGTCAGCAGCAGGAAGACCGCGAGGCCTCCTGCAGCGAACGGTCCCCGCTCGCCGAACCCGAGCACGAGCACGACTGCCGGAACGGCGGCCGCGACCAGGCCCGTTGCCAGCAGCAGCCGCACGGCCCAGACCTCGTCGAGCCACGGCCTGGGGCGGAAGCGCTGCGCCTCCCATGCCGCCACCGCGGCGACGTGGACGACGGCGATGACCAGGAACGGAAGCAGCCCGCGGTCGCCGGAGAGCTCGGCCGTCTGGTAGGCGAAGAGCACGACCGCGACGTCGGCGAGCGCGATGACGAGCACCCACAGCGCGCCGAAGCGGGCGGCAATCGCCCACGGCGGGATGAGCGCGCCCCACACGGCGAACAGCCCCCAGAGATCGGCGCCGGTCTGGTAGGTCTGCCCGTAGACGCCGAGCAGGGGACCGACCAGCGCGCCGGCCGCAAACAGCGCGACTTTCCCGGTCCACGTACCGAGCCAGCGCCACCCGGCCAGCGCGCAGAGGACGATGGCCGCCTGGAGCGCCGCGAACCGGCCGAACCGGCCGATGACGTCCCAGTTGAAGGCGAAGAAGGTGACGATGCCGGCGAGGAGGAGCGCCGCGCCGAGAAAGAGCAGGGCGGCGGATCCGAAGCGCGCCCACTCCGCGGGAGAGGGGGACGCCGCCGTCGCCGCGTAAACGGCCCGCGCCTCGGTGTCGGGGACATCGAGGACGGCCAGCGCCGCACGCACGCGGGCCGGCGTCGCAGGCTGGTTCAGCGGATCCATGCGGCGCTGGGGGGCAGTTATCGCATCAGTGCCGGGGAATCCGCAAGAGCCATCGCCAGTCGACGGAAAACGGGAAACGGAAAACGGCAGGGGCGAAGAACGCGGAAGGAACAACGGCCGCGTTCTTCGCGGCGCAGTCGTCCGCCTTCGCGTTCGGCGCGACCTGATCCGACCCGCTCCGCCGTAGCCCGCGACCGATCACCCGCGGGCGAGGCGGGACCCGATCCGCCCGCGCGCTCGTACACCGGCGCGGGCGGGACCTGATCTGACCTGATCCGCCGCAGCCCGCGACCGATCACCCGCGGGCGAAGGCGGGACCCGGTCCGCCCGCGCGCTCGTTCACCGGCGCGGGCGGGGACCTGATCTGACCTGATCCGCCGAGCCCGCACCGATCGCCCACGGGCGAGGCGGGACCTGATCCGACCCGATCCGACCCGATCCGACCTGATCGGCCCTTCTACAAGCGACAGATCAGAAGCTCGCGCTCGTAGATCATTTCTTTGGGGAGATGGTCATGCAGCTCGAGGAACAGTTCCTCGTGCTCCATCACCTCGCGCTTCCACTCGCGGACGTCGACGTGCTGGACGCGCTCGAACTGCTCGCGCGGGTAGTCGAGCCCGCGCCAGTCGAAGTCCTCGTAGCGCGGCATCCAGCCGAGCGGCGACTCCAGCGTCGGGACGCGGCCGCGCACGCGGTCGACAATCCACTTCAGCACCCGCAGGTTCTGGCCGTAGCCGGGCCACAGGTAGCGCCCGTCGGCGTCCTTGCGGAACCAGTTCACGTGGAAGATCTTCGGCGTCTCCCGCAGCGAGCGCTGCATCTTGATCCAGTGCCGGAAGTAGTCCCCCATGTGGTAGCCGCAGAAGGGGAGCATCGCCATCGGATCGCGACGCACGCGGCCGACCTTTCCGGCCGCCGCCGCGGTCGTCTCCGACCCCATCGTGGCTCCCGCGTACACGCCCGACGTCCAGTTGAACGCCTGGTACACGAGCGGCATCGTCGTCGCGCGGCGGCCGCCGAAGACGAAGGCGCTGATCGGCACGCCTTCCGGGTCCTGCCAGTTCGGGTCGATGATCGGGCACTGGGAGAGCGGCGCGGTGAAGCGGGCGTTCGGATGCGCGGCCGTCGCCCCGGTCTCACGGGCGATGGCCGGCGTCCAGAGATTGCCGCGCCAGTCGAGCAGTTCGGGCGGCGGCTCCTTCGTCATGCCCTCCCACCAGACGCCCCCCTCGGGAGTCAGCGCGACGTTGGTGAAGATCGTGTTGCGCGCGATGGTGGCCATCGCGTTCGGGTTCGTCTGGACGGACGTCCCCGGCGCGACGCCGAAGATGCCCGCTTCCGGGTTGATGGCGTGGAGCCTGCCGTCGGCTGACGGGCGGATCCACGCGATGTCGTCCCCGACGGTCCAGACCTTCCAGCCCTCCATGCCGGGCGGCGGCACGAGCATCGCCAGGTTCGTCTTGCCGCACGCGCTCGGGAAGGCCGCGCCGATGTAGGTCTTCTCGCCGCGCGGATCCTCGACGCCGAGGATCAGCATGTGCTCGGCCATCCAGCCTTCGTCGCGCGCCATCGCCGACGCGATCCGCAGGCCGAAGCACTTCTTGCCGAGCAGGGCGTTACCGCCGTAGCCGGAGCCGTACGACCAGATCTCGCGCGTCTCGGGGAAATGGACGATGTACTTCTCGGGGTTGCAGGGCCACGGGACGTCGCGCTCGCCGGGCCCCAGCGGCAGGCCGACGCTGTGCAGGCACGGGACGACGCGCTTGATGTCCTTGTCGATCTCGCGCAGCACGGGCAGGCCGATGCGCGCCATGATCCGCATGCTGGCGACGACGTAGGGCGAGTCGGTGAGCTGGACGCCGATCTGCGACATCGGCGAGCCGACCGTGCCCATGCTGAACGCCATCACGTACATGGTCCGTCCCGCCATGCAGCCGTTGAACAGCTGCTTCAGCTTGCGGCGCATCTCGAACGGGTTCACCCAGTTGTTCGTGGGGCCGGCGGTGTCCTTCGAGAGAGAGCAGACGAACGTGCGCTCCTCGATGCGGGCGACGTCGCTGGCGTCGGAGCGGGCGTAGTAGCACCCGGGCCAGAGCTCCTCGTTCAGCTTGATCAGCGTCCCGTTGGCCACCATCTGGGCGCACAGCAGGTCGTACTCCTCCTGCGATCCGTCCACCCAGTGCACGGCGGCGGGTCGGGTGAGCTGGCGCATCTTCTCGACCCACCGCAGCAGGTGGGTGTTCGTGGCGAGCGGAATCGCGGGATCGCGGGAGAGTTCGGCTTTCATCAGCGCCTCGGAAGTGGATTGATCCCCGGCCCCGTGGGGCCCGGGTCGATGCCCGTCAGGCATCAATCGGATGATCGTATCGCATAAGGGTGAATCTTGTAGCAGGCGGCTGGCAGCAGGCAGCTGGCAGCGGCTGGCAGCAGGCAGCTGGCAGCGGCTGGCAGTCCGGCGCGTGGGTGGGCGGAATGGCACGACCTGGCCACGCGATCGCGAGTCGATCGCCACCAAGCGGTCGCGCCCCTCCCGTTTCCCGTTCTCCGTTTCCCGTTTCTATTTCCCTCCGCCCAGCCCCGGCAGGTGGCTGCGGTGCGCAAGCCGCAACGCGGTCAGGTCCTCCGGCAGGATCCGCAGCTGGTTGGCGATGCGGTGGATCTCGGCTTCCTCGTCGACGCCGATGCGGCCGTCGGTGGCCGACACCTTGAACAGACAGCGCACGAGCGCGAGCTTCTGCTCGTAGCTGGCGCTCTCGCCGAACTCGCGGACGACGAGGAAGTCGGCGGTGCCGCCGAAGAGCCGGTTGCTGTTGCGCGCCAGGCTGACGACCAGCATGGCCTGGTCCGGCGTGAGATCCCCCTCGGCCGCCACCAGCCGCTCCATCGCCTGCGTCTCCTCGGGGCTGACCACGCGGTCGGCGTGCGCGACGCGGCCGAGCAGATACGCGAAGCGCGCCAGGTGCTGAGCGCGCTCTTCCGGCAGGTGCTCCAGCGCGTCGACCAGCTCGCGGAGCGGAGCGCTCTCGGGTGTGTCGGGGCTGTCGAGCCCCAGCCAGGAACGGAGGGACTTCATCATTCTCTGCGGCCTCGCGGCTCCCGCAAGCGACTGCCAGCTGCCTGCTGCCAGCCGCCCGCTACACCATCAGGAGTCTCTACTGCACGCTCGCCACGTACTGACGAATTACCGCGTCGATGCTTTCGTCGACCGTGAACCCCAGGTGCAGCGGGCGTTCCAGTTCGAACGCGCCGGGCCAGGTGCGGACGATCGCCATGATGCGGGGATCGGGCTCGTGACGGACGCGGGCGCGGACCTCGGGCCCCGCGACCCGCTCGAGGCTGTCGAGCATCTCGGCGGCGGTCACGCTGATGCCCGGCAGGTTGACCACCGGACGCCGTCCCAGCGCGCCGGCCGGCACCTTCGCGGCATGCACCAGGTTCCGCACCGCCGTTCCAGGCGAGCAGAGCCAGATGCGCGTGTCGGGCGGAACCGGGAGCACGGTGTCGACGCCGGCCAGCGGCTCGCGGACGATGCCGCTGACGAACGAGGAGACGGCGGCGTTCGGGCGGCCGGGACGGATGGCGACGGTCGGCAGCCGGCAGACGATGCCGTCGACGAACCGGCGCCGCGTGTACTCGACGACGAGCGTCTCGGCGATGAGCTTGCCGGCGCCGTACGACGACTCCGGCGCGACGACCCAGTCGTCGGGCACGAGCGGCGGCAGGACGCCGCCGAACACCGCGATCGTGCTCGCGAACACGACGCGCGGCGCGTGGCCGCGGCGACGGCAGGCCTCGAGCAGCCGGCGCGTGCCGTCGACGTTCACCTGCATGCCGAGGTCGAACTCCGCCTCCGCCTGCCCGCTCACCACGGCCGCCAGGTGGAACACCACGCGCACATCGTCAGTGACGAGCGCGTCGAGCTCCGCGTCCACCAGCGAGATGACGTGCGACGTGACGCGCGGGTGATCGACCGGACAGGGCGCCAGATCGACGGAGACGATGCGGGCGTCGGGCGGGAGGTCGGACGCCGGATCGAGCAGCGCGGCGACGAGGCGCGCACCGAGGAAGCCGGCGCCGCCGGTGACGAGGACCGTCATCAGCCGCGCCCGACGAACGGCATCTTCGTGGCCATGACGGTCATGAACTGCACGTTCGCCTCGAGCGGCAGGCTGGCCATGTACACCACGGCACGCGCGACGTGCGCGACGTCGAGGTACGGCTCGGGCGCGATGCGGCCGTCGGCCTGCAGCGTGCCCTGCGCGACCTTCGCCGTCATCGGCGTCTCGGCGTTGCCGATGTCGATCTGCCCGCACGCGATGTCCCAGGCGCGGCCGTCGAGCGAGATCGACTTCGTCAGGCCCGTGATCGCGTGCTTCGTCGCGGTGTAGGGGGCCGAGTGCGGGCGCGGGGCGTACGCGGCGAGCGAGCCGTTGTTGATGATGCGCCCGCCGCGCGGCGACTGCCGCTTCATGATCCGGAACGCCTGCTGCGCGCAGAGGAACGCGCCCGTGAGGTTCACGTCGACCACCGCCCGCCAGGCGTCGACGGCGAGCTCGTCGAACGGCGTGCCCGGCGAGGGGAGCCCGGCGTTGTTGAAGAGGACGTCCAGCCGGCCGAACCGCTGCACCGTCGTCTCGAACAGCCGCTGCACCGAGTCCGGATCGGCGACGTCCGTGGGCACGACCAGCGTCCGATCCGGCGCTGCGGCCGCGGCCGCCGTCTCCTCGAGCGGCCCCGGCCGGCGTCCCGCGAGCGCGACCCGATAGCCCTCCGCGAGCAGCGCCAGCGCGACCGCGCGTCCGATGCCGGTGCCCGCTCCCGTCACAATCGCGACCTTTGCCATGTCCCTCTCGATTGCTGCGTCACTCCGCAATCATGCGAAGCGCAGATCCGAAATCAGTCCGCAATCCGAAATCGATCAGCTCGGCTGAATGGCAGTCTTGTGCCGCGGCTCGTAGAGCAGCACCTCAACGCCGCCCGGCAGCTGCACCATCACCGTCAACCCGAAGCCCTCGTCCTCCGGCGGGCCCTGCACGGCGAGGCCCTTCGCCTGCAGCTCGCGGATCGTGGCGTGGATGTCGTCGCACATCAGCGTCAGCTGGTGGCGGTAGCCCTGCTCCCACGTCGGCCCCTCCGGCGGGTGCACGCCGAGCTCCGCCGGCGGCAGCGCGAAGATCAGCCAGCCGCGGCCGGCGTCGACGTACTTCCAGCCGAAGACGTCGCGCAGCGTGGCCCGGAGCGCCTCGGGTTCGGTGCTGTAGAGCAGGACGTGCGCGCCGACGATCGCCATGGGCCGATCTCCTGGAGCGGGGGAATCGGCGTCATTGTAGCGCGGTGGCGGCAGCCGTCAGGCCGCGGTCGGCAGGGTGCCGCGCCCCGCGTTTGCGCAGCGAGCGGCGATTTCGGTCATGATCGATGACGACCTGACGTCCGGCTCCGGATCTGACGGCCGCGTCGAGGTGACAGCATGCGGCCGTGACGGCCGTCCGATCCTGGAGACCCCGCAGTCGATGGAAATCGGCATCTACTCCTTCGTCGAGCGGACGCGCGACCCGCGCACGGGGACGCTCGTCAGCGCGGAGGAGCGCGTCCGCCACCTGCTCGAGGAGATCAGGCTCGCCGACGAGGTCGGGCTCGACGTGTTCGGCATCGGCGAGCATCATCGCCCCGACTACCTCGCGTCCTCGCCGGCCGTGATCCTTGCCGCGGCCGCGTCGATCACGACGCGCATCCGGCTGACGAGCGCGGTGACCGTGCTCAGCTCGGACGACCCGGTGCGCGTGTTCCAGGACTTCGCGACGCTCGATCTCCTCTCGGGCGGCCGCGCGGAGATCATGGCCGGGCGCGGGTCGTTCATCGAGTCGTTCCCGCTCTTCGGCTACGACCTCGCGGACTACGACGCGCTCTTCGCCGAGAAGCTCGACCTGCTCCTCACGCTCCGCGAGCACGAGCGCGTGACCTGGTCCGGGAAGCACCGCCCGGCGATCCAGGACCGCGCCGTCTACCCGCGGCCGGCGCAGGATCCGCTCCCCGTCTGGATCGCCGTCGGCGGCACGCCGCAGTCCGTGATCCGCGCCGCCTCGCTCGGCCTGCCGATGGCGCTCGCGATCATCGGCGGCGCGCCGGAACGGTTCAAGCCGGTCGTCGACCTCTACCGCGAGGCCGCCGCCCGCGCCGGGCACGACCCCGCGAAGCTGCCGGTCAGCATCAACTCCCACGGCTTCATCGCCGACGACGCCGAGCGGGCCGCCGAGGACGCGTTCCCGCCGATCGCCGGGACGATGTCGCGCATCGGCCGCGAGCGCGGCTGGCCGCCCTACACGCGCGCCCAGTACGACGCCGAGCGGTCGCCGCGCGGCGCGCTGTTCGTCGGGAGCCCGCAGGAGGTCGTCGACAAGATCCTCTTCCAGCACGAGCTCTTCCGCCACCAGCGGTTCCTCGTCCAGCTCACCGTCGGGCCGATGCCGCACGCCAAGGTCATGCGCGCGATCGAGCTGCTCGGCACCGAGGTCGCGCCGGTGGTCCGGCGGGAGGTCGCGGGGCGCTAGCGCGCCGGACTCACGGCGTCGAAGAGCACGGCGGAGAGATCGGCCTGCCCGACGCCCCCGTCCGCGCCGGACTCACAGCTCCAGCTCCCACGTCTCCCCGATCAGGCCGTCGCCGAAGCTGTCGTGCGGCTCCGCGTGGACCAGCCGGTAACCCTCCGCCTCGTAGATGCGCCGCGCGGCGTGCAGCACGCTGTTCGTCCACAACGTGATCCGCCGGTACCCCGCTGCCCGCGCGAACCGCGTGCACTCGCTCACCAGCCGCCGGCCGATGCCGAGCCCCCGCGCGCCCGGCTCGACCAGCAGCAGCCGCAGCTTCGCCACACCCTCCCGCTCCGCGTGCTTCACCAGGAACACCGAGCCCACGCGCTCGCCCTCCCGCTCCGCGATCCAGCAGCGCTCGCGCTTCGGATCGAAGCGCCGGACGAAGTCGCTGACGATCCCCGCCACCAGCGCCTCGAACCGCTCGTCCCACCCGTACTCCTCGGCGTAGAGCACGCCGTGCCGATACACCACCCACCCGAGGTCGCCGCTCCGGTGCGGGCGGAGGATGTACGGCACCCGGGGCTCGGGGCCCGCGCCGAGCAGCCGCTCGATCGTCCGCATCGCCCCGACCAGCCGGTCCGCATCATCCTCACTCACGCGTCGCAGCATCGCCTCGATCTCGTCGCGCGACGCGGCATCGAGCCGCGCGTACGCATCACGGCCGGCGGGCGTCAGCGTCACCAGGTGCCGCCGACGGTCCCGCTCCGAACGCCTCCGCTCGATCAGGCCGCGCCGCTGCAACGCGCGCAGGATCCGGCTCAGGTACCCGGGGTCCAGACCGAGCGCCCGGCCGAGCTGCGTCGCCGTCGTCTCCGCCTGCTGCGCGAGCTCGTACACCACCCGCGCCTCGGTGAGCGTGAACGGGCTGCGGAGCAGACCCTCCTCGAGAAGACCGATCTGTCGCGTGTAGAACCGGTTGAATCGCCGGACGGCTGCGATGCGACGTTCGCGGTCGTCGCCCTCCATGGAGCCTCCGTGGAACGGGGTCGTGCGCACGCCGGTGAGGTCGTGGACATAGTTCGTGGATCGCTTGCCGAAGTCAAGTAATCCGATGGGCGACGGCGGACGCGCGCGAACGGGCGGCGACTCCGGCACGCGGCGGCCGGCGCTATCGAAGGTGGGCCGCGCCGCGGGGCGGTCGGCGTCGCACCGGCGACCGGCATCGACGCGATTCGGCGCCGTCGGTCGAGAGCCGGCGCGTCGCGTCGCCCGTTCTCACGCTCCCCCCCCAACAATCGAGCCCGCCTGCGTGTATCCACTCCTGGAGGGCGGTCGCGGCCCGCGGCCGGCCTCGTAACTCGACGACAGGAGGAGGCATGCGCAGGATCCATCGCACGCTGGTCGTGCTCTCGCTGGCGGTATCACCGGCGGCGCTCGGCGCGCAGACGCCGGAGCCCGTGCGCGGCGAGGACGCGCGGCGAATGATCGGCCACGACCCGATTTCGAGGTTGCTCGCGGAGCGGGAGTCGCTCGGGTTGACGGCGGACCAGGTGGCTCGCCTGGAAGCGATCCGGTCGCGGCTCGAGGCAGAGAACCGGCCGCATCGGGAGCGGCTCCGGGAGGCGCGGGCGGAGTTCCGGGCGGAGCGGCGCGAGCGGCTCGATGCGTTGACGCCCGCGCAGCGCGATTCGCTGCGGGAGCGGCGGGCGGCGCGCCGGGCGGAGGTGCGCGAGCGGATGGAGGCGTTGCGCCCGACGCTGAGGCAGCTTCGGGAGAACCGTCGCGCGGCGCTGGCGGAGGCGCGGGCGGTGCTGACGGACGAGCAGCGGGAGCGGCTGCGGGAGCTGCGAGCGGAGCGGGCGGCGGAGCGCGGCGATCGGCCGCACCGTCGCGGCGGTCGCGGTCCGCACGGCCATCCGCGGGACCGCTGACGCGAGCCCGGACCGGGATCGATGGCGTCGCCGCTCCCGTCGCGGGCCGACGAGGGTGCGAACGCGAGGGCGGACGCGTCCGTGGGGGAGGCGCACGTGGTCGAGCGTGTGCGCCGCGGCGACGTCGAGGCGTACGGCGAGCTGGTCCGGCGCCACATGCGCCGGGCCTTCTCCATCGCGTACCGGATCCTGGAGCATCGCGAGGACGCCGAGGACGTGGTCCAGGACGCGTTCCTGCGGGCGCTCGAGCGCTTCGACACGCTGGAGCGCGGGCGGCCGTTCGGCCCGTGGCTGTATCGCATCGTCGTCAACCGGGCGCTCAACGTCCGGCGCGGGCGCTCGATCCGCCGCACCGAACCGATCCCGGAGCACGCGTCGTCGGATGCGGCGGCGCCGGACGGCGCCGCGGAGCGCGCGGAGCTGTTGCGGCGCCTCGCCGAGGCGGCCGAAGCGCTCCCCGAGCGCCAGCGGACGATCGTGCAGCTCTCGGAGCTGGAGGGATTCACGAGCGCGGAGGTCGCGGAGATCCTCGGCGTGTCGGACGGTACCGTGCGGTGGCATCTTCACCGGGCCCGGCGGACGCTGCGCCGGGCGCTCGCGCCGCTGCTGGAGGAGGGAAGATGAACGGAGATCGTGAGCGACGCCCACTCCGGGGCGACGCGCTGCGCCGGGCGCTCCGCGAGGCTGCGCCGCGGCCGCCGTTGGAGGCCGTCGACTGGGACCGGCTCCATGCGCGGGTGATGGCGGGTGCGCGGCAGCTCGGCCCGCGCGCCGGGGCGCGTCGGCGGTGGTGGGACGTCGCGGCGGCGTGGGCGTCCCGCGGCGTCCCGATCACGGCGACGGCGGCGGCCGCCGCCGCGGCCGTCCTCGCCCTCGGCGGCTCGCCGACGGGGCGAGGACCGGCGGGTGGACCGTCGGCGGGTGGCCCTCCGCCGGGAACGCCGGCGTGGGGGTCCGCACCCGCGCCGACGCTGGAGGAGTGGCTGGCCGCGGATGCCGGGCCGCTCCTGGCCGACGCGGCGGCGGAGGACGCGCTCGCGCGCGCGCTGCTGTCTGACGAGCGGGAGGAGCCATGAGGCAGGCGCTCTTCGACCGGGTACGCTTCGACCCCGGCCCACGCACGCGGGCCGCGGTCCTGATGGCGCTGGTGGGGGTGCTCGGGATCCTGGTCGGGGTGGGGCTCGGGCGCGCGACCGCGGGCCGCGCGCCGGCCGTGGCCGAGGCGCCCGGCCCGGGCGCTGACGCGCCGCGGTGGGGGCGGAGCGCCGCGCACCGGGACGCCATGCGCGTCGACGGGCGGTTCCCCGTGGGTCGCGCACGCGGCATGCGGTTCAGCGAGCGGATCGAGAGCGCGCTGGAACTGACGCCGGCGCAGAAGGTGGCGATCGACAGCATCCTGGCCGAGGGCCGGTCGCGGGTGCGCGCGCTCGCTCGCGAGTACCGCCCCCGATTCCGCGCCATCGTCGCCGAGACCCGGCGCGACATGGAGGGCGTGCTGACCGAGGCGCAGCGCGAGCGGCTCCGTGACCTGCGCAGCCGGCGGCGGGAGGGCGCCGCTCCCCGGAGGTAGTCGTCAATCCGCGGCGAGCGGCCGCGCGCCCGCACGGTGATCGTCGGGCTGACGGCCAGCGCCACGAGCGAGACGATCACGAAGATGTACGCGAACCCCGTCAGTCGTGCCCGTCAACCCGGATCCGGTCCGGCGCCCTCGACTCCACCGCTCTCCGCCATGATCGAATCCGCGGTCCTCCTCACCGGCGCGGGACGATCCGCCACAACTCGCCATCGTCCTCGTCGGTCACGACGTACAGTGCGCCGTCCGGCCCCTGCCGCACGTCGCGCACCCGCCGGCCGCGGTCCCCGAGCAGGTGCTCTTCGCCCGTCACCCGCCCGCTCTCGACGATCAGTCGCACCAGGCGCTCGTCCCGCAGCGCGCCGACGAAAAGGCTGCCACGCCACGCCGGGAACGCATCGCCGGTGTACCACTCCGCGCCCGACGGCGCGATCACCGGGTCCCAGTAGTAGACCGGCTGCACGTACCCCGGCCGGTCCGTCTCCGCCGTCGCGATCGGCTCGCCCGAGTACTCCTCGCCGTACGAGACCAGCGGCCAGCCGTAGTTCCGCCCCTGCTCGATGAGGTTCAGCTCATCGCCGCCCTTCGGGCCGTGCTCGACGATCCAGAGCCGCCCCTCGGGGTCGAACGCCATCGCCTGCACGTTCCTGTGTCCGAGCGTCCAGACCTCCGGCCTCGCACGCGACCGGCCCACGAAGGGGTTGTCCTCCGGCACCGAGCCGTCCGGCGCGATGCGAAGCACCTTGCCCAGGTGGTTGTCCGCGCGCTGCGCGTGCATCCGCATCGACGCGTCGTGGCGGTCGCCCGTCGTGATGTACAGCATCCCGTCCGGCCCGAACGCCAGACGCGAGCCGAAATGCGCCTCGCCGTCGTGCGTCGGCAGCGCCCGGAAGATCACGCGGACCTGCTCGACGCGCCGCCCGTCCCGCGACAGCACCCCGCGCGCGACCGCCGTGCCGTTGCCGCCCTCCCGCGGCTCCGCGTAGCTCCAGAAGATCGTTCGGTCGCTCTCGAAGTCCGGGCTCAACACCACATCCATCAGCCCGCCCTGCCCGCGCGCGTCCACCCGCGGCACGCCCGTGATCGGCGGACCGACCGCCCCCGCCGCCGTGACGATCCGCATCCGGCCGGGGCGCTCCGTCACCAGAAGCGCGCCGCCGGGGAGCGGTTCCACCGCCCACGGATGCTCCAGCCCCGACGCCACCACCACCACGTCGAACGAGACGCCCGACTCGACGCCGCACGCCCGCGTCTGCCCCGGGAACGCCGGCCCCTGTTCCGGCGCGTTCGGCGGCCGCGTCTCCAGCGGCTCGCACGCCGCGGGCCCCGGCAATACGCCCGCAGTTGTCGTGTCGGCCGCCGGCTCCTCCGGGCGCTCCGGGCGACCGGTGCAGGTTGCCGTCAGCGCGAGAAGCCACGCGGCGATGTACGTCGCCGCCCACGACTCGCGGCGGCCTGGCGGACCTGGCCCACGCGGACGCCCACGCGGACCTGCCACGCGGACCTGCCTGCCACGCGGACCTGGCACCACTTTCCAGAATTGCTCCATATCGCTATGCGGTGTGAACATTCCGGGATCGGCGTCCGTCGTGCCCGCGGTACGTTCATCGCGGGAGAATGCGATTTATCAGGCGACGCCCGCCGACGTGATTGTGGAAAATCCTCGCCCATCAATGTCCGATTCGGCCAATTCTGGATTCAGGTGCCAGGTCCGGGCCCTCACGCATGTCCATCCGCGACATCACGCCCCACGCCCCCCGACCCCCGCACGGCCGCGGCACGCGCGGCTGCAAATGGCGGTCCAGGCACCTTGCCGCGCCCCCCGGCCCTCCGCGACATCGCACCGCTTCGCGGACGCGCCCTCGCTTGACCGCGCCGCGCCGTTCGGATATCGTTTAGCTATGAACGAATCCGGGCACCCCGACGACGTGCGTACGCCGCTCGTCCTCGCACTGCTCCACGCCGCGCAGGCGCTCGAGCACCGGCTCGAGGATGCTTTCGCGGACGTGGGGCTCTCGACCGCGCGCTACGGCGTGCTGGCGCAGCTCGACCGCGCCGGCGAGCCGATCCCGCTCGGCACGCTCGCGGAGCGGCTGAGTTGCGTGCGGTCGAACATCACGCAGCTCGTCGACCGGCTCGAGGCGGACGGTCTGGTGCGCCGCATCGCCGACCCGTCGGACCGGCGCTGCGTGCTCGCCGAGCTCACGCCGGCGGGGCGGGAGCGTGCGATGGCGGGCGCCGCGCGCCTGCGGGAGGTGCAGGCCACGTTCGACGGCTCGCTCTCGACGGACGACCGCGCGACGTTGGAACGCATCGTCGCGGCGCTCGCGTAGCGTTTCGTATGCCTGGATCGTTCAGCGCTGTATTGCTTTGAACATGAAGATCGCCGGGCGAGGGCGGGCGCGGCGCCGATGCCGGGGACCGGCCGGATGCGCGGCGGCCCGACCCAAGCCGCAGGAGGGGACATGAAGGTCGAAATCTACTCCGATGTCGTCTGCCCGTGGTGCTACATCGGCGAGCGCCGCTTCCGTCGGGCGCTGGCCGCGTATCCGGGGGCGGACCGGGTCGAGGTCGTGTACCGGTCGTACCAGCTCGATCCGGATGCGCCCGCGGAGGCGGTCCCGCTGATGGAGTACCTGCGGAAGCGTTTCGGCGCGTCGGTCGACGGCATGCTGGCGCGGGTCACGGAGAACGCGGCGGGGGAGGGGATCGAGATGGCGTGGGACCGTGCGCAGGCGGTCAACACGCTGACCGCGCACCGGGTGCTGCGTCTTGCGGAGCAGGAGTACGGCGCGGACGTGCAGCGCGCGCTGGCGGAGAGGCTGTTCGAGGCCCATTTCTCGCGGGGCAGCGACGTCTCCGATCACGAGCTGCTGGCCGAGCTCGCGGAGTCGGTGGGGATGGACCGGGCGCGCGTGCAGGCGTACCTGGCGTCGGGCGCGGGGGAGGAGGAGACCCGGCGCGAGATCGAGCAGGCCCGTCGCCTCGGGGTCACGGCGGTTCCGACGTTCGTCTTCGAGGGCCGCTGGGCGGTGCAGGGTGCGCAGCCGGCGTCGACGTTCCTCCAGGCGCTGGAGGAGGTGGCGAAGCAGATGGCCGGCGCCGGCGCGGCGTCCGGTCGCGCATCGGGCGGCGAAGGCGACGATGCCGCACCCGACGCCGACTGCGCCGACGGAAGCTGCGCGGTGTGACGATGCCGCCGGCGCTTTCCGTCCTCGACCTCGCGCCGATCGGCTCCGGCTCGACGGCGACGGCGGCGTTGCGCAACACGGTGGAGCTGGCCCGCCTGGCGGAGCGGCTGGGCTACACGCGTTTCTGGCTGGCCGAGCATCACGGCATGCCGAGCATCGCGAGCTCGTCGCCGGAGGTGCTGATCGCGCATGTCGCCGCGGCGACGGAGCGGATCCGCGTGGGCTCCGGCGGGATCATGCTGCCGAACCACGCGCCGCTCCGCATCGCGGAGGCGTTCCACACGCTCGAGGCGCTGCACCCGGGGCGGATCGACCTGGGGATCGGCCGCGCGCCGGGGACGGACCCCGCCACGTCGAGCGCGCTGCGGCCGTTCGACGCGGAGCAGTTCCCGGCGCAGATGGACGAGCTGCTCTCACTCTCTCGGCGCGACTTCCCGGAGGGCCACCCGTTCCGCACCGTCCGCGTCGTCCCGGACGATGTCCGGCTCCCGCCGATCTGGCTGCTCGGCTCGAGCGGCGCGAGCGCGGGCTTCGCGGGGTCGCTCGGCCTCGGCTACGGCTTCGCCAGCCACTTCAGCCCGACGCCGCCCGGCCCCGCGCTCCGTGCGTACCGCGACGCGTTCCGCCCGTCCGAGTGGTTCGAGCGGCCGCACGTCATCCTCGCGCTCTCCGTCGTCTGCGCCGAGACGGACGAGCGGGCGGACTACCTCGCGCGCAGCATGGACCTGAGCTGGGTGCGGCTGCGCCGCGGCGAGTTCGACCGCCTGCCGAGCCCCGAGGAGGCGACGGCGTACGTCTACTCGCCGTTCGAGCAGACGATCGTCCGCAGCCACCGGGAGCTTGTCATCACCGGCAGCCCGGCGACGGTGCGCGGCCGGATCCTTTCGCTCGTCGAAGAGACGGCCGCGGACGAGGTGATGGTCTCGACCATGATCCACGATCCAGAGGAGCGGATGCGGTCGTACGCGCTCCTCGCGGAGGCGCTGGGATGAGCGCCCCATGCCCACGGAGCGCCCCATGTCCACGGAGCGCCGCACGCCCACGGAGCTCCACGGGCCCGCGGCCGGCGCGCGGGGCCATGGCCGGGTGCGCCGGCGGGGCCGGGTCGGCGCCCCGACCCGCGCAGTCTCCGCCGCCGCGGCCATAGTCGTCGCCGGGAGGGGGCACGACGGCGAGGTCTACGAGCTCGGCCGCGGCGAGCCGTGCACCGGCCGCGACAACGTGCGATGGCGCAGCGATCGACCGCCCCGCCGCCACGCGTCCACCTCCTCCAGATCGCTCAGCGCACGCGAGTCCACCGCACTCGGGCCCGCACGACCCGCCACGGCCTGATGAACGAAGACCGCGCGCCGCCCGACGCGGCGAACCGCACGGGTCGACTCCACGACGATTCGCCGCAACGCCGCCTCACGGCTCCTCGGCCACGTGATCTTCGCAATGCTTGACACGTAAATGTTTGACGATTATCGTGAGGGCTATGGACGACCAGCACCGCTCGCTCCAGTCCGAAATCCAGCAGACTCGCCCGTTCCGATCCCCGGCGCAGGAGGCGATCGTCGCGGTGCTGCGCACGGCCGACGTGTTGCGGCGTCGCTTCGCCGCGGTGGTCGAGCCGTACGGGATCACACCGCAGCAGTACAACGTCCTCAGGATCCTGCGCGGGGCGCGCGGCAAGCCGATGTGCACGCTCGCGATCGGCTCGCGTCTGATCGAGCAGGCGCCGGGGATCACGCGTCTGCTCGACCGGCTCGAGAAGAAGGGGCTCGTGCGCCGGGAGCGCTGCGCGGAGGACCGGCGGGAGGTGCACTGCTTCATCACGCAGGCCGGCCTCGAGCTCCTGGAGCGCCTGGACCGGGCCATGGACGACGCGGAGGATGCCGCGGTCGGCGAGCTGGGCGCGGATGAGCTGGAGATGTTGTGCGATTCCCTGGCGCACATTCGCGCCGCGGAGTGACGGACCGACTTTTATTGTTGCGCAAATAGTTGACGCGACAACTGTTTATAGACAACGCACCGCCCCCGCGCCGGGACCGCGGACTCGGAGCCGTCGGTCCGTGCAGCGCGGCGTCGCGCACCTGATTGCTCGCCGTGTCAGTGGTTGACATGGTGATTACCGGCCCGTGCGGCCATAGACTGGAGAACTTGAATGAACCGATCCCGTACCCTGGACTCGCGGCGCGATGTGACCGTGTCGGCATTCCCCTCGCTCGCGGCGGTGCTCCGCACCGAGGACGATATCATCCCGACGCTGCTTCGGATCACTCTCGGCGTCGTGATCTTCCCACACGGAGCGCAGAAGCTGCTCGGCTGGTTCGGCGGCCCGGGCTATTCGGTGACGATGGAGGCGTTGACGGGGATGGTCGGGCTCCCCTGGGTCATCGCCTTCCTCGTGATCGTGATCGAATTCTTCGGCGCGCTCGCGCTGATCGTAGGGCTGTTCGGGCGGGCGGCCGCGCTCGGCGTCGCCACCGTGATGGTGGGCGCGGTCATGGCCGGAGGGCACCTGGCAAACGGCTTCTTCATGAATTGGTTCGGAACGCAGGCGGGTGAGGGTTTCGAATACCACCTGCTGGCGATCGGGCTGGCGTTGGCGGTACTGCTGCGCGGCAGCGGTGCGGCGTCCGTCGATCGGCTCCTCGCGGCGCGGGCGTCGGCCTGAAGTCGGGCTCGCCCCGACGCCGGCGCCGGAACGGTTGCGCGAGTTCCGGCGCCGGCGTCGCCGCCGTCGAAGCTCCCGGTCGGCTTCACGTTCCGGCCGGATCCGGGCCTGCGCGAGATGCTGGCCGCCCGCCGCGAGCCGCTCGTGATCCTCGACCTGCATGCGTCCCCCCTGATTCCGGAGGAGATCAAGTCCCGGATCGGGGTGCAGGACCTCATCGTGATACCGCTGCGGCTCGACACCGAGCTGGTCGGCGCGCTGATCGTCGCGTTCAACGAGCTGCCGGAGCAGATGCCGTGGGACCCGGCGCTGCTGCGCGCGGTCGGCGACCAGGCCGCGGTCGCGATCCGGAACGCGCAGCTCTACGAGGCGGCGCGCACGGCGAGCGAGCAGCTCGTGCACGCGGAGCAGCTCAGCGCGATGGGCCGGGTCGTCGCGCGGATCGCGCACCAGCTCAATAATCCGCTCACGACGGCGCGGCTGCTGGCCGAGGCGCTCGAGCTGGAATCGCTGTCGCCGTCGGCGCACGAGCTGGTCGGCGCGATCGGCCGCGAGGTCGAGCGTGCCGGCGCGGTCGTGCACGACCTGCTGATCTTCGCGCGGAAGGGGCGGCGCGAGTTCGGGCCGGTCCGGATCGCGGACGTCGTCGACGGCGCCATCGCCGGCGCGGCGCGGCAACTCGCGGCGGCCGGGATCGCCGTCGATGTGGAGGTCGAGGACGGGCTGCCCGCGGTGTACGGCGACGCCCGCGCGCTACAGCAGGTGCTGGCGAACCTGATCCACAACGCGGTCCACGCGCTCGCGGCGCTGGAGCAGGAGCGCCGGATCACGGTTCGCGCGCGCCGGACGGCCGGCGGCGATGGCCCGGAGATCCTGATCGACGTCGAGGACAACGGCCCCGGCATCCCGGCCGACGTGCGCGAGCGTCTCTTCGAGCCGTTCTTCACGACCAAGCCGGTCGGCGAGGGGACGGGGTTGGGGCTGCCGATCGCGAAGGAGATCGTCGAGGCCCACGACGGCCGTCTCGAGGTCGGCGACGCCGCGGCGGGCGGCGCCGCGTTCCGCATCCATTTGCCAGCGCGGACCGGGGCCGGGGCGACGCCGGCCGAGGCCGGGCCGCCGGCGGACGCGACGGCGGCGGTGGCCGACGCATCGTCGCCCGCTGGCGGACGCCGGCCGCTGCGCGTGCTCGTCATCGACGACGAGGCGGAGCTCCAGCGCGCGCTGCGGCGGGTGCTCGAGCACCTCGGCTGCGAGGTGACGATCGCGCTCGATGGCGAGGAGGGGTACACCCTCGCGACATCTGGCGAGTTCGACCTGATCCTCTCCGACATCCGCGTGCCGGGCGTGAGCGGGCGCGAGCTGTTCGAGCGGCTCCGCGACGAGGCGCCGGCGGCGGCCGGGATCATCGCGTTCATGACCGGCGACAGCGTGAGCGACGAGATCCGGGAGTTCCTCGCGGAGACCGGCCGGCCCGTTCTGGCCAAGCCGTTCGGCCGCGCGCAGCTCCAGGAGCTGCTGCGCGCGACCCGGGGGCCCGACGCCTGATGCTGCGCGTCCTCTACGTGGCCGACGACGGCGGCGCCGAGGAGCGCGCGGCGTGGGCGTGGCTCGCCGGCGCGGCAGGGATCGACGCGGTCCGGGCGGCGCCCGACGCCGTGCCGAGCGCCGTCGCCGATGCGCGGCCGGACGTCGTGTGGCTGCACGCGGCCGCGCCGCTCGACACGCCGCCGGCCGGGTTCGACGCGCTGCTCGCTGCCGGCATCGGCATGGTCCTGAGCGGCGGCGCCGCCGCGTTGCCCGCGATCGTCGGCCTCGAGACGACGCCGCCGAACGACGTCGTCCGGCGGCGCTGGCGCGACGAGGACGACGAGCTGTACCTGTTCAAGAGCTTCTCGACGTTCCCGCACATCCGCGGCCACGCGGCGTTCCGCGGCCACCCGCTCTTCGCCGGGCTCGGCGGCGCGACCTACACCTGGTGGCCGGCGCGCGACGAGCCGTACACCGCCGTCACGTACCGCGCGCCGTGCTGGCCCGCCACGGGGCGCGTCGTCGCGGTCGAGCGGAGCTACATCCACGTGAACGCCGCGCGGGCGACGGTTTGGGAGTACGACGCGGACGGGGCGCGGCGGGAGCCGGCGGCCGGCGCCGCCGGGGAGCGGGGCTTCGCCCCGGGAGCGCCGGCTGCGCCGGCGGGAGCGGCCGCTGGCGCGGCCGGGACGGGCGCTACGCGCCCGGGGGCGCGGCCTGCGGCCGCGGGGGCGGCGGCCTTCGGCCGGCCGGGAGGTGGCGAGGTGGGGGCGAGGGTGCTCTGCATCGGGGCGTACCTCCAGTTCTCCTCGTCGGACCCCCTCTTCCGGCCGTTGCTCGAGCGCTTCGCGTGGAACGCGCTGCACTACGCGGCGGGCGGCGCGGCGCTAGAGGCGCTGCGGCTGCCGGGCGCCGTGGGTGCGGCGGCGGGCGGTGCCGCGGGTGTGGCGGGTGTTTCGAATGCGCCGCCCGGCGTGGCGATCGCGGCGCCGGCGCGGCGCGGTTTCTGGCGGCTGCACCGGCCGTCGGCGCGGGAGGATGCCACGCTCGAGCTGCCGGCGCCGCCTTCGCTCGACGCGGCGTTGCCGCCGTTCGACCCGTCGCTGCGGCAGGCCGGCGATGCGGCGGCGGACGACCCGTTCACGCTCGCGGGTCGTCGGACGCTCGTGGCGGGCGGCGAGGCGCGGGGGGTGGACGAGGTGTGGGTCCATCCGCTGCGCGTGGTCAAGGCGCTGCGGCACGAGGCGGCGGATGCCGTCGGGTTCGAGGTCACGCCGGTCGGGGTCGAGCGGCGGCTCCGGGTCGGCGGGTGCGACGTGGTCGAGCGGGTCTTCGTGCCGCGCGGGGTGCCGGCCGCGATCGTCGAGTGGCGCGCGCCCGAGGGCGCCGAGCTGTCGATCGGCTGGCGGACCGACCTCCGGCTGATGTGGCCCTACCCCGCCGGCGCGCTCGGGCCGCTGCGCTGGAAGCGCGACGGCCGCACGCTGCTGGTCCGCGCCGACGAGCCGGACGACGCGGCCGTCTTCGTGGTGAGCCGTGAGCCGGACGCGTGGGAGGTCGAGGGCGACGCCGATGCCGACGCGCCGGCGGTCCGCTGCCGGCTGCGGCTCCGGCTCGCGCCGGGCGAGGCGGTGCGGCTCGCCATCGCCGCGACGACGGAGGGCGACGCGGCGCTCGCGGCGACGCTCGACGCGCTGCGCCCGGACGCGCTGGTCCGCGCCCGCGCGGCCGCGTACCGTCGCATCCGCCGGGAACGCCTCGCGCTGGACGCGCCCGACGATCGCGTCGGCGTCGCGCTCGAATGGGCGAAAGCGCGGCTCGACGCGTTCCTCGTCGAGACGCCGGGGCTCGGCCGCTCGCTCGTCGCCGGGTACTGGACGGGCCGCGAGGGGTGGAACGACGGCCGCCCCGGCTACGCCTGGTACTTCGGCCGCGACGCCGTCTGGACCGCGCTCGGCTCCCTCGCCTGCGGCGACTTCGACGCCGCCCGCGACGTGATCCGCTTCCTAGGCGCGCACCAGGACCTGTCCGGCAAGATCCTGCACGAGGCGACGACGAGCGGCGTCGTCCACTACGACTCCGCCGACGCCACGCCGCTCTATCTGCTCCTCGTCGCCCGCTATCTCGCCTGGACCGGCGACGCCGGCTTCGTGCGCGGGGAGTGGGCGCGCGTGAAGAAGGCCTACGCGTTCTGCCTCTCGACCGACACCGACGGCGACGGCCTGATCGAGAACACCCGCGTCGGCCACGGCTGGATCGAGTTCGGCCGCCTCGGCGGCGGCACCGTCACATATTACAACGCCTCGATCTGGGCCGCCGCCCTCGCCGAGCTGGTCGCCGTCGCCGAAGCGCTCGGCGACCGCGGCTTCGCCGAGGAACTGCGCGAACGCGCGGCCCGCGCCCGGGTCGCCCTCGAGACGACGTTCTGGGACCATGAGTCCGGTGGGTACGCCCTGAACGTGGTGCGGGCGGGCGCGGGGGGTGCGATGCGCGGCGGGGAGGCGGCGCTGGGGGAAACCGCCGTCGAAGGCGGAGCGGCGTCGAAGGGCGTGGGTGCATCCGGCGACGCCTCGCGCGCGCCCGCGCGCCCGCGCCCGCCCGGCACCGCGCCGTCCTGGCACCGGAATCTCACGCCCACCGTGATGCAGGCCGTTCCGCTGCTGCTCGGCCAGGCCGACGCGCGCAAAGCCGCGAAGTGGCTCGACGCGATCGCGACCGACGACTTCACCGCGCCCTGGGGCGTGCGCATGGTGCCCGCGTCGGACCCCGAGTACAACGCCGGGAGCTATCACGGCGGCGCGGTCTGGCCGCTGTACACGGGGTGGGTGAGCTGGGCCGAGTACGCGGCCGGGCGCGGCGCGGCGGCGTTCCGGCACTGGTTGCAGAACGTCGAGGCGTGCTTCGCGCGGCAGAAGGGTGCATGGGACGAGGTGCTGCACGGCCTCGAGCACCGCGCGGCGGGCGTCTGCCCGGACCAGGCGTGGAGCACCGCGATGGCGGTCTGTCCGCTCGTCTACGGGCTGCTCGGCGCGGAGCCGGATGCGGCGAAGGGCCGGCTCCGGCTGCGCCCACAGATCCCGGAGGCCTGGGACCGGCTCGCGGTGCGGCGGCTGCGCATGGGCGATGCGACGGTCTCGCTCGACTACCGCCGCGACGGCGACCGCCACACCTTCCGTCTCGTGCAGGAGGCCGGCTCGGTGCCGGTCACGTTGATCTTTGAGCCGATGCTCCCGGCCCGGCGGCTGGCGGCCGCGCGCGTCGACGGCGAGCCCGCCGAGCTGGACCCGCGCCCGCACGGCGAGCGGATGCTCGTGCCGGTGCAGCTCGTGCTCGACGCGGAGCGGGTCGTCGAGCTCGACGTCGCCCACGACCCGGTCCCCCAGCCCGCGGGGCTGCGCGTATGGCGGCAGTAACGCTCGAGCGGCTGACGAAGGTCTACGACGGCGGCGCCGTCGCCGTGAAGGAGCTCGACCTCGAGATCCGCGATGGCGAGTTCCTGGTGCTCGTCGGACCGAGCGGGTGCGGCAAGTCGACGACGCTGCGCATGATCGCGGGTCTCGAGGCGCCGACGTCCGGCCGCATCCGCATCGGCGCGCGCGATGTGACGGACGCGGCGCCGGGCGAGCGCGACATCGCGATGGTCTTCCAGAACTACGCGCTCTACCCGCACATGACCGTGCGCGAGAACCTCGCCTTCGGGCTGCGCGTGCGGAAGACGCCGAAGGCGGAGGTCGAGCGGCGGGTGCGAGAGGTCGCCGCGACGCTCGGCCTGTCGGAGCTGCTCGGGCGCCGGCCCGCCGCGCTGTCCGGCGGGCAGCGCCAGCGCGTCGCGCTCGGCCGCGCGATCGTGCGCGAGCCGAGCGTGTTCCTGTTCGACGAGCCGCTCTCGAACCTCGACGCGAAGCTGCGCGTCCACACGCGCGCCGAGCTGGTCCGGCTGCACCGTGAGCTGGGCACGACCATGGTCTACGTCACCCACGACCAGGTCGAGGCGCTGACCATGGGCCAGCGCATCGCCGTGCTGCACGCGGGCGAGCTCCAGCAGCTCGCGCCGCCGCTCGACGTGTACGACCGGCCCGCGAACCTGACCGTCGCCGCGTTCATCGGCTCGCCGCCGATGAACTTCTTCCCCGGCCGGCTGGACGCCGACGGGCTCGCCGCGTGGTTCACCGGCGCGAGCTTCCGGCTCGAGGTGCCGCCGCCCGAGCGCGCCGCGACCGACGTCGTGCTCGGCGTCCGGCCGGAGCACGTCGCGCTCAGCACGGCCGAGGAGCACGACGACCTGCGCGCCGCCGTCCAGGTCGTCGAGACGCTCGGCTCCGAGACGCTGATCTACTGCCGGACCGCGCGGGGCGAGGACGTCGCCGTGCGGACGACGGCGCGGCCGGCGCTGCGCCCGGACGACGTCGTCGGGCTGCGGTTCGACCGGACGCGGCTGCACCTTTTCGCGCAGGGGACGGGCGAGCGGGTCGGACCGTGAGCGCGGACCGGTCGGGCCGGCAGCGCGGCGATGTCGGATGCGCGGCGCGGCCCGACTGAAAACGACGGAGCCCCCGGCCGTCCGGCCGGAGGCTCCGCGTCGACAGACTCTATGGTTCGCGCTCAGCTCGCGGCCAGCCAGCCGCCGGCATCGAGCATTTCGCGCAGCTTTGCGGGACGATCACCCAGCGCGGTGCGTACGATGGAGCGGGACAGCGTGATGCGCTCCTCGTCGGAGAGACGGTCCACCACCGCGATGGGCGCGCCGTAGCGCAGGAGCAGACGCTTCGCGTCCCGAGCCACACTATCGTCCATCGAGGCCTCCGTTGTAGGGGTAATGCCAGGGTGTATAATTTATCGTTTTGCGTGACCGGCGGCAATGATGACGCGGCGGTCGACGGCGTGCGGCCGTTGGCGGCGGCGGCCGGGCGCCGTCGCCGCGCCGCGCCGGCCGCAGGGTTGGCGCTCGCGTTCAGTGTGGCCGCCGCGCTCGCGCTCGCGGGGTGCGGCTCGGCGGCCGCGCCCGAGTGCGTTCGCGTCGTCTCGTGGGCCGACTACCGCGAGCTCGAGATCGACCGCGCGATCGTCGACTCGTTCCAGGTGCGACACCCGGAGATCCCGGTGTGCTACGAGTCGCTGGAGGGCTCCGGGATCTACCGGGAGAAGGTGCTGACGTCGATCGCGGCGGGCACGCCGCCGGGCGTGTTCCTGCTGGACGGGATCGACATCCCGGCGTTCGTCGCGGCGGACGCGCTGCTCGACCTCTCGCCGTACGTCGACCGCGCCGGCGTGGCGCTGGACGCGTTCGAGCCGCAGGTGCTCGCGCCGTTCCACGAGGGCGGGCTGTGGGCGTTCCCGAAGGGGTACACGCCCATGGTCATCTACTACAACAAAGACCTGTTCGACGCGGCGGGCGTGCCGTACCCGGAGCCGGGGTGGACGTGGTCCGATTTCCTCGAGACCGCGAAGTCACTGACGCGCGACCTGGACGGCGACGGCGCGGTCGACCAGTGGGGCTTCGGCTGGCCGCGCGAGTTCTTCTACCTACAGAGCTGGATCTGGGCCGGCGGCGGCGAGCTGCTGAGCCCGGACGGCACGCGCGCGAGCGGCTTCCTCGACTCGCCCGAGACCGTCGCCGCGGTGAGATTCTACCTCGAGCTGGCGACGCGGCACGGCGTCGCGCCGCGCATCGAGATGTTCCGCCGCGGGCTCGGCGGGCTCAGCCGCCTGTTCTACAGCGGCCGGGTCGCGATGCTCCAGTCCGGGCACTGGTCCGCGCCGCGGTTCCAGCGGCACGAGGACGCCGGGCGGCTGCGCTGGGGCGTGGCGCCGTTCCCGGTGCGCGAGGGCGCGGCGCCGGCGACGGCGCTCTACGCGTCCGGCTGGGCCGTGCCGAAGACGGCGCGGCACCGCCGGTGGGCGGTCCAGCTCGCGGCGTTCCTCGCCTCGGAGACGGCGCAGCGGATGCGCAGCCGCATGGGGCTCGAGCTGCCGGCGCTCCGCGCCGTCGCCGGGGAGCTGGCCGCCGCGGACACGACGGGGCGCGAGCGCGTCTTCCTCGACGCCGTCGCCGCGGCGCGGCACCCCTGGGGCACGCGCGTCGAGAAGTGGCGCGAGGTCGAGGACGTCCTGTTCGACCTGCTCGACCGGCCGCTGCTCCGCGGCGAGCCGGTCCAGGCGGTCGCGGCCGAGCTCGCCGCGCGCATCGACACGCTGCTCGCGGCGGGGGCGGAACGGTGAGCGCTCTCGTGTGGGCACCGTGCGGCCGGCTCCGGGCGCGGCCGCCGCGACGCGGCCGTAGCCGGCGCCCGCCGGAGGCGCACGCGTGACGCCCGCCCGTCGCATCCTGCTGGCGACGGTCGCGCTGCCGCTCGCCGCCGCCGTGTTCCTCGCCGCGTGGCGGCTCGGCGCGGCGCGCCACGCGATCGCCGCCGCCGGCGACGTGCGCGCGGCGGAAGCGGCGCTCGCGGCGTACCGCGCGGCCGGCGATGCGAGCGATGCGATGGCCGGCGCCTACGACGTCGCCGTCTACCTCGACGGCCGGCAGCTCCGGCCCGGGCGCGCGGCGTTCGCCCCGGCGACGCTGCCGGGCGCGCTCGTCGACTCGCTGGGGGCGCTCGACCGCGCGTTCGCGTTCCACACGCCCGACGGCCGGTGCGCGGCGCTCGCGCCGATCAAGGACGCCGACGACTGGGGCCTCGTCGGCGCGATCCTGGTCGCGTCACGGGCGCCGCGGCCGGCGGGCCTGCCCGCGGCGCCGCTCGCGCTCGGCGCGCTCGCCTGGGCGCTCGCGATGCTCCCGGCGTGGTGGGGCGCGGCGCGGCGTCGTGGCGCCGACGCGGCGTGCGGGGTCGCGCGGCCGCTCGCGCCGGCCGGCGCGGGCGAGGCGGCGGTGCGGCGCGCGGGCGCGGCCGGCCGTGCCCCCGCCCCATCGCTCGCGGGCGCGCTGCACGTCGCGCTCGTCTACGCGCCCGTCGCCGCGCTCGCGGCGTATCTGCTCGGCCCGGCGGCCCGGTCGCTCGGGGAGGAGGCGGGCGGCTTCCGCTTCCACGTCGTCGTGATCTTCGGCGCCTGGGCGGCGCTCGCCGCCGTCGGCCTCTCGCTGCTGCGCGTGGCCGACAGCCGCCGGCGGCTGCGGGAGGCGGTGCGGGGGTGGGCGTTCCTCGCGCCGTCGTTCGCGCACCTGCTGCTCTTCTCGGTCGGGCCGATCCTGTTCTCGCTCTGGCTGTCGTTCCACGAGTGGAACCTGGTCGAGGCGGAGCGGCCGTTCGTCGGGCTCGCGAACTACGCGGCGCTGCTCCGCGACGCGCCGTTCTGGCGCGCCGTGCGCAACACCGCGGTGTACGTGCTGTTCGTGCCCGCGGGGATGCTCGTCGCCCTCGCGCTCGCGCTGCTCGTCGACCGCAAGCTCCCCGGCGTGCGGCTGCTGCGGACCGTGCTGTTCCTGCCGTACGTGACCAGCTTCGTCGCGATCAGCCTGGTCTGGAAGTGGATGTTCGAGCCCGATTTCGGGCTGCTGAATCGCGCGCTCGGCTGGTTCGGCATCGCGCCACAGCCGTGGCTGTCCGCGCCGGAAACCGCGCTGCCGTCGCTCATGCTCATGAGCATCTGGATGTACGCGGGGTACATGATGGTCCTCTTCCTGGCCGGGCTCCAGAACATCCCGCGGAGCCTGTACGAAAGCGCCCGGATCGACGGCGCGAACGCGTGGCAGCGCTTCACCCGCATCACGCTGCCGCTGCTCCGCCCGACCACGTTCTTCGTGCTGGTCACCATGGTGATCTTCATGTTCCAGGTCTTCACGGCGATCTACGTCATGACCGAGGGCGGCCCGCTCCACGCGACCGACGTCATCGTCTACCACATCTACCGCAACGCCTGGGAATACCTGCGGATGGGCTACGCCAGCGCGATGGCGTGGGTGCTGTTCGGGGTCGTGTTCGCGGTGACGCTGGTGCAGTTCCGGTTCCTGGGCAGGGCATCATGACGGAAGGGCGTCATCGGGACGAGCCCGCGACGGCGCGCCGCGCCGGCGGCTGGACCCGGCTCCTCGCCTACGCCGCGACGATCGGCCTCGCACTGACCATGCTCGCGCCGTTCCTGCTCATGGCGAGCACGGCGCTGATGGACGAGATCGAGGTGTTCGGCTTCCCGCCGCCGCTGCTCCCCGCGTCGCCGCGGTGGGCGAACTTCCCCGAGGCGCTGACGGCGCTGCCGTTCGACCGGTTCTTCGTCGTGTCGATCGTGACCAGCGTCTCCGTCGTGCTGGGCACGCTGCTGACGTCGGCGACGGCGGCGTACGCGTTCGCCCGGCTCGAGTTTCCCGGCCGCGACCGCGTGTTCCTGCTCTACCTCGCGACGCTGATGGTGCCGACGATCGTGCTGCTGATCCCGCGATTCCTGCTGGCCAGCGCGTTCGGCTGGATCGACACGTTCCGCGGCCTGATCGTGACCGAGGTCGTCCAGGTCTGGGCGATCTTCCTGCTGCGACAGTACTTCCTCTCCCTGCCGCGCGAGCTGGAGGACGCCGCGCGCATCGACGGCGCGGGCGAGTGGGTGGTGTTCACCCGCATCGTGCTGCCGAACGCGAAGCCGGCGCTCGCGACCGTCGCGCTCTTCGTCTTCGTCGACCAGTGGAAGAGCTTCCTCTGGCCGCTGCTCGTGACCCGCTCCATGGAGATGCGCCCCGTCGAGGTCGGGATCAGCCGCTTCGCCGGGATCTACTACGCGAACCTGCCCTACCAGATGGCGACGTCGCTCGTCGCGGTGCTGCCGATCCTCGTGCTGTTCTTCTTCGCGCAGCGGTACTTCGTGCGGGGCGTGCAGTTGACGGGGATCAAGGGGTAGGGGCGGCGCGCACCGCGGGCGCACCCGCGCCCGCGGTGCGCGCCGGGAGCCGGCGGGCCGGCGGGCCGCCGGGGAGCGCGCCCTGGCGGCCGCGGGAGCGCCGGCTTCGCCGGCGGGAGCGGCCGCTGGCGCGGCCGGGGCGGGCCCTGCGGGCCCGGGGGCGGGCGCTGCGGGCCCGGGGGTGCCGCCTACGGCGGCGGGGGCGGCCTGCGGCCGGGGCGGTCGGTGGCGGCGGGGGGCGCGCGCCGGCGGGCTTCACGATCGGGTGCGGCCGCGCGCGTTCGTTCGCGAACACCTCTCCGACCCCGACCGGGGCGGTCAGAACGCCGGCCGGAGCGGAAGATCGATGAGGCGAGGAACCGGGCGCCTCGGTCGGGGATTCGGGGGCGGCGGATCTCGACGGCCGGGCCGAACCGGCCCTCATCCGGCTCCGGTCGACGTACGGGGCGCGGCCCGGCGATGCATACCAAAACCATGGCAGGATAGGTACAACGGCGGCGTGCGCGGACGCCGGGGGACCGGCGGGCGAGCCGGCCGGCGGTCGCGCGCCGTGCGTAGCATCCGGCGCGGGCCTGGTCGGCGGGGCCGCTCGGCGGTGCGGGCGGCGGTGCGGGCGGCGGCCGTGCGCGTGGATCCGCGGCAGGGATGGAAACGGAAACAGAGGACGACACGGAGGAGGCAATCCATGAAGTTTGCGATCGTGGGCGCCGGCGCCGTCGGCAGCAACTACGCCGGTGAGCTGGCGCGGGCCGGTCACGAGGTGCGGATCCTGGCGCGGGGCGCGCACCTGGACGCGCTGGTCGAGCGGGGGTTGGAGGTGCGGGGTCCGGACGGGACGTTCACGGTGCGGCCGCACGCGACGGGCGACGCCGCGGCGCTCGGCGCGGTGGATGCGGTGATCGTGGCGGTGAAGGCGTATTCGCTGGCGGAGGTCGCGCCAACGGTGGTCCGGTTGGCGGAGGCGGGCGCGCTGGTGCTGCCGCTGCTGAACGGCGTCGACATCCCGACGCGGCTGGAGGCGGCGGGCGTGCCGTCGGAACGGCTGCTGGCGGGGGTGACGTACATCAGCGTGGCGCGTGTGGCGCCGGGCGTGGTGGAGCGGTACAGCCCGTTCCAGCGGATCCGGATGGGCGTGGCCGGCGGCGGCACCACGCCGGAGGCCGAGGCGGTGGCGGCGGCGCTGCGTGAGGCGGGCGTCGATGCGATCGCGTCGGAAACCGCGGAGGTCGAGATCTGGCGGAAGCTCGTGTTCCTGGCGTCGTTCGCCGGGATGTGCGGGCTGGCGCGGTCGGCGATCGGAGCGGTGCGCGAGGCGCCGTACGGCCGGGACGTGCTGCGGCGGGCGGTGGCGGAGGCGGCGGCGGTCGCGCGCGCCCGCGGCGTCGCGCTCCCGGCGGACGAGGAGGCGCGGGCGATGGCCGTGATCGAGGAGTTCCCCGACACCGTCAAGCCGAGCTTCCTGATGGACCTGGAGGCGGGCGGGCCGAACGAGCTGGACGTGCTGAGCGGCTCCGTCGCGCGGCTGGGTCGGGAGGCCGGCGTCGCGACGCCGGTCCACGACGCGATCGTCGCCGCGCTGTCGGCGCGGACGGCGTAGGTCGGGAACGGGCGCACGCGCGGGCGGTGGACGGGCGGGGGGCGGTCAGCGGGCTGGCTTCGCGATTCGGTGCAGCCGTACGCGTTCCACTCCGAGCTCGTCGTCGACCGCGCCGAGCACGTAGTCTTCGCCGATCTCGTACGGCTCGAGCCCGGGCGGCAGCCCGACGGTGCCGAGCCAACGGCCGTCGGGGTCGAAGACGTCCCAGCGGTTGACGTCGTCGCCGACCGCGTACTCCTGGACCCACAGGTTGCCGGCGGCGTCGGCCGCGAGGCCGGAGAAGGCGGGCAGCGTCTCGGGGAACGTCACTTCGGCGAGCTGCCGCTCGATGCGGCGCCGGGCGTCGTCGTCCCGGGCGGCGGTGAGGCGATCCTGCTTGAAGCGCTCGATGTCGTCGGCGGTGGCGGCACGGTTCGGGCGCAGCCGGCGGACGATGCGGATCAGGCCCGATCCCGGGGCGTAACCGCCGATCTCGAACGCATCGTTCGCGCCGGCGTAGACGCGCTCCCCGGCGACCGCCGACATCGACGCGCGCCCGAACGGCAGCGGCCACATGACGACCGCGATCGTGCGCCCCTCCCCCTCGCCGCCGGCCGTGTGCCGGTGCCGGCCGTCCGGGCCGTAGTAGCGCAGCTCGCTCGTGCCGCCGTTCGCCACGACGATCCGGCCGTCGCCCAGCCGGAGCGCGCCGGCGACCCGGTGGAGCTGGTACGCCTCCTCGCCCTCGACCGCGCCGATCTCGACCGCCGGCTCCGGCACGACCCGCCACCCCTCGCCCTCCCGCCACCGCGGCGCGGCGCTCTCCACGATCGTGACCCCCGCACTGTCGCGGACGGCCGCGCCCGATGCGGCGCGATCCCCGGCGCCGCACGCGGCCAGCGATGCGGCGAGCCACGCCGTGATGAACGCTGCGGAGACGACCCTGTGATCAGCCGAGATGCGTCGCTGCATACCCATGGCACCGTGAGGTGGAGGGTGAACGTGGGCACGGCCTGCGCGCGGCCGGGTCGAGGACCGGGCAGCCCGAACACCCGCGCCCGGCCCTCGCGCGCATGCTAGATACTAAAAGTATAGTAGCTCAGACGCAACGATGATGGTGGCTGTGCGTCGTGGTCGGAGACCGCGCGCGGCGAGTCGGCGCAGGTCCGGCGGTGGGCGTGTGCCGGTCGCGTGGCCGGTGCGTGGCCGGTGCGTGGCCGGTGCGTGGCCGGTGCGCCGCCAGCGCGCTCCACCGTGCCCCCCGGTGCCGGCCCCCTAGAACACGTTCTTCGCCTTGAGCAGCCGGACGAACGGCCGGTACAGCACCTTGTTCACGCCGTACCGCCCGTCCTCGCCGCGGAAGACGAGGTAGGAGTCGGCGAGGGCGTGGAGGTGGAGTCGGGAGGTGGCCGGTTCCTGCTGGAACACGATGGCGTGCTCGGCCTCGGAGAGGCTGCCGTGCTGGATGATGGCGGCGATGGTGTGCAGCGTGTCGAGCGGGAGCTGCTCGAGGAAGCGGACGTCGATGACACGGGCGGGTCCGAAGACGAGCGTGTGCTCCTCGACGGCGCGGATCGAGCGGAGCCAGTAGAAGAGTGCGACGAAGATGTTGCCTTCGGCGATGCGCGCGAGCTGGTCGAAGAAGTGGCGGCGCGCGGCCTCCTGCCGGGCGCGCTCGGTCGGGAGCCGGCGCCAGCGTCGGCTGGCGCGGAGCTTCTCGTCGGGCTCGAACCGGAGGGCGTACCCGCTGACGGTGTGGCGTGCGAGGATCGCCTCTTCGATGGCTTCGCGCTGGAGGGTGGTGGTGTCGATCTCGAAAGCGAAATGTTCGTCGATGCCGAGCGTGCGTGAGAGGAAGCGCCACGCGTACTGGTCCATGGTCACGACCCAGAACACGCTGCGGTTCGTCGCGGCGACGAGGGCGAGGAACGCGCGCATCAGGTCGAAGCCGCCGATGGTGCGGAGGAAGAGGTTCTGGGCGTCCTCGAGGATGATGACGCGGCGGCCGATCGCGTCGATCTCCGCGGCGAGCGCGGCGAAGGAATCCGCGGGTGCGAGCTCGAGCGCGGCGGCGATGCGGCGGGCGAACGCGGCCTCGGAGCGTTCGTCGCGGGCGGGGCGCAGCGTGACGACGGGCGGGCCGTCGCCGAAGACGTCGCGGCGCGCGGCGTTGAGCAGCGTCGTCTTGCCGCTGCCCTTCTCGCCGTAGATCGCGAGCGCGGCGGCGTGTCCGTCGAGCCAGCGGGTGTAGGCGCCGCGCAGCGACTCGAGGTCGCGGTCGCGGCCGACGAGGAAGTCGTCCCAGTCGAGCGGCTCGAAGGCGAAGAGCTGGCGGTAGATGACCGGCAGCGTGGCGGTGACGCGGCTGTCGAGGAGCGACTGGTCGAGGGAGGTCAGCACCTCGGCCTTCTCGACGTCGGCGATGCCGAGGCGGAGCCGGAGCCGGGCGGTGGCGCGGCCGGCCGCGTGCCAGGCGGCGATCGCGGCGTCGCGCGTCGCGCGGGCGCCGCCGACAACGGCGCGGCGGCCGGAGACGAGCGACGAGTCGACGCGTTTGCGCGTGGTCTCGATCAGGACGCGTTCGTGGATCTCGAGTGCGTCGCGGGTGCGGACGGCCTCGAGCATCGCGGTGGTGGCGGCGTCGACGCGCTCGCGGAGCTTGCCGGCGAGCTCCTGCTCGAACGCAGTCGTCACGTGGACGAGCGCGTCGAGGCGAGCGGCGGCGCGGGCGAGCACGCCGGCGACGAGCTCGCGTGCGCCCGGCGCGGCGTCGCCGTCGGCCGAGTCGGGCGAGTCCGGCCGGCCGGCGCCGCGGAGCGCGGCGCCGATGTTGTACGCGGCGGCCTGGCGGACGCGGCGGACCTCGGCGCGGGCCTCTTCGAGCTCGGGCCGCGCGTGTTCGAGGAGCGCGTCGAGGTCGCGGCGCAGCCGGCCGGCGAGGTGTACCTCGACGAGGCGGCGGACGGGCGCGGCCCGGGGCGCGGTCTTCGGCGGCGTCGTGGGCACGTGGTCGAGCGGGAGCGGCGCGATCGAGCGGGTCGGCTGGACGGCGAGCGGCGTGCCGAGCAGCCCTTCGGCGAGGGTGAGGATCGGCTGAGCGACATCGTTCCAGAGCGCGTCGCCGTCGTCGGCGAGCTCGGCGCCGCGGGCGAAGGCGTCGTGGATCGCGCGGTCGAGCGTCTCGAGCGAGGCGGCGGGTTCGCGGTCGGCGGCGAGGACGGCTTCGGCGTCGCGGTCGACCTCGCGGACGGCGTCGCGGAGCGAGAGGAGCGGCGCGTGGAGCTGGAGCTCGACGGCCTCGTGCACGGCGACGGCGGCGCGGGCCGCGGCGGCGCGGGCGACGGCGGCGGCGCGCGCGACCTCGGCCTCGGCGGCGAGCGACTCGGCGAGCGTGCGTTCGTAGCGGTCCCATGCGGCGAACGCGTCTTCGCGGGCCACGCGGGCGCGGTCGCGCAGGCGCCGCGCCCGGTGCGGCGAGACGGTGCGCGCCGGCCGTTCGACCGTGCCGAGGGTGTCGAGCGCGTCCGCGAACGCGTCGGCGGCGCGCTGGACCGCCGCGTCGACGCCCGCCTCGATCGCGCGCGCGTCGCGGTGGATCATGTCGCCGAGCGCTTCGGCCAGCGCGTCGAGCTGCGAGCGGTGGTCGGCCAGGATCTCGGCGGCCGAAGCGCCGCGGCCGGCGGCGGCCGCGAGGAACGCGCTGCCGCGCACGTCGTCGAGCACCTGCATCGTGGCGCGGAACAGGCGGTACGCGGCGGAGACGGCGAGCACGCGCAGCCGTCGCAGCTCCGCGAGCGGCGCGGCGGCCTCGACCTCGAAGACGGCGGCGTCGTAGCGCGCGAGGTCGGCGGCCGGGATCGTGCGCGTCCACTCCTTGCGGACGGTGCGGACGAGCCGTTTCCCCGCCTTCAGCGCGCGGACGCGCAGCGAATCGCCCGGCGCCGGCTCGAAGCGCGCGGCCGACCGCGGGACGCGCACCACGGGTGGGAACGGCATGGCGAGCGCGTTGAGCCCCTCGAGCAGGTCGGCTACGAGCGACTCCGCCCGGCCGTCGGTCGCGCGGATCGACTCGCCGTCGAGCAGGGCGAGCACCGCCTCGGCGTACGCGTGCCGCGCCTCGTCGAGCGCGCGGAGCAGCTCCTGGCGGCGGCGCTCGTCGTCGACCGGCGTGCGGGCGTGGTCGGTCTCGAGCGCACGCAGCGCCACGACGGACTCGCGGTGCACCGCGTCGACGATGCCGGCGAGCGCGTTCGCGTACGCGGCCAGCGGCTTGTGCAGCGCGGGCCGGACGCGGCGCAGCGCGTCGCGGAAGCGGGCGTTCAGCTCGCGCAGCTCGGGTGCGGCGGGCGTCGCCTGCGTCGTCACGCTCATGCGTCCTCCCTCTCGCCGCGGGCGTCGCGGCCGGCCTCGGGCGCGCCGCCGGCGGCGACCAGGAAGCGGTCGTGCTCCTCGGCGTCGAGCCCGAGCGTGATCCCGTCGGGGAGCAAGCCCTCGGCCAGGAACGCCTTCTTCGCCCGCTCGGCGACGTCGGAGGCGAACGCGTGCTCGAGCCGATGGTCGTAGACGTACGCGTGGATCCGGACCTTCGTCAGGAACGTCTCCCGGAACTCGTCCTCGATGCGCACGGCGATCGGCTTGCCCGCGAAGACGTACGGCGACGTCGCCGCCGCCTCGTGCCCGATGCGGCGCACCTTCATCGGATCGACGAGCGACGGCAGCAGCAGCTCGACGACGACCATGCAGTCCAGCGCGCCGGCGTTCGCGTTGCGGACCGGCTGGCTCATGACCTCCGCGTTCGGCACGGAGATGATCGCGTCCTCGCGGGTGCGGATCCGCGTCGCGCGCAGCCCGATCCCGACGACCTCGCCGTGGTAGCCCGCGATGTCGACCAGGTCGCCGACCTGGAACGGCCGGTCCACGACGATGACCAGCCCGCCGAAGATGTTCTTGAGCACGTCCTGCGCGGCGAAGCCGATGCCGACGCCGGCCGTCGCCGAGAAGGCGAGCAGCGCCTCGCGCGACGGCTCGATGATGCCGAACACGATGAGGTACGCCGCGAGGATCCAGAGCGCCATGCGCGCGATCGGCAGGAGCTGCATGACGAAGAGCCGGTGCCGCGGCAGCCGTGCGGCGACCACGCGGGTCAGCGCGGAGACCAGCTTGATGAGGTAGTGCGTCGCGGCGAGGAGGACGAGCATGAGGACGATCTCGCCGGGCGAGATCAGGTCCTGGATGCGCTCGACCTTGTCGCGGATCGCGGCGAGCGCCGTCGAGTCGGCCGCGGCCACGGTGTCGATGGGCGCGGCCTGCGCCGCCGCGGGCGCCTGGACCTGGGCGATCCCTAGCATGGCGAGTGCCTCGAAGCTGTTGGAAGATCAAGGGAATGGTCGCGCCGCGCCACGGGCGTGTCAATACGTCGGCGGCCCGGGGGTTGCAACGTTCGACTCCGTCGCGGGCGCGAGAGCGGGAGACGCGAATGCGAAGGGAGATCAAACGGGGCCGGCGCCGGGCGCGCCGTCTGCTCGGCCGGCGCAGGCTCGAGATCGGCAGCGGCTGGATCGTGGGTGCGGCGGCGCTGGCCGTGGCGGTCGGCGTGACCGCGCTGCTCGAGGGGCGTCGGCGCGAGGCGGACATCCGCAGCCTCGTCGCCTACGCACGCGAGCGGCGCATGGAGCCGGTCGAGCTGATCGAGGCCGCGGGGCGCGCGAACCGCATCGTCTTCCTCGGCGACGTGCACGCCGCGCGGGCGCCGAAATGGCTCGCGGCGGACGCGATCGAGGCGCTCGCGCGCGGCCCCGGGCTGGACGCGGTCGTGCTCGAGATCGGCGCCGACCAGCAGCCGTACATCGACGCGTACCTCGCGAGCGAGCCGGAGAACGCGACGATCCTCTTCGCGCACCCGCGCACGCTGCACCAGGCGCGGGGCGTCGACCGGGAGTTCCTCGAAATCTACCATCGCGTCTGGACGTTGAACAACGAGTTCGGCCCCGGCCGCCGCATCCGCATCCTCGCCGCGGACCTGCCCGGCTGGCCGCCCGACCGCCGGCTGGCGCCGCCCGTCGCCGCGCGACGCTACGCCGCGCGCGACGCGTACATGGAGCAAGTCATCGAGCGGGAGGTCCTGGCCGGCGATCCGTCGGCCCGGATCCTCATCTTCATGGGCGGCTACCACGGGCTCAAGCACGGCGGCGCGACGCTCGACGTCGCCGGCGCGCGGCCGGTCCGGGTGACCTGGCTCGCGGCGCGGCTCCAGCAGCGGCACCCGGGCGAGGTCTTCACGATCCTGCCGGACGCGCCGCAGGGGCGCGCGCCGCGGGGCGACGTCGTCGCCTACGCGGCGACGCGCGCGTTCGACCTGCTCCGGAGCAACCTCGGCGACGCGGGCGCTTCGTTCGGGCTGCGCGTCGACGAGCGCTTCGATTTCCTCACCGCGCCGATCCTCGAGGCCGACCTGCCCGGCCTCGAGATGTCGCTCGACCCGCAGGAGTACACGCTCAAGGACGTGATCGACGGCTACCTGTTCCTGGGCGGACAGGCGTTCTAGGCAGACGAAGCGGCGGCGTCCGGGGTCACACCCCCGGACGCCGCCGCGTGCGCCGGCCGCCGGGCGGCGGCCTCAGTTCTGCGCGAGCAGCACCATCAGCCCGACCGCGCCCATGGCGAAGAAGAAGCGCTTCCAGGTGAACGGCTTCCCCCGCGACGGGCGGGTCCAGACCAGGGCGACGGCGCACGCGCCGCGGTGCGCGAACTCGGGCGGCATCTGCGCCGGACCGCGGTAGATCTCGACGCCCTCGACATCGCTCGGATGGGCGATCGCGTCCAGCTCGTCCAGCTCCGAGATCGGGAGGCCGTCGACCAGGACCTCCATCTCGCACCGACGCCGCTGGGGCACCATCGCGAACAGGTGGCGCAGCGAATGGTAGTGCTGCACGTCGTCGTGGAAGTAGATGCGGCCCCGGCCCAACTTCGCATTCCAGTCCGCGCGCCGATAGAACGACTCCAGCCGCGCGATGCCGTACCAGCGCCGCTGGACGACGACGAGCGGCTCGAGCGGGATCGCCTCCGCGCTCATCCGGATCTCGACGGCGACCGCCTCCGATTCGGAGACATCGACGACCGGCGTGGCGACGGCGACGAACCCGATCCGCCGGACCGTTAGCGTGTACCGTCCGGCCTCCGGCGCCCGGAGCAGGAACACGCCGAGCGTATCCGTCAGCGTGCTGAGCGCTTCCTTCCCCTCCTCGTCGACCAGCACGACTTCCGCGTGCGCGATCGGCGCGGCGGCCGCCTCTTCGACGACCGTGCCCCGGACGAGCTGTGCGGCGGCAGGCGCGGTGGCGGACAGGAGCGCGGCGGCGGACAGGAGTGAGGCGGTGGACAGGAGCGAGGCGGTGGCGCCGCATCGCGCGAGCCGGGGGCGTGGCGCAAGATCGGGCATGGGGACCTCCGGTGCCGTGGAACGGGCGTGCGCCCCGGGATGCCGACCGGCGCGCGGCCGACGTCGGTCGCACGGGCGGAGCGGTCGTCCCGCATGCTTCTAGATAGAGATGCCGGCCGGGGCGTGCAAGCACTTTGGGATGAACCGTACGGTGCCGGGGACGAGCCGTACGCAGGCGTCGGTCGGCGCAAGATTCGCCGCCGGGAGCGGACGCCCGCTCCCGGCGGCGCGTCGCTCGCCGAGCCCGCCCGGGGGGCGCGCGGCCTACGGCGCGTCGGCGGACGCCGCGGCCACGGCCGGCGCGGCGATGTGATAGCGTGCGACGACGACGCGCTCGACGCCCGTCGCCGGATCGGCGACGACGCCGTAGATCCGGTCCGTCGTGAGGAACGGCGGCACGTCGCGCGAGAGGGCGGCCGGCACGACGACGACGGCGAGGCGCGCGCCGTCGGGGCCGAGGACGTCGAAGAACCGCTCGTCGCCGCGGTGCTCGGGCGGCCAGCGTTCGACCCAGATCCGGCCGTCCGTGCCGAGGTGGAGGCCGATGAAGGCGGGGAGCCGCTCGGGGAAGCGTCCCTCCCGGACCTCGTCCGGCACGTTCCTCACGCGGGCGAGCGGCACGGGCAGCGAATCGATGCGGGCCTGGAGCGCCCGCGCGCTGTCCGCGCGCTCGCCGTCGGGGACCGGCCGCGTCACGGTGTCGGCGCCGAGGATCGTGCGCAGCGTGTCGCCGGCCGGGCCGGTCTCGTGGATGCGGTAGGCGATGCCATCGCCGCTCAGCACGGTGCCGCGCGGCGTCGCCGTCCAGGCGGGCAGCGCGGTGAACGGCGTATGGTTCAGCCCCACGGCGATGCGGCAGCAGCGCCCGTCCCGCGGCGGCAGCACGGCCGGCTGGTTCGCGGCGTGATTCGGGTACGCCGGGACGTGCAGCGTGTCCGGGCGCGGCTCGCCGCCGGCGTAGACGATGTAGAAATGCCGGGGCGGCGAGTACAGGCTGAACGGGTAGAGGTAGCGGCCGTCCGCGGTGACCGCGCCGCGCGCGCCGCGCAGGTTGGCGTAGCCGGGGAGCGGCCAGGTCGCGAGCACGGAGTCCGCGACCGCGCCCGGCTCGCGCGGCCCGAGCACGGTGATGCGGTGCCCGTCCCGGACGTAGACCCGGCCGTCGGGTCCGACGTCGATGCCCGCCGGCAGTTGGTACTCGCCGGGGCCGGCGCCTCGCGTGCCGATCCAGTCGAGGAACCGGCCGTCGGCGTCGAAGACGCGGACCGACGAATCCAGACGGTCGGCGACGTAGACCCGGCCGCCGGGATCGGCCGCGACCGAGCTGATGGCGCCGAACTGGTACTCGGGCGCGCCGTCGACGACGCCGATCGTCGCCACGAGCGCCGCGACGACGGTGTCGGCGGCGGCGTTCGCCGGCGGCCGTGGTCCGGCGCCGCACGCGGGGAGCACGAGCGCGATGCCGACGGGGAGGAACGGAAGGAACAGAGCGAGCCGGCGGGTCGGGGTTCCCATACGGCGATCCTCGAGCGAACGGGTGACGGGTGTGGACCCGGGGCGGTGCACCGGGCCGGGGAGAGGGCCGCATCGTGTGATAGATGCGCGACGGGGCCGCTTCGTTGCGGCCCCGATCGATCGACACCCGGTTCCGCCGCCTCGCTACCCGGCGGACTGCGTCTTCCGCGACACCATCTCCATGTAGTCGGTGAACGCCTTCACGATCTTGTGGATGCCGTCGGCGCCGCCGCCGATGACGAGGCCGGTCAGGACGATGTCGAAGAACTCGAAGCCGGTGCCGGGCTGCGCGCCGTCCGCGAGCAGGCTTTCGAGGCCGCGGATGCCGAGCAGGCTGGCCGCGATGCCGAGGGCGACGGCCAGGAAGAACGCGCGGCGGCGGCTGCCGAGCTTGTGCTCGGTGAGGCGGGTCTCGTGTTCGGCGGCCTCGTCGTGGTCGCCGGTCGCGCGGCACGCCTGCGCCTTCGCCTGGAGCCGCGCGGACTCCTCGCCGCGCAGCGGCGTCAGCACCACTTCGACCGCACGCTCGATGAACGCGGCGCAGACGACGAGCGGCGCGAGCACGGACCCGAGGTTGGCGAGCGCGTTCGGGTCGAAGCGCAAGGCTTCCGGCCGTACGCGGATGAAGAAAACGTACGCGGCCACCAGCAGGCCGATGAGCACCAGCGTGTACGGCGTGAGCCCCAGCGGGAGCGGGAGCGTCGGCGAGCTGTCGGCGGCCGGTTTCGGCACGGCTTCGGGCGATGTGGCCATGATGCCTCCTCTGGAATGATCGATGGTGCCGGCCGCCCGCGGCGGGCGGCGCGGCGACACGGTGGACCTCCGGGACCCCGGCCGCGAGCGACGCGGCGCGACCGGCTCAGTTCGCCAATCCGAGGTCCCGCAGGATGTCGCGCATGTAGTCGAGCGACAGGAACACGCCGGATTCTCCCTCGCCGAAGACCCACCCGGCCTGGACGCCCAGGTTATCCATGATCTCGACGCGGGCGACCGGGCCGAGCGCGGCATCGTGACCTTCGCGTTCGAACGCGACCGGCGCGTAGATCGCCTGCGCTGCGAGGGCGAGCGCGGTGAACGTGGAATGGTCGCTGCGCCGGGCGACGCCGAGCTGGGCGAAGCCGGCAAAGCCGTACTCGCCCGACACGCGCGCGGCGCCGGCGGACGCCAGGAAGTGCGCGTACCAGCGAGGGTTCGTCTGCACGAGGTTCCCCGCGGGTCCCCGCTCCACGCGGGCGTCTCGGAACGCGAGTTGGTAGAGGAACCCGGTCGAAAGTGCGGTCGACGACTCGACGCGCGCCAGGCTGCCGACGGCGAGGAACCGCGAGGGTCGGACCGGCTCGGCGTTCGGCGCCCGCTGGGCGAGCGCGGGCGCCGGCGCGGCCAGCAGCGCGGCGAGGCAGAGCGCGCGCATCGCATCCAACGCGTACTTGGGCATCAGGTCTCCTCAGGCGATGAGCAGCGACCGGATCCGGGTCGCGATCCCCGGGTCGTTGCACAACATCGCGTGCGCGTTGCACGGCGACGGGAAGGTGATCACGAACTGCGCGAAGTGGCCGCCGATCCACGCGAGCGTCTGGTCGTGGGGGACGAGCGTGTCGCCGAGCTGCGTCTCGGCGGGCGTGCTGGTCAGCGGTGCGGCCGCGCGCAGTGCCCGCGCGGTGCGGCGGTTGCGGCCGAACAGCACGGCGACGCCGATGTCGCCCTCCATGTGTCCGAGCGGGTCGCGCAGCAGGCGCTGCGCTTCGCGGGCGCGGGCGAGCAGGTCGTCGGAGATGTCCTCGGCGCCGCCCCAGCCGCCGGGGTGCGTGAGCTGGCGGTCCGCGGGCGCCGGGCGGTCCTCATCGTCGAGCACGGCGGGCCAGGCGGGGAGCATCTGGTAGAGCGACGGCCAGGTCCGCATGATCTTGCGGAAGCTTGCCGAGCCCTCGTCGCCCATGTTGTCGCCGTCGATCAGCGCTTTGGCGGCGTTGAGCGTGCCGGCGATCGGCGCGCCGACGAGCGTGACGCTGGCGACGAGCTCGGCGAACGCGTCCGGCCGGTCGAGCAGCTTGCTGGCGAGGATGATCAGCAGCCCGCCCTGCGAGTGGCCGACGAGGTTCCAGCGGCCGTCGCGCGGCTTGCGCTCGCGCAGGAAGTCCAGCAGCCGCGCCGCGCTGTAGCGCAGGTCCGCGCGCCAGTCGTACAGGAAGTCGACGAAGTCGGACGGGACCTGGTTGTACGCCACGCGCAGCACGTGGCCCGGGCGGATCGAGATCCCCGGCTTGAGCGAGGTCCGAACCGGCGCGATCTGCCCCGGCTCGTGCTCCATGCTGAGCAATTCGACGAGCTCCGGCGCGCTGAGCCCGCCAATGTAGCCGCGGGTCGCGACGCCGAGGCGCATCTTCACCGGGTAGCCGAGATCGTTGCCCTGGCTGTCCATCAGCGTGATGCCGCCGGTGCCGGGGACGAGGAGGTTGCGGTTGGGCATCGTGTCCTCCCGAAAACGGCAAGGGTGGGCCGGTCTCGCCGCGTCGGCCGCCGCGCCGGGGATGCGCCGCGGGTCGTGCGTCCATGGTAATGCGCGCCATCCCCGAGCGAAAGGGAAAAATTCGGATCGCGCGGCACCGCATCAGTCGGCCGCCACCTCGATCAGCGGGTTGTTGCGCGCCCACGCGTCCGGCGCCTCCAGGACGCGTTCGCACCACGCGCACAGCGTCTCGATGTGATGGTCGCCGGTCTGGGGGAGCGCCCGCAGCCGGCGGTGCCAGACGGCGACGGAGGGGAGCGCCTCGCGGCGGCGGTCGCGCCAGTGGCGGATCCGCCAGCCGGCGGCCCCGATCATCGCACGCAGCCGGGTCGACGAGGTCACGTGCATCGTTCCGGCGAACGCGCGCGAGGGCGGCGCGGCGTCCTGGCAGTTCACGCGCAGGACCAGCCGGTCGCCGAACGGCCGCAGCCGGCGCAGCAGCCGCTCCTTGTCCCGGATGTGACTCAGGGATTCGAGGAGCACGATGCAATCGAAGTGGCCGGGCGGCAGCGTGGCCTCCGCGTCGCCCCAGCGGACGGGGAGCCCGAGGCCGGCCACGTGGCGGAACTGCGACCGGCTGTTCGTCAGCCCCAGGGCGCGGCAGCGGAGG
>DASVDG010000148.1:0-6184 GCA_036381255.1 Longimicrobiales bacterium | reverse complement strand
TCCCACCCTTCCGGGCACCGTTCCCCCTGCCCCGCCCTGCCGCCCGCCACGGCCTCCCGGAAGCTGGCGTAGACCCCGTCGCTCGTGAGCGGCCACGGCGCCAGCCGGTTGGTCCCTTCGGCGATGGTGATCGGCCGTTCGGTCTGCTCGCGGAGCGTCACGCACGGCACGCCGAGCGCGGTGGTCTCCTCCTGGAGCCCGCCGGAGTCGGTGAGCACGACGGCGGCGCCGTCGACGAGGGAGACCATCTCGCGATAGCCGACCGGCTCGAGGACGTTCATCCGCGCCAGCTCCTTCTCCAACCCGAACGCCGCCGCGTTCTTGCGGGTGCGCGGGTGGAGCGGGAGGACGACGGGCATCTCCTCGGCGACGCGGGCGAGCGCCTCGAGCACCGCGCGGAGCGCGTGCGGGTCGTCCACGTTGCTCGGGCGGTGCAGCGTGGCGACGGCGTAGCGGCCGCGCTCGAGGCCGAGGCGGCACGGCACGTCGAGCACCCGCGCCTTCGGGAGCTGGTGGAACAGCGTGTCGATCATGACGTTGCCGACGAAGGCGATGCGTGCCTCGTCGATCCCCTCCGCGAGCAGGTTCGGGTGCGCGTCGCGGCTGGGGGTGAGGAGCAGGTCGGAGAGCCGGTCGGTGAGGACGCGGTTGACCTCCTCGGGCATGCGCCAGTCGCGGGAGCGGAGTCCGGCCTCGACGTGGGCGATGCGGCAGCCGGTCGCCTCCCTGAGCTTGCTGGCGACGAGGGCGCAGGCGAGCGTGGAGTTGACGTCCCCGACGACGACGACCCAGTCGGGCCGGGTCTCGAGGAGGACGGGCTCGAACGCCTCCATGACGCGGGCGGTCTGGACGGCGTGCGAGCCGCTGCCGACGCCGAGGTGGTGGTCGGGCTCGGGGAGCTCGAGGTCGCGGAAGAAGGCGTCGGACATGCGGGCGTCGTAGTGCTGTCCGGTGTGGACCAGCACGCCCTGGTGCCCGCGCTCGCGGAGCGCGCGCAGAATGGGGGCGACCTTCATGAAGTTGGGGCGTGCGCCGGCGACGACGAGCGCGCGCATCAGCGGGCGCTCCCGGCGGCCGCGCCGTGGCCCGCCGGCAGGTCGGGGCCGCTGAGCGCGACGACGCGCGCCGCGCCCGCCACGCTCCGCATGACGCCGCGCGTGTCGACGACGAGCCGGGCCCGCTCCGCCACGCGCGCGTAGTCCACGTTCGAGTGGTCGGTCACGACGATGACGGCGTCGGCGCCGGCGAGCGTCTCGTCCGTGAGCGGCACGGAGCGCATCGGCAGCCCGGCGAGCGGCGTGTGGCCGTCGTCGCGGATCTCGGGGCAGTACGGGTCGTGGTAGGCGACGTCGGCGCCGAGCTGCTGGAGGAGGCGCATGACCTCGAGCGCGGGGCTCTCGCGCAGGTCGTCGATGTCCTTCTTGTAGGCGACGCCGAGGACGAGGACGCGGCTGCCGTGCACGGCCTTCCGCTCCCGGTTCAGCGCGCGCACGACCTTCTGCACCACGAACTCCGGCATCTCGCCGTTGATCTCGCTGGCCAGCTCAATCATGCGGGTCCGGTACTGGAGCTCGCGCATCTTCCAGGAGAGGTAGTGCGGATCCAGCGGGATGCAGTGCCCGCCGAGCCCGGGGCCCGGCGTGAACTTCATGAAGCCGAACGGCTTCGTGGCCGCGGCGTCGATGACGCTCCAGACGTCGACGTCGAGCTTCTCGCACCACTGCGCCAGCTCGTTGGCCAGCGCGATGTTGATCATGCGGAACGTGTTCTCGTAGACCTTGACGAGCTCGGCGGCCTCGGCGCTCTCGACCGGGACCATGGTGTCGAAGACGCGTTCGTAGTAGGCGAGCCCGGCCTCGCGGCACGCGGGCGTGATGCCGCCGAGGACCTTCGGCGTGTTGCGCGTGTGCCACGTGGGGTTGCCGGGATCGACGCGCTCCGGAGAGTAGCAGAGGAAGAAGTCCTCGCCGACCTTCAGCCCCGAGGCTTCGAGGATCGGGAGGACGACCTCGCGCGTGGTGCCCGGGAACGTCGTGCTCTCGAGGATGATGAGCTTGCCGGGGCGCAGCGCGTCCCGGATCTGCTCCGCGGCGCTGACCACGTAGGAGAGGTCCGGGTCCTTCATCTTGTTGAGCGGCGTCGGGACGCAGATCGAGATCGCGTCGCACTCGGCGAGGCGGAGCAGGTCGGAGGTGGCCGACAGCAGCCCCTCGCCCACGTAGGCGCCGAGGACGTCGCTGCCGACGTCCTGCACGTGGCTCCGGCCGGCCTGGACGCCGGCCGCGACGGCCTCGCTCACGTCGAATCCGATCGTGCGGTAGCCGCTCCGCGCGAGCTCGACCGCGAGCGGCAGCCCGACGTACCCGAGGCCGACCACGCCGGCCACGGCCGAGCGGTCCGACAGGCGGGTGAGCAGGTCGTCCAGGGATTCTTTCATACGCATAGTCGTCGATCCAGTCGTGTCGTGATCAGGAGGCTGCCGTGCGCCGTTCCGGCGCCGCCGCGAGCCGGCCGTCCGGCGCGGCACGCACCGCGGCCGCGAGGACGTCCGCCATCCGGGCGGCCAGCGCGGGGCGCAGGTGCTCGCGGACGACGAACGCGCGTCCGGTGCAGCCCATTGTCTTCAATCGTTCGGGATCGGCGCGCAGCGAGCGGATCGCGCGCGCCAGCGCTTCGGCGTCCTCGGGCGGGATCACGACGCCGCCGCCGGAGCGCCGGACGAGCTCGCCCGCCTCGCCGGGCACGCTGCACACGATCGGGATGCCGAATCCGAGGATCTCGAAGATCTTGGACGGCAGCACCTTGCGGAACATCGGCAGGTCGCGCAACGGCACGATGCAGAGGTCCGACGCCCGGTACAGGCCGACCATGGCCATGCGCGGCTGCTGGCCGAGGAACGTGACGTTCGGCAGCGCGAGCTCCGCGGCGCGCCGCTCGAGCCGTTCCCGCTCGGCGCCGTCGCCGGCGAAGAGGAAGTGCAAGTCGGCCTCGTCGCGCAGCGCGTCGGCGGCGTCGAGCAGCGTGCCGAGGGCGTGCGCCATCCCGTGCGTCCCAAGATACGAGACGACGAAGCGGTCGGCGAGGCCGAGGCGCTCGCGCAACGCGGCCGGGTCGTCGCCCGGCTGCTCCAGGAACGCCGGGTCGATCCCGTTCGGCACGTACGCGATCCGTGCGTCGGGGATGCCGGCCTCGTGGAGGTGCGCCCGGAATCCCTCGGAGACGATCACGATCCGCGCGGCGCTGCGGTACAGGTGTCGCTGGAGCGCGAGGAGCGGCCGGAGCACGAGCCGGCTCCGGAGCGCCCCCAGCTCGACCGCGGATTCGGGCCAGATGTCCCGCAGCTCGAAGACGAACGGGACGCCGTACATCCGGCTGAGCAGGTACGCGGAGACGGCGGTGAAGAACTGGGGCGACGTGCCCACGACGACGTCGGGGCGTGGGCCGTGGATCCGACCGAGCACGACCGAGGAGAGGAAAAACGAGAGGAAGCTCAGGACGCGCTTGAAGAACCCACGGTTCGCCGCCGCGTAGAGCCACGTCCGGATGACCTCCACGCCGTCCACGCGCTCGCGCCGCAGCCACTCGCCGCGGTATCCGGGGTGGATGACGCCGTCCGGGTGGTTGGGGAACCCCGTGATCACCGTGACTTCGTGGCCGAGGCGCGCCCACTCCCGCGCGTGCTCGTGGGTCCGAACCGCCGGGGCGTTGGATTCGGGCGGAAAGTACTGGCAGACGACCGTGATGCGCATGACTCCTCGTCGATGGAATGCCGCGGACGACGCCTCGCTCACACCGACGACGACGCGCTTTCGCCGACCAGCGCGACCTCGCGCTCGACGACCACCTGCGCCTGTGGGATGACGGTTTCGCGCGGGCGTTCCGCGAGGCGGAGGAGCACGCGGTTCAGCTCGGGGAGGAGCTCCATCGCGATGAGCCGGAGGTCGGCGAGGAGGTGCGGCTCCTCGACCGGATGCCAGAGCGAGAGCCGGCCGACCGCACGGCCATGGTCGTTGCGCAGCGACAGCCGGACCTCGATCAACTCGGGCGCATGCACATCCGCGGTGATGCCCCAGCGCCACAGGTAGCCCTTGCCGGACGGCACGACGTCCGGCTCGGCGACGAGCGCGCCGGCGATCGACTCCGGCAGCCAGAGCTCGCCGCGGAGGAAGCCGTCTCCGGGGATCGCGTAATCCAGGGCGCGCAGGACGTCGGCCGCCGACGTCGCGCGGCGCATCGCGGCGATCCCCTCGCGGATCCGGACGTTGTTCGCGATCGCCCGACGCTGCTGAAGGCCGCGGTGCAGGATCCGCCGGAGCTCGAGCAGCTCCGGGATGTCGAGCCGCTGCACCGCGATCCAGACGACGACGCCGGCGACGACGAAGATGGCCGCTTCGACCGGCCCGGTCGGCGGGACGAGCAGGAGCGAGAGGAGCGCGAAGCCCGCCGAGGCGAAGTACAGCAGCAACGCAACCTTGCGCGGCGAATGCCCCAGGTCGCGCAGACGGTGGTGGATGTGCCCGCGGTCCGGCTTGAAGAGCGGCTGCCGCCGGAGGAACCGCCGCACGATCGCGAGCGTGGTGTCCAGGATCGGCAGCCCGAACGACACCACCGGGATCGCCACCGCCAGCACCGTCGGCGCCTCCTGCGACGTGACCACGCCCAGCGCGCCGAGCGTGAAGCCGAGGAAGAGGCTGCCGCAGTCGCCGAGGAAGATCGACGCCGGCGGGAAGTTGTAGAACAGGAAGCCCAGCGTCGCGCCGGCGAGCGTCAACGCGACGAACGCGCCCCAGCGGTCGCCGGCGAGCAACAGCGTGACGGCCACCGCGAGCGCGGCGAAGATCGCGGACCCGCCCGCGACGCCGTCGCTGCCGTCGATCAGGTTGAACGCGTTCGTGATGCCGACCAGCCAGAACACCGTGGCGCAGAAGCTGAGCGAGACCGGGAGCGGCTCACTGCCGAGCAGGCCCAGGTTCTCGATCCGGATCCCCATGGCGAAGACCGCGGCGGCGATCAGGATCTGCCCGATCAGCTTCGTGCGCGCCTTGAGCTGCCGGACGTCGTCCCAGAAGCCGAGCGCGAACATCGCCGCCCCGCCGACCACGACCGGGATCGGCAGCGGAAGCCCGCCGCCCGCCTCCGGCACCCCGGCCCCGCCCCACCGGGCGACGGCCGCCAGCACCAGCATCGCGCTGGCGTACACCGCGATGCCGCCGACGCGCGGGACCGGTTGATCGTGAAGCCGCCGGGCTCCGTCCGGAACATCGACCAGGCCGCGCCGCACCGCCCAGCCACGCACCCCGTACGTGACGATCAACGAAACGATCAACGCGGCAGCGAACGACACGGTCAATGCGAACATGAGACACCGACCCCCTGTTGGCCATCAGGACGACGCGCCCCGTCGCTCGTCGTCCATCGCGAATCCTCAGACCGAAACGGCGCTTCCGGGCGAAGGGCCCGTCCGACGCGACACGCCGCCCTCGTCAGCGGCACGGGCGCGCGCAACCCGGCCCGGTCCTCCGGACGTCGGCACGGCACCAGGCCGTACCGGCCCGTCCACGCTGCGCTCGACTCTCGAGCGAACAGGTCCATCCGCGTACCCGCATCGGCGCCATCGCCGTCAAACTGCTTGTCGTTGGAGCCTGCTCAGCCAGGCTGGCGGGCGTGAAGGCGGGGTCGCTCCGGATTCACGTTCATGGCTCCGGCGGCGCCAGTATAACGCGGCGCCAGCCGGACTGCAAGAACGTTTAACGAAACCATTTCGCTGCGATCCTCCGCCGGATCGTGCGCCGCCGCGGTGTACCAAAAATCATGCCCGCCCCGGCCGCGCCCCGACCCGAATCGCTATCGTGTTGCGCGGCCGTGCGTTGACTCGCCGCGGCGTCCGCAGCGAGCCCCGCCGATGAGCGTCGCGCCGGGACATGGATGTCCCAAATCGGGTCAGGCGTGTCCCGGATTACGCGACGGCGCGGCGCCGCCGCGGGGCCGCCGCGCCGGGTCAGCCGCCGGCGGCGACCTCCGCCGGGAGCGGCGGCACGACGGCGCGGCCGATGGCGTCGGCGATCGGGCGGACCTGTGCCATGAGCTCGTCGAAGTGGTCGGGCGCGAGGGACTGGGCGCCGTCGGAGAGGGCGCGGTCGGGCTCGGGGTGGACCTCGATGATGAGGCCGTCGGCGCCGGCGGC
>DASVDG010000147.1:0-23233 GCA_036381255.1 Longimicrobiales bacterium | reverse complement strand
AGGAGCGCGTTCCGCGCGTTGGGCCGGCCGCGGAATGCGAGCCGAACGGTTCGATCCTGCCAGTGGAAGCCGGTCCGCCCTTGTTCATCCAGCTCCACCCGTTCGGCTCGCAACTCCGCGTCCGCACGTTCACTCCAGCCGCCGACCCGGACGCGCGGCGCGAGAGCGCGTGCGCGTTCCGCCAGCTCCGGCGGCTCGTCCGCGACGACCGCCACGCCATCCGGCGGCAGGCCGTCGAGGATCGCCGTCTCCTCGCGGAGCACGCCCTCGAGGTCGCCCAACCCCTCCAGGTGCTCCTCCGCGATGCTCGTGATGATCGCCGCGTCCGGCTCCACGATCCGCGCCAGCCGCCCGATCTCGCCCGGCGAGTTCGTGCCGACCTCGACGACCAGCGCCTCCGCGTCCGCCGGCGCCGCCAACAGCGTCAGCGGCACGCCGACGAGGTTGTTGTAGTTCGCCTCCGTCGCGTGCACGCGGTAGCGCGTCGCGAGCACCGCGCGCGTCAGCTCCTTCGTCGTCGTCTTGCCGTTGCTCCCCGCGACGGCGCAGACGCGCGCGCCGAGCGCGCGACGGTAGTGCCGCGCGAGATGACCGAGCGCTTCCAGCGTGTCGGCGACCTCGTAGTAGACCAGCGAGTCCGGCGCATCCGCGGGCACCCGCTCGACGACGGCGCCCCGCGCACCGCGCGCCGCCGCCTCCGCGAGAAACTCGTGCGCGTCGAAGCGCTCGCCGCGGAGCGCCACGAAGAGCGCATCGTCCGACAGCGTGCGCGTGTCCGTCGACACCGCGGAGTACGTCCGCGGCGCACTGCCGCCGAGACCGAGCGCGCGACGAACCGCGGCATCCGTCCAGAAGCCGTTCACGCGCCCACCTCCCGCGTCTTCGCCTCGACCAGCTCGCCGACGATGCGCCGCTCGTCGAACGGCCGCTTCTCCTTGCCCACGATCTGGTACGTCTCGTGCCCCTTGCCGGCCAGCAGCACCAGGTCCTCCGGCTCCGCGAGCTCCAGCGCCCGCGCGATCGCCGCCCGACGGTCCGTGACCCTGAGGTGCCGGCCCTGCGGCATCCCCGCGACGATCTCGTCGATGATCAGCTCCGGATCCTCCGTCCGCGGGTTGTCCGACGTCACGATCGGCACGTCGGCCCAGCGTTCGGCGACGGCGCCCATCAGCGGCCGCTTGCCGCGGTCCCGGTCGCCGCCGGCGCCGAAGACCACGATCAACCGCCCGGCGACCAGCGGCCGCAGCGCCGAGAGCACTCGCTCCAGCGCGTCCGGCGTGTGCGCGTAGTCGCGCAGCACCGCGCACGGCCGGTCCGCGATCTTCTCCAACCGACCCGGCACCTGCGGCGCCGTCTCCAACCGCCCGGCGATCTCCGATACCGTGAGGCCCAGCGCCAGCCCCGCGCCCGCGGCGCCGAGCGCGTTGTGCACGTTGAACGCGCCCAGCAGCGGCAGCGCCACGGGCGCCGCGCCGGTCGGCGTGACGAGCCGGAACCGCGCGCCGAACGCCCCCAGCTCGACGTCCTCGGCGCGGACGTCGACGCCGCCCGCGTCGATCGCGTACCGCAGCGCGCGCGGCGCGGCGTCCTCGAGCCCCGCCCACGCCGGGTCGTCGGCGTTGATCACGGCCGCGCCGTCCGGCCGGAGCAGCCCGGCGAGCGACCGCTTCGCACCCAGGTACGCCTCTTCCGTCCCGTGATAGTCCAGGTGGTCTCGCGACAGGTTCGTGAACACGGCCGCATCGAATCCCAGCGCGTGCACGCGCCCCTGGTCGAGCGCGTGAGACGAGACCTCCATCGTCACGGCGCCGGCGCCGCGGTCCACCAGCTCGCGCAGCACGCGCGCGAGGTCCACGGGACCCGGCGTCGTCAGCGCCTCGCCGCCGGGGAGCGGCCGGCCGTCCTCGAGGATCACGCCGAGCGTGCCGATCGCCGCCGAGCTCCAGCGCGCGCCCAGCAGGTACCGGAGCAGCCACGCCGTCGTCGTCTTGCCGTTCGTCCCGGTCACGCCCACCAGATGCAGTGCGGCGGCGGGCTCCCCGTAGATCGTCGCCGCCGCCAGCGCCGCCGCCCGCCGACCGTCCCGCACCACCACCTGCGGGAGGCGGCTCTCCGGGACCGGCCGTTCCACGATCGCCGCCGCGGCGCCGGCCGATTCCGCGGCGGGGAGGAACCGGTGCCCGTCGACCGTCGTGCCCGCCCACGCGCAGAACAGGTCTCCGGCCCGGACGCGACGGCTGTCGTCGCTGATCCCCGTAATCGCCGGGTCCGCATCGGGCCGCGCGACCAGCCGTCCGTCGGCCTCCAGCCGGTGCACGACCGCGCCCAGCGGCAGCCCGCCCATCTCGATCGGACTCCCGCTCACCGCCCCGACTCCCGGCCGCGGACCCGCACGACCGCGCCCGGCCGCGCACGCGCGCCGCCCCGCGGCGTCGTGCCCGCGACCGCGCCGGTCCCGTCGACCACGACACGGAACCCCGCCGCGTGCAGCCGCCGCGCCGCATCCCGCAGCGAGAGTCCGACCACGTCCGGAACCTCCCGCGCCGTCTGGGCCGCTACGGCCTCGGATGCGAATGCACGCGAGGCGTTCAGCGCGAAGATGAACGGGCCCGCCGGCGGCGGGCCGCCGACGGAGGATACGGTCCCGGCCGGCGGCCGCGCGCGCCCGCGCTGCGACCGCGCCGTCCGCTCCGCCGACCGGTCCGACTCCCGGACCACGGCCGCCGCCACCGCGCGCCGGTCCAGCGCGGTCTCCCGCGCCGCCAGCGCAGCCGCCAGCGTCGCGCGCATCACCGGCGCCGCGGCGAGCCCGCCGTAGTACGCACCCTTCGGCCGGTCGAGCCGGACCAGAAACGAAAATTGCGGGTCGTCCGCCGGGAAGTAGCCCGCGAACGACGCCGTGTAGCTCCCGGCTTCGTAGCGCCCGTCGCGGAACTGCCGCGCCGTTCCCGTCTTGCCGGCGACCTCGAACGTGCCGAGGCCCGCCGCCTTCCCCGTTCCGGCCTCCACCACCTCGACCAGCGCTTCGCTGATCTGACGTGCGATCCCGCCGGACACCACCCGTCGCACCGGCTGCGGCTCGAACCGCTCGACCACGCGACCATCCCGCGCGCGCACCTCCCGCACCAGCCGCGGCTCCATCAGGACGCCGCCGTTCGCCAGCGCGCCGTACGCCAGGACCATCTGAAGCGGTGTGACCGAAATCTCGTACCCCATCGCCAGACTGCTCTGCGAATACCGCGACCACTGGTCCGGCCGGCGCAGCAGCCCCGACGCCTCCGACGGGTACGCGATCCCCGTCGGCGTGCCGAACCCGAAATCCCGCAGGTACCCGTACTGCTCCGCCGGCTCCAGACGCCCGGCCGCCTTCGCCATCGCGATGTTCGAGGAGAAGCGCAGGGCGTCGCGGAGGGTCAGCCATCCGTACCCGTGCGCGTCCGTGATGGTCCGGCCGCCCTGCCGGTATCGGCCGTGCTCCGCGAAGATGCTGTCGCCCAGCGTCGCGCGGTGCTCCGACAGCAATGCCGCGGCCACGAACGGCTTGATCGTCGACCCCGGCTCGTACGGCTCCATCACCGCGAGCCAGTTCCGTGCGCCCCCGCGCCTCACCGTCGCCGCCGCCAGGATCTCGCCCGTCTCCGGATCCGCCAGCACCAGGTCGCCGCCGACCGCCTCCGTCTCTGCGACCGCATGACGCAGGGCGTCATCCGCGATCTCCTGGAGCGCGTGGTCGATCGTCAACACCACGTCGTGACCCGGCACCGGCTCGACCACCGGGATCAGCGAACCCGGGACAATGCGGCCCCGGACGTCCCGCCGCACCACCGCCTCGCCCGGCCGACCCGACAGCAGCGAATCGAACTCCAGCTCGAGGCCACCGCGCGGCCGGCCATCCGCGCCCACGCGCCCGATCAGCTCCAGCGCCAGGTCGCCGTGCGGGTACAGCCGCTCCACGACACGCTCGAAATGGATCCCCGGCTCGCCCGCCAGACGCTGCCGGGCGACCTCGTCGTACCGCCCGGGTAGCACGTACCAGACTCGCCGCGGATCCACCGCACGCCGCGCCTGCACCGCCGTCAGGCCGAGCACGTCCGCCAGTCGCTCCGCCACGGCCCGCCGGTCCCGCAGCTCTCCCGGCGCGACCGAGATCCGATACGCCTCGTGGCTGGCCGCCAACGGCACGCCGTTGCGGTCGTAGATCGTGCCTCGCGGCGCCGGCAGCACCATCCGCTGTCGCTGCTGCCCCAGCGCCCGCGAATGCCAGCGCCCGCCCTCCAGCACCTGGAGCTCGAAGGCCCGGCCCAGGACCATCGACCCGACCAGCAGCAACGCGCCGAGCAACGCTCGACGACGCCACGCGTGCGATCGCGCCGTCACCTTCACCGCGCCTCCTCCGAACCGCCCGCCACGGGCGCTCCCATCGGCAGAATCACGATCTCCTCACCCGATGGCACGTGCATCCCCAGCCGCGCCGCAGCCTCCTCCACCACGCGGCTGCGGCTCTCGAGGCGCCGGAGCCGCTGCATCAACGCCGCCCGCTCCGCCTCGACCACCGCCCGCTCCCGACGCACCGCATCCACCCCCCGCAACACTTCCAGCGCCCGACTCTGACGCCAGATGACCAGACTCAACGACGCCAGCAGCGCCGCGAACCCCAGCGCCACCCGGATCACCCCCGGCTGCCCCCGCATCACGCCGCCTTCCGCCACGCCCGCATGCGCACGCTCCGCGCCCGGGGATTCGCTGCCACCTCCTCCGCCGCAGGACCCACGGGCTTCCGCGTCAGCGTCTCGCCCAGCGGCCGCCCCCGACACCGACAGACCGGAAGCTCCGGCGGGCAGATGCAAGCCCGACTCCACTCCCGGAACGATTCCTTCACCCGCCGGTCCTCCAGCGAATGATACGACAACACCACCAGCACACCGCCCGGCTCCAGCCGCTCGCGCAGCGCCGGCAACGCCCGCTCCAGCGCGCCCAGCTCGTCGTTCACCGCGATCCGCAGCGCCTGGAAGATCCTCGCCTTGTCCTGCGCCGTCAGCCGCCCACCGAACACCCGCCCCAGCACCGCCACCAGATCGTCGCTCGTCTCGAAGCGATGCTCACGCCGCCGCCGCTCCACCTCCGCCGCCAGCCGCCTCGAACGACGCTCCTCACCGTACCGCCAGAACAGATCCGCCAGCTCCCGCTCCGGCAGCTCGTTCAACAGATCCGCCGCCGTGGGCGCGCCCACGGCGGCCTCACCCGCCATCCGCATGTCCAGGGGAGTGCCGGGGCGGAAGGAGAATCCCCGGCCGGTTTCATCGAGATGCCGCGAAGACAGACCCAGGTCCAGCAACGCGCCCGCCAGCGGCTCGCGCAACGCTTCCGCCGCATCCGCAAAGTTCGCGCGCCTCAACTCCACGCGCTCGCCGAATCGCGCCAGCCGCCGTGCCGCCACTTCGAGGGCCTCCGGATCCTGATCCACGCCGATCACGCGAACACCCGCGCCCGCGCTGAGGATCGCCTCGCTATGCCCGCCGTCGCCTACCGTACCGTCGAAATACAACCCGCCCCGCTCGGGACGCAGTACCTCCAGTACCTCCTTCAGCAAGACCGGCACATGTCGGATCTCGCCGCCCATGCCGACTACCGGAAAATCTGAGGGGCGAACCGTTCGAACTTCTCGGCCCCCTCCTTCAACGCCTCCTCGAACCGCTCCGGATTCCAGATCTCGATCTTGTCCAGCGCCCCCACCAGCAGCACCTGCCCGTCCAGCTCCGCCGCCTCCTGCAGCCGCGACGGAATCAGGATCCGACCCTGGCCGTCCGGCACCGCCTCCACCGCGTTCGCCATCACCGACAGCACCCACAGGCGCGCCTCCGGCTGGTGCCGCACCAGCTCCTTCAGCCGGTCCTGGACCCCCTGCCACTCCGACTCCGGATAGAGCGCCAGCGACGGTCGGTACGCCTGCACCAGGATGAAGCGCTGATCACCCGCCTCCCGACGAAACGCCGCCGGCAGGCTCACTCGACCCTTGTCGTCGAGCTGGTAGGTGTAGCTCCCCAGAAAGGTCACTCCCCGCTCCTCGGGGTCGGAGTTCCCGCCTTCGGGCCTCCCGGTGCTCGGGGCGCCGGCATGCTCCCCACCGCTCCCCACTTCTCCCCACAACGGCCCCCAAGCTACGTGCCGCGCCCCACCGGCGTCAAGAGTTTCCTGCAAGTCGATGCCGGCCACGAATTTGCACGATCGGTCCTGCCGCCACGGCGTCGCACCGCTGCACCGCACCCCCTCGGACCCGGCGGTGCGGGGCGTCCGGCGTCGCATTCGGTGCCGCCGGGTCGGCGCCTCTAGCGAGGGAGAGGAGCGGTGTGCCCCTGACTGTTGCGATCATCATTCATCCCCGGGGCGAGCCCGAGCGGGTGGAGGAGCTGCGCGCGGTCGTGCGGCGCCTGCGCGAGGAAGGCCACGCCGTCTTCCCGCGCGTGACGTTCGAGCCCGGCGATGGGACGCGATTCGCGCGCGAGGCGGCGCGTGGGGGTGCGGACGTGGTCATCGCGGCGGGCGGCGACGGCACGGTGAACGAAGTGGTGAACGGCCTCGGCCGGATCCGGCATCCGCCACGGCTGGGGATCCTGCCGATCGGCACGGCGAACGACTTCGCCGCGGGTCTGGGTCTGCCGCAGGAGCTGGAGGCCGCGGCGCGGGTCGCCGTGGGGGGGCGCGCGCTGCCGGTGGACGTCGCGAGCGTGAACGACCGGCTGTTCATCAACGTCTCGACCGGCGGCTTCGGCGCGGAGGCCACGGAGCACACCCCGAGCGAGACGAAGCGGTTGCTCGGTCCGCTGGCGTACATCGTCACGGGCGTGCGGGAGTTCGTGGAGCTGCACCCCACGCGGGCCCGGTTCGTGACGGACGGGAAGGCGTTCTACGCCGGAGATTTCCTGCTGTTCGCGGTGGGGAACGCGCGGCGGACGGGCGGCGGCAGCGTGCTGACGCCGCGCGCGGAGTTCGGCGATGGGAAGCTGGATCTGCTGGTGGTGGAGGGGATGCCGCGGCTCGACTTCCTGGCGCTCCTCCCGGACCTGCGTGCCGGGACGCACCTCGAGAGCCCGGGTGTGCGGTACACCCAGGCGGCGTCGATCGTCGTGGAGGCGACGGAGACGCTCTCCGTCAATGCCGATGGCGAGCCGATGCGCGCGCGACGCTTCCGCTACGCGCTCCGCCCGCGGCCGATCCTGGTGATGGTCCCCTGAACGACGGCGGGGGCCGGAGGCGCGTCTTCGCCCCCGGCCCCCGCCGTCGATTCGCGGGTCGAGATCAGCGGCCGCGCTTGATCAGCGCCTCCTGGATCTCGATGTACTGCTGCACGTTGCCGATGAGCTGCTGGAGGCTGTTCGCCACCGACTCGTTCGTATCGGCGTACGGCTTGGACTGGTTGAGGTGCTCGAGCGCCTGCTGGAACATCGGGAGCGCCTTCTGGGCCGAGGCCGCGTTGCTCGGCCGCTGCACCTGCTCCGCCTGGACATAGAGGATGTAGCCGATGAAGAAGTGGGACATCCCCTGGTTCACCGGGTCGGCCGCCAGCTCGAGCGCCGCCCGCAGGTACGGCAGGGCGCCGGCGTAGTCCTTCTGCTGATACTTGTCGTTCACGCCGATCGCGAGGAACGCGCGCGCGGCCTGGTCGGCGGTGATCTCCTGCGCGGCGACGGCGGCGCGGAACGCCTCCTTCGCCGCGGCGAGCTGCCCGTCGTCCAGCAGCCACTGCGCCTTGCGGGCGCGGACGTTCTCGGCCGTCGGGTCCTTGATCAGCACGGTGTCCAGCGCCGCCAGCGCCTCCTCGAGGCGGCCGGCCTCCTTGAGCGCCGCGGCGTACACGTTCCAGAGCGCGACGTTGTCCGGCTGCATCGCGAGGAACTCCACGCCGCGCTCGGCGGCCTCCTGCGTCCGGCCCAGCTGGGTCAGCGCGTTGACGTAGCTGACCGGGAAGTTCGGCTGGAGCGAGTCCGGCTGCGCGGCGAGGACGCGGTCGAAGTAGCCCAGCGCCTTCTCGTAGAAGGCGGCCGCGGCGGTCGGCGTTGCGCCGCCGGTCTCGCCCTCGTCGGTGGTATCCGCCGCCTTGGCACCGGCCGCCATGGCGAAGTACCCGGCGTACTCGAGGAGCGTCACGTCGGCCGAATCGCCCTGGATCCCGGCCTCGGCCACCTGGAGCGCGCCCTCGGGGTCGCCCGCCTTGGCCGCATCATTCGCGATGGTCAGCCGGACCCGCGCATCGTTGGGGTTCAGCTCCAGGTACTGGCCGTAGTACTTCCGCGACTCCTCGACCCGGCCCATCTTGGCGGTCAGGAAGCCGGCGGCCATCAGCGCTTCCTGGTGGATCGGGTTGAGCTCGAGGACCCGGGTCAGCGCGGTCAGCGCCGCCTCGTTCTGGTCCTTCTGCATGAGCGCGTAGCCGCGGCCGTAGAGCGCCGTGATCGCGTTCTCGTCGATCGCCAGCGCGGCGTCGCAGCGCTCGAGCGCCTCGTCCCACTGCTGGCTCGAGAGGTGGTCCATGCAGTACTTCGTGTAGCTGAGCAGGTCGACGTAGTTCGTGAACGACTCGAAGATGTGCTGCGCGGCCTGCTTCTCGTCCGACGCCGTGAACGCCGGCACGTTGAACTCCTGGTTCTCGCTCGGGCTCACGAACTTCGCCGTGATCTGGTAGCCGCCCGCCGTCTCGGCGTAGTTGCCGCACAGGACCAGCTCGAAGCCGCGCTGCGCCGCGAGCTGACGCGCCGTAATGCAGTTGACCAGGTCATCGTCGTCGAGGTCGTACTGGTCAAGCGCGTCGTCCAGCTCGTCGTCGTCGACCGGCGTGTGCGTCGGGAGCTCGTCGATCAGCTTCTTCAGCTCATCGGTCACGTCCTCGCCGAAGCCCTTGTCGACGTCGCCTTGCCGGGCGAGCGACTTGGGGACGAGGACGCGGAACCGCTCCTGCGCCGCGGCAGGGGACGCAAGCACCAGTCCGCCGCCGGCCACCAATCCCAGCGCCAGGATGAAGGTCAGTCGACGATAGCTGCGCGTGTGCACCATCTCCGGGATCTCCACGGTTGCGGGGAAAATCGCGTGGCCGCGGCGGCGGCCGACTGTGATTCTCTGCCGTACTCTAAACCATCGCGACGGGAAAAGTTCGCTCCCCGGCACCGACCGGGCCGGTTCGGAACCTGGGCCATCGGTGCGCCGGGGACCGTTCCCTGTTGCCGAACGGGTAATTCTACGGTCGTGGTCAAAGCTTGGCAAGTCTTTCCGTGGTACGGCGTTCGCCGTGGCCGTCGGGGAGGGCGGCCGCGGCGTCCGCATCGCTCGTTTCGGCGCGGGCCGACGCCGCATCTCTGCGGCACCGTGCGGATTGCCTACCCGAACGACGCCCGTCGTGCCCCAAACGTTCCCTCGAACTTCTCCCCGTTCGCTCACTCCTCGCCGCCCCCGAGCATCGCCTTCATCTGCGCGAAAAAGTTCTCGCGCAGCGCCGCCGACTCCTCTGCCGACAGGATCGTCTGCGCCGACTTGACGTTGAGCAGATCCGCCGGGATCTCCGCGAGGTACCGCGACGGCTGCCGCGGCACGGCCTCGCCGTTCTTCCGCCGGGCGCGGCAGAGCGAGAGCGTGAGCCGCTGCCGGGCGCGGGTGATCCCGACGTAGAGCAGGCGGCGCTCCTCGGCGAGCGGGTCGCCGTACCCCGGCGCGTCGGCGTCCGCCGCGTCGTCGAGCGAGCGGGCGTGCGGCAGGATCTCCTCCTCGAGTCCGACGATGAAGACTTCCGGGAATTCGAGGCCCTTGGCGGAGTGGAGCGTCATGAGCGCGACGGACGCGTCGTCCTCGCGGTCGTCGCCGTCGCGGTCGTCCATGTCGGCGAGCGCGATGCGCGCGAGCGCGTCGGCCAGCGTGGGCGGCGACCATTCCTCGGCGGCGGCCGGGTCCTCCTCCAGCTCGGCGAGCGCCGCCCAGGTGCGGCGCTCGAAGCGCGCGATCGCGCCGACCACGTCGCGCAGGTTGTCGACGCGCGCGTCGGCGGAGCGGGCGTTGCGCTTGTCGGCGCGGATCGCCTCCTCGATCCCGATGCGCGCGAAGAATTCATCGGCCCAGCGGGCGATCGGCGGCAGCCCCGCCCCCGGCGCAGCGGCGGCCGCATTCGCCTCGGCGGCGCGCAGTTCGGCGCGGGCGTGGGCGAGGAGCTCGAGGAACTCGGCGACGGCGCGGGCGGGGGCCGCGCCGAGCAGCTCCGCGTCGGCCTTCGCGAGCGCCTCGACGAAGCCGACCCGCTTCTCCTGCGCGACCTCCGCGACCTTGAGGACGGTCGTGCGCCCGATCCCCCGCGTCGGGTAGTTGATGATGCGCCGGACGGCGATCTCGTCGTCCGGGTAGGCGACGGCGCGCAGGTACGCGACCGCGTCGGCGACCTCCTTGCGGTCGAAGAACGAGGTGCCGCCGATCACGCGGTACGGGATGTTCTGCGCGCGCAGCGCCTCTTCGAGCGGCCGCGCCTGCGTGTTCGTGCGGTAGAGGACCGCGAAGTCGCCCCACTTCGCCTTCTGCGTGAAGCGCCGGACGGAGAGCTCCTTCGCGATCGTCTCGGCTTCCGCCTCCTCGTCCGCGTGCTCGTAGTAATCGATCGGCGCGCCGATCGCGTTCTCCGTCCGGAGCTGCTTCGGGTGGCGGTGTGCGTTCCCCGCGATGACCGCGTTCGCCGCCGCCAGGATGCGCCGCGTCGAGCGGTAATTCTGCTCGAGCGTGATGACGCGGGCGCCCGGGAAGTGGCGCTCGAATTCGAGGATGTTGCCGACATCGGCGCCGCGGAACGCGTAGATCGACTGGTCATCGTCGCCGACGACGCACAGGTTGCGGCGCGGCCCGGCGAGCAGGCGGGCCATGTCGAGCTGCACCGCGTTCGTGTCCTGGTACTCGTCGATCATCAGGTAGTGCCAGCGGCGCCAGAGGTCGCGCCGCGCCTCGTCGTCCTCTTCGAGCAGACGGACGGGGAGCAGCAGCAGGTCGTCGAAGTCGACGGCGCCCGCCGCGCGCAGCACCTCCTCGTAACGCCCGTAGGCGTGGGCCGAGAGGATGGCGTAGTCGTCGGCGCGGCCGCCGCGGGTACGCGCCTCCGCGACCTCGCGCGCCGCCGCCTCCGGCGAGACGCGGCGGGATTTCCAGTCCGAGATCCGCCGCAGCACCCGCTTCAGGTCGAACCGGTCGTCGTCGATCGAGATCTCCGCGCACGCCGTGCGCAGCGCGGCGAGCTGGTCCGGCGCGCTGTACACGGCGAACCGCTCCGGCAACCCCAGCCGTGCGCCGTGGGCGCGCAGAATCCGCACGCCCAACGAGTGGAACGTGCTCACGGTCACCGCCCGCGCCTCCTTGCCGGCGTATGCCTGCACCCGCTCGCGCATTTCGTCCGCCGCGCGGTTCGTGAACGTAACCACCACGATGCGCGACGGCTCGACTTCCTTCCCGCGGATCAGGTGGACGATGCGGTGCACCAGCGTCTTCGTCTTCCCGGACCCCGCGCCGGCGAGGATCAGGAGCGGGCCCTCCGTGTGCAGCACGGCGGCGCGCTGTTCGGGATTGAGATCGTACAGGTACGGGGCGGGCTTCGCCTCGGTCGTCATGCGTTCGGATGCGTCCCGGTCGGGTGAAAAAGGGTCCGGAATATGGCGCGCCGCCCCGGCCGATTCAAGCCGCCGCCCGGTGTGCAACTTGCACCTCTCGACCCGCGTCCGGCAGACGCCGAGAGGAGGGACCATGGCACCACGAAAGCGCAAGCGGGACAGCGGCTCCGCACGCAAACGCTCGCCCGGTGCGGCGCGAGGCAAAGCGCGCGACGGGGGTCGCGCCGGGGCAGGAGGCGCGGCGCGCGGGGCGTCGCGCGGCCAGGCCCGCGGCGGGACCCGCGGCCCGGCCGCCGGCCGCACGCGTGCGGCGACGCGCGAGCGCGCGGCCGACCGGCAGCCCGCAACCCACCTGGCCGTCGGCTACACGGACCGCCGGGAGCTGGACCGCTTCATCGAGGGAGAGGCCGGCGACGTCGTGCTGCACGGTCCCATCCACACGGGCCGGAGCGTCGCGGATGCGGCCACGCTCGGCGCGGGCGCGACCCGGGGCACGCCCTGCCTGGTGATCCCGCTGATCCGCGAGCGGATGGACGAGATCCAGCGCGAGCTCATGGAGACGCTGGAACGGTACCAGGCCGGGGGTGCGGTGGGGCGCGGCGGGGCGCGCCCGCGCACGATCGCCGAGACCGGCGGCTCCGCCCGCGGCACGAGTGCCGGCGCGGTCCGGCTGGGGGCGCGGCGCGAGGAGACTGCGTAGCGACGTCGGCTCCGCACGCCAGGCGCCGCACCGCTCCGGACCGCTCCGGCGGCGAGGTCGGGGCGGCGGCGCCCCGGGGTGCCGGACCGCGGCGCCTCCCTACTCCCCGCCGATCGCCAGGCGCGCGCCCACGTAGAACGCCCGCCCCGGCGCCGGCTCGAAGTAGCGGCCGCCGAACGCGTTGACGGTCACGGCCGCGTTGTACTCGGCATCGAAGAGGTTGGACACGCCCGCGAACGGCGCGACGTCGACCGCGCCGAACCGGACCCGGTCGAGCCCGGCGCGCAGGTCGGTCACGCGGTAGCGCGCCGAAAACGCCTCGTTCGCGTCGTCGACGGGGGTGCGCGACACGCGTCGGTGGTCGACGCCGGCGAACCACCCCGCCGGCGACCGGTAGGTCAGCGCGAGGTCGAACCGGAACGGCGCGACGCCGGGGACGCGGTTGCCGTCGTGCACGGCATCGCCGACGGCGTACGTTTCGAAGCGCGCGTCGGTGAGGGTGTAGGCGATGCGCGCGGTCCACCGCCGGCGCCAGGCGAACGTGACGCTCGCCTCGATCCCCCGGTGCACCACGGAGCCCGCGTTGCGGAAGAACTGGCGCCCCTCGGCGCCCGGCACCTCGAACGGGATCAGCGCGTCGACGACGCGCGCGCGGTACGCCGCGAGCCGGTACGCGGCGACGTCGCCGAAGCGCCCCTTCACGCCCGCCTCGAACGACCGCGTCCGCTGCGGCTCGAGCGCCGGGTTGAACCCGCCGGCGCCGCTCGGTCGGTTCGCCAGCTCGGTCGTCGTCGGCGTCTCGAACGACGTCGCCACGTTTGCGTACACGCGCGCCCTCGCGTCGAGATCGACGAGCACGCCGAACGACGGGCTGAGCGCGTCCATGTCGCGGCGCCCGGAGTCGTCCGGGCTCCCGCCGGCGACGAGCCGGTCCTCGGTCTGGAAGCGGAACCGGTCGTAACGGATGCCGCCGAGCAGGTGCAGCCGCGCGCCGAGCGGCGCCGAGAGCTGTGCGAACACGCCGGCGGCCGTGACCGTCTCGAGCTGGTCCAGCGTGAGCGCTCCGCGCGCGCCATCGACGTTGTCGTGGTTGCGACGGTCGTCGCGCTGGCGCTCCGCCTCGACGCCGACGCTCCAGCGCACCTCCCGCCCGCCGAGCGGTGCGACCGCGTGCAGGATCGCGCGGACGCCGCCCGCCACGCGATCCACGTCGATGATCGTCGGCGGGATCGGGTTCTCCAGCCGCTTCGCGACGCCGTACGCCGAAAGTTCGAGGGCGCCGGCGCCGACCGCCTGCCGCCACGACGCGCCGAGCCGCCCCTCCACCGCCTCCTCGCCCGTCCGCTGGCTGCGGTTGAAGCCGTGCGCCTGCGTCCGGTCCTCCGCGAGCTGCGCCGCGGAGAGCGCCCCCGGGTTGCGCGCATCGTACCGCGTGAAGCCGCCCACGAACCGCAGCTCGCCCGCACCCGTCCGGTACCGGAGCTGCCCGTTCGCCCGCAGCCTGCCGGCTCCGCTCCAATCCCGGTGCCCGTCCGTCGACAGGTGCGAGATGGAGAGCCGGTACGCCGCATCGCCTCGCACGCCCTCGGTCGTACTCGCGAGGCGGAGCATCCCGTCCGCGCCGGCGACGGCCTCGAGCGTCTGGCGCAACGGCACCGCAGCCGGCGCCGCCGTCTCGAGCTGGAGCACGCCGCCCGCCGCGTTCCCCCACAGCGCCGACGCCGGCCCGCGCACCAGCTCGACGCGCCCCACGACGCCGGGGTCCACGTGGCTCAGCGACGTCTGCCCGTCCGGCAGCGTGGCCGGGATCCCGTCCACGACGACCTTCACGCCGCGCACGCCGAACTGCGACCGCGCGCCGAAGCCGCGGATCGAGACCCGCTCGCCGAGCGCGAAGTTGTAGCGGTTGTCGACCTGCACCCCGGCGACGCCGCGGAACGCCTCATCGAGGCCGAGCGCGGGGCGCGCCCGGTCGGCCGCATCGCGGGTCAGCGCCTCCACCGCGTACGGCGCGTCCGCCAGCCGCGTCGGCGTGCGCAGCACCGTCACCGTGAGCGAGTCGAGCGCGAGGACGGCCGCGGTGTCGGCGGGTGGGGTCTGGGCCGGCAGCGGGCCGGCGCCGATCGGGAAGGCGAGCGCGGCGATCACGGCCGCGCGGAGTCCTGGCGTTCGCATACGACCTCCGCAAGCCACGGCCGGCTCCCGGACCGGGGCGGGGCGAGGATTCGTCGAGCTCCGCAGGGAAGATAGGCGCGGGGGCGGCGGGGTCCAAATCCTGCGCCCCGCCGCCCCCGTCCCTTTCGCTGCGACCCGCGCGGTCGTCGGTCGACCGGCGGACGCCGGTGTCCGCGTCAGCGCCCGCCCGGCGCGAGCGCCCGCCCCGGATGGACCTGGACGCCCCCGCTCCCGCCGGTCCGCGGCACCGTCAGCGCATCGAAGCCCCGCGGCATGCGCACCGGGAGTCGCGCCCCGGCCGACGACGTCGTCGTGAGGTTGCGGCGGACGACGTTCACGGCGGGCGCGGGATCCCACCCCAGGATCCCGAACGACGGCATCGTCTCGTGCGCCGCCGTCGTGGCCCGGATGGCGAGGATGTCACCGCCCTCGGTCGACGCGTAGTAGATCGAGTACGCCCCGTCCCCGCTCAGGGGCGTGCCCGCGAACGCCACGTACGCGCCGTCGTACGAGATCGTCGGGTACGTGTCGTCCCAGTCCGGCGCATCCACGAACTTGACGCGATCGGAGCCGTCCACGTCGATCGCGCAGAGGTCCCGCTGCACGGGGGTCAGAGTCCCGTCCAGTGGGGCGCAGACGAACACGAAGCGGTCCGGCGCCATGGCATCCGGCCAGTACTCGGCCTCCGTGCCGGTCGACGTGATCCGCACGTTGAAGTCCGAGAGCAGGTCGCGCACAACCAGGTCGAACTGGCCGCCGTACGCGGCCGAGAAGACCAGCGATTCCGGCGTGGTGTACGCCGAGTAGCTCGTGACGCCGGCATCCGGCTCGTCGACCGTCAGTGCGCCCCGCTCGATGTCGTAGGTCGCGACCGTCTGGGTCGCGGCGCCGGTCACGGTGAACGTGAGCGCGCTCCCGTCCGGCGAGAACCGGGGGTACGTGGCATCCGCTCCCGCGGACGCGAACACGGTCGTCACCTCGCCCGTCGCCAGGTCGCGGAGCTGGAGGTCGTACATCCCGCTGGTGAAGTTGTACAGCGAGACGGCGAGCACGGAGCCGTCCGGCGAGAGGTCCGACCCGCCGCCAGCGTGCTCATCCTCGCCCGTCAACGGCTGTTCCGTCCCGGCGATCCAGTCCATCGCGATGACGTGGTAGTAGCCGAACTCGTCTTCCCGATGGAAGAGGAGCACCGGCCGGCGAACGTAGAACGTGACCGACGCCGCGACGTCCGCCGCCTCCACCCCGAGGACGACGCTGTCGTTCAGCCCCGCCACATCGCTGATCGAGAGCTGGACCGATGCCACGCCCGCGGCGTCCGTCGTGGCCGTCCCCGGGTTCGCCGTGGCATCGCCAGCGGTGACCGCGAACGTCACCTCGGCGCCGGAGACCGGATTGTCGTACTGATCGACGACGCGCACGACGACGGGTGCCGCGAGCGGATCGCCCGCGATCGCGAGCTGGTCCGTGCCGAAAAGGAACTCGATCCCGTCCGGCGCATCGGCCTCGGCCTCGGCGCTGAACGTCGCGGTCTCGAGCCCCGGCGACGACGCCGAGACGGACTGCTCGCCCGAGGCCGTGCCCAGCGTCCACTGCGTGGACGCGACGCCGGACACGTCCGTCCGGGCCGTCGCCGGCTCCACGCTGCCGTCGCCTTCGGTGACGCTCCACGTGACGTCGACGCCCGGCAGCGGGTCCCCGTTCTGGTCCAGGACGCGAACGGACAGCTCCTGCGCGAGCGGGCTGCCGACCGTGCCCGTCTGGCCGTCGCCCGCGACGATTTCCAGCGTTGTGGCCTTCGGCGGCTCCGTCGCATCGCTACCGCAAGCCGCAATCAGTACCGCCAGTGACAACGAGAGATATCGCATGGAGTCGATCTCCTTCCAGCGTCTGCGTGCATGTCGCATCGAATGCCTCGCCATCGGGAGCAACATGATCCGTTCGGACCCGACCCGCACCGGGATTGGGATGAACCGAACGCCAGGGCCGGGATGAGTTGCCTGCCCGTTCACGGATCCGGGCGGCCTCCGCCCCGGGTAGGATGCTGGACACGACAGGGCGATGCAAGAGAATCGTGCGTCGGTCCCCGCCGACGGCGCCCGGGATTGACGATCGACCGCCCCGCCCCCTTGCGCCCACCCTCGCCGTCGCCAGATTTCGCGCGCTCTTGCGAAACCGAACGACCTGTGCTACCGCCGGATGTCCCGTATGCTTCGCGCCGCCGCGCTCCTCGTGCTGTCCAACGTCTTCATGACGTTCGCCTGGTACGGCCACCTCCGCCACACCCACCGCGCGCTCTGGCTCGTGGTCGTGGTGAGCTGGGGGATCGCGTTCTTCGAATACTGCCTCCAGGTTCCGGCCAACCGGCTCGGCTACGCCGCTGGGATGTCCGGCGCGGAGCTGAAGACGCTCCAGGAGGTGATCACGCTGACGGTCTTCATCGGCTTCGCGATCTGGTATCTGCGGGAGCCCATCCGGTGGAACATCGTGGCGGGATTCCTCCTGATCGCCCTGGGCGCGACCCTGGTGTTCGCGCCGTGGTCGAAACGGGCGCAGCGTGATGACGCCGCGGCGGCACGGCAGGAGGTGGTGCGGGCGCGGTGACCGTGCGGGCGGCGGGCGCGGGGTGCGGGGCGTGCCGGTTCCGTACGAGGGGAGGCAGTGTCACGGCGCGCTGCGACGCACCCGCGAACGCGTATGGCCCGACCGGAGATGCGAACGGCCACCCGGGCGGTGCCGGAGTGGCCGGAGCTCGCTGCGTGACGATGGGACCGCCGCAGTGGGCGCTGAGGGATTCGAACCCCCGACCTCCTGGGTGTAAAGCACGCTAAAATCCGTTGGTTTTTGGCTCTGCTACGCCATTTTAGCCCCTCTAGGGGTGTGCGAACCCGCGAGAGGGTCCCCTATACTGCGGAAGCTAATTTCCAAGGGGCGATGTGACGCCGTTTTGCGGTTTCGCACACTGTTCGCACACCGCTTTTATTGACTTCCTCCCTCGATAGAACTACCTTGTGTGCGAATAGCCAGGTGAACCAACCTGAAGGAGGGAGAATGGCACGACGGAAGGGCTCGATCCAGAAGCGCGGACCCAACAAGTACCTCGTCCGGGTGTTCCTCGGGACCGACGCCAACGGGAAGAGGAAGTATTCCAGCAAGACCGTGAACGGGTCCTGGGACGAGGCCAACGGGAAGCTGACCGAGATGCTGCGGGAGTTGGACACCAACTCGTTCGTTGAGCCCTCCAAAGTGACCGTGAAGGAGTACCTTGAGGACTGGCTCGACCGGAAGGACGGGATCGAGTCCACGACCATGACAGACTACGAGGACCGGATGAAGCTGGACGTGATCCCCTACATCGGGTCCATGAGGCTCCAGGCCGTCACCCCGGAGACCCTGGAGAGGCTCTACCGGGAACTCCAGGGGATGGGGGCATCCAACCCCATCCCGAAGAGCCGGCGCCGACTGGTGAAGGAGGACAGGGACCTATCCTCCAGCACCGTCCTCTACACGCACATGATCCTTCGACAGGCTCTCGCCCAGGCGCACAGGCGCCGGCTCATCAGCGAGAACCCGGCGGATCACGTCGAGAACAAGCCCAAGAAGGTGCGCAAGCAGCACATCCAGCCCCTCTCTGAGGAGGAGTCGAACGCGCTGCTCGCGTGGGCGGCGAAGGAGCAGGGGAAGTACCACCCCCTCTGGGTCGTCCTCCTCACCACCGGAGCCCGTCCGGGGGAGATCCTCGCCCTCCAGTGGGACTGCGTGGACCTCGACGCCGGTACCATCCACATTCGGCGGGCCATGACCCGGAAGAAGTACGGGAAGTGGGAACCAAAGGACTATCCGAAGAACCAGTCCTCCCGCCGGACGGTCAGCCTCCCACGGATCACAGTGGAGGCCCTCAGGAGGCTCCAGCGGGCTCAGAGGATCGCCCATATGAAGTCGGGCGTGCGGTCCGACTACGTATTCTGCAACGCCGCCGGGAACCCCTGGGACATCTCCAGGGTCCGCAAGGCGTGGAAGAAGGCGTGTCAGAAGGCCGAGATCCCGGTGGTGCGGCTCTACGACGCCCGCCACACGCACGCTACGCAGCTACTCAAGAAAGGAGTGAACCCCAAGATCGTTGCGGAGCGCCTCGGGCACTCCACGATCAAGATGACTCTCGACACCTACTCCCACGTCCTCCCCGACATGCAGGACAAGGCCGTGGAGGCGATGGAGTCCCTCTACGCAGCGGCCCTCTAGGAGGCCCCTGAGAGGCTCTGTGAGCCCCTCGGGGGCCTTCCCCGGCCCTACCCTTCCCCAGGGTACAGAAAGGCCCCCAGGGGGCATCCAGCAGCCCTCCTGGGGGCTTCCACTACCCGCCTAGACGGGGAGAGTGGTCTAGGAGGTGGCGTTCCTCTGCTGCCTCCGCGCCTCCCGACGCTTCCTCTTCCGGGCGTCTCGGACCCAATAATACCCGACGACGCCGAGGAATACAGCCAGACCGCCTAAGGATTGAGCTAGGGCCTCCAAGAGTCCTCCCGTAGGTGGAATGGGGGTGGTCAGGTGGGGAAGGTAGGGAGACCTCGGGAGTCCCACAAGGGGCCTTCGGGAATTTTGGGTGAGATATTTTCGGGGGATTACGCAGCACCCGGCGCCGAAAATCCCCCCCTAGCCCCCCTTGGGGGCTCCTCCGGCCACGAAAAGGACCCCTCCGGGGTCCATCGAGCGCGCCCGCGCGCGACGCAGGGACCATGCCAGGGCCGGCTGGCACGGCCGTTGCTTCGTACTCGCACACTACTCGCACACTACGCACGCCAGCGAGGCCAGCTAACCCAAAGCACCCCAAAGGGATGCGCCGTTCGGACCTCCTGGCGCTATAGCAGGGGCAGCCCACGGGCACGGGTGGCGGGCGGGTGGCGCGGGGGCGTCCCGAGGGCGCGCCTGGGGGCTCGCCTCGCGCGGTGCAGCCTTCGTGCCAGTCCTCTCATCGGTCCGGTTTCGCCTCTCGCAAAGGTCTCCGCCCGCATTATGCGCGCTGAGAGACCGCGCAGGAGAGGAGGGCTTGCGGATTTGCTAGCTGTCAGCTATCCTTGCGCCAGTCGTTGCGGCGACGGCGCATCGCCGCGATGACAGTCGGGAGCGGCACTCCCGACGCTGGCGTGGCAGGTAGCGGGTGGATAGCTCGCTCGAAGCGGCCTGGCGCTGGCACACAACCCCGGCCATAGGCGTGGCGAAAACGCGACCCTCCACGTCCCGGCGGATCGGCCGACCGTTGACCAGGCACGATCCCACACTCACACCGCGAGTGCTAGCTGGTGGCTAGCAGCCCCTACGGGGCTCCGGGTTCGATTCCCGGCGCTCGCCATGCTCACACTCACGTACTCACTCCCACACGCAAGGAGGGACACCATGATCGGGACGATCATCCACGGCACGCATCGCAATGAGGACCTGATCCCGGCTTTCGTGGACGCGCTCACGGAGCGCCTGGAGGACGCCGCGCTGAATTGCCCGAAGGGCAACGAGGCGGAGATGGCGCAGGCCATTGGCAACGCGCACGAAACGCTCGGAGCAATCGAGCGGCGCATGGAAGGCGGAGAGGACTACTTCCTCTCCGAGGACGCCATGTGGGACCTGGAGTGGCTCTTCGACGCGCTCAACGAGTTCGCACCCGAGGGCACGCGCTTCGGCGCCCACGAGGGCGACGGGGCTTGCTTCGGATTCTGGCCGATTGAGGACGAGTTTGAGGGGGCCCTTTAGGGCCCTCTCACCTAGCCAAACCTAGCCAACGGGGGATGCGACCATGGCAAAGCTGGAAGCTTTTCGGAACGACGACGGCACGCTGATCTCCTACGCCTGGCCGGGCGGATACCCGGTTGTGTACCTGACGAAAGACGGCGGCGTCCTGTGCCCGGATTGCGCGAACATGGCCGAGCGCGAGGGGCTTTCGGGCGATCCGCACGATCCGCAATGGCACATCGTGGCATACGCGATCCACTTCGAAGGCTCGCGGCACTATTGCGACCATTGCGGCGCGGAGATCGAAAGCGCCTACGGCGACCCGGACGGGGACGGGGACAGGGAGGCCCTTTAGGGCCTCTCCGCCTAGCAGAATCGTTAAATCGTCTACCTTCACAACGGAGTTGTGACCATGCCGTTTTCGCTCGAATCCCTGGCGCACGTCCTCGCCCTCACGGAAGCCCACGGGGGCGCCACAGTCCATGCGGAGCGGGGGAACCTTGCCGGCCAGGACCGCTACGCGGTCTCGATCTTCCCTGACCGCTCCCGAGTGATCGAGGGGTCAGCTACGCTGAGGGATCTAGCGGAGTTCGTCCAAGCCAATGCGGACCTGCTGGCCCGCCCGGACGTATCGCTCGGCACGTGGAAGCACGGGGGGCGCACCTGGATTGACGCCGTGGCGACGGTGGAGAGCCGCGAGCGCGCGGTGTCGTTGGGGCGCCAGTTCGACCAAATCGCCGTTTTCGATCTGGGCAATCTCGTAGAGATCCCCACGGGTGGCACCGGGGTGGTGAAGCCCGACGCCCTACCCCTGGCCGACCGCCTGGAAGCCTTGGCTGCTGCGTAGCAGCAAAGCTATCACATTTGACGTCTTCGCTAGCTATTAACTATCGTCGTGGCCCGGTCGCGGTGGCCGGGCCGACAATTCACTTCCGCACTGGGAGAGCACCTATGAGCAACGCCGCCGACTATCCGACCGACATCCGCCCCCTCGCCAAGGCGATTGCAGAGCATCTGGACGGCTTCGAGGTCAAAGCCCTACCGAACGGGTGGGACAAGGACGCCGAGAAAACCCGCGCCCGGCTGGTCCACAAGGACGGGCGCGTGATCGGGCTCATCCTGGGCACGACCCGTTACGGTCGGGCGCCCGAGGGCAAGCTCCACGTCTACGGCGAGTACGGCACGGACAACGGCCAGCCAGTCCAGCCGCAAGAGGTCGGCGCGATCCGGTACAACGAATCGGCCCCGGCGATCAACATCTCGGCGAAAAAGTCCCCCAACCGCATCGCCCGTGAGATCGAGCGGCGGTTCCTGGGGGAGTACACGCCGATCTGGCAGTACTGCCAGGAAAAGATCTGCCAGTACGCCGAGCAGCGCGAGGTCGTCGCACGCCGCGCCGAGGAAATCCGCCTCGCGCTGGGTCTGGAACCGCCCTCCGTCCGTCTCAACTACGACAAGAGCCAGGCCACGATCTACCTCCCGTACCGCGAGGACCGGCGCGGCAGCATCGAGGTCGGGCCTACCTGGGTGAGTTTCGACCTCTCGACCGGGCCGGACGCCGGTCTCTCCCTCGCAAAGGCGATCGCGGGGCTGACTCGCGAGTAGGGACCTAGCAACCTCTAGCCGGACCCCTTCGGGGGTCCGCCCGTCCGGGCCTAATGCCGGCCCGCTGACGATGGCCCATGGCAGGGCCGAAACGGGACACATACACACGACAGGGAGGCTGACCCTTGACGAAGAACCTACGCGGCCACATCGAGGATGCCGACGCGCTGATGCTGCACCTGTTGGAAGAGCACCACGCCGCCTTGTGCCACTGGCTGGAAACTCATGGACCCCACGCGGCCCTGTACGACCGCGTGGATATGGAACGCGAGCTAGCTATTACGGAAGCGGCAATTGCTCGCCTGAACCCGGAGAAATGACCCATGCTCCATGAATACACCTACGTCCACCCGGACACGGGCGAGGCAGTCTACGTCCAGATAAACGCAAGCTCCGCCGTTGTCGAGGACGTTTACACGTTCCGCAACGGGCCGTTCGCGAAGCGGGGGGAGTGGCGGAAGGGCCGAAGCTCATGGTTCGTCCACGCGGCGGACCCATTCGAGGCCCACGGGCGCCTGATCGCGGAAGGATACGTCTGCCCCGAGTTGGGGCAGGCGTGAAGCAGACCGCGCCACATTCACAGGCCGTAACCTAGGAGGTAGCTACTTCGGAGGGGGCACATGATTCGACTCGGTTCGGCAGGATACCTGTTGCTGATCGCGCTCATCTGGCTCGCCGTAGCTATCGGGCTGGCCCTAGCACTGACGAAGCCCGAGCCCGTCGAGCCTACCCGAGTGTCTGTGGCCGTCGCCCGCCTGAACGCGGCGCTTAAGGACGCCGGGCGGGGGCTGTCCGATCTGGCTGACTACCTAGAGGACGAGCACGCAACGCCACCCGAACGGGTGGCCCTCGCGTCGGCGGAGGCTGACTGACATGACGACCGCGCAATACTCTCGCTACTGCGGGCCTGCTGTCGTGGCATCCGCCCTTGGGATCACCCGCATCGAAGCCGCCAAGCGGCTGGACGAGATCCGAAAGGCTCGGGGAGCCCCGGCGGGGTCGCGTCACCCACGCGATCTTCCTTGACACGGAGGAGTGACCATGGAATACCTGCACGCTGTAGACGAGGCGCAACGCCTGGGCTACCTGGCCGGGTCCAGGGGGGACGAGCGGCGGGTGTATGCGTTCGCTGCCGGAATCTTCCGATCCGTGCCGCCTGACGTGGCCGCTGAGGCCCGTCGAGCTTACTATGAGGGGTATCGGGAGGCTAAGGGCTTACCGGCCCTTGAGAGCTAACAGGAGCCGATCCATGGGGAACGCATACCTAGACCTGCTGGACCGCCGCCGCTGGTGGACGCCGGGACAGATGGGAGTCGAGGACGTTGAGATCATGATCGAGGCCGTCGAGGCCGTGAAAGAGGCCCTGGAGCGGGAAGTCGGGACCCGTAGGACGCGAATGTTGCGGGGGTTCGTC
>DASVDG010000146.1:0-43422 GCA_036381255.1 Longimicrobiales bacterium | reverse complement strand
TGCTGGTCTCGGTGCCGGTCTGGCTGCTGCTCGCCGTGAGCATCATCGGGCTGGTCTACGCCGTGGCGATCGGGCTGTTCCTGTTCGTCGGCCACGTGCTGTTCATCGCGCACGTGCGCGGGAACGGCGTGCGGCTCGGGCCGGAGCAGTTCCCGGAGCTGGACGAGGCGGTGCGCCGGCTCTCGATGCGGCTCGGGCTGAAGCGGGTACCGGAGGCGTACGTCATGCAGGCGGGCGGCGCGCTGAACGCGCTGGCGACGAAGTTCTTCCGCTCGGAGATCGTCGTCCTCTTCTCGGACCTGCTCGAGGCGTGCGGCGACGACGTCGCGGCGCGGGACATGATCATCGCGCACGAGCTGGGCCACATCAAGTGCGGGCACCTGCGGCGGTGGTGGCTGATCATGCCGGCGATGCTGGTCCCGTTCCTCGGCGCGGCGCTCTCGCGGGCGCGGGAGTACACGTGCGACCGGTTCGGCATGGCCGGCGCGGGCGACCGGCGCGGCGCGCTGCGCGGGCTCGCGATCCTCGCGGCCGGCGCGAAGCACGGGCCGCGGGTGAACCTCGAGGCGCTCGCGGCGCAGCAGGCGTCGCTCGACACGGGGTGGATGACGATCGGCGAGTGGCTGTCCAGCCATCCGCCGCTCGCGAAGCGCGTCGCGGCGCTGGACCCGTCGCTGCTCCCGGCGGGTGCGCGCTCGGTGCGCGGCCGGGCGCGCGCGCTCGGCATGCTCGCGGCGCCGGCGATCCTCGTCCTGGGCCTCCCGATCGCGGCGGCGATCACGATACCGGCCTACATGCAACGGTTCCAGCAGGCGGCCGGGCTGGCGACAGGCGCGAGCGAGGCGGGCGCGGAACCGGGCGCGCCGGCCGATGGGGCCGTCGCGGCGCAGGTCGAGCGCGACGTCGCCCGGCTGATGGACTTCGTCGATGCGCAATGGGGCGGCACGGGCACGTGGCCGGCGGACGCGGACGAGGTGTACGCGCGCTGGGCGGAGCTCCGGCCGGCCGACCCGGCGCCGGTGGACCCGTACGACGGGCTGCCGTACGGCTTCATGAACCTGGACACGCACTACGTGGTCTGGAGCAGCGGCCCGGACGCCACCGGCGGCACCGCGGACGACCTCGCCTGGGACTCGCGCGACGCGCGGACGCCCTGACGCCGCACGGGGCGGAGCGGCGTCGTTCCACCCCGTCGCGGCGCGGAATCCCGATCCGGCGTGCCGGCGCCCGCCGGTGCCCGGCCGGGGCGCGGCGGCGCGGCTGCCGGGCGACGCCCGCGTTCGCGTGTCCGCCGGCCGACTATCGCCGCGGGCGCGGCTGGGGGTGGGGTCGCGATCCGGCGGCCGTGAGCGAGGCCAGCTGCCGTCGCAACTCCTCGCGGTCGAAGGTGGAGCGCGAGGCGCAGACGGTGCATTCGAATGCGCCGTTCGCCGCCTCGTCGAGCTCCACCAGCCGGTGCGCCGAGCACGTCGGGCACCGCAGCCGCAGGCGCACTTCCAGCGTGAGCAGCACCTGGCCGGCGTCGGCACGGCGCGGCGATCGTGTGCCGGGCCCGGTCATCGCGCGCCGCGCAGCCGCCGTGACGCCCACTCGAGGAGGAGCGCGGCCATCAGCAGTCCGAAGATCCAAGGCGCGAGCGCCGTCGGGTCGATCCCCGCGCCCGGGATGCCCGGCGGCGTCGGCGCGCCGAGGGCGTCCATCAGCGTGGCGAGCGGCGCCACGTCGGTCGGCGGTGCGTCGACGGGCGTGCGCCCCGCGTACGCCACGCGGGCGACGAGCCCCGCGAGCCACGTGCGGTGGCGTTCCGGCGCGTCCTCGCCGCCGGCCATGCGCCAGCGCCAGGAATTCACGTACCCGGTCTGGAGGACGCGGCCGGCGCCGATCCGGCGAGCGGCGAGCGCGATGTCGGCGCCGCGGCGCTCGAGGACGACGGCGTCGGGCGCGAGGCGCGTGATCGGCGCGAGCGAGAGCGCATCGCGGGGCGCGTCGTCCGGGGGCGGCCGCCCCTCGTCCTCGGCGACGTCGCCCGGCCGGCCGGCGGCGAGCGGCGCCAGCGCTCGGGCGCGGGCCGCCGGCGACCACAGCACCAGCCCACCGCCCATGCGCACGAAGCGGCCGATGCGGTCCGCGAAGCGCGCGGCGGTCGTGTCGAGCGCGAGGACGGCGGAGTAGCGGGCGGTGTCGATCGCGGCGATGCTCCCCTGCCGCACGGTCGTCTCGGGCGAGACGACGACGTGGGCGTCCACCGCCCACCCCCGCTCCTCGAGCGCGGCGGTCACGAACTTCGTCTCCCACCCCGCCGCGCCGATCACGAGGAGGCGGCGCAGCGTGAGCGAATCGCGCAGCGCCGCCCGCGCGACGACGGGGCCGACCGCGGCGTCGAGCGTGGCGCGCGGCTTCGGGACGTACACGCGGACGCCGGCGTCGCCGGCCCGGAGATCGGCGAGCGCGCCGAGCGTGTCGCGGAGCCGCACCATCGCATCGGCGGGTGCGGCCACGCTCACGTCCGCGCCGCCCGCCGGATCGATCCGCGGCTCCATGGCCACGGCGGTCGGCAGCAGGTCCGGGCCGCTCCACGTCACGGCGGTGCCGGCGCCCGGCAACGCGGCCAGCCAGTCGCGCTCCACCCCGTCGGGCGGGCGCTCGAACGCAATGTGCACCCGCTCCGGCCGCGCGACCGTCGTCCAGCGCGCGAGCGACTCGCGCAGCGTCGCGGCGGCGCCGCGCTCGGCGGGGCCGGCGGCGCGGGCGCGCAGCGCCGCGAACAGGCAGATCGCGAGCAGCGCGAGCGCCAGGGCGCGAAGCGCCCATTCAACGCGTGAGCGCATAGACGATCAGGTTGACCCCGAACTTCGTCGGATCCTGCTGCATGGTGCGTTTGGTCCCGGCGTGGAAGTTCCACTCCGAGCTGTAGTCCTTGTTGCTGTAGAGGAGCCCGATGCGCCGCCGCGTACGGTCCCCGCCGCGCGGCCCGACGAAGACCGCGTACAGGTGCTCGTGAAGCAGGTCGTCGCCCCAGCCGTTCAGCTCGTGGTTCGTGTGCGGCGGCCCGTTCTCGAAGGTGAAGAAGCAGCGGTAGATCTCGTGGTCGTTCGGCACCGTCTCGAGCTTGCCGAAGAGCCGCTCGATCTCCTCCGTCGCGGTCTGGTGGAAGATGCCCGTGATGTCGTGGTTGTGGTCGTCGACCATCATGAAGCCGCCGCGCTCGATGTAGCGCTTCAGGTTGCGGCGCTCCGCGTCCGTGAAGCGCACGGGCAGGTGCCCGGTCAGCCAGACGAACGGGTAGTTGAAGAGCGCCTCCGAATCGAGCCGGACGTTGACGCCCGCCGGCGCCACGTCGATCGACGTGTAGCGCGCCACCGAGTCGATCAGGTTCTCCGGCAGCGCGGGCGCGCTCTCCCAGTCGCCGGAGGCGTACTCGGCGGTGGCGAACACGAACGGGTTCGCGCGGAGGAGCGCCGCGGACGGGCGCGCGGCATCGGCGCGCGGCGGGAGCGCGCGGGCGTCGGATCGGCTCACGGGGTCCCTCCCCATTCGACGGGACCGCCCAGCCGGACGGGCGGCGGCTCGAGCGAGCGCCGCGTGCGGGCGAGTGCGCTGTCCGGCGGCGCGCCGCGGCGGAGCAGGTCGATCGCCCCGGCCAGCGCCTCGGCCACGGCGGGCGCCTTCGTGAGCGCGGCGACGCGGATGTACGTGAGCGAGTCCATCGCCGCCTGTGGGTCCTGGCCCGCGAGCGCCGCGGCGCGCGCGATGCGCTCCGACAGTCGGGCGCGAGCGTCCTCGATCGGGCGTCGCGGCGCGCGCCGCGAATCCGCCCCCGGGTCCTCGCCCGTCAGCCGGACGCGCGCGACGTCGACCGCTTCGGGGCGGAGCACGCCGCGCAGGTAGTAGCGGTTGGCCAGGCGGATCTCATCCAGGATCTCGAGGATGCGGATCATGTACGGCATCGCGCTGTCCGGCTGGGCGATGCCGAGCAGAACACGCGCCTCGTACATGAGGTCGACCGCCACCCTCAGCTTCGCGCTCGCCTCGGTCTGGAACGTGCCGCCGACGCCGTCGTCCTCCAGGACGGCGATCACGGCGAGCGCACGCTGGCGAATCGCGTCCTGCGCGTTGCCGTACCCCGAGGACGTGTAGACGAACGTCCGTCGGTCCAACCGGTGCCGCATCCGGATCAACGTGTCGGTCTTCATGTTGAGCAGCCGCTGGCTGATCCACATCGAGTCGATCGGCAGCGGTGGCGCCGGGTTGATCGAAACGGAGTCGACCGGCTCCGCGACGCGCAGCGTGCGCGTCTCCGAGACTCCTTTCCCCGGGCCAGTGACGTCGTTCCGGTCGAACGCGACGGCGCGGATGTGCAGCACGGTGCCGGGCGCGAGCTTCATGGTGTCGAGGTCGATGACGTCGCGCAGCGTCGCCGTGCGGGCGTGGCCGAAGTCGATGCGCGGGCCGCGCGACATCTCGGTCTGGAAGCTCTCCTGCCCGCCGGTCGAGAGCATGTACTCGACGTAGCCGTGGTCGAGCCCGACGTCGTCCTCCAGCCGGGCCTCGATGACGAGCCGTCCGCGCGGCACGGTCGGGTACGTCGTATCGTTCGCCGGGAGGCGGAGCCGCACGACGGGCACCGAGTCGGGCCGCGGCTCGAGCACCACCAGCCGGGAGTACTCGCGGTCCCGGAACGCGACGACGGCCGGCTCCTCCGGCATCGTGACGCGCACGCGCCAGCGGCGGCCGCCCTCGCGTTCACCGCCATCGCGCGCCTCGCCCTCGCGCGCGCCGCGCGCCTCCGCCTCGAGCGTATCCGCGCCGAGCGCCGCGGTGACCCCTTCGGCCGGACCCACGCCGCCGAACTCAATGCGGCTGCCCACCAGCGCGACGATCGCGTTCGGGTCGTCGAGCGTCGTGTCGGGGCGTTCGCTGTAGGCCGGCGGCACGACGCGGGCGGTGATCGACGCGAGGCGGTTGGGCATCGGCGCCGGCGGCGTGGCGGTGCGCCGCGCCAGCTCGGCGCCCGCCTCGCGCAGGAGGTCGCGCGGCTGGAGGAGCCAGAGTGCCGCCCCGAGCGCAGCCGCGGCGGCCAGCGCGCGGCCCAGCTCCCGGCGCGCGGCGCGGCCGACCACCCCGCCGACGTCCGCCGTCGCGGCGTGGGCGTGCAGCGCGGCGTAGCGCTCGGCGGGCGCGATGGCCGGGTCGATCGCGGTGACCAGCGCGAAGTCGAGCGTGCGCTGCCGCTCCTCGATCCAGAGCGCGACCCGCTGGACCGATGCGACGGCCCGCCAGCGCCAGAGGAGCGCGCCCAGCGCGCCGCCTGCCGCGAGGGTGGCGAGCGGCCAGAGCGCGGCGCGCACGAGCGGCGGCAGCGGCGCGATCCGGTCCGCCGCCGCAGCCACGGCGACGACGCCCATCCCGGCGGCGGCGCCCCGGAGCAGCGCGGCGAGCGTCGCGGTCGCGGCGAGGATCCGGCGGGCGCGCCGGACGCGGTCGAGCGCGTTCATCCGGCCTCCACCCGCGCGGCGGCGCCACCACGCGCAAGCGCCGTGGTGTCTCCGCGCGGCGTCCGGTCCTCGCGCGGCGGCGCCTCCTCTTCCTCCACCCCTCGCGTCGGCGTGGCGGCGCGGCGGCGTAGCCGGAGCTCCGCGAGCGCCAGCGCGAGCGCAGCGGCGAGCAGCCACGGCACGAGCGGCGTGGCAACGGCGTCGGGCGGTGCGACCTGTTCCCGCGACGCGAGCGGCCCGTCCCCCGCCAGCGCTCGCAACGCCTCGACGCCCAGCCCCGCGGCGCCCGCGGTCGCGCGGCACGGCGCGGCGAGCGCGCGGAGCAGTTGGCCGAACGCCGGCCGCAGCACCACGTCGCCGCGCTCCGGGACCGGGATCGCGACGTCGCGGATGCACCCCGCGCCCACCGCGCGCTCGACGGCCGCGGGCGCGCCGTCGACCCAGCGCGCCGCGACACGCGCGCCCGCGGCGTCCGGGTCCGGCTCCCAGCGCCGCTCGAGCGGGTAGACGAGCACCGCTTCGCCCGCGACGACGGCGCCCGCCGTGTCGGTCGTCGCGCGCGCGCGCCACCCCGGCGGCGCGCCGCCGGCCGGCCAGCGCACCAGCGCGCGGCGGCCCGCGGCGGCCCAAGCGCTGTCCCCCGCCGTCGCCTCGCCGCGGACCACCCGCACGGTCGGGTCGGCGGCGGGCAGCCCCGCCAGCCGCGCCGCGATGGCGACGCCATCGTCCGGCGCGCCGCGCACGTCGACGCCCGGCGCCGGCGCGGACGATTCGCCGCCTGCCGCGACGGGCATCAGGCGCACCCGGCCCGGCCAGAGCGCGCGGATCGCCTGCGTCGCGCCGTCCACCTCACTCGCCCGGAACGGCGAGACGATCGCGATCTCGATCGAGTCCGCCTCGGCGCGGAGTTCCGCCGCCGTCCGCAGCGCGGCGATGAGCGCGGGCGAGAGCCGGCCGTCGCGCTCCGCGCGCTCGAGGCGGGCGGCCGAGTCGGCCGCACCGCCGCGAACGACCCGCGCGGCGGAGTCGAACACGACGAGCGCGTCGCGCTCGCCGAGCAGCGACCGCGCGCTGTCGCGCACCTCCTCGATGGCGGCGACGCCGCGCGACACATCCGCCAGCACGACCCGCGCGACCGCCCGGCGCTCCGGGATGAGCACCGGCCGCGCGAACGCCAGCCCGACCAGCAGCACGGTCGACGCGCGCACGAGCAGGAGAAGCAGGTCTTCCGGCCGCGAGATCGTGGTCACCCGCACCGAGCTGCGCGGCGCGAAGCGCGCGGTCGGGAGCGGGCTCGATGGCGGCTGGCGCGTCACGATGAAGTGCAGCGCCACCGTCGCCGCGGCCACGGCGAGCGCGACGTAGAGGAAGAGCGGCGCGAGCAGCGTCACGATCCGCCCCCGCGTGCCGCCGCGCCGGACGTGATGCGCCGCACCATGCGGCGGAACGGCTCACGGCCGGGGACCACCATGGCGTACCTGGCGCCGATCCGCCGCCAGTCCCGGGCGAGCCCTTCGCGCCACGCCCGGAAGCGGCGGACGTACTCCTCGCGCGCGTGCGCCGGAAGCGGGCGACGAAGCGTCGGATCCTCGGGATCGGCCACCAGCAGCATCTTCGGGTCCGGGTCCAGCTCACCCGGGTCGACTGCGTGGACGGCATACAGCTCGTGGCCCGCCGCCGCAAACGGTTTCGCCAGCGCGAGCAGCGGGTCGCCCAGGAAATCTGTGATCAGGACCAGCCGCTCGCACAGGCGGAGCGCGTCCCGCACGGCCGGCGCGAGCGGCGCCGTGCCGCCCGGCGCGACCTCGAGCGCCCGCATCATCTCGTCCAGGACGGTGCGCCGCGTCTGCGGCGCGACGATCCGCGCGCCACCCTCGCGCGCGACGGCGAGCCCGACCGGGTCGCCGCGGTGGCGGGCGACCGCCGCCAGCCCCACCGCCAGCCGCCGGGCCAGCTCCCATTTGGCGTTCGTCTCCGGCGGGAACGCCATCGAGGCGCTCGCGTCGACGACCAGCATGGTCGGGAGGACCGCGCGCTCCTGCGAGATCCGGACGTAGATCCGGTCCGTCCGCGCCACCAGCTTCCAGTCGATTCGCTTGGGGTCGTCGCCCTGGCGGTACGGCCGGTACTCGATGAACTCCGCCGTCGTGCCCCGGACGACGGACGTGTGCGGGCCCGGGACCGCGCTCCGCACCCGGCGCACGGCCGGCCACGCCATGCCGCGTACGGCGTCCAGCACCGGCGCGTACGTCGCAAGCGCCATCTCAGATCGGGAGCTTGCTCGACGGCGCCGGCACGTGCGCGAGCAGCGCGTCGACCACCGCTTCCGTCGTCACGCCCTCCGCCTCCGCCGCGAAATTCACCAGCACGCGGTGCCGCAGCACCGGGTGCGCCACGCGCCGCACGTCCTCCGGAGCGACGGCGTGCCGGCCGTTCAGCAGCGCGTGCGCCTTCGCGCCCAGGACCAGTGCTTGCCCCGCGCGCGGCCCCGCGCCCCAGCGCACGAATTCCTTCACGATCTGCGGCGCTTCCGGCTTGGCCGGCCGCGTCGCCCGCACGAGCGCGGCGGCGTACCGCAGGATCGGCTCCGACGCCGGCATCTCGCGCACCAACCGCTGGAGCGCGAGCGCGTCCGCGCCGCCCATCGCCGGCGCGAGCTCCGTGCGGTCCACGACCGTCGTCGCCCGCAGGATCCCGACTTCCTCCTCCTCCGTCGGGTAGTCGATCCGGATGTCGAACAGGAACCGATCGAGCTGCGCCTCAGGGAGCGGGTACGTCCCCTCCTGCTCGATCGGGTTCTGCGTCGCCAGCACGAAGAACGGCGCGGGCAGCGCCATCGTCTGCCCGGCCGCCGTGACCTCGCGCTCCTGCATCGCCTCGAGCAGCGCCGCCTGCGTCCGGGGCGGCGTCCGGTTGATCTCGTCCGCCAGCACGATGTTCGCGAACACCGGCCCGCGTACGAAGCGGAACTGCCGCTTCCCCGTCGCCGCGTCCTCCTCCAGGATCTCCGTCCCCGTGATGTCGCTCGGGACCAGGTCCGGCGTGAACTGGATCCGCCGGAACTCCAGGCTCATCGCCTCCGCGATCGAACGGATCATCAGCGTCTTGGCGAGCCCCGGCACGCCGACGAGGAGCGCGTGCCCGCCCGCCATCATCGCCATGATCACCTCCTCGACCACCCGCTCCTGGCCGACGATCCGCTTGGCGACCTCGGCGCGCAGCCGCGTGGCGGAGGCGAGGACGGCTTCGGTGTCGACCCGTCCGGGCGGCACGGTCTTCACTTCCGTCATCCCGGGCACATCGACCTCAACGCCGCAGCACCACGACGATGGCGCTCCCCTCGACCGCAGCGCCCCATTGCCGGACCGCCGCCTCGTGAGGGAGGAACACCAGCTCCGCGATGTCCACGGCCGGGATATCGCGAAGCTTCTCCGCGCCGCCGATGCCCCGCCCGTCCTGGTAGACCACGACGGCGGCGCCCGTCAGCGGATCGCGGCGCAGCCACGGCCGACGCAGCCGGCTCACCAGCTCGTAGGCGTTCGGCAGCCCCGCGGCCTCGATCTCGGCCGCGGTGATGCGGTTCTCGTCGACGTGTGCGCCGCGGGCCGCCGCGCGGGCCATCGAGGAAGAGACGCCCTCCGCGCCGGAGGTCGCGCAGGAGGCGGCGAAGAGCGCGGTCGCGAGAATTCCGACCGCCACGTGGGATCGAGACAAGAGTCCCTCCAGGTCGAGTTCGATTATTGCTTGGAACGGTCTGTCGTGCGCTGTTCGGTGCCCTCGCGCGGCACCTGCGTCAGGTGGATGAACGTCTTTTCCGGCAGATACTTCTCCGCCGCCGCCGCAATCATCTCGGGCGTAGGCGTCTCGTCGACGAACGGCGAGACGATCCGGTCGAGCGGCAGCCCCAACCGGCTGTACAGCTCGAGCTGGTCGAGCCAGAACCGGTTGTTCTGAAGCGCGGTCTCGAGCTGCCGCCGCTGGACCCGGGCCGCGCGGGCGAGCTCCGCCTCGGTTGCACCGCTCGCGCGCATCGAGTCGATGATCGCGAACATCGCGCGCGACATCGCTCGCATGTCATCCGGCGCCGACTCGAAGTTGAGCAGTATGCGGAAGTGCTCGTCATAGAGCCGGTACGTGAGGCCCTGCACGGTCACGCCGTACGTGCCGCTCATTTCCTCGCGCAGCCGGTTCCGGAGCCGTCGCTCGAGCACCAGGCTCAGCAGCGACAGCTTCTGCCGCTCGCGGAAGTACGTCTCCGGCTCCGTCGGGAACGTGCCATCGAAGACGAGCAGCGTCCGCGCCGTCGGGATCGGAAGCACCTCGTGCCGCTCGCGGATCCGCCCGACGAGTGGGCGGACGTTGGGGTCGGCCGGCGTCTCGCGCACGTCCGTGGCCGGAAGGCTCGCGATGTAGCGCTCGACCAGCGGCTTCACCTGCTCCGCCGTCGCCGCGCCGACCAGCAGGAACGTGAAGTCGCCGGCGTTGCCGAACCGGTCGTGGTAGACCGCGAGCGCGTCGTCGACGCGCACGAACTCCGCCAGCTCGTTCGTGACCGGCGCGAGCCGGTCGTTGCCGCGCGCGAAGATCTGGTTCAGCTGGTCGTGGATCGAGCCGCCGCCGCCCTGGTACTTCGCAACGCCGGCCCATGCGGCGACGTCCGCCGAATCCAGCTTCGGCGCCGTGAACTGGAGGTGCAGCATCTGGAAGAGCGCCTCCAGCTCCCGCGGCGAGCCGCCCAGCTCGATCGACTCGTCCGCGTAGCCGATGTCCACGCGCGGCGGGTGGATCGCGGCCGTCGAGAGCCGGTCCAGCACCTGGTCGTGGTCGCGCTCGCCGAGCCCGGCCGCCTCCGTCATGATGCGGGCGACGAGCCGCCCGGGGCCGTAGAACAGCGGGTCCGGCACCCGCGAGAAGCCGCCCGGGCTCCACGCCCGCAGCAGCACCTCGTCCGGGTGGTTCGCGCTCGGCTTGAACAGCACCCGCGCGCCGTTCGAGAGCCGCCACTCGACGACGCCCGCGGCCTCGTGCCGCGTCTCCCCGACCACGCGCCCGGGCTCCGGCAGTCGCTCCATCAGCGCCCCGTCCGTCGCGACCGCGCGCGCCGTGTCCGGCGCGAGCGGCGCGCTTCGGATCGAGTCCATCAGCGCAAGCACGCTCTCCCGCGTCGGCGGCCGGAAGCCGTACGCGAACTTCGGTATGCGGAAGAGGATCTTGAGCCCTTCCCTCTCCCTCCAGAACCGCGCGGCATCAGCCACCGCCCCGGGCGTGATCCGCGGCAGGATCTCCCGCGCCAGCGTCAGCTCCTGCGCGGGGCTCAAGAGCGCGCCCGCACCGGTGAGGTAGTGGTCCACGTATGCATTCGCGTAGGTCGCGGACGCGATCGCGTCCGCGCCCGCCGCCCGCCGCTCGAGCCGCCGCAGCAGCCCGACCTTGCGGCGCTCCAGCTCCGGCTCCGGGATCCCGTGCCGCGCCACCCGCTCCAGCTCCGTCAGCACCGTCCCGAGCGCGCTCTCCAGGCTGTCCGGCCAGGCGATGATCCGGACCGCGAGCCTGTCCATCGGCCGCACGATCCGCTGCCGCCCGATCCGCGCATCGATGAACGGGCGCGACCGCTGCTCCCGGATCCGCAGCAGCTTTCGCTGCACGTGCTCGAGGAGCAGCGTCGAGACGAGGTCGTGGCGAACGCCATCCGCAACGTCGCGCGGGCGCTCCGGCACCGGCCAGAGCACGTCGACCCTCGGACCCACCCGATCGCGCTGCACGTCGACGACCGGGGCGTGGTCCGCATCGACCTCGACCGCCTCCCGCTCGCGCCGGTCCTCCGCCGCGGGGATCGCGCCGAACCGCTCGCGCACCTCCCTCTCGATCGCATCCGGATCGAAGTCCCCCACGGCGATCACCGCCATCAGGTCCGGCCGGTACCAGTCGCGGTAGAACCGCTCGAGCGCCGCCGGACTCGCGGCCTCGATCAGCTCCGGCTTCCCGATCGGGAACCGCTCGCGGTAGCGCGTCCCGCCGAACACCCGGTCGTACTCGTAATCCCGCAACCGCTGCGTCAGCGTGTCCGTCAGCGTCCGGAGCCGCCACTCGCCCATCACCACGCCCCGCTCCGCCACCACCTCCGCCGAGTCGATCGTAATCCCGCCGCCCGCCCAATCCTCCAGGACCTGCAGCCCCTGCCGCAGGCTCGCCGGGTCGTCCGTCGGGACGGTGAGCATGTAGACCGTCTCGTCGAAGCTTGTGTACGCGTTCAGATCCGCGCCGAACCGCATCCCGCTCGACTCGACGAAGTCCACGAGCTGCTGTCCCGGGAAGTGCGTCGTCCCGTTGAACGCCATGTGCTCGAGGAAGTGCGCGAACCCCTGCTGGTCCTCGTCCTCCAGCACGCTCCCCGCGTTCACTGCGAGCCAGAGGTTCGCGCGCTCCGCCGGCATCCGGTTCGCCCGGATGTAGTAGCGCATCCCGTTCGGCAGCGTCCCCACCCGCAGCTCCGGATCGCGCCGCCCCGGCGCGTCGGCGGCGCCTTGCCGGGCATCCCCGTGCGCCGGCGCCGCCGATCCCGCGGCGCCGCGCCGCGCGGCCCCGCCCACGCACGCCGCCACAGTCGCGGCCACCAGTCCGAGTAGGGCAATTCCGCGAAACGCGGCCCCGCGCGCGGGGGGCGCGAGACGGCGGGCCGCGGCCCCGAACCCGGCGCCGCTCCCGCATCGTGTGCCGTTGCCGCCCGCGGCGCGACGCGCCGATGCCTTCCGTGTCATGGTCTGGATCTCCTCGAGCCCGGGTCGCATGGTCAGCCCCGCCCGCCGTCTCGCGCGACCAGGATCTCGATCAGCTCGGCAAACTCTCGCTCGTTGTCCCGGGCGAGCCATTGAGAATGGATGATCACCCCGTCGGGGTCGATCAGGAACGCCGTCCCGGTGCCGAAGACCTGCCAGCTCTTGCCGAACGTGTACGCCGTGACGATGTCCGGCGGGACCGGCGCGACGCGGCGGCCGTCCGGCGCGGGTAGCCTCCAGTGCGGCGCGTCCACCATGTATACCGCCGACCGAAGGCCGAAGGACTCGAGCCAACGCTTGGTCTCCTCCGCCTCCCGCTCCGGCGTGATCCCCTCCTTCCGATAGCCGAAGTGCCCGGCCGCCGTCGAGATGACCGTCACGTCCAGTGTGGGGAACCGCTCCTCGAGCCGCCGCAGCATGTACAGCGCTCCCGTGCACGATCGCGGATACATGTAACCCACATGATCGAGCGTGGGTCGGTGACAGGCGGCGTGGTCCAGGAACACGATCAGCGAGACCCGGCCCGGCACGGGCCGCCGCACGGTGGAATCCGCGCCGACCAGGAGCCCTCCCTCCAGAGCCGGCGCCCGCTCGCCCAGGGGCATGCCGAACGCGGTCAGCTCCGGCGGCTGGCCGGTCGCCCGCACCCACGTGTCCCGCTTGACCTTCACGAACGCCTCCGTGCTCTTCCGCAGGCTGTCGAGGAACATCTCCTTGCCCAGCATCCAGCTCAGCAGCTCGTAGTAGCGCTTCGTGAAGTCCTCGATGCGGAACACTTCGAACTGCTCGTCCAGGCGCTCCCGCTCGTCCGCGTCGAGCGAGTCGATGACGGCCGACGCGAGCGAGCCGAGCCGGACCACGGCCGCCGTGTCCGTCGCCCCGCCCGCCATCGCTTGCTGCAGCACCCGGAAATACAAGTCGACCCGCTCGACGAGATCCCCGATCCTCGGTGCGTACACGGTCACTGCCGCTTCGGCCAGGTCGAGCCGCGGCGGGACCGGGAGCCGCCCGCCCGTACGGCGTCCGAGATAGAACTGGACGACCGTATCCAGCACCGCCGCCAGCTCCTTGTCCGCGCCGGGCTTGACAGCCGCCACGCGCCGCTCGACCAGCGTCCCGGCGCGGTCCATCCACCCGGCCACGAGGTACAGCGGCATGACCAGCGAGAAATCGGCCAGCGGCACGGAGTCGGCGTCCGCGAAGCGCGCCCCGCAAGTGCGTGCCGTGGCCGCGACCGGCGCGGGCACGCGCGCCGTGTCCTCGCCGGGCGCGAACGGAATCGTGTCCCGCCACACTCCGCTCGCCACGAGATCGCGCGCCTCGAGGGTCTCGGCCGAGCGCCGCACCGCGGCGTCGCACTCCTCGATCGTGGTGTAGCCGGCGACGTCCACCGTCGTATCCGGCCAGGAGAACAGCGTTTGCCCCGCGGCCGGGCGGCTCCAGAGGACCAGCCCCACGGCAAGCAGCGCCACATGGGTTGCTCGCATCCGTCGCCCCCCTAAATCGCGTCGATGGTGGAGGTGAAGCTGAAATCGCGGATCTTGAGCGGCGGCACGATCGCGGGCTGCAGCTCGCCCCACTCGCTCGTGCTCGCGTGGAGCGTCCGCACGGGCTCCCCGAGCTGGTCGATGTTGTTCAGCGCGAACAGCGGCGACTCCGTGAAGCGGAAGTTCTTCACCGCCTTCGTGATCTTCCCGTTCTCGATCAGCCAGAGGCCGTCCCGGGTCAGCCCGGTCGAGAGCAGGCTCTCCTCGTCGAGCAGGTCCAGGTTCGAGAACCGCGTGACCAGGAGACCCCGCTGCGTCGTGCGGATCATCTCCTCGACCGACGTCTCGCCGCCGTCCATCCGGAATCCGATCCCGGACCGCAGCGCATGGCGGCCCTCCAGCATTCTCACTTCGTACGACATGTCGTGCCCGAGCGCGGTGAGCACTCCGTTCTCGATCCACGCGACCGGCTTCGGCGACTCGAGGTAGCGGGCGACGATCCCGAGGTCCGGGTCGGCGAAGTCGTGGCGGATGGTGACGCGCTCGTCCACCACTTTCAGGCCCAGCTTCGAGCGGTTCAGAGAGAGCGCGTTGTCGAACGTCAGGTACCAGACACGCCCGGGAGCGGCCCATGTCTCGTGGAAGGTCTTGGCCAGGATCCCGACCAGGTCGGCCACCGCCTGCGGCTCGAGGATCACCGTGTAGCGGCCGGGCTCGATCGCCACCGGGTTTCGCGAGGCGATGCACTTCTCGAGCGCCCGCGCCGCGAGCGCCTGCGGGTCGACGCGCGCCCAGTCGTAGCTGGACAGCCCCGCCCACCCCGAGCCGGCGCCGGACGCGTCCCGCACGGTCAGCGAGCACCGCGCCTGCGTCCACCGGGTGTACGGCTGGTGCCAGACCGCGTGCCGGCCCTGGGGCCGCTGCGCGTCGAATCCGGTGCCGATCCGCGCGTGCGCGCCTGCGCGTACCTCAATATAGCCGGCGGAGAGCATCCCCTTCGCCTCCGCCGGCGCCGCGAGCGCGCGCGCCACGTCGCCCCGCGCCTCCGCCGTGAGGCCGTACGTCGCGTCGCTCCAGACCGCCGCCGCGGGGCGCGCGTACTCCGGGAACGGCGGGTAGTATCCGATGCCGCGGCCGGCCTCGGAGCCCAGCGCCGACGCGCGCTCGGCCGCGCGCACCGCGCCCTCGATCGACGCGTCGTCGAGCTGGTTCGTGAGCACGGCGCCCTCGGTCCCGTTCGGGAGCGTGCGACGCACCGACACCGCGACGTCCCGCCGGTCGCTCGACAGGCTCACGCGGCTCCGCGCCCAGCGCAACTCGCCCTGCCACCAGCACCGCACCTCGATTTCCGTGTCGCCGCCGCCCTCGGCCATCGCGTGCGCCCGGGCGAGAAGCCCCTCGCAATCCTCGGCCGACAAGATGCGGGAGTCGCCGACGGGCCGGGACGCAAGGCCGGCCCACGCGAGCAAGCGCTCTCTCATTACGCCTTCCTTTTCGGGTCGATGACCGTCATCTGCTTGAACACGGCCGGCGGGACGGCCACGCTGTGGTACGTTGCCTGCGGCGGCTCCCCCTTCGACGCGATGCTGCCGTAACGGCGTACACTGTCCGGACCGCCGAGGGCGACGAGCCCCTTCCACAACTCCGGCGCGCGGAACAGGAACCCGGCGCCGCCAATGCGCGCCACCCGCTTCCCCTTCTTGACCTCGTAGACTCGGCCGGAGCCGGCGCCGTTCAGCCCCTGGTAGTCCAGGTCGACCTTCATCCCCTTGACCGCGAGGCCATCCTCGAGCGAAGCGACGAGGCCGTCGAAGTCCGTCGCCTCGCGCCCCGGCGCGATGGCCAGGTTCGGCGTGTGCGTCATCGGAGCCGAGATCGCGGACGGCGCAGCGGCACAACCGTGCGACCGCACGGCGCGGCCCGCCTTCGTGTAGCCGCCCACGAGCCACGTTGCGCTCTCGCGCGTGGTCTGGAAGTCTTCCACGACGCCGTCCCGCACGAGCGTGAACGGCTCCGGCGCCACACCTTCGTCGTCCCACCGCACGGTCGCCGCGCCGCTCGGGTCGCTCCGATTGGCCGTCACCGTCAACGCGGACGCACCCACCTGGTAACGGCCGATCATCCCGGCGGGGTCGCTCAGGAAGCTCGTGCCGCTCGCGTTCGCCTCGTAGCCCAGCGCGCGGTCGAGCTGCGTCGCCTCGCCCAGCGTCCGGTCGAGAAGCCGCGACACCGTGAGCGCGTCGCAGACCACGTCGTAGCGGCCGACGTCCACCGGTTTCAACGGCAGCTTCTGATCTTCCTGCATCTCCTCCATCAGCCGGCGGATCTGCTCGCGAATCGGCTGGCCCTGGAAGAGCTCCCACCCCACGCCGGCGACCGTCAGCGTGTCGAGCGCGCGTCGGTCGAGGAGCGCCCCATCGCGCGAGAGGTCGATGACGAGATCCCCGCGAGACCGGTAGACCCGCTGCGTGATGTAACTCCCCTCGGACGAGGCGAACGCCTTCTCCTGGACCGTGGCGTCGTACGTCATCTGGTACATGCCGAATCCGGGCGTCCGGCCGACGAACGTGTACATGCTCCGGATGAAGTCCACGATCTCGAACGGGGACACCTCGAACGGATCGATCTCGACGGGCATCACCCACCGGCCGTCGCGCACGGGCGGCGCGGGCGCCAACTCGACGGCGCGCTCCGGCCCCGCCGCGTTCACCCGCGCCTGGTGCACCGCTTCGCGCCCGAGCCGTGCCATCTCGTCCGGGTCCCACACCGGCCCGCTCGCGAAGCCCCAATACCCGTCGACCAGCGCCCGCGCTCCGACGGCCATCCGCTCTTGATCGAAAATTCCACCCGCTACCCGGGGAGTACTGAACATCCGCCCGCGGTCGTGGGTCAGGCGGACGTCCGCGTACGTGGCGCCCGCCGTGCGCGCCGCCTCGATCGCGCGCAATGCCAGCTCCTTGACGCGCGGATCCTCGATGGGCGGGGCCGGCTCCCACCGGCCGCCGAAGCGCGCGAGCAGCGGCTCGGGCACCACGATGAACGTGGCGGCGCTCAGCCCCGCTTTCAGCAGGTCCCGTCGGCTCAACGGCATGATGTCGATCCTCGTGTGAGGCAGGTGGGCGAGACGGCGAGCGCGGCGTCGGGCGACACGTCGTCCGCGACGACGATGACCCGGCCGGTGTGGCCCGCGCGCTCGCTCCGGAACTCGTAGACCCCCGGGACCGGGAAGCGGCGGGCCTGCAACGCCGCGAACGGGTTCTCCGGATCCCCGTTGATCGCCGGGATGTCGCCCGTGCCGCAGAAGGCGTCCGGGAAGAACGGGCACAGCTCGGCGACGTCGATCACGCTCTCCGGCTCATCGAACTTCACGTCCACGGTATCCGTCCCCATGGAGGACCAGAGCACGACCCCGCCCTGCCGGATCGTGATCTCGGCCGGCTTCATGGTCAGCGCGCCGCCGTCGGACTCCCGCCCGAAATCGAAGCCGCCGATGACCGGGTGCGTCACCCGGTACCGGACCGTGTCGGCCATCGCTACGCCGTAGGCCGTGCTGCGCGCCACGATGGCCGCTTCGCCCGGCGCGGCGAGGAACTGGACGGCGCCGGTCCACGGATGGATCTCCGCGATGGCCGGGTCGAGCGATTCGAACGCGAGGACCAGTCCGTCCACCGGCGCATCGGACGCGTCCAGCACGCGCGGATGCAGCACGGGATCGATCGGCATCCCGACGAACGCGTACAACAGGCCGAGGAACGACCCCCAGGGCGGAACGATCGCCCAGATCGCGCTGTCCGGCGGCTCCGGGTCGAGGGTGAGGCGGGCCGGGAGTGCCGCCGGCGCGACCGCCGTCACGTTCACCATGGCGGTGTCGGTGTGTCTGACGTTCCCTTCGGTCGTCAATTCGGCCACGACCACCACGCCCGTGGCCGGCCGCCGCGCCGTGAGCAGGCCGTCCGGCGAGACGTGCACCGCGGTGGTATCGCTCGAGCGGTAGGTGGGCGCGGGTAGGCCGTTCATGACGGCGCCCGTTGCGTCGAGCGGCGTCGCGGTGAGCCGCAGCGTGTCGTACGGCGCTTCCGCCGCCATGGTGACCGCGCGGTGGTCGAGCCGCAGCGCCATGAACAACATCGTCGGATCGGTGATCGGCTCGTGGGGCGCGACCGGCGCGAGGTCGTCGCAGCCGCCGAGCGCCAGGAGCGCCAGGAGCCCGCATCCGAACTGGAACCAGGATCGCATGGCTGTGTGCCTCCTCTCAAGCGCCGCGCGAGTAGCAGCCGGTGAACTCCGGGTTCGAAATCCCCTCCTCCGGCGGGATCGGGACGGTCACGTCCTGACCGTACCGCAGGCCGCCGTCGTACGGGTGGACGCCGACGGGGTAGAGATCGTCGGCCGCACGGCCGTAGTGCCGGATCAGCCGCCGCAGGTCGCCCTGGCGGTGGCCGGTCAGGAACAGCCACGCCGCGCGCTCCCGGAACAGCAGGTCGACCCGGGCCCCGTCGTTCCCCGGGTCGGCAAGCGGCGCGAGCCCATCGACCCCGCCCGTCCCCGCATTCCAGATCGTGTCCGTCTGCGCGGGGTCGTCCGGGTCCGGCTGCGTCGTGAACGTGCCGTCGGTGCGGAGCGCGTTCAGGATCCCGAGCCAGTCGGCGCCCGCGCGCAGCGCGGCCTCGGCCTCGACCAGTCGCGCCTCGACCCCGCTCGCGAGCACGATCGGGCTCGCTCCGGCGGGGTCGTACTTCTCCGGGTGGTAGATCGGCGTACCGTAATCGTTCGCGCCCAGCAGCCGCACCCGCGTACGCGGGTCCGCGCCGGAACGGTAGTCGATGCCGTTCGCCCCCTCCCGGTCCGGGACCGTCAGCTCCCACAGCGTGTGCAGGTGTCTGTGCCGGCGGGCGAAGTTCCTGTCGTCCCAGCCGTTCGCGGTCTGGGCGGCCGAGTAGACGACCTCGTAGCGATACCCGTCGGGCACCGTCGCGGCCGCCGCGGCGGCATCGGCGAACCGGCCGAGTCCGAGAAACGCCCGGGCGCGTCCGACCTGCGCGAGGTGCACGAAGCGCGTGCTGTCGCCCGCCAGCTCGATCGCGCGGTCGAACAGCTCGACCGCGTGCTCGTAGACTTCGTCCGTCGTCGAGCCCGGGCGGTACGTGTAATCCCCGTCGAAGTCCAGCGTGCTCAGGGGGATGCCGGAGCAGAACAGCTCGGCGAGGAACACCTCGGCATAGCCCTGGAGCGCGTAGGCGTGCCCGGCGAGCGGCTGGCGGTCGGCCGGCGCGTACCGCGAGAGCAGGCCGATCGCCTGCGACGCCTGCCCCCGTACCCGCTGGAGCCGCGAGTACGCGGCGAGGATGATGCGGTTCTCCTCCCCCTCGACCATGCTCCGGCGATCGACCAACCGGCCGTGCTCGTCCGAGCGCCCGTTCGGCGACTGGAGCTCATCCGTCAGCAGCCCCGTGATGGCCGCAAAGGTGGACTCGACCCACGGCTCGCCGCCGACACTGCCGAGCGCGGACCGGAACTGCGCCACGACCCCGTAGTAGGCGGCCACCGCGCCCGCCGGCGTCTCGATGATCGACGGGTCGCTCACGTCGGCGGGCAGCTCGTCGTTGCCGACGAGGCCGTCCAGGTCGCACCCCGCGACGGCCGCCGCGACCGCGAACGGCGCGAACGCGCCGCGCGCGAGATGCCGGAGCCCGCGGCGGGCGCCGCGGCCCCTGCGGCCCCCCCGCACGCTGGTATCCTCGAACCCTCGAATGTTCGTGCCGGTCATCATCCGCTCCTCGGGATCAGTAGCTCGCGTTCACGCGCACCTGCCAGGTGCGCGGCGGCGGCAGCACGCCGGTGTCCCGGATGCCGGGAGTGATGGCGTTGCCGTTGACGTTCGGGTCCAGCCCGCGGTAGTTCGTGTGGAGCCAGAGGTTCGTGCCCTGGAGCGAAACCGCGACCGACCGCGCGCGGAAGACCCGCGCCGCAACCTGCGCCGGGAGCGTGTACTGCACCGACAGGCTGTTCAGCCGGAGCGTATGGACCGTCTGGATCTGGTAGTAGCTGGCGAAGCCGAGCGTCTTCGCCTGCTCGTCGATCGGCGTCGACGGATCGTTCCAGGCGCGGGAGAATGGCGCGAGATTCTCCAACACCGTGTTGGCCTGCGTCATCCCGTCTTCGTAGGTCAGCGCCGCGGTCACCGACACGGCGCCGCGCAGCAGCGACAGCGTCGTGTGGAGGTTCACCGCGTAGTCCGGGAGCTGGCTCCCCATGTACACCAGGGTGTCCCCGAGCAGGACCTCATCCTCCGCCAGTATGCCGTCGCGGTTCGCGTCCGAGTAGCCGACGATGGGCTTGGTCCACAGGCCGTTGAGCGGGTAGCCGGGCACGACACGGGCGTAGATGCTGTCCCCCAGCTCGTCGGTGGCGAACGGCTCCACGCCAGGCCCGAGCTGCACCACCTCGTTCCGGTTCTGGCCGTACGTCAGGCTGAAGCTCCACGTCAGGAAGTCGCTCCGCACGGGCTGACCGCCCACGGTGAGCTCGACGCCGGTGTTCCGCACCACGCCGATGTTGACCAGCGTCGTCACGTCCTCGCCGTAGACCGATGGGGCTACGGGGACGCTCAGAAGCGCGTCCTTCGTCGTCTTGCGGTACCCGGTGAAGCCCACCGCGAAGCGGTCGTCGAGCAGATCGCCGTCGAATCCGAACTCGAACTCCCGGGACCGCTCCGGCTTAAGCTTCGTGTTCCCTAGCGTCTCCAGGAGGACGCCGTCCACGTATTCGTCGCCGATCCACACGGGGATCTTCGCGCCGTACAGGCGGAGCCGGTCCGTCGGCCCCGGCTGTCGGCCCGCGTCCCCGTACGCGGCGCGCAGCCGGAGTGTGTTGAACACCGACCGGAGCGCATCCGGGAAGAACGACTCGTCCGACACCAGGTACGAAACGCTCACCTTCGGGAACGGCTGCAGGTTGAGACGCGCGCCGTGGGCGGTGCCGCCGTCGAGCCGGAGGCCGGTCGAGAGCCAGAAGCGCCGGTGATTGATGCTCGGCTCGACGTACCAGCCGAACGTGCTCTGCCCGAACTCCTGCTGGGATAGGTTCAGGAGCTCTTCCGCGCCGTTCAGCGACTCCGACCCTTCGCGGAGCCCCGAAGCCTTGCCGGTGAAGTCGCGGATCGAGCTGCCATAATAGTTGGCGCCTGCGGACACCCGGAGCTTGAAGCCGAGGGGGAGGGACGCGTCCGCCGTCGCCCTCAGGTTCACGGTGCTCACGATCGAGGTGCCGTTCCCGACGCTGAGCCTGCCCATGCTGGACCCCGGACTCCCGTACCCGGTGGGCCAGAAGACCGAGGCCGCGCGCTGGACGACGTCCATCCCTGCGTCCGCCGTCGCGGTCAGCCACGACAGCGGCCGCCAGTTCAGGCTCACACCGTTCCTGAACTGGGTCGCATCCTCGGTGGCGCGCTCGAAGAATCCGTCGAGCGCCTCGCCGGTCACCTCGTCGATGACGCCGTTGGCGTTGGCCCGCCAGTACTTGCCGGTCGACTGGTTCAGATACGTGGTCATGAGCGTGCCGAGCTGGCGCTCGAGCGACGACCGCTGCTGTTCCGTACGGGACAGCGCGGTGCTCAGCGAAACGTCCGCCTTGGGCCCGAGGTGCGCCGTCACGCGACTGGCCACGCTCCAGTATTCGAGACCCTGCGGGCGCCGCATCCACTCCGGAGGCGCGACCCCCCGCGCCTCCCGGATCCCTTCCTCAGCGTACGCCGGGAGCCGCAGGAGCCCTACCTCATCCGCGTAGCTCGCGGTCACGCTGTACGTGAGGTTGCGGCCGCCGCCGGAGACGCCCACGTTCACCCCGGTCCGGTGTCCGCGGTCGAGGACCGTGAGGTCGGGGGCGTTCAGGATCTGGAACGTCGTGATGCTGTCCGCCACGCAGGCCAGGCCGCCGTTGCCGCCGCTCTGGCCGTTGACCGGGCAGTGCACGGGAGCGCTTTCCAATGCCGTGTGCCCCCAACGAAGCATGAGTTCCGGGTAGCGGCCGGGCAGCTCGCTCGTGCCGTACTCGGTACCCACGGTCCAGCGCGCGGGCCCCTCGCGCCCCTTCTTCGTGGTGATCACGATCACGCCGTTCGCCGCATCCTGGCCGTACAGCGTGGCGGCCGACGGGCCCTTGATGACCTGGACCGTCTCGACCGTGTTCGGGTCGATGTAGTCGAGCGGAGATGGCGCCGCGTATTCGCCGCCGGTCACGCTGCCTCGAGCCAGGTTCCCGCCCCGCGCGTTCGACTGCTCCGAGTACACCCGGACGCCGTCGATCACGATGATCGGGTCGTTGCTCAGGAGCGGGCTGCTGGCGCCGCGGATCCGGATGCGCGCCGGGTCGCCGGGCGCACCCGAGCTGCGCTGCACGATCAGTCCGGGCACCCGGCCTTCCAGCAGATCCGCCATGCTCGAGATCGGCTCGTTCGCCACGATCGAGTCGGCGCGCAGCAACGTGATGTCGTGACCCAGCTCGAGCTTGCGCTGCCTCCCCGTGGCCGTGACCACGATCTCGTTCAGCGCCGTCGGCGCGACCGCGAGTGCCACGTCGTGCCGGACCCACTCGCCGTCCGCGACGACGACCTCCTGCAGGTCCGCGTGGTAGCCGATCGACGTGATCACCACGACGTAAGTGCCCGGCTCGACGTTCCCGATCCGATAATCGCCGTTGTCGTCCGTGAACCCGCGCCCCTCGCCGTTCACCACGATGTGGGCGTTGGACACCGGTGTGCCGGTCCCCTCCTCCGTCACCCGCCCGGCGATGCCGCCGGGGGCGCGCGCCCGCGCCGCGGGCCGCTCCGCGCGCGCCACCAGCGCCGCCTGGTTCCCGGAGACGACGACGTCGACGTCCGCGCCCATCAGGAGCTCCGTGAGCGCCGCGGCGACGCTGATCTCCTCCGCCTGAAGCGAGACCCGCATGTCGAGCGGGACGACGCCCGCGCTGTACACCATGCGGATCCCCGCCTGCGCCTCGACCTCGCGGAGCGCCTCGCCGAGCCGCGCGCCGTGCAGTTGCATCGTGATCCGCTTCTGAAGCACGGGCACGCTCCCGGGCTCGACGCGCACCGGCGTGGGGCGCGCCGCCGAGGCCAGGAGGAACTTCGGCCCGCGTCCGCTTTCGGTTGCGAAACCCATCTGTGCGTGGAGGTCCGCTCCGGATAAACACAGGAGCGCGAACAGCAACGGCACTGATCGGATCTCTAGACGCATGGGCTCCCTCGCCTCGAACGGGGTGGTAGAGGGCTGCCGGGCGCGACGGCTGGGTGCTGCGGCCGGCCCATCGCCCGGTCTCCGGGATGGAACCCCTCAGCGACGGCGGACCCCTACAAATCCCCGACACGAGCGTCGGGAGATCCCCCGCACGGGCGCCGCAGCGGGCCGCGCGCGACTCGGGGACGCGTTCGCGATGGGGGGACGGACGAGAGGGACGCGCGTGCGGCGGCGCGCCGACGGGCGCCGATTCCGCCCGTGACGGTACCGCGTCGGCGGCGGGCCGTCACGGCGGCCACGGCATCTACTGGATCACATGGATCACATGCACCAGCCACCCGGCGAGCGGGGCCGCGACGACGGAGAGGTAGGGGGCGAGACTCTCGCGCAGCGCCTTGAGCGCGCGCCACATCTGCGTCTCGACCGTCTTGACCGAGATGCCGAGCACCTCGGCGATCGTGGCGTAGCTCATCTGGTGCTCGCGACTCAGCAGGAAGATCTCGCGGCAGCGCTCGGGGAGCGCGTCGATGGCGCCGCGGATCGCCTCGGCCACCTCGCGCGCCCGGACGTCGGCGTCGGCGCCGGGGCCGGTGGGCCGCGGCGCGAGCGACGCCTGCTCGGCCCACCGCGCGACGACGCGGCGGTGGCGCAGGTGCTTGAGCGCGCGGTTCCGCGCGGCCGTGTAGAGATAGGCCGGCGTCAGCGCCGGCAGGCCGCCCGCTTCGCACCGTTCCCACAGGGTCAAGAACAGGTCCTGGACCAGGTCGGCCGCCGCCTCGCGTGAGCGCACGTAGCCGTCCACGAAGTCGCACAGCCGCGCGAAGTTCTCGCGGAAGACGGCCTCGAAGGATGCGGGATCGCACCCGGTCTGCGCTGCGTCGCGGTCGGCCATGAGGCGGCTCGGGGATGGAGGGTGTTCGTTGGAAACGTAAGCCCCGCGCGAGGCGCGCGGCAAGCGGGCGCCCGCGGCGCGCCGGTCCGCCGGGCGCGCGGCGGCGCTCGCCGGCGCGTCCGGGCGCAGGTGCCCGGGTGCCGGGCCCGCGGCGGTTTCCCGTCGCGAGGCCGGCGGGCGCGGGCGGCCGGCCCGGGCGGCGCCCGCGTCCGGCCCCGCGTACACCCGCCGATGGCGGGGTCGGCCGAGCGGCCGGCCGGCCTCACCCGCCCTCCACCCGCTCGCACGCGGCGCGCAAGTCCGCGACCAGGTCGTCCGCGGCTTCGATCCCGACGGAGAGCCGGAGCAGCGCATCGGAGATGCCGGCCGCCTCTCGCGCGGCCGGGTCCATCGCGGCGTGCGTCATGGTCGCGGGGTGCGCGACCAGGCTCTCGACGCCGCCGAGCGACTCGGCGAGCGTGAAATGGCGGAGCCCGTCGAGGAAGCGGCGCACGGCGGGGACGCCGCCGTCCAGCTCGAAGCTGACCATCGCGCCGAAGCCGCGCTGCTGGCGCGCGGCGACGTCGTGCCCCGGGTGCGACGCGAGCCCGGGGTAGTACACCCGGCGGACGCACGGCCGCGTGTTCAGGAATTCGACGACCGCGCGGGCGTTCTCCTCGTGGACGCGCAGCCGGGCGTGGAGCGTGCGAAGTCCGCGCAGCGTCAGGTAGCTGTCGAACGGGGAGCCGGTCGCGCCGATGCAGTTCGCCCACCACCCCAGCTCCTCGGCGAGCGCCGCGTCCCGGGCGACGATGGCGCCGCCGACGACGTCGCTGTGGCCGTTCAGGTACTTCGTCGTCGAGTGCACGACGATGTCCGCGCCGTGCGCGAGCGGGCTCTGGAGCGCGGGGGAGAGGAACGTGTTGTCGGCGACGCACAACGCCCCGGCCGCGCGGGCCGCGCCGGCGACGGCGGCGATGTCCGTGATACGCAGCAGCGGGTTGCTCGGCGTCTCGACCCACACGAGCCGCGGCCGGCGGCGCGCGATGACGTCGAGCGCCGCGGTACCGGTGAGATCGACGAAGGCGACGTCGAGCGCGTGCTTCCGCGCGAGCGCCCGGAGCAGCCGGTACGTGCCGCCGTACCCGTCGTGCGCCGCGACGACGAGGTCGCCGGGGCGCAGGAGCTGTAGCACGACGTGGACGGCCGCCATCCCGGTCGGCGTGACCAGGCCGGCGGCGCCGCCCTCCAGCTCGGCGATCGCGGCGGCGAGCAGGTCGCGCGTGGGGTTCCCGGACCGCGTGTAGTCGTACGCGCGCTTCGCGCCGAAGCCCTCGAACGTGAAGTTGCTGCTCAGGTGGATCGGCGGCATGACGGCGCCGTGCTGCGTGTCCGCGCCGATCCCCGCGCGCGCGGCGCGCGTCGCGCCGCACGCCTCCGCGGCGCCCGGCCGGGCGCGCGCGGCGTAGTGCGTCTCCGGCGCCGGGGTGCCGACCGCGGGCGCCTCGCCGTCCGCGAGCGCGCCGGCGATGATCGCGCCGATCGCCTCGGGCTCCTTCAGGAAGCCGTCGTGGCCGTAGGGCGAGGCGACGCGGACGAAGGTGGCGCGCTCGCCGAGCGCGGCGGCGAGCGCGCGGGAGTCCTCGGGCGGGACGAGCGTGTCGGAGTCGATCGATACGACGGTGCACCGCGCGCGGATGCGCCGCGGGTCGACGCGGTGCAGGTCGAGCGAGCCGGAGATCGTCAGGAACGCCGCGGCCGGGAAGCTCTCGGCGTACGCGGCGGCGTGGTGGTCGAGGTAGTCGTCGACCGGGAGGCGGACGGCGCCGCCGTCGACGCCGGGGGGGCCGGCGAACCGCTCGCCGAACTCGGCGGCTGTGCGGTACGTGGTGATCGCGAGCGCGCGGGCGATCCCCACGGCGCGCCGCGGGTCGCCGGCATCGAGCCCGTGCCGGACGATCCGGCGCTGCACCGACCGGACCGCGGACGCGAGCGGGTGCGAGCGGTGCGCCGCGCCGATGGCGACGACGCGCTCGACGCGCTCCGGGAACCGTTCCGCCAGCGCGAGCGCCACCATCCCGCCGTACGACGCGCCGACCGCGGCGTGCAGCACGGGGATGCCGAGCACGTCGAGCAGGCGCGCGATCGCGGTGGCCTGGTCGGCCGTGCCGAAGGCGGGCCAACGCTCGCCCGGCCGCGGCTGCGACGACTCGCCCCGGCCGCCCACGTAATCCACGGCGATCAGCCGGTGCCGCGCCGGGTCGAGCCCGCACCCCGCGCCCACCACCCCCGGCCACCAGCCGGGCGCGCCGCCGGGCTCCGGACAGATGCGCCGCCCGGCCGAGATCCCGCCCAGGACGAGCACCGGCGGCGCGGCGTCGTCGCCGTGCACGGCGTACGCCACGTGCACGTCGGGGAGCGTGCCGCCGTGCGCCAGCGAAAGGTCGCCGACCGCGGCCACGCCGAACGCCGCCGAAATCCGTGCGGGCCGGATCATCGCGCGGCCTCCGGACACGCGTGCGGCTTCGGCCCGGCCGCGGGCGCCGCCACGGGCTCGGCGGCGTACGGCCGCACCGTCGGCGACGGGCCGGTGGTGCGATACGCGTCGGCCGCCGCGCGGCCCCGCGCGACGGGGTACGGGGTCGTGCTTCCCATCATCGTCTCCTGTTTCCGTGTCCACCCGGAATGCCGGGCACAAAACGACGCCGGCCCTCTCGCAAGGGAGAGGGCCGGCTCTTCCATCGTTCGCTCACGTCGGTTCTTACGTCACGTGCATGCGATGGCGCCCGGCCGCGTCTCCCACGGAGACCGGCGCATGGACATGGGCATGCGGCGCATCGCGGTGTCGGCCACCGCCGTGCGGTTCACGGGCGCGTTCATCTCGCTTCAGGCATCCTTTCCGGCGTGAGCGTGCGGCGGGCGCCGCGCGAGCGCGCGCATCGGCAACCCGCCCTTCGGGCGCAGCGTCACGAGCGGCTCCGGCTCGGGGTCGGTCGGCCGCTCGAAGCGAAGATGCCACCGCCGCGCCAGGGTGGCAAGGACGAGCGTCCCCTCCATCCAGGCGAAGTGCTCGCCGACGCAGATGCGGGTGCCGCCGCCGAAGGGGAAGTACGCGAACTTCGGCCGCGACGGCGGCGCGTCCGTCAGCCAGCGCTCGGGCTCGAACCGCTCGGGGTCCGGCCACCAGCGCGGGTCGCGGTGCACGAGGTACTGGCTCGCGAGGAGGAGCGAACCCCGGCGGATCGTGTACCCGCCCGCCTCGAAGTCGGCGACCGCCTGGCGCTCCAGGATCCACGCCGGCGGATAGAGCCGCAGCGCCTCCGCGAGCACGCTCCGCGTATACGTCAGCTTCGGCAGGTCCGAGACCTCCGGCGGCCGGTCGCCGAGCACGCGGTCGATCTCGGCGTGCAGCTTCGTCTCGACGTGCGGATGCCGCGAGAGCAGCAGCCACGACCAGGTCAGCGCGTTCGCCGTCGTCTCGTGCCCCGCCATCATGAGCGTGACGATCTCGTCCCGGAGCTGCCGGTCGGTCATCCCGCCGCCGTCGCCCGCCGTGTCGCGTGCGGCGATCAGGATGGAGAGCAGGTCGCCGCGGTCCTCGCCGCGCGCCCGCCGCTCGCGGATGAGACGCTGGATCAGCTCCTCGGTCCGGGCCCGCGCGCGGCGCAGGTCGCGCACCCAGGGGAGCGGCGCGTACTGGATCAGCGAGCCGAGCGGCAGGATCGCGTAGCCGAAGAGGCGCAGCGAGAGGTCCAACGCCTCGCCGATGTAGTGCGCGTCGCCCTCGACGTCGGCGTCGAAGAAGGCGCGCGCCGCGACGGCGAGCGTGAGCCGCATCATCTCCTCGTGCACGTCCAGGGTCTCGCCGTGCCGCCACCGGCTGCCGGTCCGCTCGGCGTACTCGGTCATCATCCCCGCGTACGTCGCGAGCCGCTCCCGGTGGAAGGCGGGCTGCACGAGCCGCCGCTGCCGCAGGTGCGACTCGCCCTCGTTCGTCAGCAGCCCGTTCCCCAGCAGCAGCTTCAACCGCCCGAGCGACGGCCCTTTCACGAACGAGCGCTGCTCCGTCACCAGCATGCGCCGGATGTCGTCCGGGTGGTTCAGCAACACCACCGGACGCGCGCGGATCGAGATCTGCGCGACGTCGCCGTGGCGCGCCATCTCGGCGAACAGCCCCAGGCGGTCCGTCGCGAGCGCCCGGATGAGCTGCCCGGGGTACTGCGGCCGCGGCCCCGGCGGCCGCGCATGGCGCCGCGGTTCGTAATCCGTGCGGTCGTACAACCGTCTGCGCGTTCTGATCATCCGTCCGAGCTCCGCCCCCGCGGGCTACCGGTGAAAGGTGACGACGTCGCCCTCGCGCGTGCGGCGCAGGCCGAGCGACAACGAAATCAGCTCGAGCGCCTGCGACGCCGGCTCGTCCTGGAACGACGCGGTGAGCGGCAGCGCGGCGAGGGTCGTGTCGGCCAGCCGCACCTCGAGGCCGTACCAGCGGCCGAGCTGCGCGGCCGCCGCGCCCAGCGGCGTGTCCCGAAAGACCAGCCGCCCCTCCGCAAACGCCAGATGCGGGGCCACATCCACGCCGCGCTCGATGCGAACCGAGCCGTCGTCGCCCACCCGCGCGAGCTGTCCGGGATCGAGCCGGTACGCTTCCTCGGCCCCCGCCGCGGGCGACGCGCGCTTCACCTCCACCCGCCCCTCGGCCACCACGACCGTGGACGGCTCGCCCGCTCCGTAGCTGCGCACGCCGAACACGGTGCCCAGGTCCTCGGCCACCACCCCCGCGGCGTGCACGCGGAATGGCCGCCGCTCGTCGTGCCGCACCTCGAAGAGCGCCTCGCCCTCGAGGTACACGTCACGCGCGCGCCGGCCGTAATCCTCCGGCACGCGCACCCGGCTCGCCACGCTGAGCACCACGCGCGTGCCGTCCGGCAGTCGCAGCTCGGCGCGCTGGCCGCGGTCGGTCGCGTACTCGCGCATCGCCACGGCCTCGGGCGCGTCCGCGCCCGGCCCCGACAGCATCACCGCGGTCGCCGCGCCGCCGGCGAGCAGCACGACGGCCGCGGCCGCGCGCATCGCCCACGCGGGCACGGTCCGACGCTTTCGCACCGCCGCACGACCGGACCGGATCGGCACGGCGTGCCGGGCGGCTCGCCGTGCCTCGTAGCGACGACACAGCTCGGACCACGCCGCGTCCACGTCCCACGCCCCCGACGACGCCATCCGCCCGGCCCCGCGCGGACGCTCCGCCAGCTCCCAGGTCCTGCGCAGCGACGCCACGACATCCGCCCGGCCGGGCGCGGCCGCGATCCACACGCGCATCTCCTCCGCCTCCGCCGCCGAACAGCGCCCGGCGACGTAGCGCACCAACCGCGCGCCCCGCTCGTCGTCGATGGTTTCGGTGAGTTCGTTGTCCATTTCCGCCTTTCGATGGTGGTATCATGAAGAACCCCCGACCCCGCCGCTACCCTTACAACCGATTCGCGCGCCGCGCGGCGCGGCGCCGGAGACGCGGCGCCCCCGGTCGACACGCGCGCCCCGCTCCGCTATCTTCCGTCGTGTACACGACGTGGACATTCGAACGATGGAAACCGTGACGGAAACACAGAACGTCGTCGCGCCGCCGGCGCGGATGACGCTGTTCGGGTTCAAGGCCGTCCCGGCGCGGGCCGAGGTCGTGCATCGGCCGCGGCCGGTCCGGGTCTCGCGGGCGCTGCTCTACCTCGCGGGGTGCTGGGCGCTGATGCCGATCGTCGCCATCATCCCGCCGCACTTCCCGTGGGCGATCGCGGCGTTCGGCGCGGGGATCTATCTCGCGTGGACGAACTGGCGCGGGACGTACGAGGTGCGGAGCGTCGAAGCGACGTGCCCGAGCTGCGGCGGCGCGCTCACCGTCAAGGCGGGCGCGAAGATCAGCCTCCCCCACAAGATCGTCTGCTACGCATGCCACCAGGAGCCGTTCCTGGAGCTGGCGGACGCGCCGGAGTGACGTCGCGGCGGGCGCACGCGCGCCCGTGCGTCGCGGCGGCGCGGCCGGCGCCACGGAGGCGACGGCCCGTCGGGTCGTCGCGCCCGTTCGGCGCACCGTGCGACGGTCCCGCTCCGGCGCGCGGCGCGCACACGGGCGTGCTCAACGCTGCGCCTCGCGCCCGCGCCTGACCATGGGCTACCCGAGCCTCGCCGCGTGCGTCCGCGACCTGGAGCGGCACGGGCACCTGGTCCGCGTCCGCGAGGAGGTCGATCCCTACCTCGAGATGGCCGCGATCCACCGGCGCGTCTACGCGGCCGGCGGGCCGGCGCTGCTGTTCGAGAACGTGAAGGGGTCGCGCTTCCCGGCGGTCTCCAACCTCTTCGGCACGCCCGAGCGCGCGCGCTTCCTGTTCCGCGACACGTTCGAACGCGTGCGCACGCTGGTCGGGCTGAAGTACGACCCGTCGGCCGCGGCGCGCCGGCCGTTCCGCCACCTCCCGGCGCTGCTCACCGCCGTCTCGGCGCTCCCGCGGCAGCGGCGGCGCGGCGCGCCGGTGCTGCACGGTCGCACCCGCATCTCGGAGCTGCCGCAGGTCGTGAGCTGGCCGATGGACGGCGGGCCGTTCATCACGCTGCCGCAGGTCTACACCGAGGACGTGACCCGGCCGGGGATCCTGAACGCGAACCTCGGGATGTACCGCATCCAGATGGCGGGGAACGACTACGTCGCCGACGAAGAGGTCGGGCTGCACTACCAGATCCACCGCGGGATCGGCGTGCACCAGGCGCGGGCGAACGAGGCCGGCGTGCCGCTGAAGGTCAGCATCTTCGTCGGCGGGCCGCCGTCGCACACGTTCGCGGCGATGATGCCGCTCCCGGAAGGGCTCTCCGAGGCGACGTTCGCCGGCGCGCTCGGTGGCCGGCGGTTCCGCTACTTCTACGACGACGAGGGGTTCTGCGTCTCCGCGGACGCCGACTTCGTCATCACCGGCACCGTGCACCCGGGCGAGCTGAAGCCGGAAGGCCCGTTCGGCGACCACCTCGGCTACTACTCGCTCGCGCACCCGTTCCCGGTGCTGCGCGTGCGGCGAGTCTATCACCGGAAGGACGCCATCTGGCCGTTCACCGTCGTCGGGCGGCCGCCGCAGGAGGACACGAGCTTCGGCGCGCTCGTCCACGAGCTGACCGGCTCGGCGATCCCCCGCGAGGTGCCGGGGCTGCACGCGGTCCACGCCGTCGACGCCGCCGGCGTGCACCCGCTCTGCCTCGCGATCGGCAGCGAGCGCTACACGCCGTACCTCGACCCGCGCGAGCGCCGGCCGCAGGAGCTGCTCACGATCGCGAACCACGTGCTGGGCACGAACCAGCTCTCGCTCGCGAAGTTCCTGCTGATCGCGGCCCGCGAGGACGACCCGTCGCTCGACGTGCACGACGTCGCCGGCTTCCTGCGCCACGTGCTCGAACGCTTCGACCCCGCGCGCGACCTGCACTTCCAGACGTGCACCACGATCGACACGCTCGACTACTCCGGCACCGCGCTGAACGAGGGCTCGAAGGTCGTGATCGCCGCGGCCGGCCCGAAACGGCGCGAGCTGTGGACCGAGGTGCCCGAAGGGTTCGAGCTGCCGCGCCCGTTCGACCGGTTCCGCCTCGCGCTCCCCGGCATCCTCGCCGTCGAGGCGCCGGCGTTCTCGAGCGACGAGGAGACCGCGCGCGAGATCGACGCGCTGGACGGGTGGCTCCGCGGGATGCTCGGCGGCAACCGCGCGGGCCGGCCGGGCTCCGCCTCCGGTGCCGCCGGCGGCACGGCGCCGGGCGCCGCCGAATCGCGACCGGGCGCCGGTACCGCCGACGGCCTGCCGCTCATCATCCTCTGCGACGACGCGGGCTTCACCGCCGCGTCGCTCTCCAACCTCCTCTGGGTCGCGTTCACCCGCAGCAACCCGTCGCACGACCTGCACGGCGTCGGCGCGTTCGTCGAGCACAAGCACTGGGGGTGCCACGGCCCGCTGATCCTGGACGCGCGCATCAAACCGCACCACGCGCCGCCGCTCGAGGAGGACCCGGCGGTCGCGCGGCGGATCGAGCGCCTCGCGGCGCGCGGCGCGTCGCTGCACGGGATCCTCTGACCGCGCGACGGCTGGAAGGCCGCGAACGTGCGCTGCGCCGCCGCCCGCGGCCGCGCACCCGGCGGCTCACCCGGCCGCGTGCGGCCGAGCGCGCGAGGGCGGACCGCGGTTCCGGAGGCCGCGGTTCCGGAGGTTGCGGTTCCGGCGGAATATGATATTTTATCCAATACTCATACATAAACGTCCGTCTCTGACGACGGAGCCAGCTCAATGAGCCATCGAGCGCTTGCGAGCCATGTGGCGTACTGTCGCGAGCAGGTCCGGCGCGGTCGTGCGACGTGCCGTGAGCTCGCCGACGAACTGGGCGTCACGGAGCGGGCCGTACAGGCCTGCGTATACGGCCGCACCTATTCGCACGTACCGGGGGCGTTACCGAGCCCGAAGCGTCGACGCCAACGTCTGCGGTCCACGCCGTTGACGGAGGCCGAGGTCCGTCAGATCCGCGACGAGTACGCGGCGGCGGAGATGTCGATCGAGGAGATCGCGACGAAGCACAAGATTTCGCGGTCGTACGTGGTCCAGCTCGGCCGGGGCATGGCGCGGACGGAGGTCCCGGGCGGGACCCGGGACCGGCGTCCGGTCCGGCGCGTGGATCCGAAGCAGGCGGCGCGGCGCGGAGAGCGGCACCCGAACGCGCGGCTGGATGCGCTGTGCGTCGTGGCGATCCGCGAACTGGCGCGCCGGGGCGTCGAGCACGCCCGGATCGCGGACGTCTTCGGCACCACGCCGGAGAACGTGTGCATGATCTCTCGCCGCCACCGGTGGCGGCACGTGCCGGACATGCCGCTGACGCCGACGGCGCTGAAGCACCTCCCCCCCGCGGCGATCGAGCTGTTCGAGAGCCTGGAATCCACGTCCGCGTTCTGAGCGGCCGGCGCTCCCTCCGGCGGCAGGGCGGCGCACGGCGCCGCACGCGCCACGGGATCCGAGCGATGCGCGATCGGGGAGAACCGCTTCGGCTCTTCGCCATCACCGCGCCCGGGCTGGCGCCGCTCGCGGCGGCCGAGCTCGCGGCGCTCGGCGCGGCCGACGTCGCCGTCGACCCGGCGGGCGTCGAATGGCGCGGCTCGCCCGAGCTCCTCTACGATGCGAATCTGCGGCTTCGGACCGCCAGCCGGATCCTCGTCCGGGTGGCGGAGTTCCGGGCGCGTACGTTCCCGGAGCTCGAGCGGCGGGCGCGGCGCGTCCCGTGGGAGGAGTACCTCGCGCCGGGCGGCGCGTTCGCGCTGCGCGTGACCAGCCGGAAATCGAAGTTGTACCACGAGGGGGCGATCGCGGAGCGGCTGGCCGGGGCGATCGTCGGGCGCGTGCCGGGGGTGCGCGTCGGGGACGACGAGGGCGAGGCGGACGTCGAGTCCGAGGGAAGATCCGGGAGGAGCACGGCGGCCCGGGAAGCAGGCGGAGTCGGGGACGCGCGGTCTGGGGCGGCGCGGGGCGGTGGTGCGGCGGCCGGGGCGGAGCCGGGCGTGGAGGCGGCGGGGGCGGGCGGGCCGGCGCAGCTCTTCGTGGTGCGGGTGTTCCGCGACCGGTTCACGATCAGCGCGGATTCCTCCGGGGCGCTGCTGCACCGGCGAGGCTACCGCCAGGCGACGGCGAAGGCGCCGCTGCGCGAGACGCTGGCGGCGGCGATGCTGCTGGCGAGCGGGTGGGACCGTCGCTCACCGCTGCTCGACCCGTTCTGCGGTTCGGGCACGATCCCGATCGAGGCGGCGCTGATGGCGCGGCGCATCGCGCCGGGGCTGGCGAATCCGACGCGGGAGCCGCGGCGCTACGCGTTCCGCGACTGGCCCGGTTTCGACGCCGCGCGCTGGGATGATGTCGTGTCGCGCGCCCGCGAGGAGATCCTGCCGGAGGCCGGCGGGCCGGTCGTCGGCTCCGACCGCAACGGCGGCGCGATCCGCGCGGCGCGGGCGAACGCCGCGCGCGCCGGCGTCGGCGACGACGTCGCCTTCGACGTGCGCCCCCTCTCCTCCATCCGGCCGCCCGCGGGCCCCGGCTGGCTCATCACCAATCCGCCGTACGGCGTGCGCGTCGGCGAACGCCGGGCGCTCGCGGATCTCTACGCGGCGCTCGGCAACGTCGTGCGGGAGCGGCTGCCGGGGTGGACCGTCGCGCTGCTCTCCGCGGACCGGCGGCTCGAGACTCGGACGGGGCTGCCGTTCGAGGATGTGCTGGAGACGCGGAACGGCGGGATCGCGGTGAGGGCGGTCGTCGGGCGAGTCGGGTAGCCCGGCGGCTTCGAACGCGAGTCGGCCCGCGAGCGCTTCGAGCGCGTCGAACGGGCCGCAGAGGCGGAGACCAACCGCGACCGCGCCCTCCAGACGATCGACGAGGTCGTCGATGAGCACCCCGCGGACGTCGCGCTGAGACGCGGACGCCCGGTCTACGAGGGGCTCCGCCCCCACCGCATCGCGTACACCACGGCCGCCACGGACGTCGCGAGATTCAGGCTCGACACCCCGTCCCGCATCGGGATCCGGATCCGCAGCGCGGCCGCGCGCACCGTCTCATCGGACAGCCCGTAGCGCTCCGTGCCGAACGCGAGCACCGCCCTCGGCGGGATCGCGTCGGGCGCGACCTCGTCGCCGTCGGGGTCGAGTGCGACGAGCGGCCGGTCGCTGGTGGGGAGCGCATCGACGCGGGCGACGGGGAGCGCGAACTGGAGGCCGGCGCCCGCGCGGACGGAGCCGGGATTCCACGGGTCGTGCTTGCCGGTCGCGAGGAGCGCGGCGGCATCGGCGGCGGCGGCGATGCGGACGATCGCGCCGAGGTTGTAGGCATTGGCCGGCGCCTCGAGGAAGATGACGGGCGCGGGGCGCGGGTCGTCGAGCGCGGCGCGGAGGTCCTGTGCGGGTCGCGGCGCGAGTGCGATCACGCCGGTGTGGATCGGCGCGGGCGTGAGCTGCGCGAGGGTGTCGCCGTCGATGGGGCGGGCGAGCGCGCGGATCCGGTCGGCGACGTCGGGTGCGAGCTCGCGGGCGAGGCGGTCGGTGTCGGCGGGGTCGGAGGTCAGCACCTCGATCGGCTCGGCGCCGAAGCGGAGCGCGTGCCGCAGCGCGTGCAGCCCCTCGATCACGACGAGCGACGGGTCGCGCCGCGCGGCGCGGTAGCGTTCGACGAGCGTCCGGCGGCGGTCCGGGTTGTAGCCCGCGCGGCCCGCGCCCATCATGCCGGCTGGCGCGGGCGCGCGCCGGCGCGGGCGCCGATCGCGGCGACGTCGCGGCCCGACGGCTTCTGGTAGACCTTGAGCCCGAACTCGGGGACGATCGCGAGCACGTGGTCGAAGATGTCCGCCTGGATCGCCTCGTAGTTCGCCCATGCGGTGTCGGCGGTGAAGGCGTAGATCTCGATCGGCAGCCCCTCGGGCCCCGGCTGGAGCTGTCGGACCATGAGCGTCATGTCCTTGCGCAGCTTCGGGTGCTGGCGCAGGTACTCGATGATGTAGGCGCGCAGCGTGCCCACGTTCGTCAGCCGGCGCGCGTTCGCCGTGAGCGACGGGTCCGGCGCGTGCTGCCGGTTGTACGCCTCGAGTTCCTGCCTCTTTCGCGCGATGTAGTCCTTCAGCAGTACGAAGTGGCCGAAGCGCTCGATCTCGTCGTCGGTCAGGAAGCGGATCGTGCCGATGTCGACGTGGAACGCGCGCTTGATCCGCCGCCCGCCGGCCTCCTGCATCCCGCGCCAGTTCTTGAACGAGTGCTCGAGGAACTGGTGCGTGGGGATGACGGTGATCGTCTTGTCCCAGTTCTGGACGCGCACGGAGTTGAGCGCGATGTCGATCACGTCGCCGTCGGCGCCGAACTCGGGCATCTCGATCCAGTCGCCGACGCGGATCAGGCCGTTGGCCGTGATCTGCACGCCGGCGACGAGGGAAAGGATGCTGTCGCGGAAGACGAGCATCGCGACGGCGGTCATGGCGCCGAGCCCGCTCAGGAAGAGGAGCGGGTCGCGGTCCAGCAGCGCGGCGATGGCCAGGATCGCGCCGCCGATGTGCGCAACGACGCTGACGACCTGGAGCAGCCCTTTGATCGGCCGTTCCTTCGAGATCGGGTAGCGGCCGTAGATCTCGTTGATCGCGGCGAGCAGCGCGGAGAAGGCCCGGATGGCGACGAGCGCGAGCGACGCGAGCGCAACGCGGCGGACGAGCCCGGCCAGCTCGGCGGGGAGGTACGGCACGAAGCCGATCCCCTGGTAGACGACGAGCACGGGCACGACCCACGCCGCGCGGTGGAAGACCGCGCGGTCGAGGAGCACCTCGTCCCACCAGACGGCGCTCTTCTGGGCGAGGTGGCCGATGATCCGCAGCAGCCAGCGCCGGACGATGACCAGCGCGAGCCATGCGGCGCCGGCGAGGAGCGCGAGGCCGACGGCCGCTGCGGCGAGCGGGTGCGCCTGGAGCCAGTCCGTGACGGCATCCGTGCCGGCCGCCGGCGCGGCGCCGGGCACGAGCAGCATCGCCGGGCGCCGAACGCGCGCCCGGCCACGGTTCGATCGGAGTCCCATCATTGCGTCCGCACGTCTATGACTCAGCCGCGGCTCCCCTCCCGCAGCCCGTAGTACTTCCTGAACATGAAGGCGAGCGCCGTGCGCAGGCGCTCGGCCTTGCGGTGCGCGTCGAGGCGCCGGAGCGCCTGGGCCGCGCGGCGTCGCCGGCGCCGGGCGACGTCCACGCCGAAGAGCCGGACGTTCAGGTGCCAGTGGACGCGCTCGAGGATCCGGACCCGCTCCTCGCGGTCGGGGTGCGACAGCGCGTACCGGTACGCGCGCCAGAGCCCGGGCCCGTCGAGCCAGCGCAGGAGGATGCGGACGCCGGCCGGGTCGTCGTCGGCGACGGCGTCGTCGAGTCGGCGGCGCGCGACGGGTGCGGGCACGCGCTCGCGTACGCCGCGCATCTCGATCCCGCGGCGCGCGGCCTCGAGCTCGAGCGCGGCCAGCGCGGAGGCGTACGCCTCCGCCTGATCCCCGCGCGCACCGGCCATGCGGCGTCGCGTGTGCCACAGGAAGTGCACGAGGTCCCCATCGCCGAGGGAGCGTACGTGCGCCGTCGCGTCCCCGCGCTCGAGGTTCGGCCGGTATTCGAAATCCTTCACGAGAGCGGCTCCCGGGTCATGCGTCGGGCGAGTCATACCCCGGAGTGCGCGGCGGGTGTCGCCGGCGCGCGGCCTGGCATGGACGATGCGGAGTTGGCCCGGCCCATCCAACCCGGGAGATCGCAATGTCGTACGCACGCCATCTGGCCGGCGCCGTCGTCGCCGGCACACTGATCGTGGCCGGCGCGACGCCGGCCTGGGCTCAGGTCTGCATGGGGATCCCCGCCGATGACGGCGAGATCTCGCTCCAGGGCGAAGTCGTCTCGGACGGCACGGTGAACGCCTACGGCGGCCGGATCGGCATGAACTTCAACACCGAGTACGCCTTCGACTTCTCGCTGCGCCGGCCGCAGGAGGATGCGGGGCTCGGGCTCGTGCTGACGGGGTCGATCGGCTACGAGATGCTGGAGTACGAGCCGCCCGTCTGCTTCACCATCGGTGTCCGCCACGAGAGACACCCGGTGACCGGCGGCGAGGACGCGACCGAGACGCTGATCCCGATCGGCTTCGGCATCGGCAAGCGGCTCGGCTCGGCGAAGCGGCTGTCGCTCGCGATCTTCGTCCGCCCGGAGTACCTGGTCCGGATCCGGCCCGACCCCGCCGAGGAGGCCGACAGCTTCTGGGACGACCTCGGCCGCCGCAGCGAGGGGCGCGGCGTGATCGGCCTGCTCGCGTCGACGCCGTTCCTCTACGGCACCGGCAGCATCGAGATCTCGACGCGCGACTACCGGCCGGAGCTGGCGCTGGGGCTCGGCGTCACGTTCTGAGCGCCGCCCCTGGCCCCGGCCGGCTGCTCGCCGTATAGTCCCGCCTCCGGACGAGACTCGAATCATCGATCGAAGTGAACGGCGCGGGACCTGATCCGATAGAGGCGAGCGGCACCGACGCGGCCCGGGCGGGCGCATCGGGCGCGCACGCGAGCGGCGCGGAGGCGGCGGGCGCGGAGCACCGCGGGGCACCGGGCGCGCGCGCGGCCGGCGCGAATGCACCCGGCGCCGTGCCCGCACCCGCGGCGCGTGCCGACGCGGCTGCGGCGGACGCGCCCGCCGTGCGCCGGTCGGCGGTCGCGGTCGCCGTGACGGTCGCGGCGACGCACGCGCTGAACGACGTCTACACCGGCTTCCTGCCGCCGCTGCTCCCCCGGATCATGGGGAAGCTCGGCCTGTCGATCACGCTCGCCGCCACGCTGGCGATGACGCTGTCGCTGGCGGCGTCGCTCGCGCAGCCGCTGCTCGGCTGGCTCGCCGATACGTACGGCCGGCGCCGGTTCGTGATCCTCGGGCCGGTGATGACCGGAGTCTTCCTGTCGCTGATCGGCGTCGCGCCCGACTTCGCGGCGCTCGTCGCCGTGCTCGCGATGGGCGGGCTCGGCAGCGCCATGTTCCACCCGCCCGGCGCGTCGATGGCGGCGCGTGCGTCCGAGGGCCGGGGGAGCGGGCTGCGCGCCTCGTTGTTCTCCTTCGGCGGCTCCGCGGGCTACGCCGCCGGCCCGCTCGTCGCCGTCGGCCTCGTGACGTGGCGCGGCCTCGAGGGGCTCTGGATCGCGATGCTGCCGGTCCTCGTGATGGCCTGCGCGCTGCTCGCGCTGCTGCCGCCCGACCGGCCGGCGCGCGCCGCCGCGCCGCCGCCCCGGCCCCTGGCCGTGTTCCGGCTGCTGCGCGGCCCGCTCGGGCTCGTCTTCGGCATCAGCGCGGCCGGCGCGTTCGTACAGCGGACGTTCCTCACGCTGGAGCCGATCGTCGTCGCGGAGCACGGCGGATCCGAGGCGATGGGTGCGCTCGCGCTGACCGTCTACCTCGTCGGCCAGGCGCTCGGCAGCCTGACCGGCGGCACGCTGGCCGACCGCGTGGACCGCCGGCGCCTCCTGCTCGGCCTCGCGACGCTCTCGTTTCCCGCCCACTTCCTCGCGCTCTGGCTGACGCCCGGCACGCCCGCCGCGCTCGGCGCCGCGCTCGCCGCCGGCATGCTCCAGATGGCGCTGCTCCCGCCGATCGTCGTCGTCGCCCAGGAGATCCTGCCCGCCGGCGCCGCGCTCGGCTCCGGCATCGTCATGGGCCTCGCCTGGTCGATCGGCTCGATCGGCGTGCTCGCGGCCGGCGCGCTCGGCGACGTGATCGGGCCGCGCCCCGCGGCGCTCCTCGCCACGCCCGCCATCCTCATCGCCGGCCTGCTCGCGCTGCACCCCGCGCTGCGCGCGTACCAGCGCCCGGCCGCCCCACCCCCCGACCGGGCACTGGTCCGCCCCGGTCGCATGCACTAATTTCCGCGCCACAATTCTGGAAATCGGAACGGCCCGGCGATCCGGTGGCCGCCCCCGCGGCGGCCGCGGGACCGTCGCCGGAGAACGCGAGGTTGCGGAGTGCTTCTCTACGCCCTTTCCCTGGTCATGCAGCAGGCGGCGGCGCCCGGCGCGCCGACGGTCGAGATCCCCCGCGTCGAAGATGCCGCCGTCGCCGTCGACGGCGTGCTCGACGAGCCCGTCTGGGCGCGGGCCGCGGTCCTGACCGACTTCTCGCAGTACGAGCCGGTCGACGGCCGACCCGCCGAGGAACGGACGGAGGTGCTGGTCTGGTACGCGCCGGACGCGATCCACTTCGGGATCCGCGCCTACGACAGCCGGCCGGACGCGATCCGCGCGACGGTCGCCGACCGCGACAACATCGACGGCGACGACCACGTGGTGCTCTACCTCGACACGTTCCGGGACCGGCGCCGCGCGTTCTTCTTCGGCGTCAACCCGCTCGGCATCCAGTCGGACGGCGTGCGCACGGAGGGCGGCGGCGGCGGCGGCCCGGGGTTCGGCGGGTCCATGGACGACAGCCCGGACTACTGGTTCCAGTCGAAGGGTCGGCTGACGGACGAGGGGTATGTCGTCGAGGTGCGCATCCCGTTCAAGAGCCTGCGCTACCCCGGCGACGGCCCGCAGGCCTGGGGCTTCCAGGTCGAGCGGCGGATCCAGCGCACGGGCTACACCGACACCTGGACGGCCGCGCGGAGCGGGAGCGCCAGCTTCCTGGCGCAGGCCGGCACGCTCACCGGGCTGCGCGATCTCGAGCGCGGCGTCGTCCTCGAGGCGCAGCCGTTCATGACGGCGACGGCGAACGGCGCGCAGACCGCCGCCGGCACGTTCGAGCGCGAACGGCTCGAGCCCTCGTTCGGCACGAACGTGCGCGTTGGCTTCACGAACCTCTCGCTCGACGCGACCGTGAACCCCGACTTCAGCCAGATCGAGGCGGACGCGGGGCAGGTCACGATCAACGAGCGTTTCGCGCTGTTCTTCGAGGAAAAGCGGCCGTTCTTCCTCCAGGGGATCGAGCTGTTCTCCACGCCGAACCGGCTCGTACACACCCGGCGGATCGTGGACCCGATCGGCGGCGCGAAGCTCACCGGCAAGTTCGGCCGCGTGGCCGTCGCCCACCTCACCGCGATCGACGAGGCGGGCGTGGACGACGCGATCGTCAACATCACCCGCGTGCGCCGGGACTTCGGCGCCAACTCTCTGGCCGGCGTGGTCTACACCGACCGCACCTCGCTCGATGGCGACGACCACAACCGCGTGCTCGCCGCGGACGTCCGCCACGTCTTCGGCGGGATGTACTTCCTCGAGGCACAGCTCGGCGGCGCGTGGACGCGGTGGAACGGCGTCGAAAGCAGTGCGCCGATCTGGAAGGTCGAGCTGGACCGCACCGGCCGCCGCTACGGCTTCAACTACCGCGTCAACGTCGTGGGCGAGGACTTCATCACGCAAGCCGGGTTCGTGAACCGCACCGGCATCGTCGACGCCCACGCATTCAACCGGCTCAGCTTCTACGGCGCACCGGGCGCACTCGTCGAGAGCGTGCGCCTCATGCTCCGCCCGTCGCGGATCTGGGAGACGGGCGCCGTCGGCGCCGGCGATGCCATCGAGGGCGGGGAGACGCTCGACGCCTCGTTCCGCCTGCGCGGCGGCTGGGAGATCGAGGCCGGCGTGTCCCGCAACTTCTGGACGCTCGACACCGCCGATCTCCCGGCGCCGCTCGCCACGACCCGCGGCGACACGATCGTCCCCTACGCCCCGCTCGACGACGTCTCCGGCGTCGGCTTCGAGCTCCGGGCGTCGACGCCGGCGTTCCCCACGTTCGACGCCGAGATCGGCCTCGGGCACGGCCGCGTCGCGATCTTCGACGAGGGGTCCGAAGGCAACGGCACCGAGCTGTCCGCCGAGGTCGCGCTCCGCCTCGACGAGTCGGTCCGACTCTCGCTCTCCAACACGTTCCAGCACATCACGCGTGTCCGCGACGGCTCGCGCTTCGCACGGACGATCATCCCGCGCGCCCGCATCGAGGTCCAGCCGAGCCGCGCCTTCTTCCTGCGCGCGATCGCCGAGTACCGCAGCGAACGCCAGGACGGGCTCCGCGACGCCCGCACCGGCACGCCGCTCCTCCTCAACGGCGAGCCCTACCCGGCGGTCGAGGCGGACGCCGTCCGCCTCGACCTCCTCGCCTCGTACGAGCCGACGCCCGGCACCGTCGCCTTCCTCGGCTACGGCGCCTCGCTCGGCACCGACGACGCGTTCGCGTTCCGCCGCCTCGAACGCTCGAGCGACGGGTTCTTCATCAAGGTCGCGTACCGGTTCAGGAGATAGAGCCGCGGGTCGCGGCGGGAGCTCCCGCCACGACCCGCGGCGACGGACGCGGCCGGGCGGCTCGCCGGGCCAGACGAGACACCGCCCGGCGTACGTGACGCCGGGCGGTGTCGAACGAATTCCCGCGAGATCGATACCGTCGGACCGGCACGACCGGCTCGGGCGCGTCCGCGCCCGAGCCGGCCCTACTTCACGAACAGCATCTCCCGGTAGCGCGGCAGCGGCCAGAGGTCGTCCGGCACGACCTTCTCGAGGCGGTCGACCACGGCGCGGACCGCGGCCATGGCCGGCACGATGTGGTCGCGCATGTGATGCGCCTTCGAGTGGACGTCGTCGCCGCCCAGCTCGGCGTTCTGATGGACCAGCGCGTCGAGCACGTCGCGCAGCTCGTCGATCATCGCGTTGACCTCTTCGGCCGTGCGCCGCACGCCGCTCGGCTCGATCCCCACCTCGCCGGCGCGCCCGAGCACGGCGAGCAGGTCGTTCAGGTACCGGACGGCCGCGGGCAGGACCATGGTCCGCGCGATGTCCGCCGTCGTCTCCCCCTCGATGTTGACCGTCTTAAAGTACTGGTCGACGAGGATCTCCTGACGGCTCTCGAGCTCGCGCCGCGTCAGCACGCCGTAGCGCTCGAAGAGCGCGACGTTCTTCTCGTCCGTCAGCCGGGCGATCGCGTCGAGCGAGTTCGAGATGTTGAGCAGCCCGCGACGCGCGGCCTCCTCGTGCCACTCCGCCGAGTAGCCGTCGCCGTTGAAGATGATCCGCTTGATCCGCGGGATCTCGCGCGACAGCAGCGCCCGCATCGCGCCCTCGAGGTCGGCGCCGGCCTTCAGCTCCGCCTCCAGCTCCGTCGCCAGCTCGTCGACCGACTCCGCGACGATCGTGTTCAACACCGCCGCCGGGAACGAGATCGACTGCGACGCGCCCAGCGCCCTGAACTCGAACTTGTTCCCCGTGAACGCGAACGGCGACGTCCGGTTCCGGTCGCCGGCGTGCTGCGGCAGCCGCGGCAGGACCGGCGTGCCGAGCCCCAGCAGCCCGCCGTTCTTCCGCGCCTTCACCTTCCCCGCCTTCTCGAGCTGCTCGAAGATGTCCGTGAGCTGATCGCCGAGGAACACCGAGATGATCGCCGGCGGCGCCTCGTTCGCGCCCAGCCGGTGGTCGTTGCCCGCGTAGGCGACGCTCGCGCGCACCAGGTCCTGGTGCCGCTCGACCGCGCGCAGCACGGCCGTGCAGAAGAACAGGAACTGCATGTTCTCGTGCGGGTTCTCCCCCGGCTCCAGCAGGTTGTGCGATTCCGTGCCGATCGACCAGTTCAGGTGCTTGCCGCTGCCGTTCACACCCGCAAACGGCTTCTCGTGCAGCAGCGCCACGAGCCCGTACTTGCGCGCGACGTTCCGCAGCGTCGCCATCGTCAGCTGCTGATGGTCCGCCGCCAGGTTCGCGTTCTCGTAGATCGGCGCCATCTCGAACTGCCCCGGCGCAACCTCGTTGTGCCGCGTGTTCACCGGCACACCCAGCCGGTACAGCTCGCGCTCCACCTCCATCATGAACGCCAGCACCCGCTCCGGGATCTGCCCGAAGTAGTGGTCCTCCAGCTCCTGCCCGCGCGGTGGCTTCGCGCCGAACAGCGTGCGACCCGTCACCATCAGGTCCGGCCGGTGATAGTAGAACTCCTGGTCGATCAGGAAGTACTCCTGCTCCGGACCGAGCGTGACGTTCACCTCCTGCGGCTGCACCTGGAACAGCG
>DASVDG010000145.1:0-3427 GCA_036381255.1 Longimicrobiales bacterium | reverse complement strand
GCCGTGCGTCGTCGTCCTCGAGCGTCGCCTGCCAGCCGGGGCGGAACCGGTCGAGCAGGAACGCGAGCGCCGGGCCGATCGCGTAGATGCGGTCGCGCACCGCAGCCGGCGGGAACCCCGTCGCCGGCACCTCGACCGTCGCGCGGCCCGCGGCGCGGAGCTGGAGGTACGTCGCGAGCCCCTCGTTCAGCTCGGTCAGCCGCTCGTAGGTCGAGAACGCGGAGTCCATCGCGGCGAAGTGCTCGCGACGGGCTTCGAGCGCCAGACGCGCCCAGCACGCCGCGGATCCTTCGTCCGCCGCCGCGAGCGCGCGACGCAGCGCGGCCGACTCGCGGCGCCGCAGCGCGAGCAGCCGTGCATCGTCCACCGGGTAGAGCAGCATGTCGCCTTCGTTGCCCACCCACCCCGGGTGCCGTGCCCGCTGGAAGACGTGGAACGCCTCGTGGAGCGCCACCGCGGCCAGCTCCCGCACGCCCGGCGATTCGCCCGGGGCGGCATCCGCGAGCAGCGTCGCCGTCATCACCCCGCCGATCCCGGCGCTCGTGTTCGCGACCACGGATGGGTGGCGGCCCTCGAACACCGTCGCCGCCGGCTCCGCGCCCGCGAGCGGCGTGAACCCCTCCGGCGGCGACGGGTGACGGAACAGGTACGTGCGGCCGCCGGCGTAGATCGCGAGCGGGACGGCGAGCGGATCGAAGCCCGGCCACAGCGTCCGGTCCGCCGCGACCCGCTCGACCTCGCGCGCGATGGCGAGCGCGCGCTCCGCGTCCTGCGCGACCGCCGGCGGCGCTACGTCCTGCGCGACCGCTGATGGCTTCGCGCCCTGCGCGACCGCCGCAGGCGCTGCTGCGACGAGCAGCGCCGCGGCCAGCCCGGCCGCGACCTTACCGTGTCCCATGGGCTTTCCCTTCCCTGCCGTCGACGACACGTTCGCCACGCCGCTGGATCCGCATCCGTTCGACTTCGGGGCGACGGTGTCGCCACGATCGGCGACTAAGCAGCCACGTCCGCATGCCGGCCGAGCTTCTCGGCGACCTGGTCCACGCCCTCGAGAAGCACCGAGAGTCGGACCTTGCCGTAGCCCCGCGTGTGCAGCACGTGCCACCGGTTGACCTCCGAGAACGAATAGCCCTCGACCGCCTCCCACGGCACCTCCCGCACTCCTCGCCAGGGCGACCGGACGATCAGGTGTGTGTCCGTGACACGAGCCTGAAAGCAGAACGTCTCGACGACGAACCAGATGCCGCCGGCGAGCAGGGCCACGGCCACGACCGCCGCGATCACCCGCTGGTCCGGCGACGCGCGCAGGGCCGCGTAGCCGATGAAGAGCGCGATCAGGAGCAACCCCACCGCGATCGCCCTCGTCTTCCTGCCGTAGCACAGCAGGCCGTCGGTCTGTGCGGTCGCGGCATCCCTCGCGAGCCACGAGATGATGGCCACCGCGACGAGGCCACCGATGACGCCGCTGATGATGGGTCGGAGATTGGCCATGGACTCCTTTCCTCATCACGAACCGTGGGCCTCTCCAGGTAACTCGATATCGCCAGTGGAGCGCCGCATCGGCAGGTATGCATCGGGCGCGAACGACACCGGGTCCAGACCGGCGACCTGTCGCCGCACGGTAATGTAGTCACGGGCCAACGCGACCACCACACACCGAGACCGTACTACACCCTCGACGACCCCGACACCCTCCTTCGGGCCCAGGCCGACCCCCGGGCATTCGCGGCGAACGCGCCCGCCACCATCGACGAGGTCCAGCGCGTGCCCGAACTGGTCCTGGCGGTCAAGGTCGCCGTGGACGCCCAGCCGGCGCGGCGGACCGGCCAGCCCGCTGAACGTGACGGAGCTCAGCCGGGACACACAGATCCCCGCCACGACGGTACGCGACTACGTGACGTTGTTGGCCACCTCGTACCAGATCGTCCGCCTCGAAGCGTACGCGGTCAACCGCACCAAACGCCTGATCAAGACGCCGAAGCTCTACTGGAACGACGCGGCCGTGGGGCTGCGCCTCGGCGGCGGACCTCCACGGGGCGCGCACTTCGAAAACTACGTCCTCACCGACCTCCTCGCCTGACGCGACTCCCATGCGGAGCGCTCCGAGGTGATGTACTGGCGGACGACGACCGGGATCGAGGTCGATTTCGTAGTCGAGCGTGACGGCGCGCTCCTCGGCGTCGAGGCCAAGACGACGTCGCACCCGCGGCCGCAAGACGCCCGCGGCCTGCGTGCGTTCGTCGAGGAGTATGCGGACACCGCCGTCGGCGGATTGCTGCTGCACTGCGGCCGCGAGGTGTTCTGGCTGCACGAGCGGGTGCTCGCGGTGCCGTGGTGGCGGGTGATGTGAGAGAGCGAGGGCGGCGGGGTAATGCGCCGCGGTGGGTCATCCTTGCAGATCTTCCATGCGATGAAAGATCTGCAAGGATGACCTGGAGGGGCGTCCACGGAAACCACGTCACCAAGCGCCGAACGTTCACAGATCGGTAAACCGTTCGCCGGTCTTGGCTCCGCTAGGCAGTCCCGGATCGGTAGGCCTCCTGGCTATGGGCACCGATGGCCTTTTGCGCGAGCCGGGCCAGCTCCTCCCGGTAGACCCGCTTCAGCAGCGCCGGCACGAGCAGCCGTTCGACGAAGCCCGCGATGCCCGCCGCCCGCCACGTCGTCCGGATCGTCACGCGCGTGCCGCCCGCCCCGGAGGGATCGACGGTGAACGTCGTCACCGTGCCGCGCTCGTCGAGCCCGCGCTCGACCAGCACGCGCCCGGGCTCGGGCTCGACGACCTCCGCGCGCATCTCCCTCACCCTGCCGCCGCTCTTCATGCCGAACCGGATCACCGTGCCCGCGCCCACGCCTCCCCGCTCCACGTGCAGGTGCGTGAACCATCGCGGCGGCAGGATCGACGGGTGCCCCTCGCGGTAGTCGGCGAGGATTCGGTAGACGACGTCCGGCGGAGCGGCGATCTCCGCGGATTCCCGAACCACGACCTCGGGCATGGGGTTCAGCTCCTTCCGGTTGGATCCGACGCTGTGGCTGCGTTCCGCACGGAAATATAAAGCGCCGCGCCGAAGACCAGGATCCCGGCGAGGTGGATGACCTTCGCGACGAGCCAGTCCTGCTGCAGCAGCCCCAGCCGGAGCAGGATGAGGTGCCAATCGTGCTCGCCGCCGCCCACGAGCGGGAGCACGCGGCTCCGCGCGTCCGCCGCGTAGACGGAGATGTTCCAGAAGTTCTGCGCGACCCACCACAGCACGACGCCCGCCGCGTACCCGTCGCCGCGGCGGAGGAAGTAGGCGACGAACGCGCCGGGCATGATGAGCTGGAACAGCGTCCCCCCGAGCAAGCCCATGAACTCGCCGAACGGCGCGAAGACCAGGTGCCCGGCCTCGTGGATCGCCAGGTCCACGCTGTCGAGGAGCCGACCCTC
>DASVDG010000144.1:0-26453 GCA_036381255.1 Longimicrobiales bacterium | reverse complement strand
GGACGGAAGAGCAGATGCTGGACATCGAGAACTTCGGCGTGAAGTCGCTGGAGGAGATCCGGCAGTTCCTGAAGGAGCACAACCTGCACTTCGGCATGAAGCTCGAGGAGGGCGAGGACGGCGAGCTCTACCTGGTCGAGCGGACCGGTGAGGAAGGCGGGGCCGAAGGTGCCGAGGTGACGGAGGAGGAGCAGGCTTCATGAGGCACCGTAAGAAGGGGCGTCATTTTTCGCGGACGGCGGAGCATCGGCGGGCGATGCTGCGCAACCTGGCGACGTCGCTGTTCCGGCACGGGCGGATCGAGACGACGACGGCGAAGGCGAAGGAGCTGCGGACGTTCGCGGAGCCGCTGATCACGAAAGCGAAGCGGGGGGACCTGCACGCGCGGCGTCTGGTTGCGCGAAAGATCCACGACCGCGAAGTTTTAGCGAAGCTGTTCGAAGAGATCGGTCCGCGGTACGCGGACCGGCCGGGCGGGTACACCCGGGTGATGCACCTGGGCCACCGTTCGGGGGACGCCGCCGAAATGGCGATTATCGAACTCGTGGAGTAGGGGTTCTTCCATGACGCAGAAGCCGACAGAGCACCGTAGTTCGTCCGGGCTGCCGACGTGGCTGTGGATGGTCGCCACCGTGGTGGTGGTCGGGGCCTTCATGTACTGGCTTGCGGCGACGAGCGAGCCGAGTGCGCCGCAGGTCGTGGAGGAGAGCGACGAGCCGGCAGCGGGCGCCGTGGCGGCGGTTCGACTGGACGATCTGGCCGCCGGGCTGACGAATTATCTCGGCACGGAGGTCCGGCTGGAGGCGATTTCGGTGGCGAGTCGGCTGGGTGAGCAGGCGTTCTGGACGGCGACGTCGAACGGGATTCCGTTCTTGGTGCGGCTGACGCCTTCGCTGGTTGCGGACAGTGTGTCGGTCGCGAGTGGAGAGACGGTGACGGTGGTCGGCCGCGTCGTGGCGATGAGCGATTCGGTCCTCGCTGCGTGGGAGCAGGAGGGCGTGATCGCGAACGATAACCAGCGTCTCGAGGCGGAGTTCGCGACGGGGTTCGTGGAGGCGACGCAGGTGGTGAAGCAGGCGGCGCCGGCGGACACGACGCAGGCGTCGGGAGCTGAAGAGTAGGAGTCTCGGGTTGGCCACCGGGTGCGAGCGCGCCCGGCGCGTGCGAGCCTAGGACGAAGAAGAGAACAGGGCAGTCGAAAGCGAGGGGGAAATGGCTCGCGTTTGCTACGTTTGCGCGAAGGGGCCGACCTTCGGCAACAACGTCAGCCACGCCAACAACAAGACGCGTCGGCGGTGGCTGCCGAATCTGCGGCGGGTGCACATCGTGACGGACTCCGGCGAGCGGAAGCACGTACGGGTATGCACGCGGTGCATCTCTGCGGGGAAGATCCGGAAGGCCTGAGGCCGTCGGCCAACCGTACGGGGGATTGTCTGTCGAGGCTGGCCCGGAGGTTGCTCCGGGCTGCGGCGCGCGGCACCTTGGACGCCCGGCACCACGAGTGCCGGGCGTTTCGTTTTGGAAAGGCACCGAAACCGGAGAGGGGGACGAATGGCGAATCCCGCCGTCGTGGCCGCACAGGGTCCGGCACCCGGTTCCGTACCGGAGTTCCTGTTTCTACTGATCACGATTCTCGTTTCGGCGAAGGTGCTGGGCGAGCTGGCGGAGCGGGTCGGGCAGCCGGCGGTCCTGGGGGAGCTGCTCGCGGGCGTGATCGTGGGCGGTTCGGTTTTGGGGCTCGTGGATCCGGGCGTGGAGATGATCCACTTGCTGGCGGAGATCGGCGTGATCGTGCTGCTGTTCGAGATCGGCCTCGAGACGGATCTGGGGCAGTTGGTGAAAGTCGGGGGGGCATCGTCGGCCGTAGCGGCGGTCGGCGTCATCGTGCCCTTCGTGCTGGGGTACATGGTATCGACCGCGCTCGGGCTGGCGCAGCTTCCGGCGATCGTGGCCGGTGCGGCGCTGACGGCGACGTCGGTGGGGATCACGGCGCGTGTCCTGTCGGACCTGGGCCGGCTGCAGGAGGCGGAGAGCCGGATCATCCTGGGCGCGGCGGTCATCGATGATGTCGTGGGCTTGATCATCCTGAGCGTGGTCGCCGGGCTGGTCGCGGGCGATGAGGTGACGGTGGGCGGGGTGGCGAAGGTGACCGGCCTCGCGTTCGGGTTCATCGTCGGCGCGCTGATCGTGGGCCGGCTCGTCGTGCCGCCGGTCTTCGGTCTCCTCGAGCGACTGGGGCGAAACGAAACGGTCGCCGCCATGGCGCTGGTCCTGGCGCTCTTGCTGGCGTACCTGGCGGATACCGCGGGCTCCGCGATGATCATCGGCGCGTTCACGGCGGGCGTCCTGCTCGAGCCGACGCCGCAGTCGGCCAAGATCGAGGAGGGCGTGGTGCGGCTGGGTCACTTCTTCGTGCCGATCTTTTTCGTGTCCGTCGGTGCGGCGGTCGACGTGCGGACGTTCGGGCAGCTGGATGTGGCTGTGGTCGGCCTGGCGCTCATCGTGGTGGCGGTGCTGGGGAAGTTCGTGGCGGGGTATGCGCCGTTCTGGTTCAAGGGGAAGAAGAGCGTGATCGGAGTCGGGATGATCCCGCGCGGCGAGGTGGGGCTGATCTTCGCTCAGCTCGGCCTGACCTCGGGCGTGTTGACGGTGGGGGAATTCAGCGCGCTCACGTTGATGGTGATCGTGACGACGTTCATGGCGCCGCCGCTGCTGAAGGTCCTGTTCCCGCGAAAGGGTCGGGGCGGCCCGCCGGAGCGGATCGGGATCGCGGGGCTGACGACGGAGGCGTAGACCGGTGCGGGGAGCCGGGCGGGAGCTCGAGGGACTGCGGGTCGTGGTCACGCGTCCGGTGGACCGGGCCGCGGAGCTCGTCGCGGCGCTCGAGCGGCGCGGTGCAGAGGCGATCGTGTTTCCGGCGATCCGGATCGTCCCGCCGCCGGACGGGGAGCCGCTGCGTCGCGCGGCCCGGAACGTCGCGGAGTACGATTGGATCGTGTTCACTTCGGTCAACGGCGTCCGCAGCTTCTGGGATGCGCTCGAGACCGCGGGGTGTGGTGCGCGCGACCTGGAGGGGATCCGTTTCGCGTGCGTGGGCCCGGCGACGCGGGCGGCGCTCGAGGAGCGCGGGATCACGGCCGATGTCGTTCCGCCGAAGCACGTCGGCGCCGCGATCGTTGACGTGCTGGTCGCCGCCGGTGGAGTCGCGGAAAGCAACGCGCCACTGTCCGGCGTGCGGATCCTGCTGCCGCTCGCCGCGGCGGCCGCGGACGTGCTCGAGACGGGATTGCGGGCGCGTGGCGCGCGGGTGGATCGGGTCGAGGCCTATCGGTCGGTCCCGGACCTCGAGGGTGCGGCGCAGCTGCGGCGGCGACTCGCCGCAGGGCAGGTGGATGTCGTGACGTTCACCTCGCCGTCGACGGTGGATGCGTTCGTGGACGCGGTCGGCGCGGAGCTCGGGAGGGTGGTGGTGGCGGTGATCGGCCCGGTCACGGCGGAAGCCGCGCGGCGCCGCGGGTTGAGCGTCGGCGTCGAGGCCAGCGAGCACACGGCGGCCGGGCTGGTGGAGGCGTTGGTGGCCCGGATGAGACGGGAGCCCGGTCGGGCCGGCGGGGTATGAGCCGGGCGGCGGGCGTGGCCGGGTCGGCGCGCCTCGGGAAAGGTGGAGAGATGGCGTCGGAATCGACAGCACTCCTGGCACGCATCGAGTCGCGGGAAGCGACGTGCGGCGTGGTCGGGCTCGGCTACGTGGGCTTACCGCTGGCGCTCGAACTCGTCCGGGCCGGCTACCGCGTCGTGGGCTTCGACGTGTCCGAGCGGGTGGTCGCGGCGCTGAACGCGGGGCGCTCGCACATTCGGGACGTCGATTCGGCCGCTCTCACGGCGGCGGTCGATGAAGGTCGACTGGAGGCGACGACGGATCCGGGTCGGCTCGGGGCGTGCGATGCGATCTCGATCTGCGTGCCGACGCCGCTGTCGAAGACGAAGGACCCGGACGTGTCGTACGTGGTGCGTGCGACGGCGGCGGTGGCGGAGTGCATGAGGCCGGGGCAGGTGGTGGTGCTGGAGTCGACGACCTACCCGGGGACCACGCGAGAGCTGGTGCTGCCGAAGCTGGAAGAGACGGGGCTGGTGGTGGGTCGGGACTTCTACCTGTGTTTCAGCCCGGAGCGCGTGGATCCCGGCAATGCGCAGTGGCAGACGCGCAACACGCCCAAGGTGATCGGGGGGATCACGGAGCGGTGCCTCGAGGTCGGGGTGGCGCTGTACTCGCGGGTGATGGAGCGAGTGGTGCCGGTCTCGAGCACGGAGGCGGCGGAGCTGACGAAGCTCCTGGAGAACACGTTTCGGGCGGTGAACATCGCGCTGGTGAACGAAATGGCGCAGGTGTCGGACCGTCTGGGCGTGGATGTGTGGGAGGTGATCGAGGCGGCGGCGACGAAACCGTTCGGCTTCATGAAGTTCGAGCCGGGCCCGGGGATCGGGGGCCACTGCATCCCGCTGGATCCGTACTACCTGGCGTGGAAGATGAAGACGCTGAACTACAAGACGCGGATGGTGGAGCTCGCCGGGGAGATCAACAGCGAGATGCCGGCGTACGTTGCGGCGAAGGTGCAGGACGCGCTGAACAGGGTGGGGCGTGCGGTGCGGGGGAGCCGGGTGCTGGTGCTGGGCGTCGCGTACAAGCGGGACATCGACGACGTGAGAGAGAGTCCGGCGCTCGACGTGATGCGGCTCCTGGAGGAGAAGGGAGCGGAGGTGGTGTATCACGATCCGTACGTGGAGGCGGTCGGAGAGGAGGGTGCGCAGAAGCGGAGCGTGCCGCTGACGGATCGGGAGCTGGAGCAAGCGGACGTGGTGGTGATCACGACCGACCACACGAGTGTCGACTACCGGCGGGTGGTCGAACGCAGCCGGCTCGTCGTCGACACGAGGAACGCGACCCACGCGTTCGCCGCGCCGCACGTCGTGGGGCTCAGCGGCGAGCGCTCCACGAACACGGACGAGACCCGGCTGGTCGTGGCCGGAGCCGGAACCTGAGCCGGCGCCGGCGTCGCGATCGACGACGTGAGGGCCACCGTCCGGTGAGCGCCCGGGCGGGGTCGGTACGCATCGCGAAGCCTGTCCGGACCGCCCGAATCGGCGATCCTCCGGAGCGCAACCGGCGGCGCCCATCCTTGCGCGGCCCCCGCCGAGTGTTTATTCATAGCGCGCGATAAACGCCGGATTCACGTGCCGCCGCGTCGGTCGGTCGGGCCTCTCCCCGAACCCGCCCCGGGTGCCGTCGAACGGTCCTCGCAGCCGGACCCGCACGGCCCGAACCCGGGGCCATGCGCGGTGGCGGCATGCGCCCGCCCGCATGGGCGGCCGGCGTCGATGCGCCGAGGCCGGCAGACCACGTACTGAAGCTGCGATGCCGCGGCTCGCGAACCCACTCCACACGGAGGCGCGGTTCCGGGCCGCGGAGTTCTTTGGAGCCGCAAACGGATGCGCCGAAGTATCATTGTGTTTTCGGTCGGCGCCGTACTCGCCCTTTTCGGGCCGGCGGTGCCGACCCTGGACGCGCAGGCGACGCCGCCGCCGTCCTCACGACTCACGGAAGACCAGGCCGCCGTGCTCCAGACCTTCCTCGGCCTGGGCGCCGGGGCCCCGGTAAGCCGGGCGGAGTTGATCGATCGACTCAGGGCGTCGGGGATCACGCGGGAGCAAGCGCGCAACGAATTGCGACGGCGCGGATACGACCCTTCGCTCCTCGATCCGTACTTCGACGCCATCGAGGGTGGCGGCGCGGCGCCTCGCGGCGCGGCGCGCGAGGCCGAACGCCCGGCGGAGGCGGACACGGGCGCGAAGGCCGCGTCGAGAGATACGACGGTCGTGCCCGACTCGTCGAGCGCCGCCCCGCCGGCCGGCGACTCGACCGCAACGGCCGACGGCGTCGACGAGCTCGAGATCTTCGGGCGCTCCCTTTTCGACCGGGAGACGACGGAGTTCGAGCCGGTCACGGTCGGGCCGGTCGATCCGGACTACCGTCTGGGCCCCGGCGACGAGCTGGTGCTGGTGCTCACGGGCGATGTGGAAGAGGTGTACGAGCTCCCCGTCTCGCGCGAAGGCTTCATCATCATCCCGGACGTGGGTCAAGTGGCGGTCAACGGCCTGACGCTGGCACAACTCGAGGAGCGACTGTACGACCGACTGGGACGGGTGTACTCGGGCGTGAGGCGCGGGCCGGAGGCGACGACGCGCTTCCAGGTGTCGCTCGGCCGGCTCCGGGTCAACCAGGTGTACGTCATCGGCGAGGTCGAGCGACCGAGCGCGTACCAGGTGAGCGCGGCCTCGACCGTGTTCGATGCGCTGTACAAGGCGGGCGGGCCGAACCGGAACGGCAGCTTTCGCGCGATCGACGTGTACCGGGGTGGCGAGCGTGTCGCCACGGTCGACCTGTACGACTACCTCCTTCACGGGCGCAGCCCGTCCGAAATCCGCCTGGAGCACGGGGACCGGGTCTTCGTGCGCCCGTACGGGCGTCGGGTCACGGTCCGCGGGGCCGTGAGGCGGCCGGCGATCTACGAGCTGGCCGCGGGCGAAGATCTGCGCGACGCGATCGCGTTCGCCGGCGGACTCCGCGCCACGGCGATCGTGGAGCGGGTCCAGATCGACCGCATCCTTCCGCCGGAGCTCCGGCGCCCGGGCGTGGACCGCGTCCTCATCGACGTCGCCCTCGCGCGGGTGACGGAGGCGGACGCGGAGCCGGTCGCGCTGCGCGATGGTGACGTGATCGAGGTCTTCGCCGTCTCCAATGAGCGGCGGAACCGCGTGGTCGTGACCGGCGAGGTCCGGCGTCCGGGGACGTACGAGTGGTCCGAGGGGCTGACGCTGCTGGAGCTGATCGAGCGAGCGCAGGGGCTCTCGGAACAGGCGTACACGCCGCGCGCCCACGTCTACCGGCTGGTCGAGGAGGACGGGAGCCGCCGCGTGATCCGCGTCGCGCTCCCGGGCGACTCGAGCGGCACACAGGTCCGCGACCTCCTTCTCGCCGACCGCGATTCGGTCGTCATCTTCAGCCGCGCGGAGCTGCGCAACGAGGAATTCGTCCACATCGTCGGCTTCGTGAAACGGCCCGGCCGCTACCGGCTGGCCGAGGGCATGACCGTGAAGGACCTGGTGCTCGCGGCCGGCGGATTCGCTGAAGGCGCCGACACGCGGACCGCCGAGGTGGTCCGAATGCCGGACCCGGCGATCCGAACGGACACGACGGCCGAAGTGTTCACGGTGCGACTCGACCCGTCGGCGCCCGGCCCCGACGGGATCGGGGTGAAGGCCGGCAGGCCGCCCGGTGGCGACGATGTGCCCGCATGGGCGCCGGATTCGACGGAGTACCGGCTGCGCGCCGGCGACCGCATCTTCATTCGGAAGGCCGTCGGCTATGCCATGCCGCAGACGGTGACGGTCACGGGCGAGGTTCACGTGCCGGGCACTTTCGTGCTCGAGACGCGCCGGGACCGGATCGTGGACCTGCTTCGCCGTGCCGGCGGCCTCACCGACCAGGCGTACGTGCCCGGGTTCCAGCTCTTCCGGGGGGGCAACCTCGTCGCGACGGACCTGCACGCGGCGCTCGCGGACGAGGACAGCCGGTACAACCTGACGCTCGAGCCGGGCGACAGCCTGCACGTACCCGAGTACAGCCCGACCGTCCTCGTGACCGGTGCGGTCGCGTTCGAGACGCTGGTGCTCTACGAGCCGGGACGGTCGCTCGACTACTACATCGACCGGGCGGGCGGCTACCTGGACATCGCCGACGAGGATCGCACGACGGTCACATACATGGACGGCGAGCGGTGGCCGGCGGAGAGCGACCCGTCGATCGAGCCCGGAAGCACGATCTTCGTACCGGAGAAGCCGCCGTCGGAGCGCGTCGGGTTCAGCCTGGATCGGTTGCTCACGCGGGTGGCGGGTCTCCTCGGGTCGGTCGCGGCGATCTGGGTGGTGATCGGCGAGTTGCGCGGCGGCGGCTGAGTCGCGCGGCGGCAGGAGCCGCGACCGGCTGGCGGGCGTCCCGGATGGGCGCGGCGGGCTAGGTCAGATGCGCCCTGTGACTGACGGGGCCAGCGTGTGTCCAGCAGGACGGAATCGAGGCGCGTCATGGGGTTCACCTCCGTAGCGATGACCGACGATGAACGGGTTCCTGCCGAGCTCTACACGGAGCGGCGCTGGTACGCGTGCTACACGCGTGCGCGTCATGAGAAGCGGGTGGAGCGCGTTTTACGGGAGCGTGGGATCGAGAGCTACCTGCCGCTCATCCCGCGGGTGCAGCAGTGGAAGGACCGAAAGAAGCGCGTAGAATTCCCGCTCTTCCCCAGCTACGTGTTCGGCCGGTTCACGCTTCAGGACGTTCATGCGGTGCTGACGACGCCCGGCGTGAGCACGATCGTGCGGATCAACGGGTATCCGACCCCCCTTGCGGACCGGGAGCTGGAGAACATTCGTCGATTCGCGGCCGCGATCGCGGCGGGAGGGATCGAGCCGGAGCCGGCGGCCTACGTGAGGGAGGGCGACTGGGTCCGGGTTACGGATGGCCCGCTCGTGGGCGTGGTCGGGATCGTGGTGGAGCGGCGGGGTCGGCGGCGCGTGCTGGTGGGGCTGCGCGCGATCGGGCAGGGGCTGGAGGTCGACATCGACGCCCGGCACCTCGAGCCGATCGCGCCGCCGCCGGGCGCGTGACGCGATGTGGGACTCAACGAGAGCGGTGGACCCTTGAGTTCGAACCACGGCTTCGGAATCGCGATTTACGCCGATGGCGCGAGCGTGAACGAGATGATCGCCGCGCACCGGAAGGGGCTGGCGGACGGGTTCACAACGAACCCGACGCTGATGGCGAAGGCGGGTGTTCCGGACTACCGGGGTTTCGCGAGGGATGCGCTCGCCGCGATCCCCAACCTGCCGATCTCGTTCGAGGTGATCTCGGACGAGTTCGAGGAGATGGGGCGTCAGGCTCGCGAGATCGCGAGCTGGGGCGAGAACGTGTTCGTCAAGGTCCCGATCTGCAACACGCGGGGCGAGTCCTCGGTCCCGCTGATACGCGAGCTTTCGCGGGACGGCGTGAAGGTGAACGTGACCGCGGTGCTGACGCTGGACCAGGTCCGTGCCGTCGCCGATGCGGTCGCGGTGGAGACGCCGTCGATCGTCTCGATCTTCGCGGGGCGGATCGCGGACACAGGGCGCGACCCGAACCCGGTCATGCGCGAGGCCGTGGCGATCTGTTCGGTGCGGCCGGCGCTGCAGGTCCTGTGGGCGAGCCCGCGCGAAGTGATGAACGTGTACCAGGCCGAGGCGTGCGGCTGCCACATCATCGCGATGACGTCGGAGCTGCTGGCGAAGCTGCACCTGCGTGGGAAGGACCTCACGGAGTTCTCACGCGAGACCGTCCAGATGTTCTACGACGACGCGTGCCGAGCGGGGTATACGCTGTGAGATGAGCGCGCGCCCGCGCAGGACCGTCGTCATCACGGGCGTCGCGGGCTTCATCGGCAGCAACCTGGCGGACCGGTTGCTCGCCGAGGGGTACCGGGTCATCGGGATCGACGACCTGTCGTACGGCGTGCTCGAGCAGGTTCCGGACGGTGTGGAGTTCCACCGGCTGGATGTGCGCGCTCCCGAGCTCCACCCGGTCGTCGCCGGGGCCGATGTCCTCTTCCACCTCGCCGCCAAGAACTGCATCTCCGACTGTCAGCAGGATCCTGTCGAAACCGCCAGCATCAACGTCGTCGGGACGGTGAACGCGTTCGAGGCGGCGCGGCGCGGCAGGGTGTCGAAAGTCGTGTATGCGGAGTCCTCCGCGTTGTACGAGGGCGCGGCGGTGTACCCGACGCCGGAGAGCGCGGAGGCGCCGGAAAGCTTTTACGCGGTCAGCAAGCTGGCGGGGCGGCGCTTCGCCGAGGCGTACCGGCGCTATCACGGTCTGAACACGACGGCGCTGCGCTATTTCTGCGTGTACGGCCCGCGCCAGGACTACCGTCGCACGATCCCGCCGGTCATGAGCGCGTTCATCCTTCATCTGCTCCGGGGGCGCCGGCCGACGATCTACGGGACGGGCGAGAAGCGGCGCGACTTCGTATACATCGACGACGTGAACGACTTTCACGTGCGCTGCATCACCGATCCGCGGACCGACGGCCGGGTCTTCAACCTGGGGAGCGGGCGGAGCCATTCGGTGCGGGAGATCTTCGACGCGATCCGCGCGCTGCTGGGCAGCGCGCTGGAGCCGCAATACGCGCCCGACCTGCCGGGCGAGGCGATCGAGACGCGGGCGGACATCACGGCGGCGCGGTCGCTCGGGTGGGAGCCGAAGGTGGCGCTGGAGGAAGGGCTGCGCCGCTCGATCACGTACATCCGCGAGCACGTGCTCGGCGCGGGCGAGCGGGAGCGGGCGTGAACGCCGGCGTCCTTGTGCTTGCGGCGGGGAAGGGGACGCGGATCGCGGCGGTTTCGGGCGGCCTGCCGAAGCCGCTCCTCGAGCTGCGCGGGAAGCGCCTGATCGAGTGGAACCTGGAGTGGCTGGCCGCGCACGGCGTCCGCTCGGCGTGGGTCAACCTCCATCACGGGGCCGAGGACATCCGCCGCGCGCTCGGCGATGGAGCGCGTTACGGCATGACGCTCCGCTACGCGTACGAGCCGATGCTCCTGGGTACGGCCGGCGCCTGGCGCAACGTGGCCGCGGCACGAGAGGGCACCTGGCTGGTGGTGTACGGCGACAACGTCACGCGGTTCGACCTGTGGGCCTTCCTCGGCGTGCACCGGGACCGACGCGCCGCGGCGACGATCGCGCTGTTCGACCCGTTCCGCCACCGGCACACGGGGATCGCCGGCGGCCACGTCGTGCTCGACGGGGAGGCGCGGGTGGTCGAATTCCTGGAGGGCGAACCACCCCGGCCGGGCCGGCGCGCGTACGTCAACGCGGGCGTGTACCTGCTGGAGCCGGAGGCGCTCGCCGGCGTGGGGCCGGGCTTCCAGGATTTCGGCCGCGACGTCTTCCCCCGGCTGGCACCGGCCGGCGGGGTGTTCGGGCACGTGATGGAAGAAAGCGGGTTCTGCCTCGGGCTGGACACGCCCGAGGGGTACGCGGTCGCGCAAGGGCTGGTCGCGGAAGGGGAGGTGGCACTCCGATGATCATCACGCGGACGCCGTTCCGGATCACGCTCGGGGGTGGCGGGACGGACCTGCCCTCGTTCTACGGCAAACACGGCGGGTTCATCTTCGCGATGGGGATGGACAAGTACATGTACATCATGCTGAACGCGCCGATCGTCGACGACCGGATCCGGCTGCACTACAGCAGGAGCGAGGTGGTCGACCACGTCTCGGAGCTGAAGCACGACCTGGCGCGGGAGGCGCTGCGGCACCACGGGATCGAGCGGAAGATCGAGATCTCGTCGCTCGCGGACCTGCCGGACGGGACGGGGCTGGGCTCGTCGAGCGCGTACCTGGTCGGGCTGCTGACGGCGCTGCACCACTACCGTCGCGACCCCGTGCCGCTCCAGACGCTGGCCGAGGAGGCGTGCCACATCGAGCTGGAGGTGCTGGGGAAGGGGATCGGCAAGCAGGATCAGTACATGGCGGTGTACGGCGGGTTCACGGTGCTCGACATCGAGCGGGACGGCACGGTGCACGTGCGGTCGGTCGAGCTGCCGAGCGGCGCGGTCGACGCGTTCGTGGCGAACACGCACCTGTACTACACGGGCGTGCGGCGGAGCGCGGAGGAGGTGCTGCGGCGGCAGGACGGCGCGATGCGGGGCGGCGCGTCGCCGGACCGGGCGCGGGTCGAGGACTCGCTCCACCGCATCAAGGAGCTGGGGCACCGGATCCTGGGGGCGGTGGAGGCGGAGGAGTTCGACGCGTGGGGCGCGCTGCTGCACGAGCACTGGTGTCACAAGCGGCGGCTGTCGGACCGGGTCTCGATCGGGCACATCGACCGGTTGTACGAGCACGTCCGGGAGGCGTACGGCGTGCTCGGCGGGAAGATCGTGGGCGCGGGCGGCGGCGGGTTCCTCATGCTCTACTGTCCCCGGGAGCACGGTCGGCTGGAGCGGTTCATGGCGTCGCAGGGGATGCCGCGGCTCCACTACGGGATCGAGTTCGAGGGCTCGAAGGTGATCGCGAACCTGGCGAGCGCGCCGGCGATGCGGACGCCGCCGGCGCGTGCGGTGGTCTGACGCCCGGGCGACGGACGGTATGCGAGGCCTGGCCGCGCTGACGCGCGAGCGGGAGGGGCTGGCGGGGAAGGCGGTCCTCGTGACCGGCGGGAGCATGGGGATCGGGCTGGCGTGCGCGGAGGAGGCGCTGGCGGCCGGGGCGTGTGTGACGATCGCGGCGCGCGGCGGCGACGCGCTGGACGCGGCCGCGGCGCGGCTGGCCGAGCGCCACGGCGCGGAGCGGGTGCACGCGGTCGTTGCGGACGTGGGGCGGGAGGCGGACGTGGCGGCGCTCGTGGCCGCGGCGGTCGAGCGGATGGGCCGGATCGACGGGCTGGTCCACGCGGCGGCGGTGATCGGCCCGATCGGGCCGGCGCTCGATGTCGACCCGACGGCGTGGCTCGACGCGGTGCGCGTCGACCTTTGGGGGGCGTTCCTGGCCGCCCGTGCGGTCGGGCGCGTCATGCGGGAGCGGGGCGGGGGGCGGATGGTGCTCCTCTCCGGCGGCGGCGCGACGTCGCCGTTCCCGAACTACAGCGCGTATGCGTGCAGCAAGGCGGGCGTGGTGCGGCTGGTCGAGACGCTCGCCATCGAGCTGGCGGATCACGATATCGAGGTGAACGCGCTGGCGCCCGGCTTCGTGGCGACGCGGATCCACGAGGCGACGCTGGATGCCGGCGTCCGGGCGGGCGCGGACTACCTCGAGCGGACGCGTCGCGAGCTGGCGTCGGGCGGCGTTCCCGCGGCGTTGGCGGGTCGGGCGGCGGTGTTCCTGCTCTCGGATCGGGCGGCGGGGATCACGGGCCGCCTCGTCGCGGCGCCGTGGGACGAGTGGTGGAGCTGGCCCGAGCGGCGGGAGGCGCTGGCCGCCTCGGACCTGTTCACGCTCCGGCGCATCGCGCCCGGGGACCGGGGGGTGGAGGGGTGGTGAGCGCGGGGGCAGCGCGGATGAAGTCGCCGGTGGCGCGGACGCCGGGGGCCGGGGCGTAGGCGCGGCGGGATGGGCGAACTCGGGATCGCGGTCATCGGGTGCGGGCGGATCGGCTGCAGGCGTGCGGCGACGGCGGCGTCCCATCCGGGCACGCGCCTGATCGCGGTCGTGGACGCGGACCGGAGTCGCGCCGAGGCGTTGGCGGCGAAGTACGGCGCGGCCGTGGAGCCGGACTGGCGCGCGGCGGTCGGGCGTGGCGATGTGGATGCGGTGGTCGTGGCGACGCCGAACGGCTACCTGAAGGAGATCGGGTGCGCGGCGCTCGGGTCGGGGAAGCACGTCCTGCTGGAGAAGCCGATGGGCCGGAACCTGGCCGAAGCGCGGGAGCTGGCCGCCGCGGCGGGAGCGAGTGGGCGGGTCCTTAAGATCGGCTTCAACCACCGCTATCACCCGGGGCTCGCGCGGGCGATCGCCGTCGTGCGGGCGGGCGTGATCGGGCGCGTCGTGACGATCCGCGCGCGCTACGGCCATGGCAGCCGGCCGGGGTGTGAATCCGAGTGGCGCGCGGACCCGGAGCTGGCGGGCGGCGGCGAGCTGACGGACCAGGGCGTCCACGTGGCGGACCTGGTCCACGCGTGCGCGGGGCTGCCGGTGCACGCCGTCGCCTTCCTCCAGACGGCGGTGTGGAGGATCGCGCCGCTGGAGGACAACGCGCACGGCCTCTTCCGATTCGGCGACGGCGCCGTCGCGCAGCTTCACGTGAGCATGACGCAGTGGAAGAACCTGTTCTCCTTCGAGGTGCACGGGGAGGCGGGGTCGGTGACCGTCGAAGGGCTGGGCGGCAGCTACGGAACGGAGCGGCTGGTGCTGGCGCGGCGGAACCGGCGTGGCGGGGCGCCGGAGCTCGAGGAGGAGCGGTACCCGGGCGAGGACGTGTCGTGGCGGTTGGAGTGGGAGGACTTCGTGGCGGGGGTGCGTCGGGGCCGGCTTGCGCAGGGCGGGCCGGAGGACGGCGTCGCCGCGATGCGAATGATCGACGCGCTGTACCGATCGGCCGAACTTGGAACCATCGTGGAGGTCTGAGTGCGATCGGCAGTCTTCCTGGACCGAGACGGCGTGCTGAATCCGCTGGTCAAGAGCGACGGCGGCCTGCGATCGCCGCGCGTGCGCACGGAATTCACGCTCGACGCGGGTGCGCCCGAACCGGTGCGGCGGCTCCGGCGGGCGGGGTTCCTGGTCTTCGTGGTGACGAACCAGCCGGATGTGGCCCGGGGTCGGCTGCCGCGCTCGGAGCTGGCGGCGATGAACGCGGAGCTCCGGGCCCGGCTCCGGGTCGACGATCTCCGGGTCTGCCCGCACGACGACGGCGACCGCTGCGCGTGCCGCAAACCGCGGCCGGGGATGCTGCGCGTGCTGGCGCGGCGCTGGGGTGTGGACCTGGCGGCGTCGTACATGGTCGGCGACACGTGGAAGGACGTGGCCGCGGGTCGGGCGGCGGGGTGCCGGACGGTGCTGATCCGCCGGCGCTACAACGCCGGTGTCGAGGCGGACGAGACGGTCGCTTCGCTGGCGGACGCCGCGGACCGGATCCTGGCGCGCGAGGCGGTCCATGCCTGAGGCGTCGTACGCGGCGCGGTACCTGGCCGAAGCGCGGGCGATCCTCGACGCGCTCCACGCGGCGGAGATCGATGCCATGGCGCGGTCGCTGGCGGCGTTGCGGGACCGGGGCGGCCGGCTCTTCTTCCTCGGCGTCGGCGGCGGCGCGGCGCACGCGTCGCACGCGGTCGCGGATTTCCGCAAGATCGCGGGGATCGAGGCGTATACGCCGGCGGACAACGTGGCGGAGCTGACCGCGCGGGTGAACGATGAGGGGTGGGAGACCTCGTTCGTCGCGTACCTGCGGGGGAGCCGTCTCACGGCGGACGACGGCGTCTTCGTCTTTTCCGTCGGCGGCGGGAGCGTGGAGCCCGCGGTGAGCGCGAACCTGGTGCGGGCGGTTTCGTTCGCGAAGAAGGCCGGCGCGGGCGTGTACGGCGTGGTGGGCCGCGATGGCGGGTTCACCGCGTCGCAGGCCGACCATTGCATCGTCGTGCCGTCGGTCCACCCGGAGACGGTGACGCCGCACACGGAGTCGTTCCAGGCGGTGTTGTGGCATCTCCTGGTCACGCACCCGGCGCTGCGGCGCCACGACATGAAGTGGGAGTCCATCGGCCGCGCCGGCGATGCCGTCGCGGCCGAGCCGTAGTTCGGACCGCGCCCGGGGCGTGCGGGCGCGTTCGCGATTCCGCGCACCCGAGGCCGCGTCCGTCATCGGTGGGCGGTCCTGCCGACGGTTTCCGGATCGAACGTTCACAGCAACCAGTGGAGCGCGCATGCACTTCGCCCGCGGCGGGGGCGGGGCCGTGAGCCGCGGCGATGGAGCCGTCGAACGGGCGGAGCCGGGAATTCACCGCGACGCGGCGGCGCCGTTCCCGGTGCCGGCCATCGTGTCGAGGATCCGGGCGGAGTTCGACTGGGAGGCGGCGTTGCCGCCGCGTGCCCGGACGCGACGCTGGCGCGTGGAGCAGCGGGTGAAGCGGGCGATCGACATCGTCGTGTCGCTCGCCGGGTTGATCGTCCTCTCGCCGGCGCTCGTGGTCGTGGCCGTCCTGGTGAAGCTGACGTCGCCGGGGCCGGCGCTCTATCCGTGGCGGGTGTTGGGGCACCGCGCACGGCCGTTCGTCGGGTACAAGTTCCGGACGATGGTGCCGAACGCCGACGCGCTGAAGCGGGATCTGCTCCCGCAGAACCAGATGACGGGGCCGGTCTTCAAGATGCGCAACGACCCGCGGGTCACGCCGCTCGGCCGGTGGCTGCGGAAGTTCAGCGTGGACGAGCTGCCGCAGCTCTGGAGCGTGTTGAAGGGGGACATGAGCCTGGTCGGCCCGCGCCCGCCGTCGGCGGAGGAGTTCGCGGCGTTCCGGCCGTGGCAGCGGGGAAAGCTGGCCGTCACGCCGGGGATCACGTGCCTCTGGCAGGTCCAGGGTCGGTCGGAGATCGCGAGCTTCGACGAGTGGGCCGCGCTGGACCTGCAATACATCCGGAACTGGAGTCTGTGGTTGGATCTGAAGATCCTGCTGAGGACGATCCCGGTGGTGGTGCGGGGGCGTGGCGCGTACTGAGGCGACGCCGCTTCGCGGCGCCGGGAGCGCCGGCATCCCCGGCGGGTCGGCTCCGCGCCGTCTGCGGCGCGCGGTGGCGCGGCGGGCGCCCGGCTGGCTGCGGCTGGTCGTGCGGGCGCGGCGGTTTCCGGAGCCGGAGATCCGAGAGCTCGACTGGCTCGTCGCGCGGGGGACGCTCGCGGTGGACGTGGGCGCGAACCAGGGCGCGTATACGTACCGCCTGGCGCGGCTCGTCGGGCGCGGGGGCGGGGTGCTGGCCGTCGAGCCGATGGAGGCGCTGGCCGCGGAGCTGCGGGGCGCGTGTGCACGCCTGCGGCTGCCGGTGCGGGTGGAGCGGTGTGCGCTCTCCGCGCGAGAGGGGGAGGCGGAGCTGTTCGTGCCGGTCGCGGCGGACGGGACGGTGCTGACGGGTTTCGCGACGATCGACGGCGCGGCCGGGGGAGCGGGGCGTGTCGAGCGCGTACCGGTTCGGCGGCTCGACGAGCTGCTGGGGGGGCGGACGCTGCGGGTCTCGTTCATCAAGTGCGACGTGGAGGGGCACGAGATGGAGGTGTTCCGCGGCGCGGCGGCGGTGCTGTCGCGCGACCGGCCGAACCTGCTGGTCGAGATCGAACAGCGGCACTTTCCCGAGCCGATCGGCGAGCGCTTCGCGTTCTTCCGGGGACAGGGTTACGCGGGCTACTTCCTCGACGGCGCGGGTGCGCTCCGGCCCGTCGAGGAATTCGACGCGATGCTGCACCAGGCGGGAGGTGTGGCGGGCGGCGCGGGCGAGGGGGCGTACGTGAACAACTTCATCTTCCTCCCGGCCGAGGGCGTGGAGCGCGCGCTCACCGGGCGCGAGCGGCGAGGCCGTCGTGCGCGTTGAGGCGTGGCCGCCGGACGGTGGCGTCGCTGCGACGGCGGCCGATGTCGCCACGGTCACGACCCGGGCGGACGTCGCCGGCACGGAAACGGCCGCCGTGTCGCGTCCCGAACGCGTGCGCATCCTGGGATCGCCGGCCGACGCGGTGACGATGGACGGTGCCGTGGCGGTGGTGGAGCGGGCCGTCGCCGGGGGCGGGCGCTGCCGGATCCTGGTGACCAACGCGAACAAGGCGTGGCTGGCCCGGCGGGACGCGCGGCTCCGGGCGATCCTCGAAGCCGCGGAGCTGGTCGTACCGGAGTGGGCGACGGTGTGGGCCGCCCGGCGGCTGCGCCGGCCGACGCTGCATCACGTCGGCGGGTTCACGCTCATGGTCCGGCTGCTGGACGAAGCGGAGCGGCGCGGCTGGTCGACGTACTACCTGGGCGCGACGGCGGAGGTGGTCGATCGGCTCGTCGCCCGGCTGCGACGGGAGCGGCCGAAGCTCCGCATCGTCGGGCACCACCACGGCTACCTGGACGCGGCGCTCGACCGGAGCGTGCGCCGGGAGATCGCGGCCGCGCGGCCGGAGCTGCTGTTCGTGGCGATGGGCAGCCCGCTCCAGGAGTACTGGATCGACGATGCGTGGCCGGAGCTCGGCGCGTCGGTCGCGCTCGGCGTGGGCGGGAGCTTCGACGTCCTGGCCGGCGTGAAGGCGGACGCGCCGGCGTGGGCGCGCGGCCGCGGCCTCGAATGGCTCCACCGCCTCGCGCAGGACCCGCGGCGCTACTGGCGGCGGTACCTGGTCACGAACGCGTGGTTCGTCGGCGCCGTCCTCGCCGAGCGGGTGCGGGAGGTGCGGCGGTGGCGGTGAGACGAACGCCGAATCCGGCGCCGAGCCGGGGATCGCGGCCGACCGCGGCCGCCGGCGCGAACGGCGGCATCTGGCTGCGTACGGCGCTGGAGCTGGACGCCTGGATGCGTGAGCGCGACTACGCCGGCCACGATCCGCACGACGTGCTGAGCAGTCCGCTCGTCCGGACGCTGTGCTTCGGGAGCCGCTGGCTCGCCGTGGCGTGGACGCAGCTCGGCAAGCGGAGCGGGGTCCGGCTCCGCCAGCGGCTTGGCGTCCCGCCGGCGCGGAACGCCAAGGGGATCGGGCTGGTCGTCGCGTCGTACGTCCGGCTGCACGCGGCCACGCGGGACGCGTGGTTCCGCGACTCGGCGCGCGCGCTGGTCGACTGGCTCGGCCGGGCGGCATCGGCCGAGGGGGGCGGTGCGGGGTGGGGCTACCCGTTCCCCTGGGCGAACCGCGACTTTCTGGCGCCGGCGGGCACGCCGTCTTCCGTGGCGACGGCGTTCGTCTCCCACGCGCTGCTCGACGCGGCCGACGCGTTCGGCTGGGAGGATGCCCGGGAGCTGGCGCGGCGCGGCGGCGTGTTCGTGCGTCGGGCGCTGAATCGGATCCCGGGGCCGGACGGCACGTTCTGCTTCAGCTACACGCCGCGGGACCAGCGCGGCGTCCACAACGCCAGCCTGCTGGCGGCGTCGCTCCTCGCCCGGCTCGCGACGCTCGACGGCGATGACGGCCTCGCGGACGACGCGCTGCGGGCGGCGCGCTTCGGCGCCCGCGCCCAGCGACCCGACGGGTCGTGGCCCTACGGGCTCGGCGCGCGCAACCGGTGGGTCGACAGCTTCCACACCGGGTACGTCCTCGTGGCGCTCCGCGACATCGGCGCGGCGCTGGTCACGTCGGAGTTCGATGCCGCGGTGGACCGGGGGCTCGCGTACTGGCGCGGCGCGTTCCTGGGCGGGCCGGCGGTGGGCTTTCACCCGGGGGCGCCGTACCCGATCGACGCACACGCGGTCGCGCATGCGGTGCTGATGCTCCTCGCGCTGCGGGACCGGTACCCCGACGGCCCCGCCACGGCGCGGCGGCTGGCCGACTGGTGCGTGCGGGAGATGCGCGACCCGACCGGGTACTTCCATCACCTACGGACGCGGCGCGGCGTCCACCGCGTTCCGTACATGCGCTGGGTCCAGGCGTGGATGCTCCGCGCGCTGTCGGAGCTGGTCGTGGGCGCCGGACCGGCACGCGGGCCGGCCGACGCCGCAGTGCGAGCCACGGGCGACGACGGAGCACGGCCGGGCGCGACCGAACCCCTCGACTGACCGCTCCCGACGATGGCCACGCCCCCCGCGCTGCGCATCGAGCTGCACTGCCACACCGTCGCCTCGTCCGACGGCCACATCACGTTCGACGGGCTGGTCCGCACGGCGAAGCGGCGCGGGATCGATGCGGTCGCGATCACGGATCACGACACGATCGACGGGGCGATCGAGTTCCGGCGGCACGCGCGGAGCCGCAATGTCGCGATCGAATTCATCGTGGGCGAGGAGCGGACGCTTCGGGACGGCTCCCACCTGATCGGCCTGTTTCTCCGGGAGCCGATCCGGGCGGACACGCTGGACGACGCGGTGCGCGAGATCGCGGCGCAGGGAGGCATCGCCGTGCTGCCGCACCCGTTTCGCCGCCGCGACGGGGTGTTCCGGGACGGGCTGAGCCGCGACGTGAGCGCGGCATTCGAGATCTTCAACCCCAAGTGTTCGCATGAAGAGAACAGTCGCGCGCGCCAGCTCGTGGGCTCGGGGATGGCCGTCGTCGGGGGGAGCGATGCGCATTTCGAGGCGGAGCTGGGCGAGTGCGTGAACCTGGTCGCGTTCGAGACGGACGTGGGCACGAGCGTGCGTCGTGCGCTGGAGCGCCCCGGCCGGGTGCGGGTGCTCGGCGTGCCGCAGCGGCCGGGGGCGTCCGGCCGGAACCACGCGCCGCTCTACTACCGGCTCAAGCCGTACGTCCGCGTGCCGCGCCCGCTGGTCCCGGCGGCGAGCCGGGCGTACCGGGCGTACCTGAACGCGATCGCGAAGCGGACGGTCGGGCCGCTGGAGGAGAAATACGCCGCCGATGAAGCGGGCGATTAAGGCGTTCGCGCGCCTCCACGGCTGGGCGATCCACCGTCGCTTCCTGATCCGGACGCCGGGGTGGCCGGAGGAGCGGCGCACGGCGTACATCCGCGAGCGGCTGAAGGCGACGCTGGTCCGGGCGTACGAGGGGACGCGGTACTATCGCGAGGCGTTCGACGCGGTCGGCTTCGACCCGCGCGTGGATTTCCGGGGGCCGGAGGACCTGGCGGCGCTGCCGATCCTGACGAAGGACCGGATCCGTGCCGACGCGGACGCGCTGGTCGACCCGCGGTTCCGGCGCTTCAGCATCGAGGCGTCGACGAGCGGGACGACGGGCGAGCCGCTGCGGATGCGGCTGAACGAGGGGTTCGTCGCCTTCGACACGGGGTGCATCTTCCGCCACTGGTCGTGGGCCGGGTATCGGTGGCGCGACCGCATGGTCGCGCTGCGGAGCTACGTGCCGGCGTCCGACCGGGAGCCGCTGTGGCGCTTCGACCGGCCTCAGAACACGCTGTTCTTCTCCGCGTATCACCTCTCGCCGGCGACGTGCGAGGCGTACATCGAGCGGATGCTCGATTTCCAGCCGCGCTTCATCAAGGGCTACCCGTCGTCGGTCACGGTCCTGGCGGAGTACGCGTATCCGGTGCGCGACCGGTTCCGTGCGCTGCGAGGGATCTTCACCTCATCGGAGACGCTGCTGCCGACGGAGCGGGAGACGATCGAGCGGACGTTCGGGCGGAAGGTCTTCAACTGGTACGGGATGACGGAGCCCGCCCTCGTCCTCACCGAGTGCGAGGCGCACGAAGGGATGCACGTCAACTGGGAGTACGGCCACCCGGAGTTCCTGCCGTCGGACGACCTGCCTACGGGAGAGTACCGGCTGGTCGCGACGGGCTTCCACAACCCGGTCATGCCGTTCATCCGCTACGAGACGGGCGACGTGGTCCGGCTCCTCGACGGGGACGCGCCGTGCGCGTGCGGGCGGAACCTGCCGCGAGTCGAGACGGTGGTCGGCCGCAAGGACGAGTGCATCATCACGCCGGACGGGCGGCGGCTGCCGTCGGTCAACTTCTACACCGTGTTTCGCAAGTACGCCGAGGTCCTGCGCTTCCAGCTCGTCCAGTACGGCCGGGGCGAGGTCGTGGCGAAGATCGCGCCGAGGGCGGGCGTGCGTGGGCTGGACGGGGTGCGAGAGAAGATCGCGGAGGAGCTGCGCGCGCGGATCGGGCCGGCGGTCACGCTGGACATCGAGGTGACGGACCGCTTCGTCACGAACGCGGACGGCAAGGCGCCGCCGATCGTGCGCCGGATCGGCAGCCGCGCGGTCGAGGAGCGGGAGGCGTACCGCATCTCGACGCAGCAGGCGTGGGGCGCGGCGCGGCGGGGCGAGGCGACGCACAAACTCGACTGGAACGAGGCCGACCGGGTGCCGTCGCCGAAGGTGCGGGAGGCGTTGCACCGCCTGATCGACCGCGACCCGTACCTGTGCTGGTACCCCGAGGCCGCGACGACGGAGGCGGAGGCGCGGATCGCCGAGTACGCCGGCGTCCCGGTCGACCACGTCCTGCTCGTGCACGGCTCGGACGCCGGGCTCGAGCTGATCGCGCGGGCGCTGGTCCGCGAAGGCGACCGCGTCCTGATCGTCTCGCCGACGTACGACAACTTCCGGGCGGTCGTCGAACAGCGCGGTGCGGAGCCGGTGTTCTTCGATTACCGCGGAACGGGCGATTTTCCGCTCGTTGCGCTGGTCGACCGGATCGGCGGCGACGCGCCGCGCATCGTCTACCTGACGCATCCGAACAACCCGATCGGCTACGTGCTGCCGCGGCCCGCGCTCGACCGGATCCTCCGGCAGTGCGAGCGGGTCGGCGCGGTCCTCGTCGTCGACGAGGCGTACCATGAGTTCTGCGGCGAGACGATCGCCGACGCGGCGACGACGTCGTCGACGCTGCTCGTCGCCCGGACGTTCTCGAAGGCGTTCGGCCTCGCGGGGCTGCGCCTGGGCTACCTGGTCGGCTCGCGGCCGGTGCTGGACGCGTTGCGGCGGGTCCACAACCCGAAGAGCGTGACGATGCTCGCCAAAGCCGCGGCCGCCGCGGCGCTGGAGGACCTGCCCGCGTTGCGGGGTTACGTCGAAGAAGTCCGGGGCGCACGCGCCCGGGTGTGCGCGTTCCTGGCCGAGCGGGGAATCGAGCACTACCCGTCCGAGGCGAACTTCGTCCTCGTCCGTTGGGACGACGCGCCCGCCCTCGTCCGGTTCCTCGCGGCGCGCAACATTCTGGTCCGGGACCGGTCCGCCTACTTCGACGGCGCAGGGCACGTGCGGATCACCGTGAACGGGATGCCGGCGGCAGAGGCCGTGATGGGCGCACTACGCGCGTACCTCGAGGCAGTCGCCTCATCGGGCGGACCGGCATCGGCCGCGAGCGCGCCGCGGCCCCGGGCGGGCGCGGCGGCGCAGGACGCGGCGGCATCGTCCGCGTCGCCGGCGGAGCCGGCGGTTCCATCCGGCACGGCGGAGCGGCCGCGGCGGTCGACGTCATGACGACGGAGGTCCACGGCCGGATCCTCGCCCGCAACACGGCGCTGAACCTGATCGGGCTCGGCGCGCCGCTGCTCGTGGCGCTGGCCGCGATCCCGCCCGTGATCCGGGGGCTGGGCGAGGAGCGGTTCGGCGTCCTCGCGATCGCGTGGATGGCGCTCGGCTACCTCGGTGAGCTGGGCGTCGGCCGCGCGACCACGAAATTCGTTGCCGAGGCGCTGGGCGCCGGCGATGCGGATGGCGCCGCGGAGACGGCGTGGACGGCGACGGCGATCCAGGCGGGGTTCGGCGCGGCGTGCGGCGTCGCCCTGGCCGCCGCGACGCCGGTCGTGGTCGGCCGCGTGCTCAACATCCCGACGGGGCTGGAGGGCGAGGCGCGGACGGCGCTCTGTATGCTCGCGGCGGCGCTGCCGCTGGCGATCGTGTCCAGCTCGGTGCGCGGCATGCTGGAGGCTGCACAGCGGTTCGATCTGGTCAGTGCGGTGCGGATCCCGTCGACGGTCGCCAACTACGTGCTGCCGCTGGCCGCTATCGCGCTCGGGTGGCGGCTGCCGGGGGCGATGGCGCTGATCGTCGCGGCGCGTGCATGCACGCTGCTGGCGCTGTACGCCCTGGCCGTGCGAGCGGTGCCCGCGCTTCGCGGCCGTCCGGCGCTCCGCCGCGCACGGATCCCGACGCTGGCCGGATACGGCGGCTGGGTCAGCGTCTCGAGCCTGGTCTCACCGCTCCTGGTCTACCTCGACCGGTTGGCGCTCGGCATCCTGGCCACGATGGCGGCCGTGGCGTACTACGCCGCGCCGTACGAGATCGTGAACCGGCTGGCGATCCTTCCGGCGAGCGTGGTCGCGGCGCTGTTCCCGGCGGTCAGCGCGCTCGGGGGGCGGGCGGATTGGGAGCGGGTGCGGCGCCTCGCGGCGGTGGCACTCAAAGGGATCCTGCTGCTGGTCGGCCCGGTCGCGGTCGCGCTGATCGGCGGTGCGGCGGAGCTGCTGTCGCTGTGGCTGGGCCCGGACTTCGCGCGCGCGAGCGCGGCCGCCCTCGTGATCCTCACGCTGGGCGTGCTGGCCAACGCGGCGGCGCACGTGCCGTTCGCGCTGCTCCAGGGGGTGGGGCGCGCGGACGTCACGGCGAAGTTCCACCTGCTCGAGCTGCCGATCCACGTCGTGCTCGTCTGGGTGCTCGTGGGGCGGTGGGGGATCCCGGGCGCGGCGCTCGCGTGGACGCTCCGCACGACGCTCGATGCGGTGCTGCTGTTCGCGGCCGCGGGGCGGATCGCGGGGTTGACGGCCGGAAGCCTCGTCGACGCGGGCGTGGCGCGTGCGGCGGCGCTCGTGGCCGGCGCGGGCGGGCTCGCGTTGGCGGCCGCGCACGTCGTGCCGGGCCCGCCGCTGCGCGCCGGTGCGCTCGCCGTGATCCTCGCGGCGATGCTGCTGGCATCGTGGCGGCTCGCGATGTCCGATGCGGACCGGGCGCGGCTGCTCGGCGCCGTGCGCGCTGCGGGGCGCGGGTGAGGCGCTGCGGTGCGTCGCCGGAAAGTGCTGATCGTCGGCCCGACGCCGCCGCCGTACCAGGGGATGGCGGTGTTCACCGGGATGCTGCTGCGGTCGCCCGTCCTCGGCCGCGCGTTCGATGTGCTGCACCTCGACACGGCGGACCGGCGCGGGTTGGAGAACATGGGGCGCTTCGATGCGCGCAACGTGCTCCTTGCGCTGCGCCACGCCGCGTCGTTTGCGCGCCTCGTCGCCCGCCACCGGCCGGACGTCGTCTACGTCGAGGTCGCGCAGAACGAGTGGGCGTACCTGCGGGACGCGGTGTTCATCGGGATCGGCCGCGCCTTCGGGTGCCGGGTCGTGACGCACCTGCACGGCAGCCACTTCCGCGAGTTCTACGAGACGGCGCGGCCGCCGTTCCGCTGGCTCGTGCGGCGGACGTCGCGCTGGCTGAGCGGCGCGCTCGTGCTCGGCGAGGGGCTGCGGGGGATCTACCGGGGGCTGGTCCCGGACGACCGGGTGCGGGTCGCGCCGAACGGGATCGTCGATCCGTTCCCCGGGGGCGCGCCGTCGCGTTCGAGCCGCGGCGACCGGCCCGTCACGGTGGCGTATCTGGGCGCGCTGTTCCGGGCGAAGGGGTTCCTGGACCTGCTTCGCGCGGCGTCGCTGCTGAGGGACGGCGGGGCGCGCGTGCGCTTCGCGTTCGCCGGGGAATGGGTGTCCGAGGCGGAGCGCGGGGAAGCGCTCGCCTGGATCGCGCGCGGGCGGCTCGAGGACGCGGTGTCGTTCACCGGCGTGGTGAGCGGGGACGCGAAGTTGGAATTCCTGCGCGAGGCCGACATCTTCGTGTTTCCGGGCTACCAGGCGGAGGGGCTGCCGCTGGTCGTGCTGGAGGCGATGGCGGCGGGGCTGCCGGTCGTCGCGACGCGCGTCGGCGCGATCGCGGACGCCGTCGTGGACGGCGAGAGCGGCGTGATCGTGCCGCCGCGAGACGTCGCCGCGCTGGCCGCCGCGATCCGGCGCCTCGCGGGGGACGCGGCGCTGCGGGAGCGGATGGGCCGGGCGGGGCGGGATCGCTTCTCGAAGGAGTTCACCGACCGGCGGTGCGTGGAGCGGCTCGTCGCGGCGCTCGACGACATCTGTGGCGGGACCGGAGGCGCGGGGGCGTCGTGAAGGTCATCGACCTCGGGCGCGCACGCCCGGAGCTGGAGAAGATCGCGCCACGGATGGAGGTCGCGCGACGCGCGCCGGAGCGCGAGGCGGTGGGGGCGCCGGCGTGACGGCCGGGAGCGCGCCCGGGTTCGCGCCGGCGTGGCCGGGCCGGCTGCGCCGCGGCGCCGTGGCATCGGCGGGCGTCGTCGCCTGCGTGGGCGCGGCGTACATCCTCGCGAGCCGGCCCTGGTTCGCCACGGGCGCGGTCGTCGGCGGCGCGCTGCTCTTCCTCATGCTGCTGCGGCCGAAGCTCGTGCTCGGGCTCCTCCTCGCGCTGGGACCGTTCGACCTTTCGTTCATGACGGGCGGCTTCAAGGCGTTGCTCCCGGGGCTCGGCGGGCTCGACATGAACGGTATCCGCCTCATCGGCGTGGTCGCCGGGCTCTCGGCCGTCGCGCTCGTGGAGCGCGACCTGGTCCGCCACGCGCTCGGCCGCTACGGCCGCGGGTACGTCGTGTTCCTGGCCGTCGCGGCGGCGACGCTGGTCTTCACGCCCTCGCGCGTGGACGGGCTGCGCCTGCTCTTCAAGCTCGCGTTCCCGCTCCTGGTGTTCGCGGCCGTGCGCGGCCTCGTCCGGACGCGGCGCGAGCTGGAGCGGCTGGCCGACTGGACGCTCTGGGGCGCCGTCGCGATCGCACTGGTGCTGAACCCCGTCTACGTCCTCGCGGGCGGCTACGAGGTCGACCTGGCCGGGCGCGTCCGCGTTCACGGCGTCGGCGCCCATCAGAACCCGTTCTCGTTCTACCTGCTCGTGGTCACGCTGATCGCGTTCGCCCGATACTCGGTCCGCGGCCAGCTCCGCTACCTCGTGCTGTGCGGCGTGTTCGGCGGGTGGATCGTGCTCACGCTGACGCGAATCACACTGCTGGCGGCGCTCGCGGGCCTCGCCGGCGCGGCGCTGTACGGCGCGATCATTGCCCGCAACCGCCGGGCGGTGGTGGCGGCCGCGCTCGTCGGCGGCGCCCTCGCCGTGGCGCTGGTTCCTGTGGCGCTCGAACGATCGCTCGGCTACATTCCGACCGCCTCGGAGCTCCTGGGGCTCGTGACCGATCCGGTCACGTTCTGGCGGTCCGTGAACTGGCAGGGGCGGCAGATCATCTGGCCGGTCCTGTTCAAGGCGTTCCTGG
>DASVDG010000143.1:0-14371 GCA_036381255.1 Longimicrobiales bacterium | reverse complement strand
CTGGACCGCGCCGTGCGGCAGGGCCTCGACGTGCGCTATCTCTTCAACATCTACGAAGGGATCAGCGGCCGGGTGCGGTTCCACGGCGTGCGGCGCGAGCTGATCGCCGCGCAGGCGGCGGCGCTCGGCCGGGAGCTGGTCCAGGCGCACACGCACCCGGACGACTACGCCGCGGCGCTCGGCCGCGTGCTCGACACGCTGAAGTCTCGCGGCGTCGGCGGCATCATCTTCGGCAACATCCATCTGGAAGACATCCGGGCGTGGTACGATGCGCCGTTGCGCGCCCGGGGGCTCGCGCACGTCGAGCCGCTCTGGGGCGATCGGCCCGACGCACTCGTCGACGAGCTCCTCGAGCGCGGCTACCGGGCGCGCATCGTCGGCGTGAACCTCGAGCTCGGGCGCGCGGAGTGGCTCGGGCGGGACCTCGACCGCCGCCTCGCCGACGAACTGCGGGAGACGCCGGGCGTCGACGTGGCGGGCGAGCGAGGCGAGTACCACACGTTCGTGTACGACGGTCCGCTCTTCCGCGAGCCCGTCCGGTTCGTCACCGGGGCGACGCTCGAGCGGGAGGGGCACCGGCTGGTCGATCTCGTGCCGGCGGCGCCGGGGTAGCGGCGAGCGAAGCGTTCGCTCGCGCTCACCGCCCCAGCTTCCATGCCACCCCGAGATACACCGCGCGCCCCGGCGCCATGACGCCCGACACGTCACAGAATTCCGTGCCCGTCAGGTTCTGGAGGTCCAGGAACATGTGCGCGCCGCGCCAGTCGTAGGCGAGGCGGGCGTCGGCGCGGGTGTGGCCCTGGGTCGCCCCGGCGACGCACGCGCCGCCCTGCACGGCCGGCTCGTCGGTCCCGGCGCGCCGGGCGTGGTAGACGCGCGCGGTGATCGAGAGCGCGTCGCCCAGCCAGGCGCGCTCGGCGGCGAGCTGGACGGTGCGGGTGAGCGGGCGCAGCGCATACTTCGAGATGAGGCCATCTTGCGCCTCGGAATCGAAGCCGATCACGGCGCCGGAAAGATTCCAGCGTACGCCGAGGAGGCCGGCGTGCTCGACGGCGACCTCGAGCCCGCGGAACGTCGCGCTCGCGACGTTCAGCGTGCGCCAGGGCGCGTCGACGGGCGCGCCGGCCGGCCGGGCCCAGTCGATGAGCGCCTCGGCGTCGCGGAGGAACGCGGTCGCGCGGAGTCGCACGCCCGGTGCGGCCTCGAGATCCGCGCCGATCTCGGCCTCCCACGCGCGTTCGGGGCGCAGCTCCGGCGTGCCCACGTTCGCGGGGTCACGGTAGTACCGGTCGGTCCAGGTCGGCGCGCGGAACGCGCGGCCGATCGAGCCGCGCAGCCGGAGCCGCGGCGAGAGCGGCAGCGCGCCGGCGACGGACGGCGCGACGAACGCGCCGTACGTCGAATGCCAGTCGCCGCGCAGCCCGAGGCTCAGCGCCGCGCCGTCGACCTCGCCGACCGCGGCCTCGGCGAAGAGCGCGCCGCGCTCCTCGTGCCGGTCGCCGAGGCTCGTGCTCTCGAGCCGGTCCGTGTACGCCTCGCCGCCGAGCACGAAGCGCAGCGCCGGCGTTGCCGCCCACCTCGCCACGACCTCGCCGCCGAGCTGCGTGCCCGTGTGCCGGTTCCGGTAGAACGCCGGGTCGTCGCGCAGGAGAACGAAGTCGTCCTCGTGGCGCCGCACGCTGAGCCGCGGCTCGATGGCGAACGCGGCATCGGCGGGCGCGAGCCAGGCGAGCGACGCCGTGGCGGTGCGCGTCTCCTCGTACTCGTCGAAGTCCGCGGCGGCCGGCGTGTAGAACGCGCGGGCGCCGAAGTCCCGCGCGGCGAAGGCGACGCCAGCCCGCAGCGTCCGCCCCGCGGCGGCGACGTCCAGCGCCGCGCGGGCCTGCACGGTCTCGTAGCCGGTGCCGGGTCGGTGCCCGTCGGAGCGTCGGGCTTCGGCCGCGACCCGCGCGGCGACGCGACCGGCGCGGAACCCCGCGCCGAGCGTGCCGCCGGCGGTGCCGAACGAGCCGCCATCGACACTCGCGGTGAGCGACGGCGCGGCGCGGCGGGTCACGACGTGGATCACGCCGCCGACGGCGTCGGCGCCGTAGAGCGCGGTCGCGGGGCCGCGCAGGATCTCGATGCGCTCGACCTCCGAGAGCGGGACGGCGAGGTCGAGGTCGAAGTGGCCGGTCTGCGCGTCGCTCATGCGCACGCCGTCAACCAGGACGAGCACCTGCTCGAACGTGCCGCCGCGGATCGAGACGTCGGCCTGCGCCGCCGAGCGGCCCTGCACGTCGATGCCGAGCGCCCAGTCGAGCACGTCGGCCAGCGTGCGCGCGGGGGTCCGCGCGATCTCTTCCGCGGTCACCACTTCGACGGCGCGGGTCGTGACCGGCAGTCCGGCGGACGCGCGCGATCCGACGGTCACGTGGATCGAGTCGAGCCGTACGGGCGCGCCCTGCGCCGCCGCCGGCCCCGCGCCGGCGGAGGCGTGGGCCGCGAGCGCGGCGAGCAGCGCGAGCGTCGTCGTCAACTTCGGGTTCATCGCGGGTCTCCGTTCGGGTGTCGGCGCGAGTCGTCGCATCGGCTCACAGCCCCGCGCCGATGCGGAGGCCGGCGAGGATCGTGCGGCCGCGGGCCGGGAAGTTCGCGATCTCTTCGTAGGAATGGTCGAAAAGATTCTCCACCCGCAGCAGCGCCGTCAAGCCGGGGCGCCGCCCGTCGCGGCGCAGCAGCGTCCATTGCACGCCGAGGTCGGCGACGGTGTACGCCGGGAGCGTCACGCGCCGGGTCGTGCCGCCGCTGAAATCGAGGTCGTCGCGCTCGCCGACGAAGCGGACGGCGAGGTCGAGGGAGCCGCGCTCGCGCGGCGCGTAGCGGAAGTCGAAACGCGCCGCGTGGGCCGGGCGCCGGATCAGCGGCCGGCCCTCGACGAACTCGGCGTCCGGCCCGGTCGCGTAGCCCGCGTCCACGGCCTCGGTGTCCAGGAACGTGTACGCGACGCCCGCGGAGAGCGCGTCGGCGGGCGAGACGCGCAGCTCCAGCTCGGCGCCGGCGGCGTCCGCCTCGACCACGTTCTGATAGTTCGGCTCGGTCGAGCCGAACGGGAGCGAGCGGTACTGGATCAGGTCCCGGAACCGCTGGTCGAAGACCGTTGCCGCGAGGGAGAGCCGATCGCCGAGCAGCGTCTGCTCGACCCCGACCTCCCAGCTCAGCGAGCGCTCCGGCCGCAGCTCCGGGTTCCCGCGGACGAAGCCTACGGCGAAATTCTCGTAGAACGTCGGCTCCTTGAACGCCGTGCCGACGCTCGCGCGGAGCTTCGTCCCGGCGGCCGGGTGGTACGCGACGCCGGCGCGGTACGTGTCGAACGTGCCGAACGCCTCGTTGTCGTCCAGCCGGGCGCCGAGCGTGAGCGCGAGCGCGGGCGTCGGCCGGAGCAGCGCCTGGGCGTAGACGCCGCGGTTCGACCGCTCGGCGTCGAACGCGTCCGTGCCGGGGCCGAACTCGGATTCGTACGCGCTGCGGCTCTCGAGCGACTGGTCCTCGAGCTCGACGCCGGCGGTGAGCAGTGCCGTGCCGGCGAGGTCGTAGTTCGCGCGGAGGTCGAGCGAACGGCGGCGGGTGTCGTTCCGGGCGCTGGACGCGTAGAAGCCGAGCGTGTCGGCCGGGCCGTCCTGCGCGTCGCGGATGTCGGCGTCGATCCCGCTGAACGCGAGCAGCAGCCGTGTCTCGAGCCGGTCCGTCAGCCGGCGCGCGGCCTCGAGCCCGACGACGAGGCGCTCCTCGGTCTGGAACGCGTTCCGGTCGACGATGTTGCCGGCGCCGTCGGTCGGGTAGTGGAACTCGCCCTCCCCGTAGCGCACCGTCAGGCTCGCCTCCGTGCGTGCGTCGGGCGCGAAGCGGAGCCGGCCGCTCAGCGCGTCGTTGCGGTACTCGTTGTTGAACGCGTAGATCCCGTCGGTTTCGAAGCGCGAGGCGGAGAACGCGTAGCCGAGCGCGCCGGCGGCGCCGCTCACGTCGGCGCCGTAGTCGAGCGTGCCGCGGCTGCCGGCGCGGACCGTCGCGTTCGCCCGCGGCCGGCCGCGGCCCTCGCGGGTGAAGACCTGGATCACGCCGCCGACCGCGTCCGAGCCGTACAGCACGCTGGCCGGGCCGCGCACGACCTCGATCCGCTCGATGTTGTCGGTGCTCAGGTTCGCCAGGTCCGCGCGGCCGCCGGGCTCGTTCAGCGGCACGCCGTCGACCAGCACCTGCACGTAGTCGCTCTCGCCGCCGCGGAGGAAGAGCGACGTCGTCGCGCCGTGCGAGCCGCTCTGCACCACCGCGATGCCGGGGAGCGCGCGGATCGCGTCGAGCACGTGGGCGACGCCGCGCGCCCGCAGCGCCGCGCCCTGCACGACCGACACGGCCGCGGGGACCGTGGCGAGCGGCACGGCGACGCGCGTGGCGGTCACGACCAGCTCGTCGAGGCGCACGGTGTCGGGCGTTTCCTGCGCGAGCGCGGGCGCGGGCGCGACGGTGGGCGCGAGCGCAAGCGCGAGCGCGGCGGCGCGGCCGGCGGGCCGCGGGCGGGACAGCGCGCGGCGTAAGGGGGTGACGCGGCGTTCAGCGTTCATGGTCGGTCTCTCCAGCGTTGGGGGTGTGCGCGGCCGTGGCGGCGGGCTCGCCGGCGAGCGGGACGACCTGCGGCGCGCCGGCGTCGGGGCCGGGGCCCGGGTGCACCGTCACGGCCACGGGCCAGTGGTAGACGGATTCCAGGATGCTGCGCCGCAGCACGCGGCCCGGCGCGCCCTCGGCGGCCGGCCGGCCGCGGTCGAGGAGGAGCAGCCGGTGCGCGTAGCGCGCGGCGAGGTTGAGGTTGTGCGTGACGAGGACGACGGTCACGCCGTCGCGCTCGGCCAGCGTGCCGAGCAGCTCGAAGATCGCCATCTCGTGTTTCACGTCGAGCGACGCGGTCGGCTCGTCGAGCACGAGCGCGGCGGGCTGCTGCGCGAGCGCCCGTGCGATGCGCGCGCGCTGGCGCTCGCCGCCGGACAGCGTCGAGACCGGCCGGTCGGCGAGGTCGGCGACGTCGCAGCGGGCCATGGCGTCCTCGATCGCGCGCCGGTCGGCCGCGCCCTCGCGGCGCCACGCGCCGAGGTGCGGGTAGCGGCCCATGGCGACGAGCTCGCGGACGGACAGCGGGAACACCGCCTCCTCGCCCTGGGCGACGACGCCGACGCGGCGCGCGAGCGCGCGGCGGCTCCAATCGCCGACGGGGCGGCCGTCGTAGAGCACCGCGCCGGCGGAGGGCGCGAGTGCGCCGAGCAGCAGCCGCAGCAGCGTCGACTTGCCGGAGCCGTTCGGGCCGAGGATCGCGTAGAGCGAGCCGGCGGGGACGACGACGTCGACGCCGTCGACCGCGGGGCGCGGCGCGCCGGGGTAGCGGAACGCCAGGCCCCGCGCCTCGAATGCGGCGTTCGGCCGGGCGCCGTTCACACGGACCTCCGCGTCAGGAGCACCACGAAGACCGGCACGCCGACGAGCGCGGTCACGACGCCGATCGGCAGCTCCGCCGGCGCGGCGACGGTGCGCGCGACGGTATCCGCGGCGAGCAGGAACGCCGCGCCGGCCAGGACCGAGCCGGGGAGCAGCAGCCGGTGGTCGCTCCCCCAGAGCAGCCGGATCGCGTGCGGCACGATCAGGCCGATGAAGCCGATCGCGCCGGCGACGGCGACGCCCGCCGCGACGAGCAGCGAGGCGACGAGGAACGCGATCCACTTCACGCGCTCGACGCGCGCGCCGAGGTACAGCGCCGTCTCCTCGCCCAGCGCGAGCAGGTTCAGCGGCCGGGCGAGCGCGAGGAGGACGAGGACGGCGGGCGCGAGGTACGCGGCGAGTACCGCCGTCGCCGACCAGCTCGCGGCGGAGAGGCTGCCCATCATCCAGAAGATCGCGGACTGGAACGTCTCGACGTCCGAGAACGACAGGATCAGCAGGACGACGGCGTTGAAGAACGAGCCCATGATCACGCCGGCCAGGAGCAGCACGCGGGTGTCGAGCGCGCGCCCGACGCCCGCGGCGATGCGGAAGACGAGCACGATGGCGAGGATCGCGCCCGCGAACGCGGCGGCGGGCATCGACCAGGACGCCTGGGCGGACCAGCCGAGCGCGACCGCGGTCACGGCGCCGACCGTCGCGCCGCCGGCGACGCCGAGGATGTACGGCTCCGCGAGCGGGTTGCGCAGCAGCGCCTGGAACACCGCGCCCGCGAGCGCGAGCCCGCCGCCGACCAGCGCGGTCAGCACGGCGCGCGGCAGGCGCAGCCGCAGCACGATCGCGCGCGTCGTCTCGTCCGCGCCGCCGGCGAGCGCGTCGAGCACGCCGCCGAGCGGGATCCCCGCGGCGCCGAACGCGATGCTCGCGATCAGCGCCGCGCCCGCGACGAGCGCGAGGAGCAGGAGGCGGAGGGGGAGGGCGGCGGTCACGGCATCGCCTCCGGGTGCAGCAGCCGCGCGATCTCGCGCGCGACGACGCCGATGCGCGGCCCCGGCCGGTTGAACATCGTCGCGTCGACCGCGTACACGCGCCCCTCGCGGACGGCGCGCAGTTCGCGAAAGCCCGGCGCGGTCCGCAGCGCGTCGAGCGTCGCGGCGTCGTTCCACTCGCCGAGCGGGACGAGCACCACGTCCGGCTGCCGGCGCACGACCTCCTCGAGCCCGACCTGCGGCCAGCCGGCCGGCGCGTCGCCGAAGGCGTTGCGGCCGCCGGCGACCGCGATCAGCTCGTCGATGAACGTGCCCGGCCCGGCCGTCAGCAACGGGTCGCGGGCGACGAGGTAGAACACGCTCGGCCGCTCGCGCCCCGCGGCCGCGCGGCGCACGGCGTCCAGCTCGGCGCGCATCGCGGCGACGACCGAGTCGGCGCACGAGTCGAGGCCGAGCAGGCGGCCGATCCGGCGGATCGTCGCCTCGACGTCGCCGACGGTCTCGATTGCCGCGCCGTAGACCGGGATCCCGAGCGCGCCGAGTCGCGCGACCGCCGAGCGCGACTGGCCGTCCGCCCACGCCACGACCAGCTCCGGCCGGAAGCGGGCGAGCCACTCGACGTTCGGGATCAGCGCCTGCTCCGTCGACGGCAGGTGCGCGAGCGCCGGATCTTCATCGAACGCCGTACGCGCGACCAGCCGGTCGGCCGCGCCGAGCGCGACGACCGTCTCTGTGACCGCGGGGATCAGCGAGATGATGCGCGCCGGCGGCGCGGCGACGCGGACCTCGCGGCCGGCGTCGTCCGTGACGACGGCGAACGCGTCCGCCGCGCGGCCGGGCGCGTCCGCGCAGCCGGCCGCGGCGAGGATCAGGGCGAGAATCGAAAGGGATCCGCGGAGCAACGACAAAAAGCCCGTCCTTCCCGATGCCGAGGGAAGAACGGGTACCCGAGGCCATACGACCGGCCATCACGTTCGCCGCCCGACCCTTCCCTCGAAGGGGTCCATTCGGGCACGAACGGAGCCGGTCTCCTGGCTCGAGACAGCGTCGCTCGCCTTCCCGGGGCGCCGAAAAAACACCCCAGTGGCTCGTTGAGCGGGCCGGGCCGGACGCCGCGCCGCGAGGGCGCGCCGTCCGGGTCTCTCACAGTGGCGGGGCCGCGCCGGTCTTGCACCGGACTTCCGGGTGGCCCCGTTCGTGTTATGTACGCGGGAAGGTAGGGGCGGCCCGGCGGGAGCGCAAGGCGCCCGATCGGGGCGGCCGCGGCGCCTACTCGCAGCGCGTCGAGACCAGCTTCCTCCAGCGGCCGCCGGCGGAGCTGACCGTCTCGAACCAGCTCCGGTCGATGCCGTAGACCTCGAGGAGCAGCTCGGTCTGGCCGTCGCGGTCCCAGTCGAGGAAGTCGACGACGCGCGGCGCGGCCTTGCCCTCGCGCTCGTACGGCGTGAAATCCGCGTACGCCGTGTCGTATCCGATCTCGGGGCGCGGCTCGGCGATGAGGAACAGGCTGTAGCCCTCGTTGTCGTACCCGGTGCCGAGCGTGTCGTCGACCAGGAACGTGGCGGCGAACGCGGGGTCCTCCGCGCCCGCCATCGGGAACGGCTTGAGCTGCGCTTCGGCGCGGGACCAGTTGCCGGGGAGCGGCGCGTCGCGGGCGCGGAGCAGCCGTTCGGCGAGGATCGGCCCGAGGATCTGCATGCGGCGATCGGGCTGCGGCGCGCCGGTGATGCCGTGCGCGGCGTCGGGCGGCGCGTGCGATTTCGCGAGGGCGAGGAATTCGGGGATGGTGTCGGCGCCGGCCATCAGCTCGAGGACGCCGCGGCCGTGGGGCACCCGCGGGCACACGCCTTCGGGCGGGAGCCCGGCCTGCGTCAGGACGAAGGTGCCGACGCGCGCGCCGCCGCGGAACAGGGCGAACTCCGTGCCGGTCCTGAGGTGCGTGGCGATGAAGCGGTGGGCGTAGAGCTGCGGGTCGACGCGCGGCCCGATGGGGAGCAGCGTGTCGCGGCCGATCTCGGCGATCGGGATCAGCGTCGCCTCGCCCGCGCCGGGAGCGACGTAGTAGACGATCGGGCCCTCGGGGAGGCGCTCCTCCGCCGGGCCGGCGTCGCCGTCGCCCGCGGCGGCGCCCGGCGGCGGCGGCACGATGGCGATGTCCGCGCCGCCCCAATCGACGTTGTCGCAGCCCGTCGCAACCGTTACAATCAGGGCCGTCGCCCAGGCGGAGCCAACGCGGAATCGCCGGATCATAGCTCGATGAGGATGCCGGCCTTCAGCAGGCGGTCGATCTCGCCGACGCCGTCGGCCGGAGTGGAGTCCTGGTTGTACTCGTGCGTGACCGAGAGCGCGATGCTCCGGGTCACGAGCACCTTGAGCCCGGCGTCGACGGCGAGCAGGTAGTCGCCCGTGTCGTTGTAGACCGGCTCGTAGAGTGCCTGGCTCGAGACCGTCACGCCGTCGCGGATCTCCTGGCGGCCGGTCAGCCGCAGGCTCCACCGCGCCGAGGTCGTGCGCGTCGGCACGTCGGTCGTGAGCGCCTCGTACGAGTGCAGCATCGCGAGGCTCAGCGACGCCTCGCCGCTGTTCTCCGCACGATAGAGGCGGTACTTGGCACCCGCGCCGCTGCTCACCCGGACGTCCAGGCGTTTGAACGGGTCGTGCTCGGCCGTGCTGTAGATGAACGGCGACCAGCGGTGGCCCGGGCCGAAGTCGAGGTTGAACGTGCCCTGGTAGTTCTCGACGACCTGCTCGCCGCGGCTCGAGCCGTACCGCGCCTGGAGCTTGAGCTCGAAGTCGAAGAGCTCCTGGCGCAGGTGGCGCAGCGTGAAGCCCGTGGCGAGGACCGTGACGTCCTGGTTGCCGGACGTCGCGGTCATGCTGAGCTCGGCCGCCGCGGCCCAGCGGTCGTCGTCTTCTTCGGCGTTGGGGCCCTGCGCGGCCGCGGGGCGCGCCGCACCGATCAGGGCGATCATGGCGAAGGCCGCCGCGACGCGACGGGACGTGCATCGGCGAGGCGTCAAAGAAACCTGCTGCATCGGCTCTGTCGGGTTGCCGCCGGGGGCGGGATCAGCCATCCATTCCTGTGCGCGAATCGCTCAAACTAGGGGACCGGGATACTGCACGCAACGTGCTAATGGCGAAGCTGCGCCGGCTGGCGCGCGGCGCGGATGCGCCGTTCCGTGCGGCGGTCGCGGGGGGCGAGCCGACGCCGCTCGAGGCGTACGGCGAAGAGCTGGCCGAGGCCGAGGCCGTGGTCGTCGAGCCGGGGACGGACCGGCTGCGGGCGGTGCCGGTCGGCGCGCCGGCGCCGAGCGCGTTCACAGCGTTCCTCGACGGGATCCAGCGGTCGACGGTCGCGCTGTACCACGGGCCGGTGCCGATCGTGTACGCGTACGCCGCGGCGGTCGTCCGCACCCGCCGCGCGCGCCGGATGGCGACGCTGGCCGGCGCCGGCGCGGACGGCCTGCGCACGCGTTACCAGGAGGAGCGCGAGGGCGTCTTCTTCCCGTTCCGGCTGGTGGAGCCGGCCGCGGTGGCGGCGGCCGGCGTGGCGGCGGTCGCGCTGCGGGACACGAGCCCGCCGGACGGCGAGCCGCTGCCGCTGTTCCCGCCCGCGCTCTACGCCCGCGCCGCGCAGGCGGTCAACCGCTGGCGCGAGTCGCTCGAGGGCGCGCTGGCCGACCGGTGGTGCCGCGAGGCGGAGGAAGGCTGGTTGCTCGTGGACGGCAGCCTGACGCTGACGAAGGAGCTGGCCGCCGCGCCGCGGGCGGTCGGCGTGATCAAGAGCCATCGCACGCGCTTCTTCGACGGCGACGATGCCCGCACGCTGCTCGCGCTCGAGGTCGGCGAGCGGTCCAGCATCTTCCAGCCGAAGACGCGCAGCTTCACGCCGGTCTACTCATGGTACCTGCGGCTGCGCTCGCCGGCCGGGCGCGACGCGCTCTGGGGGCTGGTCCGCGTCGAAGCCGCCGCGACGGCCGCGACGCTGGAGCGAGCCGACGAGATCAGCCGCTGGCTGCTCGCCGAGACCGCACCGCTCTCGCTGCCCGACAAGCGCTGGGACCGATTGCTCTACCCGATCCGTGACTGCGAAGAATACCTGCGCACCCGTGCGCCGAACATCTAGCGACGCGGCCCGCCGGCGAGACGGCGGGCCCGAACGACACGAGGCAGCGATGGACACCGCCGAATTCCGGCGCATCATGGGGCACTTCGCGACCGGCGTCGCCGTCGTCACCTCGCGCGACGCGGCGACCGACGCGCCGTGCGGGCTGACCGTGAATACGCTGACATCGGTCTCGCTCAGGCCGATGCTGGTCCTGGTTTGCGTGGAGAAGGGCGCGGACTCGCACGACTGCATCCTGGGCGCCGGCTGTTTCGCGATCAACCTGCTGACGGCGGAGCAGGAGCGCCTGTCGCGGCGCTTCGCGAGCTGGGACATGGAGGAGAAGTTCAGGGGGATCCTGTACCGCACGGAGGCCACCGGCGCGCCGGTCCTGGAAGAGGCGATGGGCTGGCTCGACTGCCGGGTCTGGGCCGCCTATCCGGGCGGCGACCACACGATCATCGTGGGCGAGGTGGTCGCCGGGGACGTGCGCGACGAGCCGCCGCTGATCTACTTCCGCGGCGGCTACGGCCGGTTCGCGACGTGAGCGGCGGCGCCGGGTACCGGCGGATCGTCCTCCCCGCGGCGACGGCCGCGGTCGGCGCGGTGCTCGGCGCGGCGGTCGCCGCGGGCACGACGCTGCTGCTGCACCCCGGCCCCGGCGTGCTCGCGGCCGCCGGGTACCTGCTCGCCCTCGCGCTGGGCGCGGTCGCCGCCGCGGCCTGGGTCGGTCTGCCGGACGACCGCGCCGTGTCGACCCGCGGCCGCTGGATGGCCGCGATCCTCGTCTTCGCCGCCGCCGGCCTTTTCGGCGACGCGTACGCCGGGGTCCGCGAGATCCGGAGCGTCGGGCCGGGCACCGCGCTCGCCGCGCTGCTCTTCCTCGGCGCGCCGGCCTACGCCGCCGGGTCGGTGCTGACCGCGCTCACGGCACGGCGCCGCGGCGGCGCCGCGATCGCGCTGGTCGGCGCCGCGGCCGGCGTCGTCGCGGCCGCGACGCTGCTGATCCCGAAGCTCGATCCCGGCGTGCTGTACTTCGCGGCCGGCGCCGTGCTGCTCGTGGCCGGGATGGCCGAGCTGCGCTGGGCGCCGGCCGTCGCGTGGAGAGAGGACGGTACCATGAACGGAAAGGTCGTCATCGTGACGGGCGTCGGCGCGCGCGGGCAGGTCGGCTACGCGCTCGCCCGGGCGTTCCTCGAACAGGGCGCCCGTGTCGCCATCACCGACGTGCGCCCGGACGTCGAGGCGCTCGCCCGCGAGCTCGGCGACGACGGCGAGGTGCTGGGGCTCGCCGCGGACCTGACGGAACCCGACGGCGCCGAACGCGTCGTCGCCGCGGTCCGCGACCGCTTCGGCCGGCTCGACGTGCTGGTCAACGCGGCGGGCGGGCTCTCCGTCATCAAGCCGCTCGCCGAGACGACCGTCGAGGAGTGGGAGCGCGAGATCTCGCGCAACGCGCGCACCGCGTTCCTGCTGAGCCGCGCCGCGCTGCCGCTGCTGCGCGAGAGCCGCGGCGCGATCGTCAACTTCGCCTCGCCCGCCGCGCTCCGCGCCGCCGCGAACCTCGGCGCGTACAGCGCGGCCAAGGCCGGCGTCGCCGCGCTGACCCGCGCGATGGCGCTCGAAGAAGCCCCCAACGGCGTGCGCGTCAACGCGATCGCGCCCGGGATGATCGACACCGAGCAGAACCGCGCGGCCGTCGACGACCCGACTGCCGTGAAGTGGGTCACGCGCGAGCAGATCGCCGCGGCCGTGCTGTTCCTGGCCGGGGACGCGGGGTCCGGCGTGAACGGCGAGGTGGTGGCGGTGGTGGGGGAGGGGGTGGGGTGAGGAGCACGGCCGGCATCGCCCCGCCGCCCCGCCCCGGCCGGGGAGTCAGTAGTCAGTTGTCAGTAGTCAGTGGTCAGTGGTCAGTGGTCAGTGGTCAGTGGTCAGTGGTCAGTGGTCCGGATTCAGGATTCAGGATTCAGGATTCAGAATTCAGAATTCAGGGGTCGGGATTCAGCATTCAGTGGTCAGGATGCAGGAGGCAGGATGCAGGAGGCAGGATGGCCGCAGCGCCTCCCTTCTGAATGCGGAATGCCGAATGCCGAATGCTGACAACTGACCACTGACAACTGACGACTAAATCCCGAACGCCGTACCCCGTAGCACCCTGGAGATCGCGCATGGCTGTCGCCCCTGAGCCCATCGGCCGCGTCGTCGGCACCGAGCGCAAGCCGAACACGCCGCACGAGTTCCACTTCTGGACCGCGCCGGACTCGCCCGTCGGGATCGGCGCGCTGGTCAAGCTGCGCGTCGACGAGCCGCGGCCGCTCACGGTGTACGGCATCGTCGTGGACGGCGCGAGCTGGACCGACCTCGAGAGCGCGCTGCACGACTACATCGGGCTCGAGGGCGAGCCCGCGCCGGCGTTCCCCGCGCCGACCGAGCGGCCGGAGATCCGCGTCTACACCGCCGCGGTGCTGCGCCACGAGCCCGAGGAGCCGCTCCAGCCCGTGCCCGGCGGCCCGGTTTACCTCGCCGACGACGAGGACGTCCGCGTCGGGCTGCGCATGGACGCGTACGCGAAGCCGGGCGGGACCGGGATCCCCGTCGGGCTCTACACGGCCGGCGGGCTCCAGGCGCCGGTCTACCTGGATGCGGATTTCCTGCTCGGGCCGGAGGCAGCGCACCTGAACATCACGGGGGTCAGCGGCCTGGCGACGAAGACGAGCGCCGTGCTGTTCCTGCTGGCGAGTATTTTCGAGTGGTTCGGGGGGCGGTCGTCAGGGGTCGGTGGGCAGTGGTCAGTCGTCAGTGGTCAGTCGTCAGTGGTCAGGGGTCAGGATTCAGGGGTCGGGAGGCGGGCTTCGCGGGGTGAGCAGGGGCCGTACCCCGCTGAATCCCGAATGCTGAATCCTGAATCCTCTGAATCCCGAATGCTGAATCCCGAATCCTCGGGCGGGGAGGGGACGGGCGGGCGAGCCACCGTCGCCGCGCTGTGCTTCAACGTCAAGGGCCCGGACCTGCTGTTCCTCGACCAGCCGGCGGAGCTGTCCGAGGAGGACCGGGCGCAGTACGCGCGGCTGGGCGTGCCGGCGGAGCCGTTCCGGAAGGTGCGGTACTACGCGCCGTACAAGCCGGACGGGTTCAACCTGAACACGCTGCGCACGCACGAGGCGCTGACGCACAACGTGGAGCCGCTGGTCTGGGGGCTCGAGCAGATCCTGGACTTCGCGGAGGTGCTGCTCACGCGCGAGGACGTGGACGCGAAGGCGGACGCGCTGATCGAGTTCATCCGGGACCGCGTCGTGGGGCGGGAATGGGACGACGGCACGCTGCGCGCGCACCGCGTTCGGACGTTCCAGGAGTTGGAGGCGTGGTTCGAGGACGTGCTGTCCGTCTGCGAGCAGAACGACCGCCAGGTCTGGAAGACGCACCACGTGGCGACGATCCGCAAAGTGCGCAACCGGCTGCTCAACCTGTCGACGCGCGCGAAGGGGCTGGTCTCGAACGACGCGACGGTGAACGACCTGCCGTGGGGCACGTTCGAGGACCGCACGGTCTACGTGATCGACGTCGCCAACGTCGAGCCGGAAGCGCAGGACCTGATCTTCGCGCGGGTCGTCAACGAAGCGCGCGAGCGGCTGGAGCGGAACGCGCTCGGCGTCGACCATCTCGTCGTCTTCGTGGACGAGCTGAACAAGTACGCGCCGTCGGACGGGCACGACACGTACGTGCGCAAGATGCTGCTCGACGTGAGCGAGCGCGGGCGCTATCTCGGGCTCGTGCTGTTCAGCGCGCAGCAGTTCCGCAGCCAGGTGCACAAGCG
>DASVDG010000142.1:0-14758 GCA_036381255.1 Longimicrobiales bacterium | reverse complement strand
ACACGCCCAAACCCACCCCCAGCCTACTGCACCGCGTTGATCATGTCGAAGATCGGCAGGTACATCGCGACGATCATCCCGCCGACGATGGTGCCGAGGAACACGATCATGATGGGTTCCATGGCGCTGAGGAGCGCCTCGACGGCGGCGTCGACCTCGTCGTCGTAGAAGTCGGCGATCTTGGAGAGCATCTCGTCGAGGCCGCCCGTCTGCTCGCCGACGTTGATCATCTGCACGACCATTGGCGGGAAGACGCCGGAGCTCTTGAGCGGCGCGCTGATGGTCTCACCGCCGGCGATGCTGGTGCGGGCGGCCATGACGGCGTCGTGGATCACGCGGTTGCCGGCCGTGCGGGCGGTGATCTCGAGGCCGTCGAGGATGGAGACGCCGCTCGAGACGAGGGTGCCGAGCGTGCGGGTGAAGCGGGCGACCGCGGACTTGCGGAGCAGGTCGCCGAAGATCGGGAGCTTGAGCAGGAGCCGGTCGATCGCGAGGCGGCCGCCGGGCGACCTGTAGATCTGCCGGACGAGGACGACCAGGCCGAAGATGGCGCCCAGCATGTACATCCAGTAGGTCTGGATCGACTCGCTCAGCCAGATCACGAAGACGGTGGGCGTGGGGAGCGGCACGCCCGCGCTCTCGAACATCTCCTGGAACGTCGGGATGACGAACGTGAGCAGCACGACGACGGCGATGATGGCCACGGAGAAGATGACGCCCGGGTAGACCATGGCGCCCTTGATCTTGCGGGCGAGGGCGTCGTTCTTCTCGAGGAAGGTGGCCAGGCGGAGCAGGATGATGTCGAGGATGCCGCCGGCTTCACCGGCGGCGACCATGTTGACGTAGAGGTCGGTGAACACCTTGGGGTGTTTGCGGAGCGCGTCCGCGAGCGTGTTCCCGGACTCCACGTCGAACAGGACCTGCTCGATGACCTTGCGCAGCGCAACGTTCTCGCTCTGCTCAGCGAGGATGTTGAGGCTTTGTACGAGCGGCAGCCCGGCATTGATCATCGTGGCGAACTGCCGGGTGAAGATCACGATGTCCCGGGTCTTGATCCCGGTACCGAATCGCAGCTCGATGTTGAGGCCGCCGGCCTTCTTCTCGGCGACCTTGATGGGGATCATGCGCTGGCGGGCGAGCCAGCGGTTGACGTCGTCGCGCGAGGGCAGCTCGACCTCGCCGGTCTGGATCGCGCCGGCCGAGGTGCGTGCGGAGTACGTGAACGTCGGCATGGTTTACGCTCCTCCTGCCGGTACCGGTTCCCCGACCATACGCAGCAGCTCGTTGGGGTCGCTCGAGTGCTTGACGCACTCCTCGAGCGTGACCTCGCCCTTGATGTAGAGCTGGTAGAGGGCGTCGTTGAGCGTCTGCATCCCGAACTTCTTCCCGGCCTGCATGATGGAATAGATCTGGTGCACCTTGTCGTCGCGGATCGAGGCGCGGACGGCGGGGGTGCAGACCAGGATCTCGCACGCGCAGACGCGGCCTCCGCCGCGGGCCCTCGGCAGTAGCGTCTGGGTGATGACGCCTTCGAGGACGAACGAGAGCTGGGCGCGGACCTGCGCCTGCTGGTTCGAGGGGAAGGCGTCGATGATGCGGTTGATCGATTCGGCGGCCGAGTTCGTGTGCAGCGTGGCCAGGCAGAGGTGCCCGGTCTCGGCAATGGTGAGCGCGGCGGAGATGGTCTCGAGGTCGCGCATCTCGCCGATGAGCACGACGTCGGGGTCCTGGCGCAGCGCGTACTTGAGCGCGGAGGCGAAGCTCGAGGTGTCGGCGCCGACCTCGCGCTGGTTGACGATGCACCCCTGGTGCCGGTGGATGAACTCGATCGGGTCCTCGATCGTGAGGATGTGCCCCTTCTCCTCGCGGTTGATCTTGTCGATCATCGCGGCGAGCGTGGTGCTCTTGCCGGAGCCGGTCGGACCGGTGACGAGGACGAGGCCGCGGGGCTTCTCGGCCAGCTTCGAGATGACGGGCGGCAGGCCGAGCTGCTCGATGGTCTTGATGGAAAACGGGATCTGGCGGATCGCGACCGCGACGCAGCCGCGCTGGCGGTAGACGTTGCCGCGGAAGCGCGAAAGGTTCTGGATCCCGAACGAGAAGTCGAGCTCGTCCTCGGTCTCGAAGCGCTTCTTCTGCTGCTCGGTCAGGATCGAGTACGCGAGCTGGAGCGTGTCCTTCGCCGTGAGGACGTGGCCCGTGGATGCGTTCACGATCGCGCCGTCGATGCGGAGCTTCGGGCGATCGCCGGCGGTGAGGTGGAGGTCGCTGGCGCCGCGGCGGATCATCTCCTCCAGGAGCGCCCTCAGGTTGATGGGGCTCGGGGCCTGCTGACTGCTCATGTAGCGGCGGTCTCCTTGATGACTTCTTCGAGCGTGGTGATGCCCTTTGCTACCTTGATGAGCCCGTCCATGCGGAGCGTGAGCATGCCCTCGCGGAGCGCCTGCTCGCGCAGCTCGTCGGCGCTGGCGTTCTGCATGATCATGCGCCGGATCTCCGGCGACATCGCCATGACCTCGTAGAGGCCCTGGCGGCCCCGGTAGCCGATCCCGCCGCACTGGTCGCAGCCGCGGCCCTTGTAGAACTTCATGGACCGGGCTTGCTCCGGGCTGATCCGGGCGGCGGCGAGGTAGTCGTCGGGGTACGTCGTCTCTTCCTTGCAGAAGTCGCAGATGCGCCGGACGAGGCGCTGCGCGGTGACGAGGTTCAGGGCCGCGGCCACGTTGAACGGCTCGAGCCCCATGTCGATCAGACGCGTGACCGTCGAGGGCGCGTCGTTCGTGTGCAGCGTCGAGAGCACCAGATGGCCGGTGAGCGCGGCTTTGATGGCGATGCCGCCGGTCTCGATGTCGCGGATCTCGCCGACCATGATGATGTTCGGGTCCTGCCGCAGGAACGCCTTCAGCGCGGCGGCGAACGTCATCCCGATCTCGTTGCGCACCTGCACCTGGTTGATCCCGTGCAGGTTGTACTCGACCGGGTCCTCCGCGGTCATGATGTTGACGTCTTCGGTGTTGATCTTCGAGAGCGCGGAGTAGAGCGTCGTCGTCTTGCCGGAGCCCGTCGGCCCGGTGACGAGCACCATGCCGTACGGGTTCATGATCGCGGACATGAAGTCCTTCTTGGCCTTCGGCTCCATCCCGAACTTCTCGAGGTCGAGCGTGAGGTTCCCCTTGTCGAGGATACGCAGCACGATCTTCTCGCCGAAGATGACCGGGAGCGTCGAGACGCGGAAGTCGACGACCTTGTTCTTCACCTTGAGCTTGATGCGGCCGTCCTGCGGGACGCGGCGCTCCGCGATGTTCAGGCTCGCCAGGATCTTGATGCGCGAGGTCAGCGCGGCCTTCATCCGCATCGGCGGCTTCATGACCTCGCGGAGCGCGCCGTCGATGCGGTAGCGCACGCGGATCTCGTGCTCGTACGGCTCGATGTGGATGTCGGACGCGCCCCGGAGCACGGCATCGGTGAGCAGCGTGTTGATCAGCTTGACGACGGGCGCGTCATCGATCTGCGCCTGGAGCGATGCGGCGCTGACGTCCTCCTCGCGCTCGTCGACGACTTCGACCTCGTCCTCCGTGATCTCGTTCAGGATCTCGGAGAGGCGCTCATCCGACGTCTCGTAGTACTTCTCGATGTGCTTGCGGAGCGTGTACTCGCCGACGATGACGGGCTCGATGTCGAAGCGCGTCACGAAGCGCAGGTCCTCGACCGCACGCGTGTCCGCCGGGTTCGCCATCGCGACCGTCAGTGTCCTGCCGATGCGCCGCAGCGGGAGGACCAGGTGCTTCAGCGCGAGGTCCGTCGGGACCAGCCGGATGATCTTCGGGTCCAGCTTGACGCGGTTGAGGTCGACCGCCGGAACGCGGTACTGGCGCGCCAGCATTCGCGTCAGGTCCTCCTCGGCGATGAAGCCGAGCTTGATCAGGGAGAACCCGACGCGGGTGCCGTTCGCCCGGGCATCGGCCAGCGCCTTGCCGAGCTGTTCCTGCGTGATCAATCCCTCGCGCAGGAGGAGCTCACCGATCCGGTCGGTCGGGACGGTCGTCGTGGCCATACGGTTCGGTCGAGATACCCGGGGGAGCGTTGGAACGGGAGAGGTGAAGCAAGTTAGACCGCCGTCGGGACGCGGTCAAGGTCGGACGCGCAGGCGCGGCCGGAGCCGCTCGAGTAGCGCCGGCCCGATGCCGCGCACGCGGGTGAGCGAATCGACCGCAGTGAACGGGCCGGCCGAGTCGCGGTAGGCGACGATGCGCGCCGCCAGCGCCGGCCCGATCCCGGGCAGCGCCTCGAGCTCGGCCGCCGTCGCGCGGTTCAGGTCGAGCGGCGCCGCGTTGCCGCCGGCGCGCGCTCCGGCCCCGGTAGATCTGGCCGATCCCGCCGATCCGGCCGACCCGGTCGGTGCCCCGGTCGCCACGACCGTGGGGACCACGCCCGGGCCGAGCTCGGCGACGAGGCCGACGCCTCCGGGGCCGGCCGGCTCTGACCCCGCCGCCCCGCCCGCCCCCGCCGGCGGCGCCGGGAGCCGGAGGTGCGGTGCGAGGCGCTGCAGCGCGCTCGGCCCGATCCCGCGCACGCGCGTCAGGTCCCGGAGCGAGCGGAACGGCCCGCCCTCCTCGCGGGCGGCGATGATCCGGCGCGCGAGCGCCGGCCCCACGCCCGGCAGCCGGTCGAGCTCCTCCTCCGGCGCAACGTTCGGGTCGATCCGCTCGTCCGCGCGGAGCGGCCGCGCCCGCCGTTCGGCCTGCTCCTTCCGCTCCCGCGCCGCCGCTTCGAGCGAGTCCGCGTCCACGACGTCCGCCGGCCATGTCACGGGCGGCTCGCGGCGCGCGACGCGCGCGCCCGCGGCGAGCGCGAGCAGCAGGACCACGAAGGAGAGGGCGCGGCGTTCGTCTCGGGTCATGAGCACGGGCGAAAACGCGGAGCTCCGCTACGGCGCCCCCCTCCCCCGCCCGTCACCCCCCGCGGTAGATCAGCCCCGTCAGCACGGTTCCTACAGCTTCCAGCCCGTCCGGCGCCGTGTTCTCGAGCACGTCCCGCGTCGTGTGCCAGTACGTGTTGCCGGGGCCGTAGTCGAAGTCGATGACGTCGATGGTCCGGATCCCCGCGCGGTTGAGCGGCACGTGGTCGTCGGAGATCGGGCCCTGGCGGCGGCGGACGAAGACGTGGCCGTAGCCGAGTTCCTGGGCGAGCCGCCAGACGCGTTCGACGACCTCGGGCGCAAAGTCGTACGAGAGCGGCTCGATCGGGAAGACCGGGTCCCGGTCGCCGACCATGTCGATGAGCACGCCGTAGAGCGGGCGGTAGCCGGGTCCGGGGACCGGGTTCGCCGCGAAGTACGTGGCGCCGAGGTACATCTCGCCGGTGCCGAAGTCCTCGCCGTCGGTGAAGAGTAGGTCGACGCCGATCGGCGGGGAATGGCGGGAGAGGACATCGGCAAGCTCGAGGAGGACGGCGGTGCCGCTGGCGCCGTCGTTCGCGCCGAGGATCGGCAGGTCACGGCGGCTCACGTCGGGGTCCTGGTCGGCGGTCGGGCGGGTGTCCCAGTGGGCGACGAGGAGGATGCGGGCGTCGGCGTCGGGCCGGAATCGCGCGAAGACGTTGGTCATGCGGATCGTCCGGCCGTCGTTCGCCTGGTGGTCGAAGGGCTGGAGCACGACGGTGTCGGCGCGCTCGCGGAGGAAGCCCTCCATCCACGCGAGTTGTTCGGAGTGGCCGGTCGAGCCGGGGTTGCGCGGGCCGAACGCGACCTGGCGCTCGACGTGCGCGTAGGCGGCGCGGCCGTCGAAGTCCGGCGCCACGACGTCGGGGAGCGGCTGGCCGCCGATCGCGTCCTCGCGGTCGCAGGCGGCGACGACGGCTATGGCGCCGAGGGTCGCGAGCGCGGCGATGGCGGCGGCGCGCGTCACTGGATGCCTCCTTCGGCGAAGGTGCCGGCGGCGAAGTCGAACGCGCCGAACAGGCCGAGCTGGAACTGGCTCGAGCCGTTGCGGGCGCCCACGTAGCTCTGGCGGTCGGTGTAGCTCATCTGGAATCCCACGGTGAGCTGGGACAGGACGGTGTCCAGCGTCAGGCTGAACTCCCGGTTGATGTAGTCGACGAACGGGATACACTCGCCGTCGGCGGCGGTGCCGGCACCGAGTCGGCACCGGGCCTGGGCCTGGTAGGCCCAGCGGAGCGACGCGTTGATCGGGGCCGGGAAGCTCTCGCGGAGGATGCGCGGCGCGATGAAGCTGCCGGCGACCTGCACGGTGTGCTGCGCGCCGTCGTGCTCGGTGCGTCCGGTCGGGTCGCCGCCGGACCCGGCGACGAGCTGGCCGGTGTAGGTTCCGCTGAGCCCGTTCGCGAAGCCGATGGCGAGCTGGATCGGGATCGAGCGTTCCTCGCCCGTCCACGCCTGGCCGTCCGCGGCGCCGAAGATACTCGTCCGGGCGCTTTCGCGGTAGCCGGCGCTGAGGGAGCCGTGGACGATCGCGCCGCGCAGGAAGCCGGGCACGGGCAGCTCGGGCCAGTGGACGCCGAGGTCCGGCCAGCTCCGCTCGCGGCTCGAGCGGTGCCCGCCGCGCAGCTCGTCCACGGTCGATGTCGCCTCGGCGTAGGCGAGGTCGATGCGGGTGCCGCGCGGCAGGCGGAGCTCGGTGCGCGCGCGGAACGTCGCGTGCCGGTCGACGGCGGCGGCGGTGTCGCCGTCGATGACGTGGAACGCGTCGAAGTCCCCGAGGCCGAGCTGGTAGTCGAGCGCGGGGTCCACGGCACGCCAGTCGAAGCGGGAGCCGATCCCGTCGATCCAGGTCAGGTCGACGATACCGATGGCGCGTCCCACCGCCCCGAGCACTCCCCCGACGGCGCCCTCGCGCCCGGGCTCGCCGACCAGCGCCGGCAGGTCGACCACGAGCGTGCGCGTGACCTGCCGGTCCCCGTCGAACGCGCGCTGGAGGACGGCGGCCGTGTCCGCGCCGGCGGGGATGGCCTCGATGTAGGACGGGCTGCGGTCCGTGTGGAAGCGTGCGGTGTAGCTGAGCCCGGGGCGCAGCCAGGCGGCGACGGGCGGGCGGAAGTCGAGGAACGTGGTGAGCGCGCGGTAGCGCTCCCAGCCGAAGTCGACGCCGCCCAGCTCGTCCCGTGCGCGATCGATCGCCTCGCGCTCTTCGGGCCGCGCGGTCGCGCGGTCGGTCGGGAGCAGGTCGCGGGTCGCGGCGAGCGTGGCGCCGGCGCGCAGCGAGGCGATGGGGCGCAGCGTGATGCGGGCGCGGGTCTCGAGCCCCTCGCGCGGCGCCTCGATCGGCCGCACCGCGGTGTCGGCCGGCGTGGCGAGGATCGAGGCGTAGCGGTAGCTGCGCGCCTCGTGGCTGCGGTACGTCCCGGCGATCGCGACCGCTTCGGGCGTCCACCGCAGCCGCGCGCCGACGAGCCGGCGGAACGCGTCGGTCTCCTCGAGCGCGCGCGGCACGAGCGCGCGCAGCACCGCCTCGATGGGGCCGGGCGTAGGATCGAAGTCGTGCACGCCGGGGCGGCGGTCGAAGCCGACGCCCGCCTCGATCCCCTCGGAGCGGTCCTCGCTCGTGAGCGCCGTCGCGACGGCCGTGTGGTAGTCGAGGCGAAGCGAGGCGCCGTCCAGCAGCAGGCCGGTCAGCCCGCCGTCGCCGGGCGCGGTCCGGCGGAGCGCGAGGCCGACGTGCGTCCGGGTGGCGCCGGTCCTGCGCAGCCCGGGGAGCTGGTCGGCGCGGACGTCGCTCTGCTGGAGGAACGTCGGCTCGATCCCGGAGCGGGTGTGCGACACGGTGACCGGCGCCTCGAGCCCCCACGCGTCGGGCGCGAGCGCGCCCAGCTGGATCGTGCCGCCCACGCTGAGGTCGCTCGTCGACCGGTAGTCGGGCGCCTGGTTCAGCCGGCGGAAGCGCGCGCCCTGGTCGGCGTAGGCGATGCTCACGTTCGCGAAGCCGCCGGCACGCACGTCGAGCGCGACGTGCCCGGCCAGGCCCGGCTCCGTGTCGGCGCCGCCGAGGCGCAGCTCGTCGATCCAGACCGCGCCGTCGACGGGGACGCCGCCGGCGTTGTAGACCGCGAAGCCGATCTCGCGGACCGCGGCAAGGTTCGGGGCGCGGGCGCGGTCCTCCATCACGACGGCGTACGTGCTGTCCGCGCTCCAGACGACGACCGGCTCGCCGGGCTCGACGGCGCCGCCGAGCAGGCGCCGCTCGGCCTCGGCCTTCAGCACGAACCACTGCTGGAAATCGATGACGACCTCCGGCAGCCAGTCCTCGGGCTGGACGACGGCGGCGCCGGCGCGCAGCGGCGTCACGAAGAGGTAGCGGTTGCGCGCGTCGGTGCCCACGCTCACGACGAGCCGCTCGCCGTCGGCGATGCCCCAGCGGCCGCGGCGGGGCACGGCCCAGAGCCGCATCTCCCGGTAATTCAGGAAGTTGCGCGGCTGCTGCGCGTAGCGGAAATACGCCTCCACGCGGTCGCCGGGCTCGAGGCCGCCGTAGCTCAGGCGCAGCGACTTCTCGTTGAACTCGACGGCGCTGCCGCCGTAAGCGCTCGTCGGGTCCTGGAGCTCGTCGCCCACGCCGGGTGGCGGCACGTACGCGTCGCCGTCCGTGATGCGGCTGACGGGCCCGACGTGGAATTCGGTGGTCGCGGCGCCGGTGCCGGGGAGATCCGCGAACAGCCCGGCGCGGATCCCGTCCACGTCGCGCTTCGCCCAGCGCGAGCCGACGAAGCGCATGCGGGCGAGCGTGATGTCGCCGCCGGTCGGGCTCGCCTCGCCGGCGACGGTGATCCGCAGGTGCTTGATGTAGCGCCAGGTCCCTTCCGTCGCGCCGCCGACCGGGATCGCGCCCGGGCCGCGCAGCGGGATGCGGTAGAGCCGGAACTCCGTGCCGGTGCCGGCGCGGTCGCGGACGAGGTAGGGCGAGGCGGCGTCGAGGCGGACGACGTAGCGGAAGTACGCGCCGTCGGAGGCATCGAGGATGCCGTTGCCGTCCAGGTCCTCCGTGTCGAGCAGGCCGTTGCCGCGGGCGCAGTTCGCGCGCGGGTCGCCGAGCGGGTACGACTGCTGGCCGGGCTCGGCGCGGCACGGCTGGTCCCAGAGTCCCAGCGTGTCGAGCGCGGGGCTCCAGATCTCGCGCTGCGCGACGCGCGCCTCCTCGTCGAGCGTGCCGAGCCCCCACGCCCGGCCGTTCGCGTACGCGCCGGCCGTCCGCCCCTCCGCGTCGAAGTAGAACGCGTCCTCGCCCACCGTTCCGATGTCGAAGACGAGCGCGAGGTCGCGGCCGTCCGCCGCGGCGACGTAGAACTCGAGGTACTCGGTCCGCGTCATGTCGCGCCCGGTCGTCTCGAGCACGGTCGTCATCGAGCGCCAGCGCCGCTCGCCGGTCGCGCTCGCGGCATCGCCGAACGAGAGGTAGAGCACGGGCTCGGTGCGCTCGGCGCCGGCCACGTTGATCTGCCGGTCGATCTCGCGCGCGAGCAGCGGCCCGACGACGCGGCCGGTCGCGTCCAGCAGGTCGTGCTGCCAGACGAGCGGTGCGGCCGTCGACACGTCCAGCGGGAACGGCAGCACGCCGGTCGCGCCGGTCGGGTCGGCGGGGCGCGAGCCGAGGCGCCAGAGGTCGCGATCGAGGCCGATCGGGATCTGGTCGCTGGCCTCGAAGTCGTCCAGATAGGTGTCGCCGCGGCGGTTCGGGTCGGGGACCGAGACGCCGAGCTCGCCCGCCAGGCGAATCGCGGACGGAACCGTGTCGTCCAGCGCGGGGATGCGGGCGAGGAGGTCGTCGAGCCAGCCGGCGCGGAAGTCGAGGTCGCCGCTCGCGCCGCCGAGGAAGATCGAGCCCGGCTCGAGCCCGAGCTGCGGCCGGTTCACGATCGACTTCTCCGTCTGGTAGAGCCCGACGAGGTCGAGCCGGCCGACGCGGCCGAGGTCGTAGTGCGCGTTCAACCCGTAGATCGATGTCGGCGCGATCTCGAACGCGGCCTTCTGCTCCCAGGTCGCCTCGATCGCCGCGTCGGGGTTCACGCCGAGCAGCGCCTGCGGGTTCGTCAGCGTGACGATGCCGAGCGCGTAGTCGATCGTGTAGTCGACGCCGCGGCGGAGCGGCCTGCCGTCGAGCGTGATGCGCTCGCTCCCTTCGCGGATCCCCAACGCGCCCAGGTTGAACGACGAGACCAGCCCGTCGACGCGGACGCGGTATTCGAAGTTCAGCCGGAACCGCGTGCTCCCCTCGCGGAGCACGGGATCCGGCTCATCGTAGATCTCGCGGTTCGCGTCGGCGCCGAGCGCGGCCAGGACATCGGCCGCGGACAGCCCGACGCTCGGCAGCGGCGGCGGCTCCGCGAACGGCTGGAGCGTCGGGAAGACGATGTACGTCCCGCCGAAGCGCGCGGCGCCGGACGGGTCGCCGAGCACCTCCTGCCCGGGCTGGAACAGCTGCGCCTCGTCCAGCGCCTCGAGCGGCGCGTCTTCGTCCAGGCCGAACAGCTTGAGGTACGACAGCGACTGCCCGAGCACGTCGCGGTGCGTCGCGCCGGCGGACCGTTCGCCGAGCGAGATCTCCAGCCGGATGCTCCCCGGCTCCACACCGGACGACGCGTCGAGCCGGTAGACCTGGTGCAACTCGTACGGCCACGTCGCCTGGCCGGGCTGGTGAATCGTCGCGGGGCCGCGCAGCAGCCGCAACTCGGGGACCGTTTCGGCCGGCGCCCGCTCGGCGTCCGGCGTGCCGACCGTGTCGCCGGCCTCGGTCACGTACGCCACGGCCAGCGCCTCGTCCGGCCGCAGCGGCGAGCGCAGCATGATCCACAGCCCGCTCGGGTGCACGAGGTAGTCGGCGCCCGGCACGAGCCGCCTGAACCGGCCGCTGTGCCGCAGCGAGCCGTCGGCGGTGACGGCGTTGGCCAGGAAGTAGCCGAGCTGCGCCTGCTGTTGCGGGCTCGTGAGCGAGAGCCGCTCGTCACGATACACCTGGATCCCGGCGGCGCCGGCGGCCGGGCGCAGCGTCGCCGGTGCGTCGGCGGCGCGCAGCGCCAGCGCGTCCACGTGCGGGTAGCCGGCGAGGGCGGCGGGGTCGACGAGGAAGAAGAACTGGCCGCGCACGTAGTCCGCGTCGTCCAGCACGACGCTCGCCTCCTGCACCAGCCCCCGCGCGCCGCCGACGCCGTCGAGCCGGAACTCGCGCGTCGCGACGTCGCCCTTCTGCTGCGCCCAGATCGCCTGCACGTCGAGCGCGCCGAGCTTCCCCGTCGCCTTGAAGCCGAAGTTGCCGCCCGGGATCCCCTCGGTCAGGTAGCGCGACGCGGGCAGCTCGAACGCGACGTCGCCGACTTCGACGCGTTGCAGAACTTCGCCGGCCAGTCCCTGGTAATACACGTTGATGTTGTTCGCGGCATCGAACTCCCGGCGCTGGTCGTAGTCGACGTCGATGTGGAGCCGGTCGGAGATCGTGCCCCGGACCTGCACGCCGAACTGCACGTCCGGCGTGAGCAACGGGAAGACCGTGGGGTTGCAGTTCAGCCGCAACGCGGGGTCGCACGGGCGGTAGCGGGTCCAGTTCCCGCCCAGCTCGCCGCGGCCGAAGACGCGCATGCCGAGGTCCGCGAAGTCGGCGAGCGCGGCCGGGAGCAGGTCGGCGGCCTTCCGCATCGGGGTGCGCTCCTCGCGCGGCGGCCGCGCGGGCCAGCGCGTCCAGCGCGGCGCGAGCCGCGCGCGCGTCGCCGCCGCCCACGCCGCGGCGCGGCCGCCGGGCGGCGCGTCCCGCGACGGCGCGAGCCGTGGCGCCTCGCCCAGATCGATCGGAAAGACCGGGCCGAGCGGCTTCAGCCCGAGGTGGAAGAGCGGCGGCGGGTTCCACGGCGCCCACGGCGCCCCGAGCCACCGCGTCGGCCGCGCGTCGCGCACGCCGGCCTCCTGCGCCGCGAGCGGCGCGGAGGAGAGGAGCGGGAGGAGGACCAGGTACCAGCGATGGCGCATGCCGTCTCCCGGCGCCCCGGCGTCGGGGACCGGCCCGAGGTCGGAGACCCCCGCGCCGCACGCCGGGCGCAGGGTTGTCGCAGTGGAATGGCGAAAATATACTAGGCGCTCACGCGCCACTCAACCGAAGCGCCGCGGCGCGCGGGGCGGCCGGCCGGGCCGGCGCGCCCCTGGAGTGAGAACGAACGCAGCATGCGGATTCTGACCCGATACCTCCTGCGAGCCCACCTGGCGCCCTTCCTCTTCTCGCTCAGCGTACTGACCGGGCTGCTCCTGATCAACACCGTCGCCCGCCGGTTCCAGGAGCTCGCAGGCAAGGGGCTGCCGATCTCGGTCATCGCCGAGGTGTTCGCGCTGTCCGTCCCCTACACGCTCGCGCTCACGCTGCCGATGTCGGTGCTGGTCGCGGTGCTCTACGTCTTCAGCCAGCTCACGGCGGACAACGAGATCACGGCGCTCAAGGCGAGCGGCGTCGGCCTGGTCCGGCTGCTCGCGCCGCTCCTCTTCGCCGCCGCGCTGCTGACCGGCGGCATGATCTGGTTCAACGACCGGCTGCTGCCGGAATCGAACCACCGGCTGAAGAACCTGCTGGTCGACATCGGGCGCAAGAGCCCGACGCTCGAGCTGCGCGAGCAGGTCATCAACGAGATCCGCGCGGGCGACCAGCGCTCGCGGTACTTCCTCCAGGCGGCGAAGATCGAGCCGATCGAGAACCGGCTCTACGACATCGTCATCTACGACCTGAGCGAGCCCGGCCGCGACCGCACGATCTACGCGGACAGCGGGCGCATGGCGTTCAACGCCGCGCGGACCGACCTCTACCTGACGCTGCACGACGGCTGGATCAACGAGCGCAGCACGCGCGAGCCCGACCGCTTCCTCCGCATGTTCTACCGCGAGCAGGTGATCCGCATGGCCGGCGTGGGCAACGTGCTGGAGCGCGACAGCAGCGGCAGCTACCGCGGCGACCGCGAGATGTCGGTCGCGATGCTGCTGGACGAGATCGAGGAACGCCGGGGCGAGCTCGCGGAGATCCGCTCCCAGGCACGGAAGTACGTGATCACCGCGGTCGACTACGCGCTGCGCGGCCCGGCGGCACACGCGGGCGACCCGATCGAGCCGAGGGAAGGCTTCCCGATCGACGGCGCCGGGGTCGCCCCGCTCCCGCCCTCCGCCGGCGGCGTCCTCCTCGACCCGGACTTCGCGCCCGACGGCGACCGGCTCTCGAGCCAGCTCGCGTCCGAGCTGCGGACGCTCCGGTCCCGGGCCGAAGCGCTGGAACAGGGGATCAACCGCTACAGCGTCGAGCTGCACAAGAAGTACGCGATCCCGTTCGCCTGCATCGTCTTCGTCCTGATCGGCGCGCCGCTCGCCATCCGGTTCCCCCGCGGCGGCGTCGGGATGGTCATCGCCTTCTCGCTGCTCATCTTCTCGATCTACTGGATGGGGCTGACCGGCGGCGAGAACCTCGGCGACAAGGGGCACGTCTCGCCGATGGCGGCGATGTGGGGCATCAACCTCCTCTTCCTCGCCCTCGGCGTCTGGGCGTTCATGCGCATCGGCAAGGAGGCGTCCACCGCGCGCGGCGGCGGCTGGGACGACCTGATCTACACGCTGCGCACCGCCGCCGCCCGCCGCATCGCGGCCGCGCGCCGCTGGAGACGGGCCTGATGCGCGCCCGGCTGCTCGACCGCTACGTGCTCGCCGAGTTCCTGCGGCTGTTCACCCTCTTCGCCGCCGCGGCGCCCGTGCTCTTCATCCTCGGCGACGTGACGGACAACCTCGACCGCCACCTGGAGCGCGGGTACACCGCGGGCCAGATCGCGCTCAACTACGTCTACCAGATCCCGCTCTTCGTCCTCTACTCGCTCCCGATCGCGTCGCTGATCGCCGCGGTGTTCACGGTCAACAACATGACCCGGCACTTCGAGGTCTCCGCGGCGAAGGCGGGCGGGATCAGCTTCTACCGGCTCTACGCGCCGCTCCCGCTCCTCGGCCTGGCGCTGACCCTCGTCGGACTCGGCATCTCGGAGCTCGTGCCGATCGCGCACCGCGCGCGCCTCGCCGCGCTCGAAGAGCCGGCCAACCGCGGCCGGACATCACGCAACGACTTCGTCTACCGCACCGCAGACGGCTGGGTCCTCTCCGTCCGCCGCCTGGACGCCGGACGCAGCAGCATGTCCCGCGTCATCGTCGAGCGCGAAGGCGATGAGCCCGCCACGCCGTCGATCTACATCGACGCCCGCGACGCCGACTACGCGCCCGACACCGGCTGGGTCCTGCGGGACGGGACCTACCGCTCGATGTTCGGACCGGGCGCCGTCCGCGCGTTCCGGTTCGAGACGCTGCGCATCCCCAGCCTGACCGAGACGCCCGACCAGCTCCTGGCCGAGTCCCGCGACCCGGAGGAGATGGGGTACGTCGAGCTCGGCCGCTTCATCGAGATCATCGAGCGCTCCGGCGGACGCCCGCTCGAGCTGAAGGTCGAGCGCGCCCAAAAGATCTCGATCCCCGTCGCGATCCTCGTCATCATCCTCTTCGCCGTCCCGCTCTCGACCTCCTCCCAGCGGGGCGGCTCCGCCTACGGCGTCGGCGTCTCGCTCGCCATCACGATCTTCTACCTGATGCTCTTCAAGGTGGCTGGCGCTGCCGGCGCCAGCGGCACGCTGCCGCCAGCTCTCGCGGCGTGGCTGCCGAACGCGGTGTTCACGGCGGCGGCGCTGGTGTTGGCGGCGCGGGTGCGGACGTAGGGGGCGCCGCCGCCGGGAGCGGCGGCTGGCGCCGCCGGGAGCG
>DASVDG010000141.1:0-34574 GCA_036381255.1 Longimicrobiales bacterium | reverse complement strand
GTTCGACGTCGAAGGGCTGGACGCCGTGCTGGCCCCCGAATTCACCGGCGCACGCGAGGTCACGGTCCGCGCCCGCAAGGACGACGGAGGCGCGATCGAATTCCGCGCCCGCGTCCGCATCGACACGCCGCAGGAGGCCGCTTACTACCGCCACGGCGGCATCCTCCAGTACGTCCTGCGGCAGCTCCTGGGCACCGAAGTGGTCCCGGCCTAGGAGCTCGCGGCCCCGGGCCGGCCGCTTCGCGGCGGCGTCGCCTCTCGGCGTCGACACACGCACGTGAGCGGCCGGCCCCACGGGGGTCTCTCCCTGTTCGTAACCAATCCATTAGGAGGAATTCGAATGCGATTTCGGACCCGATGGCGGCTCCTTTGCGCCAGCCTCGCCCTGGCCTGCGCGACAGGCCCGGTCGGCGCGGCCCACGCGCAGGACGTCGCTTCGTACACCATCCAGGGCTCCGTCGTCGATGCGACGACGCAGCAGCCGCTCCCCGGCGTGGCGGTCACGTTGCGCGGCGCGGGCGCCGCGACCGTCACGGACGAGACCGGGCGCTACCGGCTGCTCGCGAGCGTGGCCGCAGGCGAGTACACGATCGAGTACGCGCTGATCGGGCGGGCGACGGTCACGCGGCAGGTCGTGCTGGGCGCGGAGCTCGTGGCCACCGTGGAGCCGGTCGCGCTGCGCGAGAGCGCGGTGCAGCTCGAGGAGATCGTGGTCACGGGCACCGGCGTGGCGAGCGAGCGCCGCGCGCTGGGCAACACCGTCGCCTCGGTGGTCGGGGACGCGGTGAACGAGGCGCCGGCCGCGGGGACGATCGACCAGGCGCTCCAGGGCAAGGTCACCGGCGCGTTGATCAGCTCGCACAGCGGGCAGCCGGGCGGCGGGGTCAGCATCCGGCTGCGCGGGACGAGCTCGATCCTGGGCGGCGCGGAGCCGCTGATCGTGGTCGACGGCATCATCCTCGAGAACAACTCGAGCGCGCTCGTCGGGATGGGCGCGAACGCGACGTACAGCAACGCGGCGCTCAGCAACCGCCTGGCCGACATCGCGCCGGCGGACATCGAGCGCATCGAGATCCTGAAGGGCGCGGCCGCGGCGGCGCTCTACGGCTCGCGCGCCAACAGCGGCGTCATCCAGATCTTCACGCGCCGCGGGCGGCAGGGCGCGCCGACCATCACGTACCGCGCCGAGGTCTCGGCGAGCCGGACGCCGAAGAAGTACGATCTGCTGATGTCGCCGCTCGCGGGTCCCGGCGACGTGATTTACGGCCCGGCGACGGAGATCGGCGAGGCGGTCGAGCGTTACGACTACCAGGACCAGCTCTGGCAGACCGGCGTCGGCTACAACAACCAGCTCTCGATCTCGGGCGGCGACGACCGCACCCTGTACTACCTGTCGGGGAACTGGTCGAACGAGGACGGGATCGTGCGCGGCACCGGCTTCGAGCGCGTGAGCGCGCGGGCGAAGGTCACGCAGCGGGTCAGCGACTGGCTGGAGGTGGCCGCGAACGCGAACTACCTCCGGACGCAGACGAACTTCATGCCGGAGGGTGAGCAGGTCCAGGGTCCGCTCACGACGCTGATCTTCACGCCGACCACGTTCAATCCGGCGTACGACCCGGACCTCGGGCGCTTCCCGTACAGCCCGATCCTCGGCACCAACCCGCTCGACGTGGTCGAGAACTGGCGGGCCGAGTCGGCCGTGGACCGCTTCGTGGGGAGCGTGCAGGCGAACATCACGCCCACGGAGAACCTGCGCCTCACGTACCTCTTCGGGCTCGACGACTCGCGCGAAGAGTTCATCTACTTCCAGCCGCCGCGCTCGATGAGCAGCGGCTTCCAGGGGTCGCTCCAGCATCCGATCCGCTCGGTGCTGCGCTACAACAACGACGTCACGGCGAATCACACGCTCGCGCTGGGCTCTTCGGTGCAGCTCGGGACGACGGCCGGGTTCCGCCACACCTACGACCGGACGGACGTCGTCCGGGCCGCCACGACCGGGCTGAACCCCGGCCAGACGACGATCGGCGGCGGCGGCGCGAATCCGTCCGCCGCGCAGAGCATCTCCGAGATCGTCACGGTCGGCGGCTTCTTGCAGGAGCGCGTGAGCATCAACGACCGCCTCTTCGTGACCGGCGGCCTCAACGTCGAGGCCTCGTCGGCGTTCGGTAAGGACCAGCGGTGGCAGCTCTTCCCGCGCATCAGCGGCTCCTACGTGCTGGACGAGGAGCCGTTCTGGCAGAACGGCGCGCTCGGCGGCGTGGTGAGCACGCTCCGCCTCCGCGCGGCGTACGGCGAAACGGGCGGCCAGCCGCCGGGCGCGTACTACCGCTTCGACAACTACGGCAACACCGCGCACGCCGGCCAGCCGGGGCTCGTCCCGAGCTCGATCGCGGGCAACCCCGATCTGAAGCCGGAGCGGCAGCGCGAGTGGGAGGCCGGCTTCGACCTCGGCGTCTTCGGCGACCGCGCCTCGCTCGAGTTCACCTACTACGACAAGCTGACCAAGGACCTGGTGCTCTCGATCCCGCTGCACCCGAGCTCGGGCTACTCGAGCCAGTTCCAGAACATCGGCGAGGTCTCGAACAAGGGCGTCGAGGTCACGCTGAGCACGCTCAACGTCGAAGCGGCGGGCTTCACCTGGACGAGCCGCCTCTCGTTCGCGACGAACCGCAACCGCGTGGAACAACTCTACTCCGCGTCGGACACGCTCCAGTTCGGCTACATGAGCTACGTCATCGAAGGGCAGCCGATCGGCGTGTTCTACACCGCGTACTACCCGCGGGACGAGAAGGGCGAGATCATCCTGACCGACGGCATGCCGCGGCGTGCGCGCGTGTGGAGCGAGGAGGCGGGGGACAGCGTGGTCGCCCGCAAGATCACCGGCGATCCGAACCCGGACTTCACCGCGTCGCTGAGCAACACCTTCCGGATCGGCGATGACCTCCAGGTCGGCGTGCTGCTCGACGGTCGCTTCGGCAACGACGTGGCGAACTTCTCCCGCCGCATCGCCGACTACTTCGGCGCGAGCGCGGCCATCGAGCAGGAGATCGCGGGCGAGGTGCCGGTCATCTACGATGCGGACGGCGACATCGTCCGCAGCTACCACTTCCTGAACCTCGAACGGCATCTGCTCTACGAGGAGTTCATCGAGGACGGCAGCTTCGTCAAGCTGCGCGAGGTCTCCATCGATTACAGCGTGGATCCGAATTGGTTGAGCGGCCTGGGGATCCGCGGCCTCACGCTGCGCGTGGCGGGCCGCAACCTCTACACCTGGACCGACTACACGGGGCTCGACCCGGAGGTCAACCTCTTCTCCGCCCACACGGTCGCGCAGGGCGTGGACTTCGCCACGACGCCGAACCCGCGCAGCGTGGTCTTCGGCCTCACCGCCACGTTCTGAGGAGGCCGACCATGACCAAGCACGATCCGAAAACCAGAACGGGAGTCACTGGCATGCGTATCCGACTGGGGGTCGCGTTGCTCGCCGCGCTCTTCGCCGGCGCGGCGTGCGACCTCGACCGGACCAACCCGAACGCGCCGACCGAAGAGGCCGCGCTGAGCGACCCGGACGGGATCATCGCCCTCGCCGTGGCCATGCAGGGGCAGTACGCGGGGTCGATCAACTCCTTCATCCGCGCACCGGCGCTCGTCACGGACGAGTGGGGCACCTGGAGCAAGGCGCTCGCCGCCGACAAGGATCTCGCCGACGGCGGCGACATCGATGACGAATGGGGCGTCGTCTCCGGGCCGTACTACAGCGCCTACCGCATCATTCGCTCGGCCAACAACCTGATCGAGCACGCGCCGCAGGTCGGGCTCGGCACGGGGCTGCAGACCGGGATCCTCGCGCTCGCCAAGCTGCACAAGGCGATGGCGCTCGGCACGATCATCCAGCAGTACGAGGAGGTGCCGGTGGACGCGAGCGTCGACGGCAGCGCGCCGCAGCCGCGCGCGGTCGTCCTGGACACCGTGCTCGCGCTCCTGGAATCCGCGCGCCAGGACCTCGCCGGCGTCACCGACGACGACCTCGCCGTCTTCCGCAGCCGGGTCCTGGACGACGGCATCGACCTGCGCAACACGGTCGACGCCATGATCGCGCGCTTCTCCCTGATCGCCGGCGACTACGACGCGGCGCTCGCCGCGGCGCAGCGCGTGGACGCGACCGTGCCGTCGTACTACAGCTACACGGGGAGCGCCCAGAACCCGATCTACGAGTACTCGATCAGCCTCGAGTATGTGGCGCCGCTCCAGAGCTTCGCGCTCGAGGCCGAGCCCGGCGACGCCCGCGTCGATTTCTGGGTGGACGCGTCCCGGGTCGACGCCACCGTGTCGCCGGCCGTCGTCTACCTCGCGCAGTACGCGGACGCGAGCGACCCGTTCCCGATCTTCCTGCCCGACGAGATGAAGCTGATCGCCGCCGAGGCGTACGCACGCGCCGGGGAGTCCGACCTGGCGATCGCGCTGATCAACGAGGTGCGCACCCAGTGCGACCCGTCGCTCGACGAGCCGACCGCGTGCCTCGCCGCGCTGGACGCGACCGACCTGCCCGACGCCGACGCGATCCTGGCGCAGATCGCCTACGAACGGCGCTACGAGCTCTACATGCAGGGGCTGCGCTGGGAGGACCTGCGGCGCCTCGGCACGTACGCCGGGCGCGAGCCCCGCTCGACGTACCTGCCGATGCCGGCGTCCGAGTGCCGGTACAACGCCGAGGCCGGGTGCTGATCCGGCCGGGCGCCCGGGACCGCACGCGGTCCTGATTCGGTCCGCCGGCCCGAATCCGGGCCTGGACCGCAACGAACGGCCACGGCGACGCACGGTCGCCGTGGCCGTTCGGCCATCCCGGTCCGGCCACGGCGGCGTTCTCGGCGCGCGGCGCGCCGGCGAACGCGGCCGGGCGCCGGGGGTATCCCGCATGCGCGGCCGGCCTGCCGGCCGCGCGCCGCACGTGAACCGAGACGAATCGTGGAGGAGAGTTGAACGCGAGCAGCGATCCCCGGCATGTCGCCCCGACGGAGGACGGCTCGCGCCTGCGCATCGAGTGGGCGGACGGGCACGCCTCGGAGTATGCGCCGCGCTACCTGCGGCTCCAGTGCCGCTGTGCCGTTTGCGTGGACGAGCTCACCGGCGCGCCGCTCCTCGATCCGCGTGCCGTGCCCGAGGACGTCTACCCGCTCGCCATCCGCTACGTCGGCCGCTACGCGCTCGGCTTCGACTGGAGCGACGGGCACGACACCGGCATCTACCCGTTCGAGATGCTGCGCGCCGTCTGCCCGTGCGATGCGTGCACGGGCGCGGCGGAGCGGGGCTCCCCCGGGTGATCCCGGCGCGTCGGGGCCGGCTTGAGCGCGGGCGCGATCACTCGCCGGCGGCCGCGCCCTCCGACTCCGGCCGTTCCCGGCCGCGCGCCGCGACTCGCCAGTTGACCACGACCTCCTCGCCGCGCACGCCCCAGAGTCGCTCGTGGAGGTGGACGGAGACGCAGACGTGGTTCGGCACGATGCGGACCCTGTCGCCGACGCGGGGGCGCCAGTCGGTGCGCGAGAGGTCGAGGATGCCGTGCTCCTCGGAGGTCGCGCGCACGACGACGTCGGGGCGGTCGACGAGCGCGCCGAAGCCGGCCGCGCCGGGCGCGCGGATCTCCTCGCGGGCGAGCGCCTTCGACCCGGCGTCGACGACCGCCTGCCCCGGCACGGCGGTGCTGACCACGGTCGCGAGCACGCTGTACGCGCACTCCTCCCACGTACAGGCGCCGATCAGCGCGGTGGTGCGGTCGTTGAAGATGTAGGTGCCCGGCCGGATCTCCGTCAGCCCCTCGATCTCGTGCGACGCGAACGCCGCCGGCGTCGAGCCGCCGCTCACGACGGCGGGTTCGAGCCCCGCGGCGATCAGCGCCGCGAGGTAGCGGTTGAGGTCGGCGCGGAGCCGCTCCAGCGCCGTCGCCTGCTCGGCGACGGGCTCGCGGATGTGGCCGGGGTAGAACATGACGCCGCGGTAGGCGACGCCATCCAGCTCGGCAACGGCGCGCGCCAGCGCGACCGCCGTCTCGGGCGCCTGCACGCCGCAGCGGCGCATCCCCAGGTCGAGCTCGACGAGGACGCCGACCTCGCGCCGGGCCGCGGCGGCGGCGGCGGCCAGCGCCTCGAGCGCCTCGATCGAGTCGAGCGCCACCGTCAGCCGGACCCGCGAGGGGAGCGCGAGGAGCCGCTCCAGCCGCGCGCGGCCGACGGGCGGGTACGCCAGCAGGATGTCGTCGGCCACGGCGGCCATCGCCTCGGCTTCGCGGAGCGTGGCGACGGTCACGCCGACCGCGCCGCGCCGGAGCTGCTCGGCGGCGAGGCGCGGCGTCTTGTGGGTCTTGACGTGGGGGCGGAGGCGTAGCCCGTGCCCCCGGGCGTACGCCGCCATCCGATCGAGGTTCGCGCCCATCCGGTCGAGGTCGACGACGGCGGCGGGCGTCTCCAGTGCGGCGAGCGTGCGCGGCTTGTCCCCCACTTCAGCGGCTCCTTTGAGCCGCCGCGACCTCGAAACCGCCGATGTGCACGTCCAGGTTGTGGTTCACGCGCAACCCGACGATCCCGTCCGTCTTCAGCTCCGGCGCCCTGTCCAGCTTCGCGACCTCGACACCATTGACCACGAAGCGCACGCCGTCGGGGCGGACGCGCATCTCGAGCGCGTTCGTCGCCTTGCCGGCATCGCCGACCGGCTTGATGGCCGCGTGCGCCGTCCAGGGGAACAGCGTGTGGGTCTCGGCGCCCGCGCGGTGCTTGACCAGGAACTTCCCGTCCTGTCGCACGAGGAAGTAGAGGTAGTCCTGGGCCGCGCCGTCCAGCTCGCTGCCGCCCACGAAGATGCCGTACGCCTCCGGGTGTCGCGACGGCTTCGTCTGCGTGAACGTCGCGCGGGCGTCGAAGGCGCCCGTGGCCGTGTTCGCGGGGTTCCAGAAGATCGCGGCCGGGCCCGTCGTCGCGTGCAGGCCGGCGCCCATCGTGATGAAGCGTAGATCGCTCGGCGACGCGTCCGCGCGATCGAGGCGGACGTGCCAGCCGGCCGGCAGCTCTCCGGTTCCCGTCACCCGGGCGTCGTGGTCGTGCTGTTGCGCCGCGGCCGGGGCCGCGAGGCCGAGCAGGGCGATCGCCGCGAGTCGAATCCGCATGGGCCCTCCGTTTCGGGGATGATCGTACCGAAATCTGTCGAATCCATCCGAATTTTAGCGTGACCCGGCCGCTCGGGCCATACTGTCGGCCGGGGAGCGGCGGTGTGACGTTTCGCGGCGCGTCTCCGTCTACACCCCCGGATGGGCGGTGACGGCGCCGACCGCGTGCGGATCGGTGTGCCCGATCCGTCCGCGGGGCCGCCCTTCGGTGAACGAAGGCGCGACAACTCACACAGGAGGGACGCAGCATGAGAGCAGGCTTGCGGATCACGAGCGTGGCGCTGGCGGCGATCCTGGCGCCGATCCTGGCTGGCTGCGGCGACGACGGCACGGGCCCGGAGGAGGGCGGGCGCGTCGAGGCCAAGATGACGGACGCACCGTCGGAGCCGTCCGCGGCGGTCGCGCCGGCCACGTCGTCATGGTTCCGCCCGGCGGTGGCCGGCTCGTACTCGGGATCGTTCACGGGCGACGCGAAGGTCGCGATCTCGGCGGACGGCGAGACGTGGATCGACCTCGGCGATGCGCAGTCCGTGTCGCTGTCGCTCCAGAGCGCCGGTGACACCGCGTCGGTGCACGGCACCGCCCGGGTGCCGTTCGGCACGTACGCGTACGTCCGGCTCGAGCTCGCCGATGCGAACGCGCACGTCGACGCCGGCGCCACGATCGGCGCGGTCACGCTGGACGCGGCGATCGATGTGACCGTCGGCACCGGCGGCAGCGTCGTGATCGAGAAGCAGGTCCAGCCGTTCGAGGTCAGCGCGGACACGCGGACCACGATCATCTTCGACCTGAACTCCGAGGCGTGGATGACGGAGGAGAACGCCGAGGACGAGCAGGTCGAGGAGCAGGAGGTCGAGGAGTCCACGGAGGCGCGGACACGGCAGGCGGAGGAGCCGGAACCGGTGGCGTAACGGCGCGCCTTCGCGATCCGGTGTCGTGCGGTCCGGGCCCTGACGGCGGGGTTCGGGCCGTTTTCTTTGTGCCCGCGCCGGGACGCGCGGGCTCCGGCCGGGCGCTCCTGCGCCGCCCGGCCGGGACCGCGCCGCGAGTCGGGCGGGTGCCGTTCTTGCCTCCCGCGCGCGCGATGCCACTGCGCACCCGGGCCGTCCGGCATCGCCGCGCACTCGCGTCGCTCCATGCCTGCGCCCTCGCGGCCGGCGTCGCGCTGGCCGCCGCGCCCGCGGCCGCCCAGGCGCCGCGACCGCTGCGGCGGCTCGACGTAGCACTCGTCGGCGGGCTCACGTTCGAGGTCCCGCTCCGCCCTTAGTGCGGCCGCGGGCCGGCACGTCTCCTGCGGAACGAATGGGGGTGGCACGTCACGCCGAGCAGGAAAGGAGAAGCCGATGCACAACACGATCGAGCGCTACAGCGAACGCCACCGCGACGAGGCCCTCGCCGACCTACGCGCCGAACTCCACGAGTTCAGCCACGACGGCCTCGTCCAGCTCCGCGAGGACCTGGCGCGGTCCGCCGTCGTGCGCGGGAGCTGGGCGGGGTGCGTGATCTCCTACAAGCGCGGGGCCCCGGGCTCCACCCGCCGCGACCGCCTGGGTCGCGCGCGCAACGCGTTCACCGTGCTGTGGGACAACGGATGGTTGACCGACGAGGAAGTCCTCGCGATCGTCGACATGGAGCTCGCTCGCCGCCGCATGCTGGAGCGCGAGCGCGAGGACGCCGGGGCTGCCGAACGCACGGAGCTCGCCGCCTGATCGTTCGGTCGTAAGCCGCGTCGTTCGAGCGGTTCCGGATCGAGCGGGGGCGCGGGCGCGCCGCCCGCTCGTTCCTTTTCGGGCCACGGCCGACGGGCGCACGGCCGGCGCCCGCCCCTCAGAGCGTGACGATCCCCAGCCGCGGTGCCGCGCCCCCCTCGGGTTCCACCCCGCGCTCGCGGTGCAGCGGTTCGGCCGACGCGGCCCGCCCGACGAACCGCGCCATCAGCGCCGCGCGGCTGCTGACGCCGAGCTTGCGGTAGAGCGCCTTGACGTACTGGTGGAACGTGGAGGCGGCGACGCCCATCTCGCGGGCGAGCGTCTTTTCCGTGCCCCCGCCGAGCAGCAGCCGCAACGCCTCCCGCTCGCGCGGGGAGAGCCGCGGCCCGCGCGGCGCGGCGATCCCCATGTGGCCGGCGAGACGGCGGAAGAACCAGCGCAGGTGGGTCAGCGCGGTGCCGGTCACCTCGGCAGCGTCGTCCGAAAACGTGGTCCGCCGGCGCACGTCGAGCCCGATCACGACCTCGGTCGCGGGATCGACGGGCGTGCCGCCCGTGAGCCGGTCCCGGACGCCGAGCTCGGCGAACAGCGGCGCGTCGACCGGCACGCCGTGCCGCGGGAGCGACGCGGCGAGATTGCTTCGCAGCGTCACGCGCGTCGTTCCGGCGCCGGCCGCGATGCGCCTCGCGTTCTGCTTGGCGACGAGGCGTCGGGGATCCGATGCCCACTCCGTCGCGATCCGCGCACGCTCCTCGCTCCGGCGGTTGTAGATGAGGCGGGCCGGGCGCCACCCGCCCAACGGATCCGCGGCGCCCGGCCGCGTCGTCCGGGTGGTGAACAGGATGAACCCCTCATCGGCGCCGGTGAGTCGGTAGAGAGACGCCATCAGGCGATCGATACCGTCGTCGGCGTCGGTCTCCGAGAGCTCGGCCAGCTCACCGCTCAGGACGAGCAGCTCGCGCCATACGCGGTCGGTCAGCGGCATCGGCGGCCTTCATGCGAACGAAGTCGGGTCGGGAGCGTACCGGCGACAATGGCGTGCGATCGATCCGGCGTCAACCCTCGCCCGCTGCCGCCGCCGCGTTCGCGGCGCGGGGACCCGGCACGGCGCCGGACGTCGCGGATTCGCATCCCGCGAAGGCCGACCCGCCCGCCGGGGCGCTCCGGCACGGCTCCGCGTGGCCGACGGCGCGGCCCTGCCCTGATCAGGGGATACCCGGCCCCCGCGGGCGTGCGTAGGATCACGCCCAAGTCGGTGGGCCCGCGCCGCAAGACGCGGAATGTCCAGCAGCGATGCCGAAGCGGGCCCCGTCCTCCCTGGCGTGGACGGGGCCCGCGCCCACCCGCTCGAATCCGCAGGATCGGGTCGCGGCGGACCGAACCCCGGCCCGCGATGACGCACGATCCGCTACCCGAACAGGAAAGGAAGCCATGCCGCAGACCCCCGAAGCTCGGTCGACGAATCCCGCCGCCCCCGCCGCTCCGGCCGCCCGGCGCCCATGGAGCGCCCCAATGGTCGAGGACCTGCCCGCGCTCGAGGAGCTGACGCTCCAGTCGCCGATCCACGGCGACATCGGCGGCTTCAGCTTCCTGGACGTGCTCGACCCGACGCGGCGGCTGGGCTGAGCGGCGTCCCGATCTTTCCCCCGAGACGAGGAACGAGGTCATGATGACCCCCACGACAGGGCGCGCACGGCGCGGCCCTCCTTGCCGCGGCGTTCGTCCTCGCCGCGTGCGCCGACGAGCCGACGGCTCCGCTCGAAACCGGCACACACCTGGACGAGCCCGCGCCTGCCTTCGCGGAGCTGCTCGCGTGCACGGTGGACGTCGAGGCCGGCAGCATGGATTGCGATCCGGCTTCGAGCACGACGGCCGGCACGGCGGACGGGCCGCAGATGAACCTGGTCGTCGGCAGCCAGCACCACTTCGTGCGCATGGCGAACGACGCGCCCACGGTCGCGGGCGACGCGTGGACCGCCAACGTCACCGTCCAGAACCTGACGCTCCAGCCGTTCGGCACGAAGGACGGCACGACGCCGTGGCTCGAAGGCGTGCGCGTCTTCTTCGTGGATGAGCCGAGCAACGGCGTCGAGATCTTCAACTACGACGGCGCGGTGGCGTTCACGGGGAGCGACCCGCAGAAGTACTACGAGTACGCGGGCACCGCGCTCGGCGAGGACGGCATCCTGGGCTCGGGCGAGACCAGCGCCGCGAAGAGCTGGCAGTTCACGCTGAACGGGGCGACGGAGTTCTCCTTCAGCGTGCTCATCGCCACCGAGGTGCCGGACCCCACCGCCTACGCCGTGCATCTTACGCGCGTGAGCCCCGGCGGCGATTACACCTGTGGCGACGGCTCGGACGGCAAGGCCTACTGCTGGGGAATCGCCGAGTATGGTCTCGGCGTTGACACGATCACGCAATCCCTCACGCCATTGGCGGTCAGCACGCCCGAGAGTGTGACGCTGTCGAACGTCATGGGCGGATTCGGACGTTACATCTGCGCGGAGGGCTCGGACGGCAACGCCTACTGCTGGGGGCTCAACAACTTTGGTATGCTCGGCAATGGCACGACCACCAATTCTTCCACGCCGGTGGCGGTGAGCGCGCCCGCGGGCGTGACGCTGTCGAACGTCATGCCTGGCAACGTCCATGCGTGCGCAGAGGGCTCGGATGACAAGATCTACTGTTGGGGATCGAACTGGTACGGCCAACTCGGCAGTATTCCGGACACCACTTTTTCTACCACGCCGGTGGCGGTGAGCGCGCCCGAGGGCGTCACGCTTTCGGACGTCGCCGTCGGATATCACCACACGTGCGCGGAAGGCTCGGACGGCAACGCCTACTGCTGGGGATTGAACACCGATGGCCAGCTCGGCAACGGCATGACTACCAATTCCTCCACGCCGGTAAGGGTGAGCGCGCCAGAGGGCGTGACGCTGTCGAACCTCGCGGCCGGACACCCGCACACGTGCGCGGAGGGCTCGGACGGGAACATCTACTGCTGGGGCAATAACGGGGACGGTGAGCTCGGCGACGGCACGACGACCCACTCCCATACGCCGGTGAAGGTGAGCGTGCCCGCGGGCGTGACGTTGTCGAATCCCGAGGCCGGCACCGAACACACGTGCGCGGAGGGCTCGGACGGCAACATCTACTGCTGGGGGCGCAACACCTTGGGTGCGCTCGGTGACGGCACGACCAGTGACAATTCCTGGCCGGTGATGGTGCAAGCGCCCGAGGGCGTGACGCTGTCGGATGTCGCTGCCGGAGGTGCTCACACGTGCGCGTTGGGCTCGGACGGCAACACCTACTGCTGGGGGAAGAACGAGTACGGGCAGCTCGGCGACGGCACGAGCGGCACGATCGACCACTACAGCACGACACCGGTGGTCGTCGCCGGCACGCGCGGGCCGTGACGCCGCACCGCCCGGCGCCGAGTCCTTCCACCCGCCCCGTCCGCGTGCCGGGGTGGGCCACCCACGGCACCCGCCCGGGCACCGGGCCGGGGTGGGGCACCCGCGCCACCCGCCCGGGCACCGGGCCGGGGTGGGCCCCCACCTCCCGCCGCCTCGCCTGGGCCGCCGCGCTGCTCGCGGCGGCGGGCGTCGCGGCGTGTGACTCCCCGGTCGACGCAACACCCGATGCGCTCGAGATCCGCTACGAAGGCAGGGCCGAGCGCGGACTCTCGCTCGTGCTGCAGGCCAGGGATCCCGCGGGAGAGCCGCTCGCGCCCGGCACGGTGGCGTGGCGCGTCGACCCGGCGGACGCCGGCACCTGGCGCGGCGACACGCTGCGCCTGGCGCGGGCGGGGACGATCGAGGTCGTCGCCGAGCACGCGGGGCGCACCGGCGCGCGGTCGATCGACGTCGCCGTCCCGCCGACGATCCTCTTCGACATGACCGTCGACGGCAACACCGACCTCTACCGCGCCGCGCTCGACGGCGGCGAGCTGGAGCGGCTGACGACGCACGCGGCGGCGGACGCCGACCCGACGGTCGCGGGCGATGTCGTCGTCTTCGTGAGCGAGCGCGACGGCAACGACGAGGCGTACGCACTCCCGCTCGCCGGCGGTGCGGCGACGCGGCTGACGGCGACCGCGGCCGCGGAGCGGCACCCCGCGCTCTCGCCCGACGGCGGGCGGCTCGCGTTCGTGCGCGGCTGGGGGCTGACCCGCGTGTACGTGGCCGCGCCGGACGCGAGCGGCGCCGTGCGCCCCGACCCGGCGCACGGGCACGACGGCACGCTGGAGGTCGCGCCCGCGTGGAGCCCGGACGGGCGCACGCTCGCCTTCGTCTCCACCGCCGCCGGCGGCCCGGACCTCTATGCCTGGAGCGGCGGAACCGCTACCTTGCTCGAAGCGGGCGCGGCGGGCGACTTCGAGCCCGCGTGGAGCCCGGACGGGCGCCACGTCGCCTTCGCCTCGAACCGCACCGGCGACGTCGAGCTCTACCTCCTCGACCCGGGGGCCGGCACCGTGCGGCGACTGACGGAGCGGGAGGGGAGCGACGGGCATCCAGCGTGGCTGCCGGACGGGCGGATCGTCTACGTCGCCTACTCGGGCTCGACGCCGGAGCTGCGCTGGCTCGATCCGGCGGACCCGGCGGCGACGCACCGGGTCCCGCTCCCGGGCCCGGCCGCGAACCCGATCGCGCTCCCGGCCGCGGAGTCCGGGCGCGCGGCGGCCAACCCGACGGCGCCCCCCGACGCGTAGTCCTGGCGCGCGGCACCCTTCACCCAAGCAACCCGAGAAGTTCAGGATGTCCACGGAACGCAGATTCTTCCCCTCGGACGACGCGATCGCCGCGCAGCTCACCGGCGAGGCGGTGCTGCTGCACCTGGGTAGCCGGCGGTATTTCCGGCTGAACGAGACCGCGACCGAGGTCTGGGCCGCGCTCGATCGCGGCATCAGCCGCGTCGACGCGATCACGGACCGGGTGTGCGAACGATTCGACGTCTCGCGCGAGACCGCCGCGGCGGAGGTCGCGCGGCTGCTGGGCGAGCTCGAGGAGCGAGGCCTCGTGCGCGCGGCCGCGGCCTCGTGACCTCGCCCCGCCTCCTCCCCGGCGCCGACGCCCGGGGGAGCGGATGACCTCGGCGACGGCCGCGCTCGGCTGCACCCTGCTCGAGGATGGTTCGCTGCGCGTCGTCGCCGACGACGGCGCGGCGCCGCAGGTGCGACACTGGTTGCCGCGCCTCCCCCTCGACCGCGGTGTCCGGCCGGACGCGGCGGGCGCGGTGATCCAGGTGGCGGTGCGGGCGGCGCCGCCCGCACCGCCGCCTGGCCGGCCGACGCTGGCACTCGACCCGGTCGATGCGTGGATCGCGGAGCCGGGAGAGCGCGTCACGCTCCTCTCGCGCGACCGCGGCGTCGCCGGGGAGATCGACCTCGCCGGCCTGAAGGCGACGATCGGCGTGACGCCGCACGCGGCGCGGCCCATCGCCGCGCCGGAGGAGCCGCGCAACGCCGCCGTCTTCTCGGCGCTCACCGCCGCAGCGGCGCTGCTGCTGAACCGCATGCGCCGCGCGCTGCTGCACGCGGCCGCCGTCGTCGCGCCCGATGGCGGCGCGTGGCTGCTCGTGGGGAGCGCCTTCGCCGGCAAGACGACGACGACGGTCAACCTCATACGCGGCGGCTGGGACTACATCTCCGATGACCACGTGGTGCTCGGCCGTGCGCCGGACGGCGCCGTCGTGGTCGAGGGGTGGCCCCGCGCGTTTCACCTGGACCGCGGCTACGCCGACGGCGTCTCGCTCGGCGATCGCGATGCGGTCGACCCCGCCGGCTTCGGGCCCGGCGGGTGGCGCCGCAGCGCACGGCTCGCGGGCGTCCTCTTCCCACGCGTCGTCGCGGCGCAGCCGACGGCGGCGGCGCCGGTCTCCGCGGCGGACGCGCTGACGCTCCTCATCCGCCAGAGCCCGTGGCTGCTCGCCGACCGCGCCGTGGCCCGCGACGTCCTCGCGCTGCTCGCCGACACCGTTTCCGGCGCCGCGTTCGGCCTGAGCCTGGGCCGCGACAGCTACCGGGACCCGGCACGCCTGCTCGACGCGCTCTCCCTGGCGGTCGCGTCGGCGTGATCGACGGCGCCCGGCGCGCCCCCGGCTCAGGCGGTGCCGACCAGCCGGTTCAGCTCCGCGTACGGGATCGTGTCGTCGGTCAGCGCGCCGTACGTGCCCGGCCCGAGCAGCTCCGCCGCGATGCGGCGGACGCGCGCCAGCGCCGCCCGGATCGGCCCCGAACCCACGCTCAGGCGCCGCACGCCGAGGCGCTCGAGCTCGCCGACCGGCGGCGTCGCCGCGCCGGCCAGGATGTTGAGCGGGCCGTCGACCTCCCGCACGAGCCCGGCGATCGTGGACGCGTCCGTCACGCCGGGGATGAAGACGCAGTCCGCGCCCGCCGCACGGTAGGCGTTCGCGCGCGACACGGCGTGCCCGAAGCGTCCGGCGGCGTCGCCGACCTCGAGCCAGTACACGTCCGTGCGGGCGTTGATGACGATCTGCACCCGCATCGACCGCGCGGCTTCCCGCGCGGCCGCCAGCTTCTCGAGCTGGAGCGCCACGTCCGACAGCGCTCCCGCGCCATCGGCGGACCCGTCCTCGAGATTGATGCCCGCGGCGCCCGCGGCGATGGCCCGGCGCACCGTGTCGGCCACCGCGTCCGGGGTGCGGCCGTAGCCCGCTTCGAGGTCCACGCTCACCGGAACCGAGACGGACGCCGCGATCCGCTGGACCGCCCGCAGCATCTCGTCTCGCGGGATGCGCTCGCCGTCGGGGTAGCCGGCCGAGACCGCGATCCCGGCGCTCGTCGTGCCGACCGCCGCGAAGCCCGCCTCCTCGAAGAGCCGCGCACTCGCCACGTCCCACGCGTTCGGCAGGACCAGGATGCGCTCCCCGCGATGGAGGTCCAGGAACGCGCTCGCCCGGCCCGCGGTATCGGGGAGCCCCGGGGACCCGGTCGGCCCCGGGGCAGCGGGACCCACCCGGGCGTCGGCGCCCACCGGCGCGCCGGCGCTCACCGGCTCCCTCCCGTCGCGCCGCGCCGGCCAGACGGCGCCGTGGACGCGGCCGCCGCGCGCCGCGCGGGGTGCCCGCTCGCCGGCGTGTCGCGCCCCTCCAGGAAGAGCTGCACCTCCCGGTACAGTTGGTACCGGCTCTCCTCGAGGTGCATCACGTGCGTGCCCCGACTGATCACGACGTCCCGCTTCACCGGCGCGGATCGGAGCGCGTCGAACAGCCACCGGGCCTCCGCGTCCGGGATCACCGGATCCCATTCGCCCCGCACGATCAGCGTCGGCGCCACGATCTTCGCCGGGTCGTACGCCAGCCGCCCGGACCACGCGTCGAGCAGGTCCGCCACCGGGCCGTAGGGGACCTTCACGCTCGGCGGCGTGCGCGTCCGGCTCGTCGGGTCGCTCTCCAGGTACAGGCGCGACCACCGCTCGAACTCCGCAGCCGAGATCCGCGGCGACTCGCCCTCGGGGAGGCTCGCCGCGAACTTCTCCCACTGGTCGGCGATCGTCGCGTAGTGGTACGCCGGCTCGCGCTCCCGACTCCGGGCCGGCCCGCGCCGCACCGCCACGGGACCGAACAGCACCAGGCGATCCAGCCGCTCCGGAACCGCGCCCGCGTAGAGCCCGGCCACGATCGTGCCCCACGAATGCGCCACGATCGATACCCGCTCCACGCCGGCACGCTCGACGACGTACTCCACCGCCCGCGCCAGATGGCGGCTCGCCTCCGGAGCACGCCCCAGCGGCGGGTGCGCGTCCGCCGGCCCGGCCATCGCCGGGTACCCGTCGGAGCCGCCGTACCCCGGGAAGTCCAGCGCCCAGACATCGAAGCCCGCCAGCGACAGGTCGTCCATCCACGAGTGACCGTCGAATCGGTACGCGGCGGCGAGCGCCGACGGAAACGTGGCGCCGTGCACGAACAGGACGACCCGACCCTCGCGCGCCGGGGCGCCGTCGGCCGGCGGGACGTGATGCAGCAACAGCTCGATCGACGACGGGTCGCCCGGGATGCGCACCCGCTCCTCACGGGCCTGCCCATGCGCCCGGGTCGCCACCGCCAGCACGGCGACGACGGCCATGACGGCCAGCGCCCCGAGACGCCCCGCACATTCGCTGAAAACCATGGATCGCTCCTCTCCCTTGAAGATCATGGATCGCTCTTCTTCCGATCCGCATCCGTGGCGTTCGACCGCCCGGCGCGCCGCACGGCGACGGGCGCGGCTTGACGCCTGCGCGCCGGGACGGAACGCCGGCGCGCGTGATCGCGACGCGCTCGACCACGCTTGACTCCTGCGCGCCGGGATAGAATAGTGCCTTGAAACTTCAACCGGGGGTGAATCATGCATGCAGACGCCGACATTGCGCCGGTCGCCGCGCTGCTCGCGGACGCGAAGCGCGCGGCGATCCTCTTCGCGCTGAGCGACGGCCGTGCGCTGCCGGCCAGCGAGCTGGCGCGCTGCGCGCGGGCGACGCCGTCGACGACGAGCGCGCACCTGGCGAGGCTGGTCGAGGGCGGGCTGCTCGCGATGGAGCGGCACGGGCGTCACCGCTACTACCGGCTGGCGAAGCCGGAAATCGTCGCGGCGCTCGAGGCGTTGGCCGCCGTGGCGCCGCCGGCGCGCGCGGCGACGTTCCGCGAGTCGCAGGCCGGGAAGGCGATCCGGTTCGCGCGCACCTGCTACGACCACCTGGCGGGCGAGCTCGGCGTGCGGATCACGGATGCGCTGCTGGAGCAGGGCGCGCTCGTGCCGGCGGGTCGGGACTTCGAGCTCACGGCGGCGGGCGCGGCGCGGTTCGCGGAGCTGGGGATCGACGCGGACCGGGCGCGGCGCCGTCGTCGTGCGTTCGCGCGGGCGTGCCTCGACTGGAGCGAGCGGCGGTACCACCTGGCGGGCGCGTTGGGCACGGCGCTGCTGGACCGGTTCCTGGAGCTGCGCTGGATCGAGCGCACGCCGTCGAGCCGGGCGGTGCGCGTGACGAACGACGGGCGCCGCGCGTTCCAGCGCCACTTTTCCGTCCAGGTGTACTAGGCGACGTGTCTTTTGAGACTCCTGACCGGATGGTCCGGGCAGCCGGTGCGCTACGCCGCCGCCGGCGGTCCGAACCAGGTGGTCAGCGCGTCGGCGAGCCCGAGCGGCGTTCGGTCTCCCACCCAGGCCACGTACCCGTCGGGCCGAATCAACACGGCGGTGGGAGCCGTCACCGCCCCGATCGCCGGCAGCTCCCACGTACCATCGTATCTGGCGTCGACCAGCCGAACGCGATCCGCCCACGGCGCGATGTCGAAGCTGCCGGGCGCGCCGAGGTTGAGGAGCACCGGCCGCGCATCGTGCAGCAGGGTGAAGGTCCGCAGCGGTCCATTGGCGGTGACCAGGTCGAGATCGGGGATGCGGCGCCCGAGCAGTGGATGTCCTTCGCCCAGGTCGTAATGGATGCCGAGCCCAGACATCTCCGCGGCCAGTCGTCTGCGAGGCTCGTCCATGGCAAGGAGCTCGGCAAGGGTGTCGCCCAGGGCCTTCGTGCGGTCGTCCGGCCGGCGAAGCGCCATCTGCGCCATCGTAATGCGCAGCACGCGGGCGGCGACCGGGTGGCGCTCGGCATGGTAGGTGTCCAGGAGGCGTTCGGGCGCGGTCCGTCTGACGACCTGCGCCAGCTTCCACCCCAGGTTCACCGCGTCCTGCACGCCGAGGTTGAGGCCCTGTCCACCCACCGGCGGATGCACGTGTGCGGCGTCGCCGGCCAGCAGGACCCGTCGTTCGCGGTAGGTCGCGGCCTGCCGGGTCATGTCGGTGAACCGGGAGATCCAGGTGGGGCTGTGAATCCCGAAATCGGTCCCGTAGACGGCGATGAGCGCCTCACGGACATCGCGCAGCGTGGGTTCGCCGCCGAGCCGCAGCTCCCGTTCGGTCAGCACGATCCGGGCCCGCCCGCCGTCCTCCACCCGGCCGATCGCGTGGATGCCGCTGGCGTCCTGGCGGAAGCCCCATTCCGGCTCCTCGGCCATCTCGGCCTCGGCGATCAGCCAGCTCGTCGTCGGATCCCACCCGGGGAACTCGATGCCGGCCAATTTGCGGATCAGACTGCGTCCTCCGTCGCACCCGACGAGATATTCCGCCCGTAACGACCGGCCGTCGGACAGCTCGACGTCGACGCCGGCGTCGTCCTGGGCGAACCCCGTCACTTCACGGCCCCGATAGATCGGCACCGCCAGCTCGCCGACCCACTCGACCAGGATGCGCTCGAAGTGGTTCTGCCAGAGCGCGAGCCCGTAGTTGTGGCGGGTGGGGAAGTCGCCGATGTCGAGTGGGATCAGGTGGAAGCGCACGACCTGAGCCACCTGGCCCTGCGAGAGGAACCGATCGGCGATCCCGCGCTGGTCGAGGACCTCGATCGTGCGCGCGTGCAGACCGCCCGCTCGCGAGCCGGGGAGCTCCTGGCTCGCGCGCCGCTCGACGATGGCGACGTCGACGCCGGCCAACGCCAACTCGCCCGCCAGCATCAGCCCCGTCGGACCGCCGCCGGCGATCACCACCGCATGCTCCATCATCGCGAACCTCCGTTCGACGCCACGCCGATCGCGACCGGCGCATCACGTTCCACCGCAGCGCACACGCGCACCGCCGCGCCGAGCGCCGCCATCCGTACCGCGAGTCCCACCATCGGTTCGACGTCCCTGCGCGCCCCGTACGTCGAAAGCCACGCCCGCATGTCGTTCCTCCCGTTCCTGAAGCGTCCGCCCTCGGCCAGAGGGTCCGGCCGAGGCCCGCGACTCTACGGCCCGACCCGGGTCTTGTGGCAAGCCCCCCGGTGCGCTATATGCTTGTAGTGGCGAGGACGGGGCTCTCCTTTCGCCGATCCGCTCCGGACGGTCGAGCCCCTGGCGAAGCGGCGGCGCGGCGCGTAGGGCGGCACCGTCGGCGGCACGCCCCCGCCGGGCCGGCGCGACGCCCAAGCCGTTGACCCGCCGTCGCTTCTGTCTTAAATTCAAAGGCTGGGTGCGGGCGACCGACGCGCCGCCCACCCGACGGTTTCGGGGCTGTAGCTCAGTTGGGAGAGCACCTGCTTTGCAAGCAGGGGGTCACCGGTTCGAGCCCGGTCAGCTCCACTCGTGAGAAGCGTCGCCCCGTCCGGTCCCGAGGGACCGGACGGGGCTTCGTTTTGCCCGGTCCTTCCCGTGATCGTGCGGCGTCCGTCCGGACCGGCCCGCGCCCACCCGATCCGCCGCGCCGCGGTGCGCGCCGGCGCCGCGCCCCGCCACCACCGCGGGGCCCCCGTCGCGGGGCTGGATCGGCGGCAGATCGTCGACGAAATCTCCCGGACGGCAGCCGCCCGATCGCCGCCAAGTCGCGGCGCGGAAACCCGTTGGCGGAACGCCGGCGCGAGGGCGGCCCGGCGCGGAGCGCCCGCGCCGCGCCCGGCCGACCGCCCCGCAGACGGCATGGACGATGCGGTACGGCGCGACCGCCATGGCAGCGGGTCGGACGACCCATCACTCAATCACGAACGGGAGGTCCTCATGAAAAAGCTGTGCACCCTTGTGCTTTGCGCCGGCGTCGCCGCGTGTAGCGACCAGCCGACGGAGCCGGCGGCGGTCGCGCCGAGCTTCTCGAACCACACGGCGGGGAACGGCTTCCCGGCGGGCGGCCACGACTATCATCTGAACGTCATCGGCGTGCCGAAGGACAAGTCGGTCACGCTGGACGACAACAACGGCCACCGGATCTTCGTCCAACTCTGGTCGGACAACGTGGTCACGAACCCCGGCGGGAAGAACAACCATCTGAAGAAGGGCGGCGGGGACGACCAGAACCAGATCTTCCTCTGCAACAGCACGAACGACGAGGGCGACTCGACGGATCCGCGCTGCGCGGCGTACGGCAACCCGGACACGTGGGGCGTGATCGACGCGAACGCGACGGACGGCGACGGCGCGCTCCTCGCCGTGCCCGACCCGTGCGCCGGCAACGACAGCACCGATGGGTGCACGCCGCGCTACCAGATCTACGCGCGCGCCCGCGCCGGCGGCAGCGCGACGATCACGACGTGCGGCGAGGAGGAGGAGGCGTTCGACGACTTCCAGGACACGTGGTGCGGCAGCAACGGCATCACGCTCTATCCGACGAAGGGGCGGAAGGCGAAGAACGTGTCGGACAACCTGCTGTACATGACGATCACCGTCGACGACACGCTCGACCCCGAGCTCGCCGCGTGCATCGACCCCGATGGCGACAGCACCGACGGGCTGCCCGACAGCTACGACGTGTACCTCTTCGACCGCTGCTTCCAGAACTACTTCTGGAACTACGACAACAACGGCCTGAAGAACCTCGAGCTGCGCTTCTACTGGGCGCCGACGGCCGCCTGAGGCCCCCCCGGCCCGAAGCGGGATCTTGCGGTCGGAGGCCGTGCAGGCGCGGCCTCCCATGGTGCCGCCGGCCGGCACACGCCCGTCACGCGGCCGTCACACGCCCGTCACGTGCCCGTCACGCGGCCGGCCCGTTCGCCGCGCCCACCGCGTGGAATCGACCCTCCCCGTCCTTCTGCACCTCGCCCATGATCGCCAGCGTCTCCAGGTGCCGTTCCACGAGGTCGCGCCGCGCGCCCCGGAACCCCGACGCCGCCTCCTCGACGCTCACCGGCCCGGCGGCGACGACGTCCAGCAGCGCGGCGATCTGCTCGACCGCCGTCTTCGGCCACGCCCGCTTCTTCGCCCGGCCCGGTCGCGCACGCGGCTCCGCCGCCGCGAGATCCGCCTCGCCCTGCGCCGCCACGCCCCCGCCGAAGCGCGGGCGCTGGTAGTCCGGCCGGAGCCAGCGCACCCGGCCGGCCCGCTCCTCGGCGACCCGCTCGTCGTGCAGCGCGACGAGCCGGGCGAGGATCTCCTCCGTCGAAAGCGGCCACTCCCACCCGTACGCCGCGGCGACGAGCCGGTCCAGCTCGTCGTGCAGGTCCCGGAGCACGCCGCACGCGGCGATCTCGTGGACCTCCCGCTCCTTCGGCGTCAGCGCCGCGCCCGTGCGCAGCTTCTCGACCACGTTGTACATCCCCGTCATGGTGACCCGCTCGTCGCGGGCGAGGGCGTCCTTGCGGTGACGGTCGAGCCGCTCGGCGACGTCCGCGATCTGCCGGCGCAGCTCGGGGGTGGGGTCGGGGAAGGGGTACGCGTCAAAGCATTTTGTCTTGTTATAACGTGGATCATTGCCCACGCCGAGCCTCCCACCAGCCGCCAGGGCCCAGGCTACATGGATTCCGGACGAAAGCACCCCGAGGTGAAACGGGTCCGAAGACGCGATACAAACCACAGTGTCCTCTGCGGCGATGCTTGTGTCCAGGAATGTGAAGATTCGATGCCGGCTCACATATGACGTCGCGATGAATCTCGGCACGTCGCGGAGTGCGGCCCGCAGATTTTCGTTTGTACGCCCAAATTGCCACCATGTGACGCGCCGAGCTCGGTCTTTGACCGTATCACGGTATGGCTTAACTCTCGCTCGAACAATATCGTATAGGACCGGAAAGCGCCTAGCCTCTGCTTCGTCACGCAGCCCAAAGTCAATTACAAACATTCCCCGAGTCCGCCCATTGAGGTCGCGCCCATTGCGCAAGGGACGGATCACTTCCTTGTGTTTTGGATCGGCATTGATCAGCCGTTTGGCTTCATCCGCGTCTAACACAAAGCCCCGTCCATAGACTAAGAAACCATTCGCGGCTAGACCCAAATTGGACCGAAGCGGGAACTTTGCAGTTCCCGCAACATCGGCATGCGCAGATAGGTCTGCGTTCAATTTTGAAACGCGACTTGCTCGAGTAATCCGTCCTGATCGGTCCACCTCGACAAGCGCCGCCTCGACAGGGTCGCGCTGAATGACGGTCATAGCAACGGTTACATCGGCAGCCCCTGCCTCATCGATCCAAGGGTGGTCTGCAATTGCCCAGACGAGCCGGACGCCTTGATCTTCTGCTTCTTCGATAACTCTTCGATTAATCGCCTGACGAATGCTGTTTGTCGTAATTAGACCGGCTCGTAACGTCTTACCACTGGCGACACTTTGGGCAGCACGATGCCACCAATACATCACATAATCCGCACCGTCGGGCATCGTCGGGTACGCCGTTCTCAAGGCCTCTACGTAGCCATCACCGAACTCAGTTCGCATTAAGCTCTTCCCCAGGTACGGCGGATTCCCGATGATGAAGTGCGCCTCCGGCCACTCCGCCGGCCTGGGGTTCACGTGCTCCATGTACCGCAGCCGCGCGTCGGGGTCGGGCACGAGCTTCCCCGTGACCGGGTGCGGGATGCGCGGCGTGGGGTCGGGGCGCGCGCGCTCCGGGTCCTCGACGACGTCGTCGCGCGCCAGCACCGCGTCCCGGCACTCGAGCGTGCCGGTGTCGCGGAGCACCGGCTCGGGCGGCGTCCGGCCGCCGTGGTGCTCGCGCCAGAACTGGTGGTAGCCGATCCAGAGCGTCAGCTCCGCGATCTCGCGTGCCCAGTGCTTCACCTCGATGCCGTGGAACTGCCAGGGGCCGACCTCCTGGGCGACGAGGTCGTGCTGGCCGGTCAGCGCCTCCATCGCGCGGATCACCTCGGCCTCGATGCGCTTGACCGTCGCGAGCGTGACGTAGAGGAAGTTGCCGCTGCCGCAGGCGGGGTCGAGGAAGCGGAGCGAGCGCAGCCACTGGTGGAAGTGCTCCAGTCGGCGCAGCGCCTCCTTCCGGTCCTTCGGCCTGCCGCTCTCCTTCAGTTGCAGCACCTCGGCCTCGACGAGCGTCCAGCGCTGGCGGATCGGCTCCTCGACGGTGGGGCGCACCAGCCGCTCGACGTAGGCGCGCGGCGTGTACTCGGCGCCGAGGCGGTGTCGCTCTTCGGGGTCGAGCGCGCGGGTCAGCAGCGTGCCGAAGATCGTCGGCTCGACGGCCCGCCAGTCCGCCTGCGCGGCCTCGCGGAGCACGGCGAGGTCGTCGCGGGTGAGCGGGAGCGTGCCGTGGTCCTTGAAGAAGTGGCCGTTGAAGCGGAGCAGCTTCTTCGCGCCGAAGTAGCGACCCTCGTCCATCGCCTCCCAGAGCGCGCCGAGCGCGCCCTCGACCTCGGCGGGGTCGGTGCCGTCCGCGTCGTTCAGGATCGACGTGAACGGCTCGCCGGGGAGCAGCCCCTCGTCCTCGGCGAACATGGCGAACACGCAGCGGATGAGGAAGCGGGCGACCTTCTCCTGGTCGTGCCCGCGCTTCTCCAGCGACGCCGCGAGGCGGGCGAGCTTCTCGGCGACCTCGCGCGTGACGCGGGCGGCCTTCGCGTCGCTGGTGCGGGCGTCGGGGTTCAGCCAGATGTCTCGGAGCAGCGCGATGTCCTCGGGGCGGTCGGCCAGCTCGCGGAGCGGGATGCGGTGCGCGGCGTTGAAGCCGCCGTACGTGCCGGCCCTGCGCTGCCAGACGAGCAGCGTCGCGCCCACGTCCATGACGAGCAGGAACGGCGGCGGGCCTTCGGGGAGGTGGATCGCGTAGTTCACCGCCTGGCCGAACGCCTTGCGGAGCAGGAGGTCGGTCGAGCGCTCCGGCTCCTCGTCCTTCCCCTCCAGCACGAAGTGGCCGCGCTTGTAGAGGTCGATGCGGTGCGTCGTCTCGACGCCCTGCGGCGTGACGACGTGGACCGGGTACTCGAGCTGGTAGCCGCTCCCGGCGGGTCCCGGCCCGTCGACGCCGAGCGCAGCAGTCAGCTCGGCGATGTAGACGGGGAAGTTCGCGCGTTCGGAGGCCTTCGCGCCGCGCCAGCGCTCGGCCAGCGCGGCGAGGCGGAATTCGACGCTCTCGGTCACGGACGGATTGGGCACGGTCGTACGTCCCGGGTGGGAAAAGTGCGCGCGGCTCCGGAAGGTTGTGGAGCGCGCGGCGCGGTGTCAAGGCGGCGGGAACGCTGGGCGGCGCGAGTCGTGCCGGGCCGCGAGCGCCGGGTACGACGGCGCCTCGCGGGCGCGATCCGATGCGCGGCGGTGCATCCGCGCCCGTGGCCGCGCCGCCGGGCTCGCGACCAGCGATCGTGCCCCGACCGCGCCATCGCGGCATCGCGCCCGTGCGGCGCGGCGGGCGTGATTTCGGCCCGCCCCCGCCCGGGCGCGCTTCGTGCACCGTTGGGTCGCGCCTTTCCCACGAATCACGCCGACCCGGAGGTCGCATGGACCGGACGCGCATCGAGATCCACGGGCTGCCGGACGACGACGCGGCGGCGCGGCTGGAGAACCAGCTCAAGGGGCGGACGGGCGTGCCGGAGGCGCGGATCGACCCCGCGCTCCGGCTCGCCGAGGTCAGCTACGACCCGGCGCTGGTGAGGCCGGAGGAGATCGTGAACTGGATCCGCAGCCAGGGCTACGACGCGCGCTTCGCCGGGCGTGCGGCGGGCGGCCGCGGGGCGTAGCGCGCCCGCGCCCGCCCTACCGCACGCTCCAGCTCGAGAGCGGCAGGTGGTTCTCGATGCTCAGCTCGATGACCTGCCCGGGCCGGACCAGGACCGGCTCGGTCAGGTACGCGGATCCGCCGATCGGGTCGAGGAGCAGCCGGACCTCGCCCGCTGCCGCCGCCGCCGCCGGGACCGTGAACGACCCGCGGTTCATGGCCGTGACCGTGCCGAGCCGGAATCGCGTGCCGTCGCGCACGGCGTAGACCGTCACGTCGTTCCAGTGGTTGTTCTCGGCGGCGACGGTGATCGCGCCCCTCGGCGCGGGGAGCGCGCCGTCGCCGCCGTCGACCCGGCCGCCGCCGCACGCGCCCGCGGCGACGAGTGCGCCGAGGATCGCGAGCCGCGCGGCGCGGCGCCGACGGCCGCACTGCCGCGCGCCCCGTGATGCCGCTGCCCGTACTGCACGCTCCATCGATTTCCGGCTCCCTTCCACCCGGGTGACGGGAGAGGCAGGAATCCGGCCACGGCCGCTGCGCGGGAGAACCCGGCCGCGAACACGCGGGGGTACCCGGAAGGGTTGCCGGATGTTATGTTTCGCGGTTCCACGTCGGGCGGAATCCAGCCAGGAGCGACCACTGAACCAGACGACGACTGTAGCGCCGGAGACCGGCACGAAGGCGGAGCGGCTCCCGCGCCGGCTGGGCGTGTGGAGCGCCGCGGCCGTGCTGGTCGGGTCGACGATCGGGAGCGGGATCTTTCGGGTGCCGAGCACGGTGGCCGGCGATGTCGGCGCGGTCGGCGCGCTGGCGCTGTTGTGGGTGGCGGGCGCGCTCGTCGCGCTGTTCGGCGCGCTCACGCTCGCGGAGCTGGCGGCGCTGTTCCCGCGGACGGGCGGGATCTACGTTTTCCTGCGCGAGGCGTGGGGCCCGGTGCCGGCGTTCCTGTTCGGGTGGACGGAGCTGCTGGTGATCCGGCCGTCCGCGCTCGGCGCGATCTCGATGATCTTCGCGGAGTACGTGGGCGAGTTCATGCCGCTGACGGACGGGCAGACGCGACTGGTCGCGGCGGCGGCGATCGCGGGGCTCGCGGCGGCGAACTACCGGTCGGTGACGTGGGGCGCCGCGGTGCAGAACGCGTCGACGGCGGCGAAGGTGGTGGCGCTGGTGGCGCTGGCGGCGGCGGCGCTGGTGTTCGGCGACGGCTCGACCGGCGCGCTCGGCGCGGCGCCGTCGTTCGAGCCGTACTCGTGGGCCGGGTTCGGCGTGGCGCTGATCGGCGTGATGTGGGCGTACGACGGCTGGGCGGACCTGACGTTCATGGCGGGCGAGGTGAAGGATCCGGGGCGGACGATGCCGCGGGCGCTGCTCGGCGGGACGCTCGCCGTGGTCGCGGTCTACCTGGCGGTGAACGCCGCGTACCTGTACGTGCTGCCGGTCGACGAGATGGCGACGTCCGACCTGGTCGCGGCGGACGCGGCGCGGCGGATCTTCGGCGCGGTCGGCGCGTCGCTCGTCGCGGCGCTCGTCATGCTCTCGACGTTCGGCGCGTTGAACGGCTCGATGATGACGGGGCCGCGGATCTTCTTCGCGATGGCGGACGACGAGCTGTTCTTCCAGCCGGTGGCGAAGGTGCACCCGCGGTTCCACACGCCGCACGTGGCGATCGGGCTGGCGGCGGCGCTGGGGATCGGCTACGTCTCGATCCGGACGTTCGAGCAGCTCGCGGACGCGTTCATCCTGGGGATCTGGCCGTTCTACGCGCTGGCGGTCGGGGCGGTGTTCCTGATGCGGCGGCGGCGGCCGGACGCGGAGCGGCCGTACCGGACGCTCGGGTACCCCGTGGTGCCGGCGGTCTTCCTGCTGGCGTCGATCGCGATGCTGGCGAACTCGGTGATCGAGCAGCCGGTCGACACGGGGATCAGCTTCGGCATCATCCTGGCGGGGATCCCCGCCTACTACGGGTGGCAGGCGCTGCGGCGCCGGCGGGAGGTGACGGCGTGAACCGCGTCGCAACGCTGGTGGTGAAGTCGCCGGTCCATCGGTTCCTGGAGCACGTGGGCCGCGCGACGCTGCTGGCGCTCGCGGTGCTGCGCACGCTGCCGCGGCCACGGCGCTACGCGGCGAGCATGATCCAGCAGGCGTACATCATGGGCATCCGCTCGCTGCCGCTGGTGCTGTTCATCTCGGTGCTGGGCGGCGCGGTCACCTCGCAGCAGACGGGCGCGCAGTTCGCGGGCGCGCTGCCGATCTGGGTGATCGGCAGCGTGGCGGAGAAGACAATGGTCACGGAGCTGGCGCCGATCCTGACGGCGCTGGTCCTGATCGGCCGGATCGGCGCGAGCATCGCCGCCGAGCTGGGGACGATGCGGGTGACGGAGCAGATCGACGCGCTCTACGCGATGGGGCGTGACCCGGTCCCGTTCCTGGTCGTGCCGCGGGTGCTGGGCGGGATCATCGTCTTCCCGGCGCTCGTCGTGCTCGCGAACGTGGCCGGGATGACCGCCGCCTGGTTCGTCGGCGTGCTCACGGTGGACGGGCTGACGACCACGGACTTCCTCTACGGCGTCCGATTCTATTTCGAGCCGTTCGACGTGTGGTACTCGGTGATCAAGGGGACGCTCTTCGGCCTGGCGATCACGTTCCTGGCCTGCTACATCGGGCTGGAGGGGCGCGGCGGCGCCGAGGGCGTGGGGCGTACGACGACGACGGCGACCGTGGTCTCGACCGTGGCGATCATGATCATCGACGTCGCGGTGGTTCCGCTGCTGAAGCTGTTCTGAGCGGCGCGGGGCGCGTGGAGGAGCGGCGATGATCGAGTTCCGGGGCGTGCACAAGTCGTTCGGCCGGCTGGTCGTGCTGAGCGGCGTCGACCTGACGGTCCGCGAAGGCGAGACGCTGGTCCTGCTGGGGCCGTCGGGGACGGGGAAGAGCGTGCTGATCAAGCACGCGATCGGGCTGCTGGAGCCGGACGCCGGCGACGTGTTCGTGGACGGCGTCTCGGTCCCGACCGCGAGCGCGGAGGAGCTGGCGCGGGTCCGTCGCAACGTGGGGTACGTCTTCCAGAACGCGGCGCTCTTCGATTCGATGTCCGTGCTCGAGAACCTCTGGCTGGCGCTGGACGACGACCGCAACCTGCGGACGCCGGAGTCGTGCCGGGAGGAGGCGGGCGAGCTGCTGCGGCGCGTGAACCTGGACGTTTCCGTGCTGGACAAGTACCCGGCGGAGCTGTCGGGCGGGATGCGGAAGCGGGTCGGCGTGGCGCGGGCGATCGCGAGCCGGCCGAAGTACCTGCTGTACGACGAGCCGACGACGGGGCTCGATCCGGTCAACGCCGAAAACATCGACAAGTTGATCATGGAGCTGCGCCGCGAGCTCGGCGTGACCAGCATCGTGGTGACGCACGACCTCGAGTCGGCGTTCCTGGTCGGGGATCGGATCGCCCTGCTGTTCGAGGGGCGGATCCACGCGTGCGGCACGGCGGAAGAGATCATGGCGAGCACGGATCCGGTGGTGCGGAAATTCGTACGACGCGGCCGCACGGACGCGGCCGTCGCCTGAGGAGAACATAGATGGACAAGCGGACGCGGAGTCTGGCGGCGATCGGTCTTCTGGTCGTGGTGGCCGGCGGCCTGTTCGTGTGGGGGCTGTACTTCCTGATGGGCAACCCGATCTGGCGGAGCACGACGGACGTGGCGCTGCTGCTGGAGGACGCCGGCGGGCTGAAGCGGAACGACCGGGTGCAGGTCAACGGGGTGCAGGTCGGCACGGTCCGGGACGTCCGTCTCCTCGCGCCGGAGGAGGTGTGGGTCGAGCTGCGGCTGGACGAGGGCGTCGAATTGCCGGCCGACACGCGCGCCCGTCTCACGGCGGACTTCTTCGGCACGAGCACCGTGGAGCTCGTGCCGGGCACGGCGCTCGTGCGGCTGGAAGCCGGCGACACGATCCGCGGCATCCCGTCCCCTGCGCTCACGGACGTGATCAGCGAGCTGGGCGGGCGCGCGCAGTCGATCCTGACGAACGCCGATTCGCTGCTCTCGGCCCAGGCGCTGGCGGACGTGCACGCGACGGCGGCGGTGCTGCCGGCGACGGCGCGGGAGATCCGCGACGCGTTCCGTCAGCTCCGCTTCGCGGCGGAGTCGCTGCGCCGCACGGCCGAGGGGGTGGAGAGCGCGGAGGCCGGGCCGGAGCTGGCGCTGGCGCTCGAGGAGCTCCAGGGGAGCGCGCGGGCGTTCACCTCCGCGGCGACGGCGATGGAGCGGTCGCTCGACGCGATGGCATCGGTACTGGCGAAGATCGACCGCGGTCAGGGGACGCTGGGCCGGCTGGTCAACGACTCGACGCTGTACGCGGAGCTGCACCAGGCGATCCGCGAGGTGCGGCTGCTGGCGACGGACGTCCGGGAGCGGCCGAAACGGTACATCAACGTCGACGTCTTCTGAGCGGCGGAGCGGCGCGGGCACGCAGTTTGCCTCGCGCCGAACGGAGGCGAAGCGGCCCGCCCCGCGGCGGGCGATGCGAGAGGGAGCTCCCGCGCGGCGGGGGCTCCCTCTCGCATCGGTGGACCCGAACGGCGAGGCCGCAATGCGATTCGAACTGCTGGACCTCCAGACGGCGCCGGAGGAGACCGCGACGATCCGCCGCCTCTCGGCGCTGGGGATCCACTGGCGCGTCGGCGTGGAGGCGTATCGGGGGATCACCGGCTGGATCGGCCGGCTGATCTTCGAGCCGCAGGCGCCGGGGACGCGGTACGCGGTGCGCCGCGGCCCGGTCACGCTACACGGCCGGACGCAGGCCGAGATCATCGCCGCGGCGCACGATCTCGACGAGCGTCGCCTTCGCGAGCTCCTCTACTCGCTGGGCTGACCTCCGGCCCGAGGGCACTTCCGGGGGGCTTTTCCCGTACAACCGTGGACGGGCGGTCGCGCCCGCGTGCCGCCGCCGGTGCGCGCCGGGTGGAAGCCACGGCCCGCGCCGCCGGGCGTGCGGGCCCGCGGGATCCGTCTCGGGGAGCGGGCGGGCGCGGACCCCGGCGCCGCCGCACGCGCGGGCCCGCGACTGAGGCCGGACTCGGCGGACGCGGAGGGCGCGGCCGGGGCCCGACGCGCCCGGGTTTGATTCTTGCGCCAGTGGGGGATGGATAGGACCTCGCGCGCGGCACGGTCGGGACGTCGCGCGCGGTGTCTCGCGGAACTTCCGGAGGTCCAGTGCTGTTGACGATCTTCGCCCTGATCACTCTCGGTGTAACGGTCCTGCTGGCCGTGTACCTCTGGCGCGTGCCGGAGGGGCCGTGGTGCCCGCGCTGCGGCGCCGCGACGCTCGTGGCGGAACGCGCCGGCGCCCCGGGCCATCGGGCGGCGGGGTGGCTGGACCGCTGGGCGGCGGCGCGCTCGTGCGCCGCGTGCGGCTGGTCCGGCCGGCAGCGCCACGGCCGGGAGCCACAGTCGGTACGGGCCACGGGTCGCCCGGGGAGCCGCGAATGAGCCAGGGCCTCCAGCTCGTCCTGCTCCTCTTCGCCGTCGTCGGCTACGGCGGCGCCGGCGCATCGCTCGCGGTGGCGCGGCACCGGCGGCTGACCGACGGCGAGCGCGACCTCGGGATGCTCGCCGTCGCCGGGATGCTGCTGATCTTCGGCGCGCTCTGCACCATCGTCGGCGTGGGGCTGGCGGGTGTGTTCGCGTTCGGCGGGATCGTGGCCTGGGCGAGCTACGTCTTCATGGCGCAGCACATGGGGCTGTTCCGCATCGAGCCGAACCAGCCGCCGCCGTTCTCGGAGGAGGAGCAGGCGGAGGAGCAGGGGAGGAAGGGGTAGGGGGGAGGTCAGTTGTCAGTTGTCAGTTGTCAGTGGTCAGTGGTCAGTGGTCAGTGGTCAGTGGTCAGTGGTCAGTGGTCAGTGGGCAGGAGTCAGAGGTTGGGCTCAGAGGCTGGGGTCAAAGGCTGGGGTCAGAGACCTGGGTCAGTGGTCGGGTTAGAGGTCGGGGTTAGAGGTCGGGGTTAGAGGTCGGGCGTAGGTGTAGGCGTAGGCGTAGCGGGGCGTTGGGGGAGGGGGGCGGGTTGGGGTCAGGGGGGGCGGGGGATTCTTTCCAGTAGTATCGGCATTACTTCCCATTCCATCTCCGAAGCGAGCTCGAAGCCGAGGGGGGCGGAGCGGATGGCGGGGCGGGTGGCGCGGACGGGGCGGTCGCGGCACGTGCCGGGCGGCGGGTACGCGGCGGCGGCCCAGTCGAGGGCGGGGCGCACGCGGGTCGAGGCGCGGCCGGTGCGGACCCACCGCAGGTCGAAGCGGCGGAGCGTGCCCGCGCGGCGGTGGCGCGTGTCGCCGTCGAGGAGGAGTGCGGCCGTGGCCATGCGGGTGATGTCGTCGCGGCTGCGCACGGCGGCGTCGGCGTGGCGCCCTTCGGCGAGGGCGCGGCGGACGATCCGGCCGCCGGCATCGACCCAGTCGACGAGGCATGCGGCGCAGAACGCGGCATCGGCGGGGGTGAACGCGATGCGGATCGGCGGCGCGCCGCGCGGCCAGAGCGGGATGCCGTCGTCGAGCGCGTCGACGAGCATGGGCGTCCTTCCGCCGACCTCGAGATCGGCCGCGGGGACGGCCCAGGGCTCGACGCTCACGCCGGTCGCGCGCGAGACGCGCTCGGCGTGCTCCGCGAACGCGGTGGCGGCTGCGTCCCGTTCGTCGACGTCGACGTCGCAGATCGCCAGCACGTCGACATCGGAGTCGCGCCGGAAGTCGCCGCGGGCCTTCGAGCCGAAGAGGAAGGCGCGGAGCAGCGGCGGGTCGCCGGCGTCGAGGACGCGGCGGATCAGCGCGGCGACGGCGCGGTGCTCGCGGGGCGTCAGCGTCCGCACGGCGGCGATCGATGGGACCGCGGCGCTCATCGCTGCGACTCCCCGAGGAAGCGGCGCGTGCTGAAGCGCGGGTGGTCGTAGAATTCCGGCGCGCCGACGGGCCGGCCGCCGGCGCGCGGCGCGGCCGTGGCGAGCGCGCCGTCGTCCCACGCCGGCAGCTCGCGGAGCGCATCGGGCGCATCGAGGTCCAGCCACACGACCTCGCCCTCCGGGTCGAGGCGGGCGTAGCCCGCGGGGACGAGCGCGCGGACGCCCCGGACCGCGCCGGCCCCGTGCACCGCGAGGTGGCTCACCTTCATGGCGACGGTGTCGACGATCAGCTCCTCGACGGTGCCGACCTCGGCGCCGTCCGCCGACCGCGCGGTCCAGCCGCGCGGGTCGGGCTCGGTCCCGGCGACCCGGACGTCCGGCAGGCGGGAGAGCGGCGCGAGAGCGGGCGCGGTCTCCACGCGCACCGGCGACTCCAGCTCGGATGGTCCGTACACGGCGCCGGCGTACGGCGGCCGGGGCCGGTAGCCGTCGCCGGCGTACGCCCGGGCGTAGGCGGCGGCCAGCCCTTCCTCGTAGCGCCGCGTGAGGTGCTCGAGCCGGTGCTCCCACGGCGGGATCGCCCGCAGGCACTCGCGGGAGAAGCCGGGGAGCCGGACGACCCGTCGCTCGGGCTCGGCGCGGGCCTGGCCGATCGGCACCAGCACGTGCTTGCGGAGGAACCCGAGGTCGACGTCGAGGTAGAGCGCCCGCCCTTCGCGGTCGAGGAGCAGGTCGTGGACCGTGCCCGCCCGCTCGCCATCCTTCGCCGTGAGGACCGTCCAGCCACGCACGTCGAGCCCGGCGGGACGCCCGTGGCCGTCGCGACGGTCGGACAGGAAGACCAGCGTCATGGCATCGCTCCGTCGGGGCGTGGGTCGACCGGGTGCGGCGACGGGGCAAGAGGCGTTCCACGCGATCCTCACCCGGGGCGCGGGGTATGGGGGGGCGGGGAGGCGAGCGGGCGCGCCCTGCGTCCGCGCCGCCACGGGGCCGGGGTCGGGCCGGCAGGGCAACACCGGCGCGGTGTTCCGCGGTTGCCAGGGGTGCGGGGCGCCGGTAACTTGAACGCTTCCGGGAACGAAAGCGGGAGCGGGAGCGGGAACGGGAAGACATGGCGGACGGGATGCAACTCATGGACAAGCTGGTCTCGCTGTGCAAGCGGCGAGGCTTCGTGTTCCAGTCGTCGGAGATCTACGGCGGCACGGGCTCGGTCTGGGATTACGGCCCGCTCGGCGTCGAGCTGAAGAAGAACGTCAAGGCCGCGTGGTGGCGGTCGATGGTGCACGAGCGGGACGACATCGAAGGGCTCGACGCGGCGATCCTGATGCATCCGCGGGTGTGGGAGGCGAGCGGCCACGTGGCGGGGTTCACGGACCCGCTCGTCGAGTGCCGCAACTGCCACCGCCGCTTCCGGGCGGACAACCCGGAGATCCAGGAGGGGCAGTGCCCGGTCTGCGGGACGAAGGACGCGTTCGCCGAGCCGCGGCTGTTCAACCTCATGTTCAAGACGTTCATGGGGCCGGTCGAGGATGCGGCGGCGACGGTCTACCTGCGGCCGGAGACGGCGCAGGGGATCTACGTCAACTTCCAGAACGTGCTGACCACGTCGCGCCAGCGGATCCCGTTCGGGATCGCGCAGATCGGCAAGGCGTTCCGCAACGAGATCACGCCGGGCAACTTCATCTTCCGGACGCGCGAGTTCGAGCAGATGGAGATGCAGTTCTTCGTGGAGCCCGGCACCGACGACGAGTGGTACGAGTACTGGAAGGCGAAGCGGCTCGAGTGGGTGCAGTCGCTCGGCATCACGCCCTCGAAGCTGCGCTTCCACGAGCACGGCCCCGGCGAGCTGGCGCATTACGCCAAGACCGCGGTCGACATCGAGTACGAGTTCCCGTTCGGCTGGTCGGAGTTCGAGGGGGTACACAACCGCACCGACTTCGACCTGCGACGCCACCAGGAGTACTCCGGCAAGAAGATGGAGTACATCGACCCGGTGGACCGGAACAAGCGCTACATCCCGTACGTCGTCGAGACGGCGGTCGGCGTGGGGCGCGTGGTGCTGGCCGCGCTCGCGGACGCGTATGCCGAGGAGGATCTGGAAGGCGAGACGCGCGTCGTGATGCGGCTGCACCCGAGGCTCGCGCCGACCAAGGTGGCAGTCATGCCGCTCGTCAAGAAGGACGGCATGCCGGAATTCGCCGAGGAGCTGAACCGCTCGCTGCGCTCCGCCGCGATCCCCACGTTCTACGATGACGCCGGCTCGATCGGCCGGCGCTACCGGCGGCAGGACGAGGCGGGCACGCCGTGGTGCGTGACGATCGACGGTCAGACGATGGAGGATCGCACGGTCACCGTGCGGCATCGCGATACGCTGCAGCAGGAGCGCATCGCCGCGGATCACCTGGTGGGCTGGGTGCGCGAGCGGCTCGTCTGACA
>DASVDG010000140.1:0-13810 GCA_036381255.1 Longimicrobiales bacterium | reverse complement strand
CGTCACCCGCCACTCCGAACGGACCCACCCCTTTCGCTTCATCCGCTGGAGCGCCGGGTACAGCGAGCCCTGCGTCACGCGGAACACGTCGCGGCTCATCTGCTCGATCCGCTGCGCCAGCCCCCAGCCGTGCATCGGCTCGAGCGACAACGCCTTCAACACGAGCAGCTCGAGCGTCCCCTGCAGCAGTTCCCCGGAACGATCGGACATCGCTGGGCCTCCCTGGTGGCGACCGGCGCGCCGGCCGCATGCGTCGCGGCGTCCTTCAGAAGGTCTGAAGGACCAGGATGGGGCCGCTTCTTCAGACTGTCAAGAGGAGGAGTCGGATGCGGGCGTCAGGTCGAGCGCCATCTCGAACTGGGCGAGCGGCGATCGTTCCCAGCCGAGGCGCGCGAAGAAGGGTGCGGCGAGGCCTTCGGGGACGATCGCGGGGACGACCCAGCGGCGACCGGGGAAGGCGTCGGCGATGGCGCGGAGCAGACGGCTCGCGTGGCCGCGGCGCCGGGCCGATTGCGGGACGACGATGCCGAGCAGCCGGATGTCGCCGTCGTCGTCGGGAACGGAGACGGCGGCGAACGCGTCTTGGCCGAGGGCGAAGGCGCGGACGGGCGGTGCGGCGCCGGCAAGGGTCTCGCCGGCGAGCAACCAGGGGAGCCCCGGCTCGCCGTCGCGGAGCACGGCCCTGGCGGCGTCGATGGGGTCGATCTCGACGATCGCGTCGGCCGTGGCGCCGGTCGCACCGGCTGCACCGGCCGAGCCGCTTGCACGCCTCGCCGCGATCGCGTCGGTCCGGCCGGTTGCGCCGTCGGCCGCCGCCGGGCCAGGGCTCCAGCGGTACCCGACCAGGCGGCGCCGGATCGTGAAACCGAGGGCGGCGTAGAGGCGGACGGCGGGCGCGTTCGTCTCGATGACCTCGAGGCACAGGGCGCGGTCGCCGCGGGACCGGGCCTCGTCGATGGCCGTGGAGAGCACGCGGCGGCCGAGCCCCTGCCCGCGCGCACCGGGTACGAACGCGAGCGCCGCAATGCGGGCGGTCCAGCCGCGGCGGGCGACGAGCAAGATTCCGATCGGCGCGCCGTCCCGGAGGAAGAGCCGGCTGGCCCATGGATCCAGGTGCTCGGCGCGGAATCGCCGTTCGTACGCCTCCGCCGAGAACCGGATCGGCACCACGTACCCTTCGTAGCTCCGTGTCAACGCGTCCGCGACCTCCGCCGCCCCGCACTCCGCCACCGCCCGCACCTCGATGCCCGCTTCCCGCATCCCGCCTCCCGCATCCTCCCGTCAACGTGGATCGACCCTGCACCCGGCCCCGAATCCGAGCTACCGCCGAGGCGTTCCCTCGGACCTCGCCTCGAGTCCGCCTCGTCCGTAAGCTCGAGCTCCCGGTCTTCCTAGGCCTTCTCCCCGATCCCGTACTGCTGAAGCCGCCGATACATCGCGCTGCGCGACAGTCCGAGCGCCTCCGCGGCGCGGCTCACGTTCCCGTCGAACCGGTCGAGCGCCCGCCGGATGAGGTGCTTCTCGACCTCTTCGAGCGTCATCTCCTCGAGGCGTGATGCGCCGTGGTCCGCGGTGCGCGGCCGGAGCGCGAGGTCGTCGGCGCGAATGACATCGCCGGTGGCCATGAGGACGGCGCGCTCGACGGCGTGCTCGAGCTCCCGGACGTTGCCGGGCCAGGGGTGCGCCTGCATCTGGCGGAGCGCCTCGGGGTCGAAGCCGCGGATCCGTTTGCGGTAGCGCGCCGCGGCGCGGCCGAGGAAGTGCGTGGCGAGGGCGGGGATGTCCTCGGTCCGGTCGCGGAGCGGCGGGAGGTGGATCTCGACGGTGTTCAGCCGATAGAGCAGGTCCTCGCGGAATCGGCCCTCGGCGACCTCGCGGCGGATGTCGACGTTCGTCGCCGCGATGACGCGCACGTCGACGCGGCGCGTGCGCCCGGAGCCGACACGCTGGAACTCGCCCGTCTGGAGCACGCGCAGCAGCTTGGCCTGCTGGCTGTGCGGCATGTTGCCGATCTCGTCGAGGAAGAGCGTGCCGTGGTCGGCCAGCTCGAAGTAGCCGACGCGGTCGGTCTTCGCGTCGGTGAACGCGCCCTTCACGTGCCCGAACAGCTCGGACTCGAAGACGCCTTCGCTGAGCCCGCCGGCGTTCACGGTGACGAGCGGGCGCTGGGCGCGCGGCGACGCGGCGTGCAGCCACCGCGCGACGACCTCCTTCCCCGTGCCGTGCTCGCCGGTGACGAGCACGTTCGCGTCCGACGGGCCGATCCGCTCCATGACCTCGAGGACCGGCTTCATCGCACGCGAGCCCGCGATCAGCTCCGGGAGCCCGTCCCGGCGCAGCAGCCGGTTCTCGCTCTCCAGCCGCTCGCTCCGCTTCAACGCGCGCCCGAGCTCGACCTGCGTGCGCAGGATCGTCACCAGCCGCTGGTTGTCCCACGGCTTCTCGACGTAATCGCCGGCGCCGCGGCGCATCGCCTCGACCGCGCTCTCCACGCTCCCCCACGCCGTCATCACGACGACGGGGAGCGATGCGTCGTTCCCGCGCAGCACGCTGAGCAGGTTCAGCCCTTCCTTCCCCGACGTCGTGTCGCGCGTGTAGTTCAGGTCGATCAGGACCGCGTCGAAATCGCGCTCCTCGACCGCCTGGATCACGCCCGCCGGCGAGCTCTGCGTCTCGATCTCGAAACCCTCGCCCTTCAGCAGCAGGCGCAGCGCCTCGAGCACGTCCGGCTGGTCGTCCGCGATCAGGATGCGGGCGGCGTTCGTTTCGTTCTTCATCGATCCCCCCGGCGGCGGCCCCGGCCGGGCCGCCGGAGCGGCTCCGGAACCGGCGCGATCGACGCGGCGAGCGTGGTCACGTACACCGCGGGCCAGCCCGGACCGAGCCGCGCATTTCGTTGTCCGCGTGCAAATTACGGCATAGCGACGCTTCGCGAAAGGCGGGGACCGGCCGTCTCCACCTCGCCGATGTTGTCGGCCATCTCCAGGTCGATCAACAGGTGGTATGGGTCGATGCCGGCGCGGGCGGGCTCGCGCGGCACCGTCACCGTGATCGTCTGCTCGCCGGAGCGGACGCGATGCAGCCGTAGGTAGAGCGGCTCGCCTGGCGCCTCACCCCCCTCGCCCTCCTCGGCGGGGGCGAAGACCCCGACCTGCACCCAATCGTCCATCGGCACCTCGGTCGCGACGCCCGTGGTGTCCACCACGACCTTGCGGGCCCGCACGCCGAGCGTCACGCGCCAGGTGCCGGCCTCGGTCTGCTCCGCCGTGGCCCGCTCCGTCGCGAACTCCCACCAGGTGTTCGCCTCGAAGAGGTCGTGCAGCAGGTACCGGAGCGAGTCCGGCGTGACGGCCTGAAGCTCCCGGTACAGATCGAGCGTGGTCGGCCGCGGAGGCGCTCCGGAACGATGCGCCTCGAGCAAGCGCCGGAGTGCGGTGTTCACCCGCTCCTCGCCGATGTACTCGCGCAGCGCGTACAGCGCGAAGGGGCCCTGGCGGTAATTCTGGAACCAACCGCCGGCCCGAAGCAGAGGGGGCGCGCCGCGCTTGCGCGCGATGAAGGCGGCCTCGTCGACCACCCGCATCCGGCTCAGGAGCCGATGCAGCTGCTCGGGGCCGTAGGTATGCTCCACGACCCCCATCGCGGAGTACCACGCCAGGCTCTCGCTCAGCAGCCCTGCGCCCTCGACCGGTGCGTAGGCGAGCTGGGTACCCCACCACTGGTGCGCGACCTCGTGGGCCACCACCGCGAACGGCAGATCGAAACCGCGCGGATCGTCCTCCGGGTTCAGGAGGGAGAACCCCTCCTGGTAATCGATCGTCGTCGCCTCGGCATGCATTCCGAGTCCATGGCCGGGATGCTCGACGAGCCGGATCTGGCTGTACGGGTACGGGCCGAACTGCTCGCCGTAGTATTCCAGCGAGGCGCGTACGCTCCGGAGCATGCGGTCGAGGTTCGCGGTGTGCTCCGGGTGATGGTAGATCTGGATCGCGATGCCCTCCCCCGAGCCGGACGCTGGGTCGTTCCAGCGCCCTTCGTGCACCGCATAGTCGGCGGAGAAGATGGCGAACTGGCTGCCGATGGGGGCATCGGTGGAATAGTGGAAGTAGCGGCGTCCGCCTTCGGTCCACGTCCTGCGCAGCACCCCCGGCGCGACGGCGACCTGATCCTCGCTCGTCCCCACGATCGCTTCGAAGTCGATCCGCTCGGCGGCGACCTGGCGCGCTTTCACGTCGTAGAGAGAGGGGATGAGGGGGCGGGGTGCGAGCCCCTGCTCGCGCCTGGCGCTCGGACTCGTGAGCTCGCGGCCCGGCTGATAGCCGATGGCCGGCAGCCAGTCCTCGTTCGTGAAGTAGGTGCCGTTCGCGACGACAGCGGCGCCGACGCCGTCGTTGCCGAAACCTCGCGGCTCGACGTGCACCTCGAAGACAAGCCGCAGCGAGTCGCCGGGGCGGAGCGGCTGCTCCAGCGCGTAGATGTGGTGGCCGAGCTCCGCATCCTCGAGCACGAGCCTGGCCGGCCGGTCGACGGCCAGTGCGATGCGGCGTCCTCGATCCCCGTCCGCGAGCGCGAGGTCCGCCGGCCGATCGACGGCTCGTGCGCTCCGGTCAGCGAGGTCCTCGCCCGCGATCGCGGTCGCGGCCCGCGGGTCGGCGGGCACGACCCCGGTCTCGACGCCCGGAACGGTGGCCACGTGGATGGAGTCGATCGGAACCGCACCGCGGTTCACGAGGCGGTAGCTCCCACGGATGTCCACCGCGCCCCGCTCGGGGTAGATCTCGACGTGCAGATTCGTCCCCGCCACCCGGGGCTGCGGGATCCCCTCGTAGCGACCGTAGCGACGCTCGTACTCGGCGCGCAGCGCTTCGACCCGGGACGCGGTCGAAAACGCGTTCAGCACGTTCGTGTTGTAGAAGATGAAGCCGCCCAGGACGAGGATGAGCCCCGCGGCCGCCGCGGCGACCCCGGCCGTCGCACGATCGAAGCGGCGGCGCGCCTGTCGGAGCCGCGCGCGGAGGCCGCCGTCCCTGCCCCGCACCCAGAGCAGCCGCGCCGCCACCGCGAGCAGCAGCGCCCACGCCGCCCAGTAGAGCTTGAACCAGAGCCACGGCCCGAGGGACGGGCCGAAGCCGCGCATTTCCGTGTAGGACCACGCCGGACCGGCGCCGTAGACGAGGAGGTTGTGCTCGATCCCGAACGCGGGCGCGGCGACGATGCAACCGAAGGCGAGGACCGTTGCCAGGTGCGCGACGTGCCTCTGATCCACGATCACGTGCACCACGAGCGCCAGGAGCGCGAGGAGGAGGTACTCGACGAGTTGGATCCCGAAGAGAACCCGCGCGTACAGTCCGATCTCGAAGTCGTGGTACCCCATGCGCGCCTGCGAGACCATCCCGGCCGCCATCAGGATGGCCAGCCACGCGGCGAGAACCAGACCGAGCCCCAGGAACTTGCCCACGAACGACACCCACTCCGGTACCGGCGTCGCGTCGGCGATCTCGCTCACGCCGGCCTCCCGTTCCCGCCAGACCAGCTCGCCGGCGTAGATGATGGTGAGCAGCGGGATGAAGAAGAAGATGAAATTCAGCGGCGGGGCCTCGAAGGGCGCCTGGAAATTCATCAAGGAGGACGCCAGGAACGTATGGATGACGTGTTCGGTCCTGGGGAGCAGCGGAACGCCCATGTGCGACAGGATCGCGGGCCCCAGCAAGGTCATGACGACCGCGAAGAGTCCGATGAAGATGAGTCCACCCCGCCGCGTCACGATGGCCCGGAACGATGTCCACGCGATGGCGAGCGTCTGGCGCGCGCAGGTCGCGAAGCCGAACGTCCGTCGGGCGTGCGGAACGGCGATCGCGCCCCTCGCGATGGCGGCGCCCGCGGGCGGCGCGGCGTGCGCACCCCGTCGTCGCCCGATGCGACTCCACCAGGCGCCCGCCGCAGGGTGCGCGAAGCGGAAGCGGAGGTGCGTGAACGCGAGGACGCCCAGCGCGATGCCGAGCCACAGCACGCGGTTCAGGAGCAGCGAGCCGTCCAGCCCGATCAGCGCCGTATTCCTCTCGATCGGCGGCAATCCGCTCATCACGCCGTCCATGGCGATGATGCCGAGCGGGTCCAGCAGCCGCCCCGCTTCCCAATCCGCTACGACGGCGGAGGCGATGAGGAGGAGCAGGCCGCCGAAGTGGCTCGCCATCGCCCGACGGCCCAGTACCGCCAGCGAGAACTGGATCGCCGTCGCGATGAAGGCGTTCGGCAACGCGACAACGGCGTAGGCCGTGAGGTAGGCGGCCGGCCGGAACGGACCGAGGAACTCGGGCTCCACCCCGGATGTGGCCACGGCCAGCAGGATGCCTGCCGGCACGGCGAGAAGGATCGACGCATTGAGGGCGAGAGCGGCGAGGAACCGCCCGCCCAGGTAGTCGGTCTTGCGGATCGGGGCGGTGTAGGTGAGGGGATGCATCCCCGTCCGCACGTCCCGCGCCGCCGCTCCGCCGGCCACGCCCGCGCCCACCAGGAGCCAGATCAAGCTGGCGACGGCCGTGACGCTCGCGATGACGAACGGCGCATTGAGGAAGTGACCGTCGATACGCGCGCTGTCGATGTACGTCCCTCGAATGGCAAACACCGGGACGACGACCATGACGGCGAAATCGAGCCAGGTCGAGACACGGCGAAGCTGGTAGAGGAACTCGAAGCGGAAGATCTCCCGGAGCGTCATCGCGCCACCTCCGGCCCGGTGCGGTGGTGACCCTGCGCCTCCGCGCGGCCGCCCGGAACCGACTCGCCCACGACCACGGGCGCCGGCTCCGCATGCCCGCTGCGCCGCCCGATGTGCCCGGCCATCGCGCTGAAGTAGACGTCTTCGAGCTCCGGCTCGGCGGGCTGGAAGCCCGGGCCGGGCTCCGCCTCGGCGTAGACGCGCGCGACGGTGCGCCCGGCCAGCAGCTTCGTCGAGATCACCGCGTGCTCCAGCTCCAGCCCGGGCAGCTCTTCCTTCGCGATCACGCGGCGCCAGACCCGGCCGCGGAGATCGTCGACGGCGCGCAGCGGCTCGGTCTCGAGCAGGATCTCGCCCTGGTCGATGATCGCCATCCGGGTGCACAGATCGCTGACGTCCTCGACGATGTGCGTGGAGAGGAGCACGACGCTGTTCTCGCCCAGCTCGCTGAGCAGGTTCAGGAAGCGCACCCGCTCGGCCGGGTCGAGCCCCGCCGTCGGCTCGTCCACGATCAGCAGCTTCGGATTGCCCAGCAGCGCCACGGCCACGCCGAAGCGCTGCTTCATACCGCCCGAGTAGCCGCCCAGCTTCTGCCTGCGCACCTCCCACAGGTTCGTCTGCCGCAGCAGCGCCTCGACCGTCTCCCTGCGCGAGCGGCGATCGACAATGCCCTTGAGCAGCGCGAAGTGGTCGAGCAGCGCCTCCGCGCTCACCTTCGGATAGACGCCGAACTCCTGCGGCAGGTAGCCGAGCGTCCTGCGGACCTCGTCCTTCTGCTTCAGCACGTCGATGTCGCCGAGGCGGATCGAACCCGCGTCCGGCTCCTGGAGCGTCGCGATCATGCGCATCAGCGTGGACTTGCCGGCGCCGTTGGGGCCGAGCAGGCCGTACATCCCCGCCGGGATCGTGAGCGTCACGTCCTTCAGCGCCTGCACGCCGTTGGAGTAGGTCTTGGATACGCCGCGAATGTGCAGCTCCATGGTCGCCTCCTGGTCGTCTGGAGCAAGAGCGGAAAACGATACCCGGTCCAATCCCGAAACGCGTTCATTCACACGCCCGCGCGGCCGCGCGCAGCGCCGCCGCCTCCGCGCGAACGGCGGCGCGCGCCCGCGCCGCGGACAGGTTCCAGTTGCGCCAGTCCGGCGGCTCGTCAGAGGTCCAGCGTTCCAGCAGCCGCTCGGCGATCCGGCAGCGGGCGTCCGGCGGGAGCGCGTCGAGCCCCGCGAGCAGCGTCGGCACGGCATCGCCGCTCAGCGACGGGAGGTACGCCGCGTCGAGCGGCGTGCTCCCGTCGCCATCCGCGCCGCCGCCTTCGCGCGCGCCCGCCGTCGGCCCCGAGACCGCCCGCGCCATGTTCGTCCGGGCGATGATCGCGTCCGGGTTCACCGCCACGAGCGCCGCGGCGGCGACGAAGGCGGAGACGAGCGTCCCGAACGCGAACGCCCGACGTCGCCCGCGCAGCACGGTGGCCGCGAGCCAGACGACGACGACGGCGAGCCAGATCAGCATCGACGTCGCGTAGAGGCGGGCCTCCGTGAGGCCGTACGCGTCCAGGTACAACCGCATGCGCTGGAACGCCGAGGTCATGACCGCCAGGAGCAGGAGGATCAGCGTCGCGGCCAGCGCGCGGAAGATCCGCTCGTCGATCGGGCGCTCGCGGCGCAGCGCCGCCTCGGCGGCCAGCAGGACGGGGAGCATCAGCGCCGAGACGGCGACCAGCTCGAAGAAGCCGCGGCGCGCGTATTCGGCGTAGCTCAGCCCCGGAGTGACCTCCACCAACGCCGCCCCGCCGAAGAGGTAGCGGAACTGGACGGCGACGAACGCCGCGAACAGCAGCGAGAGCAGCCCCAGCGCAACGCCGACCTCCGTGATCCCGACCGCGGGCCGGCGCGGCACGGCCGATTGGAGCACCGGGAGGCGGTTCCCCGTGAGAAACCCGTGCAGGTAGCCGACGGCGACCCAGCCGAAGAAGCCCGCCAACGCGACGTGGCTGGCCAGCCGCTCGAGGTCGAGACGGGCCGTGTCGGCGATGATGCGCTCGAACACCGGGTCGGCCGCGACGAAGAGGCCGCCGAACACCAGGAGCAGCGGCAGCGCGAGCGCCAGCCCCCGGGCGACGGAGGCGGCCCGCCGCCACCTCGAGGCGCCATCCGCCCCCTCGCGCAGCGCGTTCCAGTCGACGTCGCCGAATACGGGCAGCACGCCGAGGCCGACGCGCAGCGACGTCGCCGCGACCGTCACGCCGTAGCCGAGGACGCCGCTCCGCCGGACCCACGCCGCACCCACCCGGCGCGCCGGCAGCGCGAACGCCCACGCCGTCGCCGCGAGCGCCACCAGCTTCAGCGCGGGCGAATCCCGCCACGCCAGCGTCGCCGCGAACAGCACGCCGATGCCGAGCAGCACCCTCGCCTCGGTCGAGAGCGTGCCGCCGGTCAGCCGCCGCAGGACCACGACGGCCGCGGCGACCGCCGTCGCCCACAAGAACAGGTTCAGCGCGGGCTCGCCGGGGGCGCGCAGGAGGGCGTCGCCGAGGAGGCCCAGGAGGAGGCCCGCGCCGATGACGGCGGCCGGGCGGGAGCGTGTCGTGTCCATTCTCGCACTCGCGTGTGAAGGTTCAGGGGTCGACGCCGGGCGCGGCGTCAGGGCTTCAAGGCATCGTGTACTTTGTATCGCAAAGCCGACGAGCGAGAAAAATGCGCGATGGTCCAATGGCGCGCGGGGTGTCCACGCCGAGCGATGAAGAAGCGCGTTGGGCTCGCGACCCGCGCCGTGGCGACGGTGCGTCCGCGCTCGACTTCGATCCCGCCCGTCCGCCGCGCGGGGTGATATAAAGTACTTTGCACGATAAAGCAAGGGGCGACCCGGCGCGGCGTCGCAGTGAGCCGGGAGCCCGCTTCGGCTCGGCCAGCCATGCTGCCGTCACGCGTCCCCAGCTCGCGATCCCCACCCGCTGCGGCTGGAGGAAGACCGGGGCACGCGTTGCCTGCAGGTACTCTTTGGCACGCCGGCAGAGCCGCCGCCGAACGGAGCGCAGGCATGTCGGCCCCCGATCAGATGTACCCGAACACCGGCGGAAACGCGATCACGACGAACGCGGCCCACACGGCATAGACCCACAGGTAATCGGTCTGCCACCGTTCGAGGCTCGAGAACGACCCGCGCCCGCGCAGGAAGCGGGTGTAGAGCACGGCGGACCAGGCCAGGTTGACCAGCAGGATCACGTTCTCGCCCAGGGCGGCCACGCGGTTCGGGGTGAAGCCGAACTCGGTGATGCGCGCGGCGATGGCCCACAGCGCCACCGCGTCGGCCAGCAGCGCACTGACCACCAGGACGACCTGCGCCAGGTCGAACAGGCCGGGGGGCGACCGCGGGTCGCGGGCCGACACGGAATAGAGCAGGAGGCCCAGGACCACGACGAGGAGCAGATCGAACGCGATGAGCACGTCGCGCTGGATGTCGATGCCGCGCCCGGTCCACAGCAGCGTCCCCAGGAACGTGACCAGCGCGGCGGCGAAGAAGGGGGTGAAGAGGCGCGTCAGCACGGGCGCCATGTTCTCGATCACGCTCTGCTTGGCCTCCACCAGCCAGGAGGCGACGAGAACGCCCCCGGCCGCTCCGCACGGCACGAGCCACGACTCGAAGAAGGGCTCGATGTCGATCCCGATGGCCTCGAAGATCAGCGCCGTGAACCCGGCCAGGACGCCGCCGCCGAGGGCGATCAGCACGTAGTAGATGAACAGCTCGCCGGAGAATCGAACGAAGTCCATGCGGCCGCTCACCTGGCCCCACCGGCCGCCCGCGTACGCGATCCCCACCACCAGCCAGAGCGCGATCGGCAGGTGCAGCGCGGTGAGCGCCTCGGTGTCGCCGTCCGGGGCGAGCGGGTAGATGTTGGCCAGTACACCGGCGGCGACGAACGCCACGGCCAGCCAGCCGAGCGTGCGGGTGTCGAGCCGCCGCTTCCAGACGAAATAGCCGGCCAGGAAGGGCAGCACGAAAAGGGCCATGTTGCGGGCGTAGAAACCCGTGTCGACGTCCATCCGGATCCCGAAGAGCGCCGGCAGCTTGATGGCCACGGCGGCCGCCACCGCGAGACTGAAGGCGATGACGGCATCCGTTCGGGCCCGAGCCAGGGGCTCTCCGGAATCGGAGGGGACGACGACGAGCTGCTTCCACAGACGCTCCGAGTGCTCGCGCGCGAACTCGCGCGAGAGGGCGTCGAGGTTGCCCATGCGTTTCACCGCCACCAGGAACGCCTCATCCGTGGCGAGCCCCGCGTCGACCAGGCCCGCGATCTGCTCGCGCAGGTGGTCTTCCAGCTCCGCGACGTCGACGGCGTGGATCGCCTGCCGGCGGCGCAGATAGCTCCGCCACCGGTCGATCTGCTCCTCGAGCCGCTCTGCGTGATCCGAAGTCGACATCGCTCAGACTCCCTGTGGAAGCGGTACAGCTGATGCGACGCGGCCGGCCGGGACCGGTACGCGGAGCGCCGACCAGATCCCCCGCAGCGTCGCGTCCACCGCTTGCCACTGTCTGCGTTCCTCCGCGAGCTGGGCCCGGCCCCGGGGCGTGATCCGGTAGTACTTGCGACGGCGGCCGCTCTCCGCGACTTCCCAGCGCGCCTCGACGTGGCCGAGCCGTTCGAGCCGATGAAGCACGGGGTAGAGCATCCCGTCCGTCCACTCCAGCCGCCCGCCGGACAACTCCCGAACCCGCTTGAGGATGGCGTAGCCGTAACTGTCCCCTTCCGCCAGGATCGCCAGGACGATCGGCGTCGAGGAAGCCGCGATCAGGTCCTTGTTGATCTCCATGATTTCACGTGTCGCGCCGCGCTGCCGAGCTCGAACCCCGGTGTACCTTGCAGCACTATACATGGCAGTTCTAGGTATGTCAAGCACGGCGGGTCGCTTCGGCGCGGCGCGCCGGCGCGGCTGCGTCGCCGGCGACGGCAAGGTCAGACCGACCTGGCTTTACGTCCCGGGCGCCGTCGCCCCACCCCCGCACGCCGCCGCGCGCTCGAGCATCAGCGTCCGCTCCCGCTCGTTCTTCGTGAGCGCGGCGGCGCGTTCGAACTCGGCGCGAGCGTCGTCGAGGCGGCCGAGCCTGGCGAGGAGGTCGCCGCGGACGGCGGGGAGGAGGTGATAGCTTTTTAGCGCGCCCTCCTCGCGCAGCGCGTCGACGGCCTCGAGGCCGGCCTCGGGGCCGAACGCCATGCCGAGGGCGACGGCGCGGTTGAGCTCGACGACGGGCGAGGGCGCGAGCTGGGCGAGCGCGTCGTAGAGCGCGGCGATGCGGGGCCAGTCGGTGTCCTCGGCGGTCGGCGCGGTGGCGTGGCACGCGGCGATCGCGGCCTGGAGCGCGAAGGGGCCGAGCGCGCCGCCGAGCGCCTGGGCGCGTTCGATCGAGGCGAGGCCGCGGTGGATGAGGAGGCGGTCCCAGCGGGCGCGGTCCTGGTCGAGGAGCAGGATCGGCTCGCCGGACGGTCCGACGCGTGCGCGCAGGCGCGAGGCCTGGAGCTCCATGAGCGCGACGAGGCCGTGGACCTCGGGCTCCTCGGGCGCGAGCTCGGCGAGGATCCGGCCGAGGCGGAGCGCGTCGTCGCAGAGCGCGGGGCGGACCCAGTCGTCGCCGGCGGTCGCGGAGTACCCCTCGTTGAAGATGAGGTAGACGACTTCGAGCACGGATTGGAGCCGTGCGGCGAGCTCGTCGCCGCGGGGCACCTCGAAGGGGACGCGCGCCTCGCGGAGCGTGCGCTTGGCGCGGACGATCCGCTGGGCGAGCGTGGCCGTGGGGACGAGGAACGCGCGTGCGATCTCCTCTGTGGTCAGCCCGCCGACCATGCGCAGCGTGAGCGCGACGCGCGACTCCTTCGGCAGCACGGGGTGGCAGCAGATGAAGATGAGGCGCAGCAGGTCGTCGCCGATCGGGTCGTCGATCGCGTCGTGGATGTCCGGCTCACCCATCTCCTGATCCACCTCGAACTCGCGGCCGAGTTCCTCGTGCTTGCGCTCGAGGCGCTGGCCCCGGCGCAGGTAGTCGATCGCGCGGTGCTTCGCGGCGGCCATGAGCCATGCGCCCGGCCGGTCGGGGATCCCCGCGTCCGGCCATTTCTCCAGCGCGGCGACGAGCGCGTCCTGCGCCAGGTCCTCGGCCACGCCGACATCGCCGACGAGACGGGTCAGCGCGGCGATGATCCGCGCGGATTCGATCCTCCAGACGGCGTCGATCGTGCGGTGCGTGTCGGTTCCGGTCATGCGCGTCCGAGCGTCACGTGGCGGTGCGGTCCGGCGGCCCGGTCGACGCCGCTGCGCCCCCGAAGTCGACGACGACGTTCGGCGCCGGCATCTCCTCGCGGCGGACCGAACCTGCGGAGTCGATGGGCGTCCACGGCGCGCGGCCGAACGCGCCGAAGTCGTCGTATCGACCGAGGAGTCGGAACCGATCGAGGACGAACGGCACGCCCTCGGCGCCGAGCGGCGATGCGGCGTCGGCGACGTGGAAGTGCAGGTGCGGGCCGGTGGTGTGCCCGGTGAAGCCGACCGCCGCGATCACCGCGCCGCGCCGGACGCGGTCGCCCGCCCGGACGCGGATGCTGCCGGGCTTGAGATGCTCGTAGAACGCGAAGCGGCCGCCACCGAGATCCAGCGCGATGTAGTTGCCCGTCGCGTCCTCGAGGGGGTGGTCCGGGTGGCCGGACAGCGTCGCGCTTTCGGGGACGTCGTCGCGCACCGCCACGACCACGGCGTCCGCGACGGCCAGCACGTCGGCGCCGTAGCCGAGCCAGCCGGCGACCTCGTCTTCGTCGCCGCGGGCGCAGCGGCCCTCGGCGTCCAGCTTGATCCAGTCGATCGCGAAGCGGCCGGGAATGCGGGCGTGCCCGTCGACCGTGTAGACGACGCGGCGATGGCCGCGCTCCCAGGACGGCTCGTAGACCGCCGCCCACGGGCCGCCGCGCACTGGCGGCGACAGCACCACGGGCGGCTCGGTCCGGACCGCCACGCGGGCGCCGCGCACGCTCGCGCGCCGCCCCGCCGCCTCGCCGACGCCCCGGTAGGTCACGCGGTGCTCGAGCAGGCGCGGCGGCGGGCCGGC
>DASVDG010000139.1:0-5798 GCA_036381255.1 Longimicrobiales bacterium | reverse complement strand
GCGCCGATGCTCGCCGCGGAGACCGGCCGGTTCGTCCGCAGCGTCACGCGCCGGGCCGGCAGGTCCGTGTAGATCACGTTCAGCCCGCCCGCCTCGGCGAGCGCCGTGAAGACCAGCCGCAGGTCCACGCCCTGGAAATCCAGGAGCACGCCCTCCTCGGTCACGCGCACCGGCGCCGGCTCCTGTGCCCGGAGCGCGCCGGACAGGAGCAGCGTGAAGACAACGATGCAGCTCGGGATTCCCGCTCTCACGTCACGTCCCCGCTTTCGGCACGTCGACGACGACCCTCTCGCCCGTCCGCGTCACGAACACGGCCCGGCCGATCTCGACGCGCTTCAGGGTAAGCCCTTCGACCGTCTCGCCCACGCGCACCAGCCGCGGCGGGCGACCCGGCCACTCGCACAACGCGAACGACTTGCCGTCCGGCAGCAGCGCGGTCCCGACCACGCGGACGGGGCCGGCGAGTGAGGTGCCGGCGGCGCCCGTCGCCTCCGCGTCCTCCTCCCCGGGGAACCGGAACGGCACCGCCGGCCGGCGACGCTCCGGGTGGAACGGGTCGGTCTCGACGGCGGCCCGCAGCACCGAATCCGACGGCGCGGCGCGAACGGCAATGCGCACGGGCTCGCGTTGTGTCACATCCGCGGGCAGCCCGGGGAGCGGCTCGAGCGAGAGCGCGCGCCACGCCGCCCAACCGAACGCCGCCGCGGCGGCGACGAAGAGCGCGAGCGCGGCGCGGAGCACGGGATCCCGCGACGCGCGCGTGATCGCCCGGCGCATCACCGTCCACCCTCCCGTGCCGTCGCGCCCGCGCGCGCGGAGGCGCTCGCGGGCGCAGCCCCCTGCGTCGCCGCGGATACGGCCGCGGACGTTGCCGGCGATCCCGACGGGGTCGTGCCCGCGCGGTTGGCCACGGGCGCGCGAGCGGGCGCCTCCGCGGGTGCCGCCGCGAGCGGCCCCGTCGGGTCCGCGGCCAGCGCGTACCCGCGCACCAGCGCCGACGCCGCGATCACCACCCGGTCCTGGCCGCCGTCCGGCTCCTCGACGCGCTCGAGCGAGAGGCGCTCGATGCGCACGAGCTTCCGGCCCGCTTCGAGCGAGCGCAGGAACGAGAGCAGCCCGTCGAGGTCGCCGACGGCGCGCACCGTCGTCCGCAAGGCGACGACGCCCTGCGCCGCCGATTCCGGCGCCAGCGACTCGCTGCGCTGGATGAACACCCGGTGGGCGATCGCCTGCGCGGCGACGAACCCTTCGAGCGCACTCGTCGCCGCGACCGGGTCCGACCCCGCGAACAGTCGCGGCGCCTCGCGCATCAGCTCCGCCTCCGCATCGCGGAGCGCATCCGGGAACCTCCGCGCATCGGCCAGCAGCCGCAGCTCCCGCGCGAGCAGGTCCCGCTCCGCCGCGAGCCGGTCGCGCCGCTCCGCGAGCGCCCCGGCGAACGGCCGCGCGACGAACGCGAAGAGCAGCGCCGGCGCGAGGACGGCCGCGCCGAGGAGCAGCGCCCGGCGGTCGCGGGCGGTGAGGGCGACGGGCATCAGGGTGTGCCTCCGACGGAGGGCATCCGTGTGCCTCCGGTGCCCGGTTCTGCGACGGCATCTCCAGCCGAGCGGCCCGCAGGCGCACCGCCCGCCGCTCCGTTGCGGTTCTCCCCGACGGCGACCACACCATCGGCTACGCCGTCCGTCGCCGCCGCGCCGCTCGCCGGCGCCAGCCGCAGCGCCACCGCGAACCACTCGACCGGCGCCCCGCCCTCCCCCACCTCGCGCCGGATCGGCGCGTCGGCACGCACGCCGTCGATCCCCGGCGCCGCGCGCAGCGCCTCGAACACGGCGGCGGCGTTCGACGCCGCGCCCTCGAGCACGACCGAGTCGCCGACGGCGCGGAGCGCGACCAGGTGCGCGCCCCGCGGCAGGTGTTCGGCCAGGATCGGCACGACGTCCGACCACCGTGGCCCCGTCGCCTCGATCGCGCGGAGCGCCGCGAGCCGGTCGTCCAGCGCCGTGAGCACCTCCCGCGCACGGAGCGCCTCCTCGACGCCCGCCCGGATCTCCGCCCGCCGCCCGGCGACGACCTCCAGCTCGCGGCCCAGCCCATGGTACTCGAGCCCGGCGGCGCCCGCCAGCAGCGCCACGGCGGACGCGGCGAGGATCGCGGCGCCCCGCCGGGCGCGGCGCCGGCGCGCGACGTGGAGCACGTCCGGGAGCAGCTCGGGGCCGGCGGCGCGCGGCGCGTGGAGGGCGGCGAGGCGGGCGGCGACTTCGGCGGAGGCGACGGCGGCCGGGAGCACGCGGAGCCCGAGCCCGGCCAGCACGGCTTCGATCCGCTCCCGCGTCGCGCCATCCGCCAGAACGGCGACCGGGCTCGCGGCGGAATCGTCGCTTGCCCCCTGGGCGCCCGCTGCGCCGTACGCCGGATCGTCGGACCCGGCATCGTCGCCGCCGAGGCCGCCACCGGTGCCACCGCCGCCGGCATCGGGCCAGCCCATCGTCGCACGCTCGCGCCCGACGGCAGCGGACGCCTCCGCAACCAGCTCCGCGAGATCGTCGACGCCCTCGTCGATGCTTCGCGTCCGGCGCAGCGCGACGAGCCGGCCGCGACGCAGGCACAACACGTCCGTCCGCCCGTCCCCGGGCACGATCACGGTCCCTGCGCCGCGCGCCAGCTCCCGCCAGGCCGCACGCGCCGCCGCCGCCCACGCGGATTCCGCCGGCACGATCGTCGCCACGCGCCAGCCGACGGCCTCCGCCGCGGCCACGACCGCGTCGACGACGCCCTCCGGCGCCGCGGCAGCGCAGACCGGCCCCGCCGTGCGCCGTCGCCGGGACAGCGGCTCCCCGCCGACGACGACCCGCCCCGCGCCCGCCAGGAAGTACCGCGCGGCGTCGCGACGCAGGACGTGGCGGAGCGCATCGTCGCCCAGCCGGGGGAGCACGAGGTGCCGGACCTCCGCGAGCGGCGGCAGCAGCGCGACGTGGAGTGCGACCGCGCGCGCGCCGACCCGCTCGGCCAGCTCGCCGAACGCGACGGCGAGGTCCGGCCAGGGCGCGGGCCGGGGCGGCGCGGCGGGCGCACGGGTGGCGCCGGCGCCCTCCACCGCGCCCGCGGCGCCCCGATCCCCAGGCCCGGGGCCCAGCGGCCGGACCCAGCACTCGCCCGCCCCGCCGCGCCCCGCCGGGAGCGCCGCGACCAGCCGGTCCGCCCCCAGGGCGACCCCGATCGCCATCGGCCGACGCGCCTTCCCGTCCACGCTCACTCCACGCTCCGGGACACCATCATCGCCGTCGTCGACGTCCGCACCGCCAGCGCGACGCCGCGCGCACGGACGACCCCGCCGTCCGTCCACCCTTCGACCCGCACCTCGACCTCCTCCGTCTCGAACGTCGCCCGCGAGAGCAGCGCCGGCAACGCGGCCGAAAGGCGCTCCCGCGCCGCCTGCGACAGCTCGAGCGACAGCTCCTGCACGCTCCGGAACCGCCGCCCCTCCCGCCGCGCCCGCTCCAGCGCCACCACCGCCTCCTCGCCCAGCCCCGGCAGCGCGAGCAGCAGCGGCCGCGGCGCCGCGTTCAGGTTCACACGACCGGTGCCGATCAGCGTGAGGTACGGCCGCACACGCTCGTAGACCTCCGCCGTCACACCGCGCACGTGCACGAGCTCCGACAGCTCGCGGAACGGCCCGTTCCGCGGCAGGACCACGGCGCCCGCCCGAACATAATCTTCACGCTCGGCGCCCCGCGCGCGATGGGCATCATCCGGATCGCGCCAGTCCGCCACCGCCTGCGCGATCCGGTCCGCCTCGCCGTAGTCGACGCGCAGCGCACGGAACAGGCGCCGCAGCTCCTCCTCTCCCGCGCGGTTCAGGTTGAACGCCGCGCCGGCATCGCGCAGCGTGACGCGGTAGCGGACGTCGCCGAGCACGACGGAGTCCGGAAACAGGCCGCGGAGGTCCGCCCAGGGGTCCAGACGCACCTCCGGCGAGACGGCGCCACCACCCGACGCCGCCTCCGCCAGGCGACGCTCCAGCACCGCCCGCGCGTGCTCGAGGCCGGCCTCGGCGGCGGCGCGGGCGCGGGTGGCCTCGAGCGCGTTCGCGGCCGCCAGCCGGCGCTCCCGCGCGCGCACGCTCATGTCGAGGCCGGCGGCGGCGATCGCGACCAGGAGCCAGAGCGCGGCGATGAGAGCGAAGCCGCTGCGGAGTCGGTCGTCAACAACCACGAAACCGAGTGTTGAGGATGATTTCAAACGCGGAGCGGACTGCCGGCATCCATCGCCACACGCGGGCGCGACCCATTCGAGCCCCGTGCCCGGGAACCCGGCGCCTCTATCTCATCAGGGCCGAGTTCATCGAATACGAGCGAAGCGCACGAGTGACTACTATCGCCAGCCTCTCGCAAAGTGGCCCGGTACACGTGTAATCGTAGGCGAAGGCAGCATCCGGCACCCTGCACCCGATCGTCGTCACCGTAGCGCTCCCATCGCGGACCTCACGGAAGCACTCAACAGGGTGCCCCTCAACCGTGTCCCGATATTTCTCGCACGACCCCGAAGCAGCGCCACATGGATCCCAAGCGGCGAATGCCACGACCTCACGCTCCGGTCGCTCGAAGAACGACAGCCAGCGAACACCGGGAGGCAACCGGGGCGAGAAGCAGAACAAGCCAGAACGGATATGGACCTGGCCCGGGCCCTCATCAACCACGAAACACGGAGGCGCGTCGATTTTCATACCTCTCCAGGTCGTCGATTTCGGCTTTACGACCAGGGAGAACGTCGCTGCGTTCCAACCTTCGACCCAACCGACAAGCCCGGTAATGCAGATGAAGACACCGAGGGCGATGACGGTGATTGTGCGAATCCAATGCCGATTCATTTCTTCAACTCTGCCTGGATCTTTGTGAGCGCGGCTCGCGACACCGGAGCCATTGTTCAAGGCCAGGTTTGGGGAAGCGGCCGCGGCGCGTCCGATGTGGTGTACGGATCTGGACCGAATACGGGCGGGGGCGTCGGCGCCCGTCGCATCACGCGTGCGCGCGTACGTAGCGTTTTGCTGAGAATGTCGATGTACGAATCGGCGCCTGCCTCCGCCAATTCACGACTCGCATTGGCGATGCGCCGGTTCCTTTCAGCCCATTGGTCCGCCAAGGCGTCGAAGTCCGTTCCTTCGTTCACGGATTCGACCGCATCCCACAACCGCCGGTTCGCTTCCGCCGCATCCCTCACGGCATCCACGGCCTCTCGGATCTCCTCGGGAACCAGGTTACGTTTCATCCAATCCTTGACGTCGCGGAACAAGTCCCGAATATACGGCCACGGATCCAAATTCGGGACACAATTCTGACCAGCCCATCCCAATACATCGATCAAATTCACTGGATCCCCGAGCACATACCCGTACAGGTTCGGATCCCCGCCATTGAACCCGATCGGATCCTTGCTCGTCCACCGCCCCGTCTCCGGGTCGTAGTCGCGCGCCCCGAAGCGCACGAGCCCCGTCGCAGCGTCGTAGAGCCCGCCCGCGAAGCCAAACGGCTGGAAGCCCGGGTTCGTGTCCAGCACCACCCGCCCGAACGCATCGTAGTCGATCCGCTGCACCACCGCCCCCGTCTCCACATCCACCACCAGCCGCACGCTGCCCAGGTGGTGACCGACGACCCGGCAGGTGAACCGCCCCGGGTTTGCCGGAGAGCTCGTTACGTGAGTGCCGGCACGGAGGCTTGAGCCTCCTGCTGGCGGTAGTAGGCCTCCTCGTACTCGACCGGCGGGACGTATCCGATCGGCTCCAGGAGGCGATGATGGTTGAA
>DASVDG010000138.1:0-48543 GCA_036381255.1 Longimicrobiales bacterium | reverse complement strand
AGCCAGGAGGAGAAGCTAGAAGCTAGAAGCTAGAAGTCACGTTTTCGAGCTTCCCCGCGGAAGGGTGGCACCGCCTGCCCGCTGCAGAGACCCTCCCCCGGCAGGGAAGCCCGCAGGGAAGCATTCCAGCTTCTAGCTTCTCCCTCCCCCCCTCCCTACATTCCGCCCCATGCCCGAAGTACCCTCCACTCGCGCCGGGACGGTTGCCCTCGTGGGGCTTCCCAACGTCGGCAAATCGTCGTTGCTGAACCGGCTGCTGGGATCGAAGCTGAGCATCGTCACCCCGTTCGCGCAGACTACGCGCGAGCGGGTGATTGGTATCGATACGCGTGACGGCGTGCAGATGGTCTTCGTCGACACGCCTGGCATCGTGCGCCCGGCGTACCTGCTCCACCGCTCGCTCATCGAGCTGATCGAGGAGACGATCGCCGACGCGGACGTCATCGTCCTGGTCGTGGACGCCCTGCGGCCGCCCCCCGAGCTCGAGCCGGGGGTCGCCGAGCGGCTGCGCGCCCTGCCGGACCGGCTGATCATCGCCATTAACAAGTCGGACCTGGCTGCCGAGACTCAGATGTCGACGCATACTAAGTGGGCCGCGGAAAACCTCGGCGCTCCCGCGCTGCCGGTCTCGGCCGTGAGCGGCGAGGGGATCGAGGCGCTGCGGGCGGCGATCGCCGAACGGCTTCCCCGGTCGCCCTTCCTCTACCCGGAGGACGACCTCTCCAGCCAGCCGGTCCGCTTCTTCGTCGCCGAGCTGATTCGCGAGACGGTCTTCGAGCTGTACTCCGAAGAGATTCCCTACGCCGTGGCCGTGCGGATCGAGGAGTTCCGGGAGCGCTCGGATCCGGTCGTGATCCGCGCCACCATTTTCGTGGAGCGGCCGTCGCAGAAGGGAATTCTCATCGGCAAGGGCGGGTCCGCGCTGCGCGAGCTCGGGACCCGCTCGCGCATGAAGATCGAGGACTTCCTGGGGCAACGGGTCTTCCTCGAGCTGTGGGTGAAGGTGCTTCCGAAGTGGCGAAAGAGTCCTGTCGAGCTGCGCAGGCTCGGCTTTCCGGTACCTCAGGAGACGGATTGATGCTGGACCCTCGACTGCTCGAGATCCTGGTCTGCCCGAAGTGCCACGGCGAGCTCCGGCTGACCGAAGAGCCGCCTGCGCTGGTCTGCGACAGGTGCAAGCTTCGCTACCCGATCCGTGACGACATCCCGATCCTCCTGATCGACGAGGCGGAGAGCCTTCCGTGACGCAGAAAGCGGCAATCCTCTACTTCTCTCCTGCCGGGAAGCCCGCCTCCGCCGAGATCCGGGAATTCGTCGAGCGCAATCACTGCCAGCTCGCCGAGCTGAGCTCCGCCAGCGAGGTCCTGGCGCGGGTGAGCCGCGCGTATCCGCCCGCGCTCATCATCGACGCCTCGGAGCCTTCGCGACCGGGGATCGAGCTGTGCCGGCGGATGAAGGACGAAGCCTTCACCGCCGTGGTCCCGTTGATCATGTTCGTGGACAACGGCGACGCCGCCGCGGCCGCCCTCGAGGCCGGCGCCGACGAGGTGCTGACCCCTCTGGTCTCGCGCAGAGAGTGTGACCTCCGGCTCGAGCTGGTGCTTCGTCGAGCGGAGCGCGACGTGAGCGTGCACCCCACCACGCGCCTCCCCGGCACCGTCCAGATCGAGCGGGACATGGCGGAGCGAATCCGCGGAGGCGAGAAATTCGCCGTCTGCTACGCCGACCTCGACCACTTCAAGGAATTCAACGACCGCTACGGCTACCACCACGGCGACAGCGTCATCCTGCTTCTGTCGATCATCCTGCGAGACGTCGTGCGGGCCTACTCCCCGGGGGCGTTCGTCGGCCACATCGGCGGGGACGACTTCATCTTCTCGCTCCCCCTGGGCGACATGAAGGTGTGTTGCGAGACCGTGGTGGAAGTCTTCGACGAGCTGATCCCCTATCAGTACTCCCTCGAGGACCGCGAGCGGGGCTCCTTCATCGGCAAGGACCGCCGCGGGCAGACATACGAGGTCCCGCTGATGTCGCTCTCGATCGGGGTGGTGACCAACGAACACCGGCGGTTGACGCACACCGCCCAGATCAGCGAACTTGCCACCGAGATGAAAGCGTACGCGAAGACCTTCCCCGGATCGCTCTACGTGGTCGACAGGCGGACCGGCGAAGGCGATGCCGACAAGTCCGCCAGCTGATTCGCCATGAAGTCCACCTGTCCGCATTGCGGTACGACATACCGGATCGACCCCCGCAAGGTACCGAGCGGAGGAGTGCAGGCACGCTGTTCCCGCTGCAGGGGCGTTTTCCGCGTCGGCGAGCCGGCCACGCCTTCGTCCGCTGCTTCCACGGCTCCCGCCGCCCCCGAGGCGCCGAGGCCAGCTCCGGCACCTCCTCCCGCGCCGCGCGAGTCTGCGCAGGACGACTACGACGGGCAGGTACACCTGCCTGAGCTCGGCGGCAGCGAGCGGCTGTCCACGCCACCTCCCGCGGCTCCGGAGCCGGCGCCGCGCACCCTCCCTTCGGAGCCGCCCGCGCCGGCGAGCTCACCGCTCCCGGAAATCGCCGCACGCGCGCCGGCGACTCCCGCGGCCCCGGAACCCCGGATCGATGCGTCGCGCCCGCGCCCCGCGCCATCGGCGCCCACTCCGCCCCCTCTCTTCGGGCGCCCCGACCCACACGGCAAGGCGCGACGGCTCGCGCGTGCGCTCATTTCCGACATCGCGGTGTATAATCCCGAGCGGCGGGAGCGCGGATTGGCCGAGGGAACCCTTCGCCAGGAATTCCGCGAGGAGATCCGCAAGAGCTGGGAGGAGTACGTTGCGCAGGTCGGGGAATCGATCGCGCGCAGCACGCCATACTTCCGGGAGGCGCTCAACGAAATCCTCGCGGGAGGTCGTCCTCTCTTCTGAGCCGCGCCCCCGGAGCCGTTGTAGCGAGGGGAACTCGCTTGCTCCGTTCCCCGCCATACCGTTATCTTTTCAGGGTAGGGGCAAGGGCCGCCAGCTGCTGGATGGCCCTTGTTTTTTTCTCATTTTCGGGGTGTTCCGTGCATGATCACAGACGCCAGTGAAAAGCTAGAGACGTACCGCAACCGGCTCGATGAGCTGAGGGGGTTTCTTTGACCTCGCTGCCAAGGAGGACAGGCTCCAGCAGCTCGAAGCCAGGATGGCGGATCCGTCGTTCTGGAACGATGCGGACGCCGCACGCGAGGTGATCGCCGAGGCGAACTCCATCAGGGCCTGGACGGATCCCTGGAAACGCATTTCGGGTAAGGTGAACGACCTCGCCGAGCTGGAGGAGCTACTCGAGGCCGAGGACGACCCCGCGATGCGGGAAGAGTGGGAGCGCGAGGTGCTCGCCATTGAGGCCGAGCTCGAGTCGCTGGAGCTGCGCAACATGCTCCAGGGACCCGACGACCACCGCGACGCGATCCTGACCATCCACCCGGGCGCGGGCGGCACCGAGTCGCAGGACTGGGCCGAGATGCTCCTCCGCATGTACACTCGCTGGGGGGAGCGGAAGGGATTCCAGGTCGAGCTCCTGGACCGTCTGGAGGGGGAGGAGGCAGGCATCAAGTCCGCCACGGTCGAGTTCCGCGGTGAGTACGCCTACGGCTACCTGAAAGCGGAGCGAGGCGTGCATCGCCTGGTGCGCATCTCTCCGTTCGACTCGCAGGGGCGCCGACACACCTCGTTCGCCTCGGTCTTCGTGTACCCGGTGGTCGACGACACCATCGAGATCGAGATCCGCGACGAGGACATCGAGATGGAGGTCTTCCGGGCCTCCGGCGCCGGCGGGCAGCACGTCAACAAGACCAGCTCGGCGGTGCGCCTGCGGCACCTGCCCTCCGGCATCGTGGTGGCCTGCCAGCAGGAGCGGTCGCAGCACAAGAACCGCGCGACCGCGATGAAGATGCTGAAGGCTGCGCTCTACCAGCGGGCGCTGGAGGAGCAGGCAGCGGAGAAGGCGAAGCTGGAGTCGACCAAGACCGACATCGGTTGGGGCAGTCAGATCCGCTCCTACGTCTTCCAGCCCTACACGATGGTGAACGACCATCGTACGGACCTCAAGGTGGGCGACGTGGAAGCGGTGATGGACGGGGAAATCGACCAGTTCATCGAGGCGTATCTCAGAAAGTTCGGCGGGAACGGCGAATGACCGAAGCGAAGGTGCAGGACCGGGAGGATTGGGGCTGGGTCGTTCGCGACCGGGTCGCCAAGCTGGAAGCGTTGCGGGAGCGCGGCGTAGAGCCGTACGCCTACAGCTTCGACCGGACACACAGCGCCGAGGAAGCGCTGGCCCTGGTCGGGGAGGGGGCGGAGGAGTCGCAGCAGCGCGTCCGCGTCGCCGGGCGGCTGGTGGGAATGCGACGCATGGGCAAGAGCACCTTCGCTCATCTCGCCGATCGCACCGGGCGCATCCAGCTCTACTTCCGCATCAACGACCTGGGGGAGGAGAGATACGAGCTGCTGGACCTCCTCGACCTGGGCGACTGGATCGGCGTGGAGGGCCCGGTCTTTCGTACCCGGACGGGTGAGCCCACCGTGCGCGTCGAGCGTTTCGAGCCGCTCGCCAAGGGCGTGCGCCCCCTGCCGCTCGGCAAGGAAGAGATCGACTCCGAGACCGGGGAGCGACGCGTCCACTCTGCCTTCGCGGACCGGGAGGCGCGCTATCGCCAGCGATACGTCGACCTGGCAGTCTCGCCCGAGTCCCGGCGCGTCTTCGAGGTGCGGGCGCGCGTGATCACCGCGATCCGCCGCTTCCTCGACGAAAGGGGCTTTCTCGAGGTCGAGACCCCCGTGCTCCAGCCGCAGTACGGCGGCGCCGCGGCCCGACCTTTCGTCACGCACCACCACACCCTCGACATGCCGCTCTACCTCCGCATCGCGGACGAGCTCTACCTCAAGCGGCTGATCGTGGGCGGGATGGAGCGGGTCTACGAGATCGGCAAGGACTTCCGGAACGAGGGGATGGACCGGTTCCACAACCCCGAGTTCACCATGCTGGAGTTCTACGCCGCCTACCTCGACTACGAGGACGTGATGCAGCTCACAGAAGAGCTGATCGTGACAGTGGTGCGGAGCGCGTGCGGCGAGGATACCGTAACCTTTGCGGGGCACACGATCGACTTCACCCCGCCCTTCAGGCGCCTCACCATGTACGAGGCGCTGCGCGAGATCGGAGCGCAGGAGGTGGAAGGGGTTTCGGACGAGGAGCTGCGGGCCCGGGTGCGTGCGCTGGGGGTGGCGGACGTCGAAGCGATGGGGAGAGGGAAGCTGATCGATGAGCTCTTCGGTAGCCTGGTGGAGCCGAAGCTGATCCAGCCCACCTTCATTACCGACTACCCGCGGGAGATGTCGCCGCTGGCCAAGCCGAAGCGGGGCGATCCGAGCCTCACCGAGCGCTTCGAGCTGATCGTGGCGGGGAAGGAAATCGTCAACGCCTACAGCGAGCTCAACGACCCGTTCGACCAGCGCGAGCGCTTCGAGGCCCAGGTGCGCCTCCACGCCGCCGGCGACGAGGAGGCCCATCCCCTGGATGAAGACTTCCTGCGCGCGCTCGAGTACGGCATGCCTCCCACCGGCGGCTTCGGCATGGGCATCGATCGCCTGGTCATGATCCTGACCGACTCCCCCTCGATCCGGGATGTGATTCTGTTCCCGACGATGAGGCCGGAGTGATGGAGTTCGGCGAAAGGTCAAGGGGAGGTGCGAAGATCGGTTGTCCGTTATCCGTTATCCGTTATCCGTCCCGACCGGAGGACACACCCTCGGCTACCGGATAACTCGAGGCCACTACGGACACATGGCCTTCGTAACCAACGGCTCGTCGCGCCGGTCCCGACGGATAACGGATAACGGATAACCCCGAGCCCATAACCCCGAGCCACCGCCCGAAGCATTCTAAGATGTCTCTCACCTGGTACATCGCCCGGCGCTACCTCTCCTCGCGGAAGGGGACCCGCTTCCTATCGCTGATCACGTTGATCGCGGTGGGCGGGGTCTTCGTGGGGGTGATGGCGCTGATCGTGGTGACGGCGGTGATGTCGGGGTTGCAGCGCGATCTGCGTGATAAGATCCTGGGAACCAACCCGCACATCTGGCTTACCACCTACGGGGACAACCTGCGTCTCGAGGGCTGGCAGGGGCTCACCCAGCGGGTGCGGAAGATCGACGGCGTGGTTGCCGCCGCCCCGTTCGTGAATACCCAGGTGGGCCTGGTAAACCAGGCGGGCTACGCGGAGGGCGCGGTGCTCCGGGGCGTGGATCCCAACGTCCCGGGCGAGCCCATCACCCAGATCGTCGAGCAGTTGCGGGAGGGGAAGCTCTCTCTCGGGCCGACGCAGTCGGGCTATCCGCCGATCCTCATGGGCGACGCGCTCGCCGACCGGTTCGGCGTCTTCCCGGGCGACATCGTCACCGTGATGTCGATCCAGGACGTGCGCATCAACCCGGTGACCGGCTTCCCCGATCCGGTCCGTCGCCGCTTCGAGGTCGCTGGCCGGTTCAGCACCGGGATGTGGGAGTACGACAACAGCTTCGTGTACACCACGCTGGAGGCGGCCCAGGACGTATCCGGCCTGGGGGATGCGGTCAGCGGGCTGGAGATCCGGGTGGAGGACGCGATGGCGTCGGACGCGATGGGAGAGCGGATCCGGGCAGCGCTCGGAGGCTTTCCCTACCGCACGGAGGACTGGAAGACGATGAACTCGTCGCTCTTCGACGCCCTGAAGCTGGAGAAGATGGCGATGGGGGTCATCCTGCTGCTGATCGTTGTCGTCGCCGCTTTCAACATCGTCTCCACTCTGGTCATGGTGGTGACCGACAAGACGCGCGAGATCGGCATCCTGAAGTCGATGGGGCTTCGCTCCTCGCAGGTGCAGCGAATCTTCATGCTCCAGGGCGTGGTGATCGGCACCATGGGGTCGCTCTGCGGAGCGGCGGCAGGACTCTTCCTCACCTGGCTGCTGGATCGTTATCAATTCATCAGAATCCCGGGAGACGTGTACTTCGTCGATCGGCTGCCCGTCGCCTTCGACTGGATGGACATCAGCGTGATCCTCATCCTCAGCATGCTGATCTCCTTCGTGGCGACCATCTACCCGGCGCGCCAGGCCGCGCGGCTTTACCCGATCGACGCGATCCGCGATGAGTGAGCCGATCCCGCTCCAGCATCTGGATGCCCCGCGGGCAGAGCCCGCGCCTCCCCCCGCAGTAGAAGCACGGGAGTTGTATAAAAGCTATGTGGGCGGCGACGGCTCGCCGCTTCACGTGCTGGAGAACACGGACCTCGCGGTGCAGCCCGGCGAGGTGGTCGCGATCATCGGTGAGAGCGGCTCGGGTAAGTCGACACTACTGCACCTCCTGGGGGGACTGGACGTCCCCACCTCCGGGGAAGTAACCATTGGAGGGGAGCCACTGGGCAGGCTCACCGAGGACGAGCTCAGCCGTGTGAGGAACGAGAAGGTAGGCTTCATCTTCCAGTTCCATCACCTGTTGCGCGAGTTCACGGCCGAGGAGAACGTGATGATGCCGCAGCTGATCGCGGGAAAGGACCCGCGCAAGGCCCGGGCTCGGGCTCGAGAGCTGCTGGCCGATGTGGGGCTCGAGCGGCGGCTGGAGCACAAGCCCAACATGCTCTCCGGAGGAGAGCAGCAGCGGGTGGCGGTGGCGAGGGCCCTGGCCAATGAGCCGGTGGTGATCCTCGCCGACGAGCCCTCCGGCAACCTCGACCCGACCACCAGCGAGCAGCTCCACGAGTTACTCTTTGGCGTCAGTGATCGTCACGGTTCAGCGATGGTGATCGTGACTCACGACATGGGGTTGGCCGCGCGCGCGGGCCGCGTGCTCGAGCTGGAGAGCGGCAGACTCGTCCCACGCATGCCCCGAATACCCGGGTGATTCGTAATCCACGCAGGGCTGGTGACCACAGCCGCCGGCGGCGTTCCGGAGCTACAGATGCGGTGCGATAACTGCGGAAACGCTGATGCGGTGATCCAACTCACCAAGGTGAAGGACAACGAAATGCGCGTCCTGCACCTGTGTGAGTCGTGCGCCGCCGAGGAAGGGGTGGAGACCGCATCGGCACCGGTGAGCCCGAGCACGGTGCATCTGGCCGATTTCCTCGCCCAGATCGGCAAGACCGTGGGCGAGGAGGCTGTGGCCGCGGGGAAGTGTCCCAACTGCGGCCTCACTCCGGCACAGTTGAAGCAGACAGGGAGATTGGGGTGCGCGACCTGCTACACGCACTTCGAGCAGCATCTGCGCTCACTGCTCAGGCGTCTGCACGGCGGCACCCAACACGTGGGCAAGGTGGTCATGCCACCCAACCCCGAGGAGCTTGACCGGAAGGCTCGCGTGGACAGCTTGAAGCGGAGCCTCCAGCGTGCGGTCGATTCTGAGGACTTCGAGCACGCGGCCGCCCTGCGGGATCAGATCCGGCGGCTGGAGGAGCCGGAGGGGCCCTGGTCATGAGGGAGCTATCTTCCGTTCGCGACGACGGGATGCGCTGGATGGACGCGGACGGTCCCTACGCGGACATCGTCCTCTCCACCCGTATCCGGCTCGCGCGCAACCTGCAGGAGTTCCGCTTCGGGACGCGCTCCGACGCCGTGGAGCGGCGTGACATCCTGCAGCGGACACGCGAGGCGGCAGCAGACACGGCGGTGCTGCGGGACGGTTCCGTGATGGTGATGGGGGAGCTCTCGAGCTCCGATCGCAAGCTCCTGCTCGAGCGGCACATGGTGAGCCGCGAGCTGGTGGGCGAGGAGGGCAGCGGTCCCGTGCCACACTCGGCCCTGCTCCTGGCGGACGGCGAGGGGCTGGGAGTCATGGTCAACGAGGAAGACCACCTGCGCCTGCAGAGCCTGGTCGGGGGCTTTCGCCTGCGCGACGCGTGGGGCCGCGTCGACCGGCTGGACGAGGAGCTGGGGACCCGGTTGCGCTATGCGTACCACCCAGAGTTCGGCTACCTCACCTCCTGTCCGACCAACGTGGGAACGGGGCTGCGCGCCTCCGTGCTCGTACACCTGCCGGGACTGGTACTCACCCAGGAAATCGGGCGCGTTCTGCAAGGGATCGCCCAGGTGGGCCTGACCTTCCGCGGACTCTACGGGGAGGGGTCCGAGGTGGTCGGGAACTTCTTCCAGATCTCCAACCAGACGACACTAGGAAAATCGGAGGAGGAGCTCATCGAGCACCTCCAGACGGTGGTGGAGCAGGTGATCCAGTACGAGCGGCAGGCGCGCGCGATTCTGCTGCGGGACGCCCCCACCGTGATCGAGGACAAAGTGTGGCGTGCCTACGGGCTTTTGCGCTACGCTCACTCGATCGGATTCGAGGAGATGATGAACCTTTTGAGCGGGGTTCGCCTCGGTTGCGGGCTGAAACTTCTCCCCGGGCTTCGGGTATACACGCTGAACCAAATCATGATCTTGACGCAGCCCGCGCACCTCGATCAGATGGCCGGGCGCACGCTCGATCCGAACGAGGCGGACATCGCCCGCGCAGCATACATTCGCCGCACACTCGCCCGAGAGGGCTCCTCACCCGAGGAGGCCGGGAGCGAGTGATGCGGCTGGCAGGCTATAAGGAACTACACGGTACCGAACGCTTCGGTGCACCGGACGTCTCTCCGGAATGAAAGGTCGGGTATGAACTACAACTTCACGGACCGCGTGCGGAAGGTTCTCGCCATGGCGCGGGAGGAGGCGATCCGGCTCCAGCACGACTACGTGGGGACGGAGCACATCCTCCTGGGGCTGATCCGCGAAGGAGAGGGCGTTGCCGCGGCCGTCCTGACGAACCTTTCGGTGGACCTCGAGCAGGTCCAGCAGCAGGTCGAAGAGTCGGTCCGTCGCGGCAAGGCGACCATCGCGTTGGGTGAGCTGCCGTATACCTCTCGCGCCAAGAAGGTCCTGGAGTTCGCGATGGCCGAAGCCCGCGAGTTGAACCACTCCTACGTGGGCACCGAGCACCTTCTGCTCGGCCTCCTCCGCGAGGAGAAGGGGATCGCCGCGGAGGTGCTGAACCAGCTCGGCGTGACGCTCGAGGAGGCGCGGCGGCAGACACTGAAGTTGCTCGGCTCCGAGCCGAACGCGTCGCAGGCGCCGACGGCCACGCCATCCTCGGCTTCGAGCACCCCCAAGGGCGAGAAGAAGTCGAAGACCCCCGCGCTGGATCACTTCTGCCGTGACCTGACCGAGCTGGCTCGCAACGGCGAGCTGGACCCGACCATCGGCCGGGAAGAGGAGATCGAGCGCGTGATGGAGATCCTGTCCCGCCGCAAGAAGAACAACCCCGTGCTGATCGGCGAGCCCGGCGTCGGCAAGACCGCCATCGTCGAGGGGCTGGCCCAGCTCATCGCCAGCGGGGATTGCCCGGAGAGCCTGCGCGACAACCGCGTGCTCGCGCTGGACATGGCCGCCGTGATCGCTGGCACGAAGTACCGCGGGCAGTTCGAGGAGCGCCTGAAGGCGGTGATGAACGAGATCGCGCAGAACAAGAACGTGATCCTGTTCATCGACGAGCTGCACACGCTGGTGGGTGCCGGGGCAGCGGAAGGGGCCATTGATGCATCCAACATGCTGAAGCCCGCACTTGCGCGCGGCGAGCTGCAGTGCGTGGGTGCGTCGACCCTGAACGAGTACCGCAAGTACATCGAGAAGGACGGCGCGCTCGAGCGCCGCTTCCAGACCGTCGCCGTGGATCCGCCCACGGAGGAAGAGACGATCCAGATCATCAAGGGGCTCAAGTCGCATTACGAGGAGCACCACAAGATCAACATCTCGGACGAGGTGATCGTCGCCGCGGTCAAGCTCTCGGAGCGGTACATCACCGACCGCTTCCTGCCCGACAAGGCGATCGACGTGATCGACGAGGCAGGGGCGCGGGCGCGGTTGGCCACGCAGGTGCCGCCGCCCGAGGTGGGCGAGCTGAAGGAGCAGCTGGAGAAGCTTGGCGAGCTGAAGGACGAGGCGATTCGCGACCAGGACTTCGAGCGCGCCGCGGAGCTGCGCGACCGCGAGCGGGAGCTGCAGAAGCAGATCGCGGAGAAGGAGCGGAGCTGGGAGGAGGAGCGCCGCACTCACCGCCCGACGCTGACGGAGGAGGACGTCGCCTTCATCGTCTCGCGGTGGACCGGGATCCCGGTCACCCGGCTCAAGGAGGCGGAGACCGCACGGCTCCTCAACATGGAGGAGGAGCTCCACAAGCGCGTCGTCGGCCAGGACAAGGCTATCCAGGCGATCGCCCGGGCCATCCGACGCTCGCGCGCCGGGCTGAAGGACCCGCGCCGGCCGATCGGCACCTTCATCTTCGCCGGGCCGACCGGTGTCGGTAAGACGGAGCTCGCCCGGGCGCTGGCGGAGTTCCTGTTCGCGGACCGCGAAGCGCTGATCCGGGTCGACATGTCGGAGTACATGGAGAAGTTCTCCGTCTCACGGCTGATCGGTGCCCCTCCGGGGTACGTCGGCTACGAGGACTCCGGCACGCTGACGAAGGCCGTGCGCCACAAGCCGTACTCGGTCGTTCTTCTGGACGAGATCGAGAAAGCGCACCCGGACGTCTTCAACATCCTGCTCCAGGTGCTCGACGAGGGCCACCTGACGGACAACTACGGCCGGGTGATCGACTTCAAGAACACGGTCATCATCATGACGTCGAACCTCGGTGCGCGGGACATCAGCAAGGGGAAGACGCTGGGCTTCCACCCGCGCGGCGCCGAGGGGACGTACGAGGTGATGCAGGAGAAGGTCAAGACGGAGATCGAGCGGGCGTTCAACCCGGAGTTCCTGAACCGCGTGGACGACATCATCGTCTTCCACCCGCTGTCGAAGGAACAGATCGGCCACATCGTGCACATCATGCTGCAGGAGACGCACAAGCGTCTGGCCGAGGAGGAGCTGAAGCTCACGCTCACGGACGCGGCCGTCGGCTTCCTCGTGGATCACGGCTACGACGAGAAGTTCGGCGCGCGACCGCTGCGCCGTGCGATCCAGCGGTACCTCGAGGACCCGCTCTCGGAGAAGATCCTGCTGGCGGAGTTCACGGCCGGCGATGAGATCGAGGTCGACGTCGGGCCGGAGGGCGAGGGGTTGGAGTTCCGCGTGCCCTCATCGAGCAAGACCTGAGAACCGCGCATCTTTTCGGGGCTGATGGAATCGATCCTCAAGCGGGCCGCCGCCGCGGCGGCGGCCCTCCTGTTCTGTGCGCTGGCCGTCCCGGCATCGCCGCTCCTCGCGCAGGAGGTGACGGCCGGGCAGCCGCCGGCGCCCGTCATCGTCGACTCGATCGCGGTCCGGGGCCACGCGCGCCTGCAAGAAGCCGTCGTCATCGGCGAGTCCGGCCTGCACGTCGGCGACGCCGTCACCTGGAAGGAGATCAACCGGGCGATCCGCCGGCTCTGGGCGACGGGGCAGTTCAAGGACGTGAAGGTTTCGGCGTCCGAGGGGAGCGACCCGGGTCGGGTGAAGCTCACCATCGAGGTCGAGGAGCGACCGTACGTGGCGAGCATCAATTTCGACGGCCTGGTGCACGTGAGCCCGGGTACCGTGCGCGACACGGCGGGGCTGGAGGCGGGCGGGCCGTACCGGCCGGCCCGGGTCACGGCGGCCGAGCACCTGGTGCGAGAGCTCCTCGCGAACGAGGGGTTCCGGGCCCGCTCCGTGGAGCACCGGCTGGAGCCGATCCAGGGGCGCCCGGGCGAGTACGTGTTGATCATCAAGGTGGAGGAGGGGCAGCGGGTCGCGATCTCCGAAATCGAGTTCGAGGGGAACGACGCGTTCAGCGACGACCAACTGCGTGCCGTCCTGGAGAGCCGACCCGAAGGGTTCTTCTGGTTCCAGAAGGGCACGTACGACGAAGAGAAGCTCCGGCGCGACCTGCGCCAGAACCTCCCGGACTTCTACGGGAAGTACGGGTACATCGACTTCGCCGTGACGGGCGATTCCCTGGTCGTCGATCCGGAGTCGGGGAAGGCCCGGCTCATCATTTCGGTCGACGAAGGGCCGCAGTACCGGCTCGCCGACTTCGAGGTCCGTGGAAACCGACGGTTCGCCACGGAGGACATCAAGGAGTACTTCGAGCGTCGGACGGGCGGGATCCTGAGTCGGTTCGGCCTGGGCGGCAGCGAGCAGCGCAGCGAGGGCGAGGTCTTCGATCGGGAGGCGTTCCTGGCGGCGACGGATCAGGTGGCCCAGCTCTACAGGACGCTGGGCTACCTGTACGCCCGCGTCGAGCCGGAGATCGAGCGGATCCGGACCGAGGACGGCGAGCCGGCCGTCCGCCTCGCGGTGCGGATCACGGAAGGCGAGCCGGCCTACATCAACCAGGTCCTGGTCCGGGGCAACACGTACACGCACGAGGAGGTCATCCGGGACCGGATCTACGTTCTCCCGGGCGACATCTACAACGAGGAAGCGCTGATCCAGAGCTACCAGGCGATCTCGGGGCTGGGCTTCTTCGAGACGCCGATGCCGTTGCCGGACATCGAGCAGCTGGAAAACGGCGATGTGAACGTCGTTTTCAACGTGAAGGAGAAGCAGACCGGCTCGATCAACTTCGGCACGTCGATCGGCGGCTGGGGCGGTCTGTCCGGGTTCCTGGGCTACGACCAGCCGAACCTGTTCGGGCAGGCGAAGTCGGGCCACTTGCGGCTGGAGTACGGGCGCTACGCGAACAATTTCGAGGCCAGCTACACGGATCCGGCCATTGCCGGGTCGCGGGTGAGCGGCTCGCTTTCGCTCTTCAGCACGAGGTACAGCTACGGCGGCCGCTTCGTCTCGTTCGACGAGGGCCGACAGCGCCGGACCGGCGGCGCGCTGCGCTTCGGCGTTCCGTTCCCGCTGGACCCGCGCTGGAGCCGGGTCTTCTTCGGGTACTCGCTGTCCGAGACGAAGTACGACGAGGCGGAAGGCGTGCAGAACTCGCTGTTCAGCCTGCCGGACGCCCTCCAGAGCACGATCTCGGTCGGGCTGGTGCGGAACCGGCTGAACAGTCCGCTCTTCCCGACGAACGGCTCGCGGCAGGAGATCGAGGCCAGCTTCAGCGGGGGGCTCCTCGGCGGCGACGGCAGCTTCCAGAAGTACACGGCCAGCTCGAGCTGGTGGGTGCCCGTCGGTGAGCTGGGCGGCGATGCGCCGGGGAGCCGGCCGATCCGCTTCGCCCTGGGGCTCACGGCCGAGGCGGGCGCGATCTTCGGCGATGCGCGTCTGTTCCCGTTCGAGCGCTTCTGGATGGGTGGCGTCCAGTTCGGCGAGTCGCTGCGCGGCTACGACGAGACGACGATCACGCCCGGCGGCTACGCGCCGCGCGACCCCAACGAGCCGGGATACGTTCGCTCGGCGGAGCGTTTCGGCGATGCGTTCCTCCGGCTCAGCGCGGAGTACGCCGTCCGCTTCAACGACAACCTGTCGCTGTCGCTGTTCTACGATGCGGGCAATGTCTGGAACGATGCCCGCATGATCAATCCGACGCGCCTCTTCCGCGGCGCGGGCGTGGGGCTGACCCTGGTCACACCGTTCGGGCCGCTCGGGCTCGACTACGCGTACGGCTTCGACCGGGACGACCCAGGCTGGAAATTCCACTTCAAGTTCGGGCAAGGGTTCTAACCGAGAGAGGAACGGACGAATGCGGATCATCCATTCGCTGCTCTTCGCCGCCATCGCGGTGGCGGCGAGCGTGGCACCGGCCGCCGCGCAGGGCGCCCCGAAGTGGGGGTACATCAACTCGCAGCGCATCCTGGCCGAGGCCCCGGGCACGCGGGAAGCGCAGCAGGCCTTCGAGCAGGACATGAAGCGCTTCCGCGATGAGCTCCAGAAGCTCGAGGCGGAGATCAATACCATGATCTCCGACTACGAGAAGCAGCAGAGCATGCTCGCGGCGCAGGAGAAGCAGGAGCGCGAGGCGGCGATCCTGCAAAAGCGGCAGGAGTTCCAGCAGCGGGCGATGCAGCTCGACCAGGAGGCGCAGAAGCGGCAGCAGGAACTGGTCGCGCCGATCATGGACAAGATTCAGACCGTGATCGACGAGATCCGTGTGCAGGGCGGCTACGCGTTCATCTTCGATGTCGCCTCCGGCGCGGTCATCGCGGCCGACCCGGCGCTGGACCTCACGGATCAGGTGTTGGCCCGCCTGAGCTCCACGGCCTCGAACTGACGCCCGTTCCACCCGACCAACCCGACGAGCCCGACGCGAGGGAGGTGCTGTTCCGGTGAAGGCATCCGAGATCGCCAGACTGGCGGGGGGCACGTTGCAGGGGGGCGCCGACCCGGATCTCGCCGGGGTGGCGCCCCTCGATCGTGCGGGTCCCGGCGACCTGTCGTTTCTTGCGCATCCCCGGTACGCGACCTACGTTGAACCGTCTGCGGCCGGAGCGATCCTGGTCGGCGAAGCGCTGGCCGGCCGGGTCCCGGCCTCGCGCGTCCGGATCGTCGTGGACGACGTGCACCGCGCGCTCGCCGAGGTGCTGTCCCGGCTGTACCCGGAGCGGCGGCCGGAGGCGGGCGTGCACCCGACGGCGGTGGTGCACCCCGAGGCGTCGCTCGGCGCAGAGGTCGCGGTCGGGCCGTATGCGGTGATCGAGCGCGGCGCGCGCGTCGGCGACCGGGTCCGGATCGGCGCGCACGCGGTCGTCGGGGAGGCGTGCGAGGTGGCGGACGACGTCGTGCTGCACGCGCACGTAACGCTGTACCCGGGCGCGCGGATCGGCGCGCGTTCGATCCTGCACTCGGGCGTTCGGGTCGGCGTGGACGGCTTCGGCTACGTCCCGGTGGACGGGGCCCTGCGGAAAGTGCCGCAGATCGGCGGGTGCCGGATCGGCGCGGACGTCGAGATCGGGGCGAACACGACGATCGACCGCGGTTCGGTCGGCGCGACGGAGATCGGGGACGGGGTGAAGATCGACAACCTCGTGCACATCGGTCACAACGTCCGGATCGGCGAGCATTCGATCGTGGTCGCGCAGGTCGGGATCGCGGGGAGCACGACGGTCGGCCGCGGCGTGACGCTGGCGGGGCAGGTGGGTCTCTCTGGACACCTGACGGTCGGCGATGGGGCGACGGTCGCGGCGCAGGCGGGCGTGTTCGGCGATGTCCCGGCGGGCGCGGTGTACAGCGGCTATCCGGCGCGGCCGCACAAGGAGGCGCTCCGGGCGCAGGCCGGGCTGTTCCGGCTCCCGGGTGTGATGAAGCGATTGCGGGCGCTCGAGAGGGCGCTCTTTGGTCGAGAGGCAACCGAGGAATGACGGTACCGAGGCAACAGACGCTCGCTGCGGAAGCCGAGTTCGAGGGCGTCGGGCTGCACACGGGGGAGCCCGCCCGGCTGCGGTTCCGACCGGCGCCGGCGGGTTCAGGGATCCGGTTTCGTCGTGTGGATCTGGACGGGGAGCCGGAGATCCCTGCGGACCTGGACCACGTCGCGTCGACGGACCGCGGGACGAGCCTGGCGGCGGGGGATGCGGTCGTGCACACGGTCGAGCACGTGATGGCTGCGGTCGCGGCGTGCGGGATCGACAACCTGCGGATCGACGTGAGCGGACCGGAGGTGCCGATCGGCGATGGGAGTTTCCGGCCGTTCTACGACGTCCTGGTGCGCGCGGGGATCGAGACGCAGGACGCGGCGGCGCGGGTGATCGGGCTGGACCGGGCGGTCAGCGCGGCGGTGAAGAGCGGCGCGTCGTACGTGGCGGCGCCGGCCGGCGCGTACCGGGTCTCGGCGACGATCGATTTCGACCATCCGGCGGTGGGCCGGCAGTACGCGTCGTTCGACATCACGGCGGACGGGTTCGACCGGGAACTCGTCGACGCGCGCACGTTCGGCTTCCTGAAGGAGGCGGAGGCGCTACGGGCGCGGGGGCTGGCGCTGGGGGCGACGCTCGACAACGCGATCGTGCTGGACGACGAGGGGATCGCGTCGGGCGAGCTGCGCTATCCGGACGAGTTCGTGCGCCACAAGATCGGCGACCTGGTCGGCGACCTGGCGCTGCTGGGCGCGCGGGTGCAGGCGCACGTGGTGGCGGACCGGCCGAGCCACGAGGGGAACCTGGCGCTGGCGCGGGAGATCCGGACCGCGGGGCGGCTCCAGGGGCAGGCGATCGTGGACATCGAGAAGATCATGCAGTACCTCCCGCACCGCTACCCGATGCTCCTGGTCGACCGGATCCTGGAGTTCGAGTCGGGGAAGCGGATCGTCGGGATCAAGAACGTGACGATCAACGAGCCGTTCTTCCAGGGTCACTACCCGGGCCACCCGGTCATGCCGGGCGTCCTCGTGATCGAGGCGATGGCGCAGGTGGGCGGGCTGCTGCTCATGGAAGCGGTCGAGGACGTCGAGAGCAAGGCGATCTATTTCATGTCGCTCGACAACGTCAAATGGCGCCGGCCGGTGACGCCGGGCGACCAGATCCGCTTCGAGCTGGAGTTGCTCCAGCTCCGTCGCCACGTCTGCCGCATGCGGGGCGTGGGGTACGTGGACGGGCAGCTCGCCGTGGAGGCGGAGATGATGGCCGGGATCCGGGACCGCTGAAGGAGGCGGCGGCATGTTGAACGCCAATGTCTATCCCCTGGCCGAGGTACACCCGACGGCGGTGATCGACCCGAGCGCGGAGCTCGGGGCCGACGTCGTCGTGGGGCCGTACGCCGTGATCGGGCCGAACGTCGTGATCGGGAGCGGGACGCAGGTGGGCCCGCACGTGCTGATCGAGCGGGACACGGTGATCGGCGCCGAGTGCCGGATCCACAAGGGTGCGGTGCTGGGCACGGACCCCCAGGACCTGAAGTTCTCGGGGGAGCCGACGAAGCTGATCATCGGCGACCGCACGGTGGTGCGCGAATACGCGACGTTGAACCGTGGGACCGCGGCGCACGGCCGGACGGAGATCGGCAGCGACTGTCTGCTCATGGCGTACGTGCACGTGGCGCACGACTGCGTGCTGGGCGACCACGTCATCGTGTCCAACGCGGTGAACATGGGCGGGCACGTGGTGATCGAGGACTGGGCGATCGTGGGCGGCGTGACGGCGATCCACCAGTTCGTGCGCATCGGCTGCCACGCGTTCGTGGGCGGCGCATCGCGGGTGCAGAAGGACGTGGCGCCGTACGTGCGGGCGGCAGGGAACCCGCTCGCGCTCTACGGTCTGAACTCGGTCGGCCTCCAGCGGCGCGGGTTCCCGGAGGAGGTGCGGCGGGAGCTGAAGCGGGCGTACCGGCTGGTGTTCCACTCCTCGCTGAACGTCTCGCAGGCGCTGCGGCGGGCGGAGGAGGAGCTGGCGCCGATACCCGAGGTGCAGCACATGCTCGCGTTCATCGAGGCGAGCGAGCGTGGCGTCACGCTCTGAGGTCGCGATGGAGCCTCCGATCCGGGTCGGCGTGGTGGGCGTGGGGAGCCTCGGGTTCCACCACGCCCGGCTGTTGAAGGAGATCCCCGGGGTCGAGCTCGCGGGGATCCACGACACGAACCCGGACCGACTGGCCGAAGTGGCCGCGACGCTCGGCGTCCGCGCCGTGAGTGGGCTGGACGCGCTGCTGGCCGAAGTCGACGCGGCCGTCGTCGCGGTGCCGACGTCGGCGCACGAGGCGGTCGCGTGCGCGGCGCTCGGGCGCGGCGTGCACGTGCTGATCGAGAAGCCGATCGCGCCGACGCTCGAGGCGGCCGACCGGATCCTGGACACGGCGGCGGTGGCCGGCGCACTGGTCCAGATCGGGCACGTGGAGCGGTTCAACGGCGCGTTGCGCGCGTGCGAGCCGTACCTGGACGAGCCGCTGTTCATCGAGAGCCACCGTCTGGCGTCGTTCGGCGTGCGGGGCACCGACGTGGCGGTGGTGCTGGACCTGATGATCCACGATCTGGACCTGGTGCTGAGCCTGGTGTCGCGGCCGGTGACGTCGATTGCGGCGGTCGGAGTCCCGGTGCTGACGGAAAGCCCGGACATCGCGAACGCGCGGATCGAGTTCGACGGCGGCGGCGTGGCGAATCTCACGGCGAGCCGGGTCTCGCTCGACCGGATGCGGAAGATCCGGTTCTTCCAGCCGTCGGGGTACATCAGCCTGGACCTCGCGGCCGGGGTCGGCGAGTTCCTGCGGGTCCGGCCCGGGATCTCGTTCGAGCCGGGCGTGCCGTTCGGGGCGGATTCGCTGGATGCGATCGTCGAGCGGGTCCCGCTCCGTGGCGACGGGCGGGAGCCGCTGCGCTGCGAGCTGGAGAGCTTCGTGGAGGCCGTGCGTGGGCGGGCGCCGGTGGCGGTGTCCGGGGAGGATGGACGGCGGGCGCTGGCCGTGGCGTTGGAAATCGTTCAGCGGATCGAGCAACATGTCGCTCATACGAGTACGTCGGGATCGTAAGAAGGAGATGGGCGGCCATCCGTCGCGCCCGCCACGGTTGTGGCTACAGATCCTCGGGCTCATCCTGGTGATCCTGCTGATCTACTATCTGAGCCGGATCTTTTGAGGTGTCCGCACCGACGATCTTGCTGTCCGCGGGAGAGCCGTCGGGCGATCTCCACGGGGCGGCGGTGGCGCGCGCGATCCTGCGGCGCTGGCCTTCGGCGCGCCTGTTCGGGCTGGGCGGGTCACGCATGGCGGAAGAAGGCGTGGAGCTGCTCGCCGATGTCCGCGAGCTGGCGGTCATGGGGTTCGCCGAGGTCCTCGGCCGCGTGCCGTACTTCGTGCGGCTGCTGCGTCGTCTGCGCGAGGAGATGGCCGCGCGCGGGGCCGAGCTCGTCCTGCCGATCGACTATCCGGGATTCAACCTTCGACTCACCGGCGCCGCCCGTGCGTCCGGTATCCCCGTCCTGTACTACATCGCGCCACAGGTGTGGGCGTGGCACCGCAGTCGGATCCGCCGCCTGGCGCGGGAGGCCGACCGCCTCGCCGTCGTGCTCCCCTTCGAAGAGCCGTTGTTCCGCGAGGCCGGTGCGCGCGTGCGCTTCGTGGGCCACCCGCTGCTGGACGACGCGCCGGAGGTGGCCGGGCGCGAGTCGTTCTGTGCCGAGCACGGCCTCGATCCGGCGCGGCCGATCCTGGCGCTGTTCCCGGGGTCCCGAGCGCAGGAGGTGTCACGGCACCTGGCGATCTTCGTGGAGGCGGCGGAGTGGATCCGCCGTCGGCGGCCGGAGGTGCAGCCGGTGATCGCGACATCCGCGGCGGTGGGCGCGGAGGCGTACGCAGGGGCAGCGCTTCCGCGGACGGGAGAGTCGCGGGCGCTGCTCGCACATGCGCGTGCGGCGCTGGTCAAATCGGGGACGACGACGCTCGAGGCGGCGCTGGCGGCGACGCCGATGGTGATCGCGTACCGGACGAGCCGGCTCACGTACGCCCTGGCCCGGCGCCTGGTGCGGGTCGACCACATCGGCCTGGTGAACCTGGTGGCCGGGGCGCGGCTGGTCCCGGAGTTCGTGCAGGACGCGGCCGAGCCGGCCGCGCTCGCCGGGGCCGTGCTGCCGTTGCTGGACGAGGACGCGCCGGAGCGGCGGGCGATGGTGGACGGATTGAACCGGGTGCGGGCGGCGCTCGCGCCGACGGACGGCCGGCCGCCGGGCGCGGCCGAGCGCGTCGCCGTGCTGGCCGGCGAGCTGCTCGGGGCACGGGCGTGAGGGACGGTCTGCGGTTCCGGGCGGCCGGGTGGGGCGGGAGCCGGGTGCTCGGCGCGGTGTTCCGGACCGCGTCCTTCGAGGTCGTGGCCGGCGGCGAGCACTTCGCGCGGATCCGCGCGCGCGGCGAGCCGTGCATTATGGTGGTCTGGCACGGACGGCTGCTGCCGGCGGTCTACCATCACCGGCACCAGGGGATCGCGGCGCTGGTCAGCCGGTCGGCGGACGGCGAGTACATCGCGCGGGTGCTCCGTCGCTGGGGGTACGAGACGGTGCGCGGCTCGAGCAGCCGCGGCGGCGCGTCGGCGTTCCGCGAGATGGTACGGCTCGCGCGGGCGGGCCGGTCGATCGCGTTCACGCCCGACGGCCCGCGCGGGCCGCGTCAGAAGCTGAAGCCGGGCGCGCTCGCCGCGGCGCAGGCGACGGGGCTGCCGGTGCTCCCGGTTGCGGCGGGGGCCGATCGCGGCTGGTGGATCGAGGGGTGGGACCGATTCCTGGTGCCGAAACCGTTCGCCCGGATCCGGGTAGCCTACGGAGAGCCGGAAATCGTGCCACGGGAAGCGGATGCGGCCGAGATCGCCGCGCTGGAGCGGCGCCTCGAGGGCGAATTGAATCGGCTGCTGGAGGTCGTCGATGGCGACGGCGGTCGCTGAGGGCGCGGATCCCGACCCCGCGCCGGGGATCACGGCGACGACGGTCGTGGAGCGGCTGTGGCGGGGCGAGGCGGGGCGTGCCGGATCGCTCCTCGATCTCGCGCTCGTGCCGCTGGAGCTCGCGTATCGTGCCGCGGCGGGTACGTATCACGGGGCGTACTCGGCGGGGCTTGCGCGGCGAAGTCGCCTCGCGGTCCCGGTCGTGAGCGTCGGGAACGTGGCAGTGGGCGGAACCGGGAAGACGCCGGTCACGCGCTGGATCGTCGGCGAGCTGTGCCGGCGCGGCGCGCGGCCGGCGGTGCTGCACGGGGGGTACGCGCCGGACGAGCCGGCGCTGCACCGGGCGTGGTACCCCGAGGTGCCGGTCGTCGTCGGGCGGGACCGGGCGGAGACCGGCGCGCGGGCGATCGAGGCCGGGGCCGACGTCATCGTGCTGGACGACGGTTTCCAGCATCGCCGCCTGGCGCGCGACCTGGATGTCGTGCTGGTCGCGGCCGAGGACTGGGTGCCGCGGCCGAAGCTGCTGCCGCGCGGCCCGTGGCGCGAGGCGCCGCGGGCGCTGCGCCGGGCAGACGTGGTCGCGATCACGCGGCGCACGGCGTCGGCGGAATCGGCCGCGCATGTGGCCGCTTCGGTGGAACGGATCGCGCCGGGCGCGGGGATCGTGCGGGTGCACCTGCGCCCGGCCGGCTGGCGCGTCGTCGGGGGCGACGCGGGCGCGCCCGGGCCGGAGGGCGAGGTCGTGGCGGTGGCCGGGGTCGGCCGGCCGCGCGATTTCGTGGCCAACGCGAGGACGGCCGGCGCGGAGATCGCATGCGTGCTCGTGTTCCGCGACCATCACGCGTACGGCGGCGCGGACGTGCGGCGGATCCGGGAGGCCGCGAGCGGCCGCCCGATCGTGACGACGGCGAAGGACGCCGTGAAGCTGGCGCCGCTGGCGCCGGACCTGGACATCTGGATTCTGGAGCAGGACGTCGTCATCGAGGCGGGCGCGGACGAGCTGGCGCGACGTTTCGATGCGTTGATCCCATGAAGCAGATCGACATCGACATCCTGGTGATCGGCAGTGGCATTGCCGGGTTGAGCTACGCGCTGAAAGCGGCCGCGCACGGGCGCGTCCTCGTCGTCACGAAGAAGGAGCGCGCGGCGTCGAGCACGAACTGGGCGCAGGGCGGGATCGCGTCGGTCGTGGGCGACGACGACTGTCCCGAGTTGCACGTGCGCGACACGGTCGTCGCCGGCGCGGGGCTCTGCCACGGCGCGGCGGTGCGCTCGCTCGTCGAGGAGGGACCGGCGCGGGTGCGCGAGCTGATCGACTGGGGCGTCCGCTTCACGCACGTCGACGGCCGCCCCTCGCTCGGGCGCGAGGGCGGGCACTCCCGGCGCCGAATCCTGCACGCGGCCGACCTGACGGGCCGGGAGATCGAGCGCGCCCTGCTGGAAGCGGTGGCAATGCACCCGGCGATCGAGGTCCTCGAGAACCACGTCGCGGTCGACCTCCTCGTCGCCGAGCGTGATGGCGCGGGGCGCCGCTGCGTCGGCGCGCGGGTGCTCGACGGCCGGAGCGGCGAGCCGGCCTGCTGCCACGCGGCCGTGACGCTCCTCGCGACGGGCGGACTCGGGCGGGCGTACCGCCACACCACGAATCCGGAGATCGCGACGGGCGACGGCGTGGCGATGGCATACCGGGCCGGCGCGACCGTCGCGAACCTCGAATTCGTGCAGTTCCACCCCACGGCGCTCTACCCGCCGGGCGACCGGACGATCCTGATCTCCGAGGCGGTCCGCGGCGAGGGCGCGATCCTGCGCACACGCGACGGCGAACCGCTCCTCGACGGCGTGCACCCGCTCGGCTCGCTGGCGACGCGGGACGTGGTCGCTCGCGCGATCGACCTCGAGTTGAAGCGGACCGGCGAGCCGCACGTCTGGCTCGACCTCTCGGCGATCCCGCCCTCGACGCTCGAGCGCCGGTTCCCGTTCATCTACTCCGCTTGCGCCGAGCGCGGGATCGACATCCGTAGCGAGCCGATCCCGGTCGTCCCCGCGGCGCACTACGCGTGCGGCGGCGTGCTCACCGACCGCGACGCCCGGACCACGCTCCCCGGGCTGTACGCCGCCGGAGAAGTGGCGTGTACTGGCGTGCACGGCGCAAATCGCCTAGCATCCAATTCTCTCCTCGAAGCGGTCGTTTACAGCCACCGCGCGGCGGCGCGGGTTCCCGAGGAACTCGGCCGTCGCGGCGCCGGGGGCTGCGCCGAACCGGGCCCGGCCGGCCGGGTGCCGGCCGGGCCGGCGGATCGCGATCGCTGGCGGGGCATGGTAGACAGGGTCCGCACCCTGATGTGGGAGGATGCGGGGATCGTGCGCAGCGACGCCGGCCTCGAACGGGCGGAGTCGGCGCTGCGCGAAATGAAGATCGAGTCGGACCGGGACTTCGCGCGCCTGCGGCTCGAGGAGAAGCTCCTCGAGCTGCGGAACCTTGTCGACACCGCTCTCCTGGTCGTCCGTAGCGCGCGGCGGCGGCGGGAGAGCCGCGGGCTCCACCACAACGTGGACCACCCGTATCGTGACAACGAGCATTTCCTCCGCGACACGATCCTATCCGCGGAGGCCAGGCAGGAGGCCCAAGGCCGATGAACGGCGCCCAGATCATCAGTCCGAAGATGGACACGAACCCTCCACTGAACGAGGAGAACCCCTTCGAAGCCATGATGGAGCGCTTCGACAGGGCGGCCGAGCTCCTGGATCTCGACCCCGGGATCTACCGCATCCTCCGACACCCCGAAAAGCAGATCATCACCTCGGTGCCGGTCGTGATGGACAACGGCGAGATCGAGGTCTTCACCGGGATCCGCGTGCTGTACAACACGTCCCGCGGCCCCGCGAAGGGCGGCATCCGCTTCGACCCGGGCGTGTCGCTGGACGAAGTCACCGCGCTCGCGGCGTGGATGACGTGGAAGTGCGCCGTCGTCGACGTCCCGTTCGGCGGGGCGAAGGGCGGCGTCATCTGCGACCCGATGCGGATGACGAAGGGCGAGCTGGAGCGGCTGACGCGCCGTTACACCTCCTCGATCCTGGAGGTGCTGGGACCCGAGTCCGACGTGCCCGCGCCGGACGTCAACACCAACGAGCAGGTCATGGCGTGGATCATGGACACGTACTCCATGCACAAGCGCCACACCGTCACGGCGGTCGTCACGGGCAAGCCGGTCTCGCTCGGCGGCTCGCTCGGCCGCCGCGAGGCCACGGGCCGCGGCGTGACCATGGTCATCAAGGAGGCGCTGCGCGAGCTCGGCATGCCGCTCAGCGGAACCAAGGTCGCGATCCAGGGATTCGGCAACGTCGGCTCGGTCGCGGCCTCGCTGCTGGAGCAGGAGGGCCTGACCATCGTCGCCGTGGGCGACAAGAGCGGCGCGGTCTACAATCCCAACGGGATCTACATGACCGAGGCGCTCAAGTGGGTGCGGGAGAACCGCTTCCTCGAGGGCTTCCCGAACGGGCAGCCGATCACGAACGAGGAGCTCCTCGAGCTCGACGTGGACGTGCTCGTCCCCGCGGCGCTCGAGAACGTGATCACGCGACGCAACGCGGCGAACATCAAGGCGAAGATCATCGCCGAGGGCGCGAACGGCCCGACTACCGCGCCCGCGGACGCGATCCTCGACGAGAAGGGGATCTTCGTGATCCCGGACATCCTGGCGAACGCCGGCGGCGTGACCGTGAGCTACTTCGAGTGGGTGCAGAACCGCGAGGGCTACTTCTGGAGCGAGGAGATGGTCAACCAGCGGCTGCACGACGTCATGGTCCGGTCGTTCCACAGCGTGCTCAACTACTCGAGGCAGCACGACGTGAACCTGCGCACCGCCGCGTACATGCTGGCCATCGACCGCGTGGCTTCGGTCCACAAGCTGCGCGGCGTGTACGCCTGACCGCGGGCCGGGAGTGACGCTCCTGGTCGTCTGCGTCGGCCGGCCCGGCCGTCTGCTCGCCGATGCCATCGGCGAGTACGAACGGCGGGCCGGCCGTTATTGGAGCCTCGCGACCGCCGAGGTCCGGGAGGAAAAGGCAGGGAAAGGGAAGACGGAGACCCAGGTGCGGCAGGCCGAGTCCCGACGGCTCCTCGATCGGGTGCCCGCCGGATTCGAGGTCATCGCGCTCACCCGCGACGGCCAGGCGTGGAGCTCGACCCGCCTCGCCCGGCACCTGGAGTCGCTGACCATATCCGCGCACCCCGGCGCCGCGTTCTTGATCGGCGGGGCGCTCGGGATCGACGACGAGGTGCTCGGCCGCGCGGACCGGCGACTCTCGCTCTCCCCCCTCACCCTGCCGCACGAGCTCGCTCGACTCGTCCTGGCGGAGCAGCTCTACCGCGCCGGCACGATCGTGCGGGGCGAGCCGTACCACAAGGCCGCCGAATGAACAAGGCGCTGTTCGCGCCGTGACAGGGAGGGGCACTCTGAACCTCGAGATCCGCATCAGCCGAATCACGGGTTCCCGTCTCGTACAGGACTACCAGGAGGGCCGACCGGAGGCGCTCGCCTTCTTCCGCGGCCCGCCGCGGGAGCTCGAGTCGTTCCGCGCGAAGGTCGCCGACGTCGACCACCGCTTCGACGCCGCGAGGCGACGGCGCGTCGCGGAATTCGTGCGCGCACCCACGCCCGGCGCCGCGGCCAAGCTCGAAGAGGTCCTCGCCGGCGACGGGCTGTTCGTCACCACCGGCCAGCAGCCGGGGCTCTTCACCGGGCCGCTCTACACCATCTACAAGGCGCTGGCCGCCGTGCGGCTGGCCGACGCCCTCGAACGCGGCCTCGGCCGCCCCGTCCTCCCCGTCTTCTGGATCGCGTCCGACGACCACGACTGGGCCGAGGCGAACCACACGTTCGTCCTGGACCGTGGGAACGCGCTGCACCGGATCGAGCTGGCGGGCGCTCCGGACGCACCGCCCGCGTCCATGCGCAACCGCCTCCTCGGCGCGGAGGTAGAATCCGCTGTAGATGAGTTCGTCCAACATCTTCCGGTGACGGAGTTTGCCGATCGCCATCTCGAGTTGATTCGCACGGCCTACCGCGCGGGGCGGAGCGTGGCCGATGCGTTCACGGAGCTGCTCACGGCGCTGCTCGAGCCGTTCGAACTGGGCTTCGTCGACGGCGGCGCGCCCGAGCTGAAGGCGGCGGCGACGGAACTGGTGGAGCGGGAGCTGGTGCGGGCGGCGGAGCACGAGGCGCTGATGGCCGAGCGGGCGGCGGCGCTGGAGGCCGCTGGCTACGGCGTGCAGGTTCCGGTGCTCGACGGCGCGACGAACGTGCTGTACGAGGACGAGTCGGGCCGGGACCGCGTGTTCCGGGAGGGTCCGGATTTCGTGCTGAGGCGGACGGGGCGGCGTTTCGGGCGGGACGCGCTGCTGTCGCAGCTGCGGGCGACGCCGGAGCGGTTCTCGGCGAACGTCGCGCTGCGGCCGGTTGTCGAGAGCGCGCTGCTGCCGACGGTCGCGTACGTGGGCGGGCCGGGCGAGATCCGCTATTTCGCGCAGCTCGGTCCGTTGTTCGAGGCGCACGGCGTGGGGATGCCGGTGGCGTTCCCGCGCTTCGGCGTCACGCTGCTGGAGCCGAAGGTCCGCAAGGTGCTCGACAAGTTCGGTGTGGACGTGGACGATTTCCGCCGGCCGGCGCACGAGCTCGCGGCGCGCGTGCTGCGCGAGGAGCTGCCGGCGGAGGTGACGGAGGCGATCGGTGCGCTGCGTCGCCACCTCACGGAGGGGTACGACCGGCTGGCGCGCGCGGCGCGGGAGATCGATCCGACGCTGAAGGGGCCGCTGGAGAAGGCGCGCAACGCGGGGCACGTCCAGCTCTCGGAGGTGGAGAAGAAGATCGTGCACCACCTGAAGATGCAGAGCGAGCTGGGGATCGACCAGCTCGGGAAGGCGCGGGCGAACCTCTTCCCGGACGGCCATCCGCAGGAGCGCGTGCTGAACGTGTTCCAGTACCTGGTCCGTTTCGGCCCCGAGCTGCTCGGCGCCGTGGCCGAGCGGATGGAGGTGGAGCTGGACGCGGCGGCGGTTTCGGCGGGATGATCGTGGTCCCGGCGGCCCGGGACCGGCTCGGGCGGGCGGCGCGCGGCGTCGAGGGAGCGGATCGAAGCGGCGGAGCGGCCGTCTTGCCCGGCGCGCGGCCGTTGCGCTAGCTTGTCGACGCCATGCTGGGTGTCATCTTCATCCTGGCCCTCCTGATCCCGCTGGTCGCGGTGATCCTGGACTCGCAGCTCGGGCGGGCGCTGGCGGCGCGGTTGGAGCGCGACCGGGTCGGCGGTGCCGTGGCCGACCGCCTCGCCGCGCTGGAAGGGGAGGTCGACCGGCTGACGCGCGAGATGCGGCGGCTGGAGGAGGAAACCGAGTTCCTCCACCGGCTGCTGGAGCGCAAGCCGGGCCCGGGCGGGGCGCTGCCATCCCGTGAGTCGAGCGACTGAAGTGGCCGCGCCCTCGACTTCGGCCCGCTCCGCCCGCTGGGTGGCAGCGGGCATTCTTTTGAGCCGGCTCGCCGGGCTGGTGCGGGAGCGGGCCATCGCCCACTACCTGGGGGTCTCGGCGTTCGCGGACGTGGTCCGGACCGCGTTCCGGATGCCGAACGTGCTCCAGAACCTCCTGGGCGAAGGGACGTTGAGCGCGTCGTTCATCCCGGTGTACGCGGAGCTGCTCGAGGAGGGGAGGGAGGAGGAGGCGGGCCGCGTCGCCGGGGCGATCTTCGGGCTGCTGGTCGCGGCGGCGGGCGCGCTCGCGCTGATCGGGATCCTCTTCGCGCCCGTGCTGGTGTCGGTCTTCGCGCCGGGCTTCACGGGGCTGCGACGCGAGCTGACGATCGCGAGCGTGCGGATCATCTTCCCGATGGCCGGCGTGCTGGTCCTCTCCGCGTGGGCGCTCGGCATCCTCAACAGCCATCGCCGGTTCTTCGTCTCGTACGTCGCGCCGGTCGCGTGGAACATCGCGATCATCGCGTCGCTCGTGGCGTTCGGCGGCGCGGTGACGTCGTCGCGGCTGGTAATCGCCGTCGCGTGGGGCGCGCTGGTGGGCGGCGTGCTTCAGTTCGCGGTGCAGTTGCCGTGGGTGTTCTCGCTCGAGCGGCGGCTCCGGGTCTCGGTCACGACGCGGCTGGCGGGCGTCCGCGAGGCGGTCCGCAACGCCGGCCCGGCGATCGCGGGGCGCGGCGTCGTCCAGCTGAGCGGGTACGTCGACATCTTCCTGGCCTCGTTCATCTCGCTGGGCTCGATCGCGTTGCTCGGCTACGCCCAGACGCTGTACCTCCTGCCGATCAGCTTGTTCGGCATGTCCGTCGCCGCCGCGGAGCTGCCGGAGCTGTCGCGCGAGCGATCCCGCGCCGTGGAGGCGCTGAGGGAACGGATCGACGGCGGCCTCACGCGCATCGCGTTCTACGTCGTGCCGTCGACCGTCGCCTACCTGGCGCTCGGCGACGTGATCGTCGCTGCGCTGTACCAGAGCGGCGACTTCGGCGCCGACGAGTCGGTCGTCACCGCCGTCGTGCTCGCCGGCTACGCGCTCGGCCTGCTCGCCTCGACGGCGACGCGGCTGTTCTCCTCGGCGTTCTTCGCGCTGCACGACACCCGTACGCCGGCGAAGATCGCCGCGGTGCGCGTCGTGGTCTCGGCCGCGGCCGGCGCGGCGCTCATGTTCGGCCTGGAGACCGTGCAGTTGCGCGGGCACACGCTCGGCGCGCTCGGCCTGAGCCTCGGCGCCACGCTCGCGGCGTGGCTCGAGTGGGGGCTGCTCCGCCGGTCGCTGCGCTCCCGGATCGGGCCGGTCGGCGCCGGCGGCGGCGCGCTCGGCCGCATGATCGCCGCCGCGGCGATCGCGGCGCTCGCCGGGCGCGGCGTGTTCCACGTCCTGCCGCCGGTCCACCCCGTCGCCACCGCCGCCGTCGTCCTGACCGTCTACGGTTTCCTCTACCTCCTGGTCGGCGGCGCGCTCGGGTTGGAGCAGGCGCGCCGGCTGGTCCGGGGCGCGGGCCGCGCGACGCGGTAGCGTCGACGTCGAGCCCGTCGCGTACGGCCGCGCGAGCGCGCGGGCCGGGCGACACGGCAGCGCCCCTTGCGACCGGGCCGGCGGCCCGGTCGCGTGCGGCCGCGCCCCGAGGAACGGCCTGAACCGGAGGGGTACTAAGAGGCGGCGCGCCCCACGGCGCCGCACGCCGGCCCGGCCGGTGCGGCGACCGGCGGCCCGGGAGCGGCGAGCGGGTCGTGGGCCGTGCGGCGGGGCGCGGCCGGGGAGGAGGAGTCCACGCGTATTCCAGTGCAGAACGACACGCTCGAGACCAAGCTGCGGCATCTCCCTGCGCGACCCGGCGTCTACCTGTTCAAGGACGCCGGAGGGGAGATCCTCTACATCGGGAAGGCGAAGGCGCTGCGCGCGCGGGTGCGGAGCTACTTCACGCGGGGGCAGGACCACTCGCTGAAGACGCGGGAGCTGGTGCGCCGCATCGCGGACGTGGACACGATCGTGGTCGGCTCGGAGGCGGAAGCGCTGCTGCTCGAGGCGAACCTGATCAAGGAGCACCGGCCGCGCTTCAACATCCAGCTCCGGGACGACAAGCGGTATCCGTACATCAAGGTCACGGTCCAGGAGCCGTTCCCGCGGCTTTACGTGACGCGCCACCTGGCGAACGACGGCGCGAGGTACTTCGGGCCGTACACGGACGTGGGTCCGATGCGGCAGGCGCTGGAGGTGATCAAGCGGCTGCACCCGGTCCGGAGCTGCCGCTACGACCTGCCGCGCGAGGCGCCGCGCCGCGCCTGCCTGGACTACCACATCGGCCGCTGCCGCGCGCCGTGCGTCGGCCTCCAGTCGCAGGACGACTACGGGGCGATGATCGACGAGGTGCTCGAGATCCTCTCGGGGCGGACCGGCGCGGTGCGCGACCGGGTCGAGCGCGAGATGCACGCGGCGGTCGAGGCGCTGGAGTTCGAGCGCGCCGCGGTGCTGCGGGACGTGCTCGCCGGGCTGGACGCGATCGAACGGCGCCAGCGCGTGGCCGACGTCCGCGGCGGCCACCAGGACGTGCTCGGCGTCGCCCGCGACGGCGACGTGGGGTGCGCCGTGCTGATGCGGATCCGGGACGGGAAGGTGCTCGGACGCGAGGTCGCCTTCTTCGAGAACATGGACGACGAGGACGAGCCGGCGTTCGTCTCCGCGGCGGCGACGCGATTCTACTTCGGGCGCGGCGAGCACGGGTTGGACGACCTCCCGCGCGAGATCCTGCTGCCGGGCGAGTTCCCGGACCGGCCGCTGATCGAGGAGCTGGTCGGCACGGCGGCGGAGCGGCGCGTGCGGACGATCGTCCCGCAGCGCGGCGACAAGCTGCGCCTGGTCGAGCTGGCGAACCAGAACGCGCGGCACCTGCTCGAGGAGCGGGCCGTGCTGATGGAGAGCGCGCGCGAGCGCGCGGACGACGTGCTCTACGCGCTCCAGGAGGCGCTCGAGCTGAAGGTCGTGCCGCGCATGCTCGTCTGCTTCGACATCTCGCACACGCAGGGGACGGAGGTCGTCGGCAGCGCGGTCGTCTTCGAGAACGGCGAGCCGAGCAAGGCCGAATATCGTCGTTTCAAGGTCCGCGGCGACTGGGGGAACGACGATTTCCGCTCCATGGCCGAGGTCGTCGGCCGGTACTTCCGCCGCCGCATCGACGAGGGGCGGCCGCTGCCGGAGCTGGCGGTGATCGACGGCGGGAAGGGCCAGCTCGCCGCGGCGGCGGCGGCCGTCGACGCCGCGGGCGCCGCCGGCGTCGCGCTGTGCTCCCTGGCGAAGCGGGAGGAGGAGATCTACCTTGTCGGCCGCTCGGCGCCGGTGCGTCTCCCACGCACGAGTCCTGCATTGCGTTTGCTCCAGCGGGCGCGCGACGAGGCGCATCGCTTCGCGCACGGCTACAACCGCAAGCTGCGGCTGCGCAGGACGTTGACGAGCGCGCTCCGGGAGGTGCCGGGGATCGGGCCGGCGCGCCAACAGGCGCTGCTCGAGCGGTTCGGCAGCGTGCGCGCGCTCCGCGCCGCGTCGCCGGCCGAAATCGCCCGGTTGCCGGGCTTCTCCGAGACGCTGGCACGCAAGCTACTCGACCATCTGAACCGGTAGATCGTGGTACGCACGCGCTTCGCACCCAGCCCGACCGGCAGTCTCCACGTGGGGAACGCGCGCATGGCGGTGCTGAACTGGCTCTTCGCCCGGCATCACGACGGCGCGTTCGTGCTGCGGATCGAGGACACCGACCGCGAGCGGCTGGTCGCCGGCGCCGAGGCCGGGATTCTCGAGGACCTGCGGTGGCTCGGGCTCGACTGGGACGAGGGGCCGGGCGTCGAGGGGCCGGCAGGGGAGGGGCCCCACGCGCCGTACCGCCAGAGCGAGCGCGGCGCCATCTACCGCGACCACGCGCAGCGCCTCGTCGACGCGGGGCTCGCCTACCCCTGCTACTGCACGCCGGAGGAGATCGAGGCGGCCCGCGAAGCCGCGATCGCCCGCGGCGAGAAGCCGCACTACGCCGGCACCTGCCGGCGCCTGACCCGCGACGACGTCGCGCGCCACACGCGCGCGGGCCGACGGCCGGCGCTCCGGTTCCGCGTCCCGACCGAGGGCGAGATCGTCGTCCACGACGTCGTCCGCGGCGCGGTCCGCTTCGACGCGAGCGACGTCGGTGACTTCATCGTGCTCCGGTCCGACGGGATGCCGACGTACAACTTCGCCGTCGTCGTCGACGACGCGCTGATGGAGATCACGCACGTCATCCGCGGCGTCGGCCACCTGTCGAACACGCCGCGCCAGCTGCTGCTGTACGAGGCGCTCGGCTTCCCGGTCCCGACGTTCGCGCACGCGCCGACCGTCCTCGGCCCGGACCGCCAGAAGCTGTCCAAGCGCCACGGCGCGAAGGCGCTTGCCGACTACCGCCGCGAGGGGTGGCACCCCGACGCCATCGTCAACTACCTCTCGCTCCTCGGGTGGTCGAGCCCCTCGGGCGACGAGTTCCTGCTCCGGCAGCGCCTCGTGACCGAGATCTCGCTCGAACGCATCCGCGCCACGGACGTCGTATTCGACCCCGACAAGCTGCGCTGGCTCTCGTCCAAGCACATCGAGCGGATGAGCACGGCCGAGCTCGCGGACGCGCTGGACGGCTTCATCGACCGCGAGCGCTACCCGCTCGCCGAGGACGCGCTGCCGGTCGTGGTCGAGGCCGTCCGCTCGCACCTGTCCACGCTCTCCGAGATCAACGACCACCTCGACCCGTTCGTCCCCACGCTCGACGCCGAGGGCGCCGCGCGCAGGGACGCGCTCCGCGGCGACGACGGCGCACGCCGCGTGCTCCGCGCCGTCCGCGCCCGCCTCGCCCGGCTCGACGCGTGGGACGACGCGGCGATCGACGCGGCCGTGCGCGAAGCGGGCCGCGAGGTCGGCGCCCGCGGCCGCGCGCTCTTCGAACCGCTGCGCATCGCGCTGACCGGGCGCGAGCACGGCCCGCCGCTCGCCAAGGTCGCCGTCGTCCTGGGACGCGCCTCCGTCCTCGACCTCCTCGACGCGGCCGGCGCGGACGAACGCGAGGTTTGACGAATCCGACCGGCGCACCTATATTTCGCGCGCTTGCCTAAACCGTGAAATGGAGGCCCCTTGCGCGGGCTGATCTTTGATCCGTTCGCCGGGATCAGCGGAGACATGATCCTCGGCGCGCTGATCGATATCGGGCTCGATCCGGAGTGGTTGAAGCAGTTCGCCGCGTCGCTCGGGCTCGGGGACATCACGGTCATCGTCGAGCGGGCCACGCGCTGCGGGATCGACTGCGGCCGCGTCCGCTTCGAGCTGCCGCACGAACACGCGCACCGGCACCTGCGCCACGTGCTCGAGATCGTGGACCGCGCGTCCGCGCCGGACGCCGTCAAGCGAACGGCCGGCGCGATCTTTCGGCGCATCGCCGAGGCCGAGGCGGAGGTCCACGGCACGACGGTCGAAAAGGTCCACTTCCACGAGGTGGGCGCGCTCGACGCGATCCTCGACGTGCTCTGCGCCGTGGCCGCGCTCGACGCGCTCGGGATCGAGCGTTGCTTCACCCGGCCGGTGACGGTCGGCAGCGGGACGGTCGACATCGCCCACGGGCGCTTTCCGCTGCCCGCGCCGGCGACGCTGAAGCTGCTGACCGGCCTGCCGGTGCGCGACGCCGGGTACGCGGGCGAGTGCACGACGCCGACCGGGGCGGCGATCCTGGCGGTTGTGACCGAAGGGCGAGCCGCGCCGTCAGATTTCATCGTGGGCCGCAGCGGCTTCGGCGCCGGCACGCGCGACCCGCAGGACCGGCCGAACTGCCTGCGCGTAGTCGTGGGGGACGTGCCGGCCGGCGCGGCGGGCCGGTTGTACCTGGTCCAGGCCGACGTGGACGACCTGCCGCCGGAGTACGTGCCTTCGGCGCAGGACGCGCTCCTCGAGGCCGGCGCGCTCGACGCGGTCGTCGTCCCGCTGGGGATGAAGAAGGGCCGGCCGGGGCTCCGGTTCGAGGCGCTGGTGCCGGAGGCCGCGTTGGATCGTGCGCTCGACGCGCTGTTTACCGGCACGACGACGATCGGCGCGCGGTACTGGCCGGTCGAGCGGCCCGCGCTCCCACGCGAAGAGGACGCCGTCGAATGGCGGGGTCACACGGTGCGGCGCAAGCGGGTCCGCCTGCCGGGCGGCGCCGAGCGGGTCAAGCCGGAGTACGAGGACGTGGTTCGAGCCGCGCGCGCGCTCGACCTGGCGCCTTACGAGGTGCGGCTCGCGCTCGAGCGCGGCGGCACGTCGAACGATTGAACCCCGCGTCCAACGGGACGCGTTCCGTATCCACAATCAAACTGGAGGTTCCTGGATGAACCGCACCACCGGTCTCATCCTCGCCCTGTTCTTGGGAGTGGCGGCCGGCGCCTGTGCGTCGGGTGGCGCCGGCGGATCCGCGGCGGACGGGTTCGAGCCCAAGGACAACGACCACACCCGCGAGGCCGAGCAGAACATCGCGCTGGCGATGCTGAGGTCGTCGGACGCCGACAAGCAGCAGCTGTACCAGCAGGCGCTGGAGAGCGCGAAGCTCGCGATCCAGGAGGACTCGACGAACCCGCAGGGCTGGTTCCTGGCCGGCCAGGCGCACGCGAACCTGGGCGCCTTCGACAGCGCGGACGCCGCGTGGGACAAGGCGGTGGCGCTCTACCCCGGCTTCGAGGAGCAGATCGACAGGGAGCGCGAGAACGCCTGGGTGCGCGCGTACAACGAGGGTGTCGGCGCGATCCAGCAGGACGACCTCGACGCCGCGATCGCGCAGATGGAGAAGGCGGACGCGATCTTTCAGGGGCGCCCCGAGGCGCGGCTCCAGCTCGGCGTCTTCTACGCCCGGAAGAACGAGGTCGACAAGGCGATCTCGGCGTACCGCGGCGCGCTCGAGATCCTGCGCTCGACGCCGAAGATGCAGCTCGACTCCGCGACCCAGGCCGACTGGGCGGCGAACGAGGAGATCGCCTTGTCGAACCTGGCGCAGCTGCTGTCGTCGAGCGGCCGGGACGCCGAAGCGGAGGCGCTGTTCCGGGAGGTCCTGGCCGAGGACCCGACGAACATCCGGGCGCGGGTCAACCTGGCCGACGTGCTGGCGCGGCAAGGCAAGACCGCGGAGGCGGACCAGATCTACGCGGAGCTCATCGACCGCGACGACCTGACGTACAACCACTACCTGAACATGGGCGTCGGGCTGTTCCAGGCCGAGAAGTACGAGCAGTCTGCCAACGCGTTCCGGAAGGCGGTGCAGGTCAACCCGTACTCGCGCGACGGGTACTACAACCTGGCGCAGGCGCTGTTCATGCGGGCCGACGCGCTGGAGGATGAGCGGGAAGCGGCGAAGGGCGCCGCGGCCGACTCGCTCGCGGCGGAGCTCGCGGAGATCCACACGGAGCTCGCGTCGTCCGCCGAGAAGGTCCTCGAGCTGGATCCGTCGAACCGCAACATCATCGCCTACATGGCGCGCGCGTACCAGGCGCTGAGCGAGCTGACGTCGGACGAAGCGGCCAAGGAGCAGTACCGCGAGAAGATCCGCGCCGCGCTCAAGCGCCACGAGGAAGCGCAGTTCGAGGTGATGGACGTGAGCCTCCTGCCCGGCGACGACGAGGTCACGATGAGCGGCCGGATCATGAACCTGAAGGTCGCGGAGGGCGCGCCGATCCGGCTGCGCATCGAGCTGCGCGATGCGAAGGGCGCCGTGATCGGGACCCAGGACGTCACCGTCACCGCGCCGGCGGCCAACGCCACGGCGGAGTTCCGTGTGTCGGTGCCGGTGACCGGCGAGCTGGCCGGCTGGAGCTACAAGCAGATCCAGTAGACCGCGTTCGCGGGGATCGATCGGAGCGGGGCGTCCGTTCGAGGGCGCCCCGTTTCGTTTGGGCGTCGGCGCTCACGCCGCGGCGCGTCGCTCCGCGCGGCCGGCGGGGCGCGCCCGCGATTCCAGCACCGCGGCGACCTCGCCGCCGAGGAGTACGGCGAGCGCGCTGAGATAGAGCCAGAGCAGCAGCACGATGACGGCTCCGACGAAGCCGTACGTCTCGCCGTAGCTGCCGAAGTTGGCCACGTAGAGCCGGAACAGGTAGGTCGCGCCGATCCAGACCAGGGCGCCGAAGATCGCGCCGACGAGGATGCGGCCCTTGCGGCGGCGGGACTCGACGGCCGGCAGGAAGTAGTAGATGAGCCAGAGCCCGAGCGTCAAGAGCACGAAGGCGATCGGGAGGACCAGCGCGTTCCAGAGCGCGCCCACGCCGAGCGCTCGTCCGATCGCGCCGCCGGCGAGGATCGCGGTCGCGCTGCCGACGATGAGCACGGCGGTCGCGACGAGGAGCGCGATCGCGACCAGCCGCTTCTTCCACCAGGACCGCGTCTCCTCGACGTCGTACATCGTGTTGAGTCCGTCCGCGAACGCCGTGAAGACATTGGACGCGGACCACAGCGTCAGCAGGATCCCGATGGACAGGACGCCCGGCCGCGGCTGGTCCGTCACCTGCCGGACGAAGCGTTCGAGGTACGTCGCGGTGTCGGCGGGCAGCGCGGTCTCGAGCCGACCCATGATCCAGCGGAACGCCGCGTCGCCGCCGAGGAGGCCGGTCAGCGCGAAGAGGACGAGGATGAGCGGAAACAGCGAGAGGAAGAAGTAGTACGCGACCTTGGCGGCCTCGCCCGTCAGGTTGTCGCCGATCGCCTCCCGGGCGGTCTGTTTCAGGAACCCGCCGATGTCGGCCATGCGCGCCTCCGCTCCCCCGGGTGCCGACGCTCCGTGCCCGGTCGCTGCACGATCCTTGCCGCCCGGCGCTTGAAGGCGGCGCCGGGGTGGGTTATCTTAAATTTTCGGAACTTTCGACCAGTTCTCGGGGCGGCCGGCGTGCCGCCCCGAAGCGTAAGGGCACATGGTCCGAGTCGCACAGATCGTCCCCGGCAGCATCGCCGAGGAGCTCGAGCTCCGGATCGGCAGCCGCATCGTGCGGATCAACGGCGAGCCGGTGCGGGATACCATCGATTTCCGGTTCCTGGAGGCGGATGGCCTGCTGGAGGTCGAGGTCTCATCTCCCGACGGTGCGGAGCGGACGATCTACGAGATCGAGAAGGACCCGGGCGAGTCGCTGGGCATCGTTCCGGCGCCGGACGCGGTGCGCGAGTGTGCGAACAAGTGCGTCTTCTGCTTCATCGACGGCAACCCGGCGGGCGTGCGGCGCACGCTCAACCTGCGCGACGACGACTTCCGGCTGTCGTTCACCTACGGCAACTACGTGACGCTGACGAACCTGGGGCCGCGGGGTTTCCAGCGTCTGATCGACCAGCGGCTCTCGCCGTTGTACGTGAGCGTGCACGCGACGGAGCCGGAGGTCCGGATGCGGATCCTCGGCGTGCCGCGGGGCGGCGAGATCGTGGAGCAGCTCCGACGCCTGACGGACGAGGGGATCGACGTCCACACGCAGGTCGTGCTGTGCCCGGGGTGGAACGACGGCGCGCACCTGGATCGGACGATCGAGGAGCTGTGGGCGCTCGGCCCCGGGATCCTCAGCCTGTCCGTCGTGCCGGTGGGGCTGACGCAGTACAACCTGGGCCGGCCGGTCCGGCTGCTGACGCCGGCCGAGGCGGCGGCGGCGATCGACCGGGTCGACGGCGCGCGCGAGCGGGCGCTCGCCGAGCGCGGCACCGGGTGGGCGTACATCGGCGACGAGATGTTCTTCATCGCCGGGCGGCCGGTGCCGGAGACGTCGTACTACGACGATTGGCCGTTGACGGAGAACGGCGTCGGCTCGGTGCGCAAGCTGCTGGATGACTTCGATGCGGGGCTGAAGGACGCGCCGGCGCTCCCGGGCGAGCGGATCGCCATCGTGACCGGGACGCGGATGGCGCCGGTCTTCGAGGGGCTGCGCGGCCGCCTGGAGCGCGCAACCGGCGCGGCCGTGACGGTGCTCGGCGTCGAGAACACGTTGTTCGGCCCGACGGTCAACACGGCGGGTCTGCTCCCGGGGCGGGACATGCTGCGCGCGGTCGAGGCGCGCGGCCCGTTCGACCGGGTGCTGCTCCCGGCCGAATCGCTGAACGACGACGCGGTCTTCATCGACGATCTCCCGCTCGCGGAATTCACCGACCGGGTCGCGCCGGCGCGCGTGACGCCGGGGTACGAGCTCCTCTCGACGCTGACGGCCCCGTGAAGCGCGCACTCCCCGTCGTGGCGGTGGTCGGCCGGCCGAACGTGGGCAAGTCGACGTTCTTCAACCGGGTGCTGGGCCGCCGCGAAGCGATCGTCGAGGACATCCCGGGCGTGACGCGGGACCGTCACTTCGCGCCGGCGGAGTGGGCGGGGCACCACTTCTACGTCGTGGACACGGGCGGGCTCGAGACGGAGACGGAGGAGCCGATGGCGGCGGCGATCCGCCGCCAGGTCCTGGCCGCGATCGAGGAGTCCGACGTCGTCGTGTTCATGGTCGACGGGAAGGCGGGACCGCACCCGGTCGACCACCGCATCGCCGAGATCCTGCGGCGCTCGGCCCGGCCGGTCGTGCTGGTGGTGAACAAGCTGGACCGGCTGCCGGAGGAGCTGGGGCACCACGACTTCTGGGCGCTCGGGCTGGGCGAGCCGGTGCCGGTCAGCGCGATCTCCGGCCGCGGCTCCGGCGACGTGCTGGACGCGATCGTCGCGCACCTGCCGGAGACGCCGGAGGAGCTGGCCGAAGACGATACGCTGCACGTCGCGGTGATCGGCAAGCCGAACGTCGGGAAGTCGAGCTTCGTGAACCGGCTGCTGGGCGAGGAGCGGATGGTCGTGACGGACGTGGCGGGGACCACGCGGGACAGCGTGGACACGCCGCTGCGCTACCACGGCCGGACGCTCGTGTTCATCGACACGGCGGGGCTCCGGCGGCAGGCCCGGATCGAGGCGGGCCTCGAGTACTACAGCGCGCTGCGCACGGCGCGTGCGATCGAGCGCGCCGACGTCTGCCTGCTGCTGATCGACTCGAGCGAGGAGGTCCACGTCCAGGACCTGAAGATCGCCGAGAAGGCGTGGGACGCCGGGTGCGGCCTCGTCGTCGTCGCGAACAAGTGGGACCTGGTCGAGAAGGACGAGCGGACGGCGGCCGCGTACGAGCGCCACCTGCGGGAGCGCGCCCCGTCGCTGCGCTGGGTGCCGGTCCTGTTCACCTCGGCGTTGACCGGGCAGCGCGTGCAGCGCGCGCTCGACCTGGTGCTCGAGGTCGCTGCCGAGCGCGCGCGGCGCATCCCGACGCACGAGGTCAACGAGGTCGTGCGCCACCTCGTCGAGCGCCGGCCGCCGCCGCACTTCCGCGGGCAGCAGGTGAAGATCCTGTTCGCGACGCAGGCGGAGACGACGCCGCCGACGTTCGTGCTCTTCACGAACCAGCCCAAGGGGATTCCGGACCACTACATGCGGTACCTGCACAACGCTTTCCGCGACCGCTGGGGCTTTCTCGGCGCGCCGGTGCGCATCCGGCTCCGCGGCCGCCGGGAGGAGGCGCGGTGAACCCGATCCCGCTGCTCCTGGCGAGCTACCTGCTCGGCGCCGTCCCGACGAGCTACCTGGTCGGCCGGTGGGCGCGGGGGATCGACCTCCGGCAGCACGGCAGCGGCAACCTGGGCGCGACGAACGCGTTCCGCGTGCTCGGCTGGCGGCTCGCCCTGCCGGTGCTGCTGTTCGACATCTTCAAGGGGTGGCTGCCGACGTTCGTGTTCCCGCGCCTCGACGCCGCCGCGCCGGAGTGGGCACTGGCGTACGGCATCGCCGCGATCATTGGACACGTGTTCAGCGTCTACGTGCGCTTCCGGGGCGGGAAGGGGATCGCGACCAGCGCGGGCGTGTTCCTCGCGCTGGCGCCGCTCGCCGTTCTGGTCGGCGTGCTGATCTGGAGCGCCGTCGTCGCTGCGACACGCATCGTCTCGCTCGCGTCGATCGTCGCCGCGCTCACGCTCCCGCTCATCGTCTACGCGATCCGGGGCACGACCGCCGTCTTCTGGGTGTCCGCGGCGCTGGCCGCGTTCGTGATCTACGCGCACCGGTCCAACATCCGGCGCCTGCTCCGGGGCGAGGAGCACCGGTTCGGCCGCAGGGGCGTGAAGGAGGTGCGATGACCGAACAGATTTCGGTGCTCGGCGCCGGGAGCTGGGGCACGACGCTGGCGAACCTGCTGGCCAAGAAGGGGCGCCCGGTCACGCTCTGGGCGCACAGCGCGGATGTGGCGAACGCGATCGAGGCGAAGCGCGAGAACCCGACGTACCTGCCGGGGATCGCGCTGGACGCGCGCCTCCAGGCGACGAACGACATGGCGGCGGCGGTCGCCGGGGCCGGTGTCGTCGTCTCCGTGAGCCCGTCGCAGTACGTGCGGGAGGTCCTGTCCGGGGCCGCGCCGCACCTCGCCCCGGACGCGCTGCTGGTCAGCGCGTCGAAGGGGATCGAGACGTCGACGCTGCGGACGATGGCGGAGGTCATCCGGGACGTCGCGCCGAGCGTCGCGTCGCGAGCGTGCTACCTCTCCGGCCCAAGCTTCGCGCTCGAAGTCGCGCAGGAGCAGCCGACGGCGGTGACCGTGGCCAGCGAGGACCCGGAGGCGGCGCTGCGCGCCCAGGAGCTGTTCCAGACCGACTACTTCCGGGTCTACACCACGGATGACGTACGCGGCGTCGAGCTGGGCGGCGCGCTCAAGAACGTGATCGCGCTGGCGGCCGGGATGGTCGCGGGGCTCGGCCTCGGCCACAACACGATGGCCGCGCTGATCACCCGCGGGCTGGCGGAGATCAGCCGGCTCGGCATCGCGCTCGGCGCGAGTCCGCTGACGTTCGCGGGGCTCGCGGGGATGGGCGACCTGATCCTGACGTGCACCGGCGGGCTCAGCCGCAACCGGCGCGTCGGGATGCTTCTCGGCCAGGGCCGGCGGCTGAACGACATCCTCGCCGAGATGCGGATGGTCGCCGAGGGCGTCGAGACGGCGCGTGCGGCGCACGCGCTGGCCGCGCGTGTCGGCGTCGAGATGCCGATTCTCGAGGAGGTCCACGCGGTCCTGTTCGAAGGCCGCCACCCGCGCGACGCCGTCGACCAGCTGATGATGCGCGAACCCAAGGCCGAGCTCTGGCAATGAGCGAACAGCCGATCGCACGGAAGGAGTACTACTCCATCGGCGAGGTCTGCGACCTCGCCGGCCTGAAGCCGCACGTGCTGCGGTACTGGGAGTCACAGTTCCCGGCGCTGAACCCGTCGAAGAACCGGTCGGGGAATCGGGTCTACCTGCGGAAGGAAGTCGAGTTGATCCTGCTCGTGAAGGAGCTCCTCTACACGGAGGGGTACACGATCCAGGGCGCGAAGCGGAAGCTCGACCAGCTCCGGCGCGGCGGCGAGCTGGCGGCCACGGCCGGGCGCGCCGTGGACCGGGAGCTGGCGGCGCTGCTGAAGAGCGAGCTGGACGAGCTGCTGGAGATCCTCTCGCCGGATGCGCCGGCCGCCCGCGCATGAAGATCCTCGTCACGAACGACGACGGCTACCTGGCGCTCGGGATCCGCACGCTCGAGGCCGCCGCGGCGCGGATCGGCGACGTGCAGGTGGTCGCGCCCGACCGCGAACAGAGCGCGGCGAGCCATTCGCTGACGCTCCACTTCCCGCTGCGCGTGCGCCACGCGGAGAGCGGCGCGTTCCTGGTGACCGGCACGCCGACCGACTGCGTCATGCTGGCGCTCGGTGAGCTGCTCGCCGATCGGCCGGACATCGTGCTCTCGGGCGTGAACCACGGCGGGAACCTCGGCGACGACGTGCTGTACTCCGGCACCGTCGCCGCGGCGATGGAGGCGACGCTGCTCGGGATCCCCGCGATCGCGGTGTCGTACGCCGGCCGCGACGCCGAGGCGATCGGCGCCTGGACGGACGTCCTGGCGCGGCTGCTCGAGCAGCTCGTCGGCCGCGACGACTTCCCGGCGGAGACGCTGCTCAACGTGAACCTGCCGCCGGTCCGGCCGGAGGAGGTGCAGGGCGTGCGCATCACGACGCTGGGGCGCCGCGCGTACGTCGATTCGCTGACCCGGGCGCGGGACCCGAGCGGGAAGGAGTACTACTGGATCGGCGGTGGCGAGAGCCGGTGGTGGGGCGGGCCCGACTCCGACTTCCGGGCGATCCGCTCCGGGTGCATCTCGATCACGCCGCTGCACCTGGACCTGACGAACTACCGGCTGCTGGAGGACATCGGGCGGTGGGACCTGAAGCTCTGAGCGACCTGCGCTACGAGCGTCTGCGGCGCGAGCTGATCGGCACGATCCGGGAGAAGGGGATCGACGATCTCGAGGTGCTCCAGGCGTTCGACCGCGTGCCGCGCCACCTGTTCGTGCCCGAGGCGGTGCACCACCGCGCCTACGAGGACGCGCCGCTGCCGATCGGGTACGGTCAGACGGCGTCGCAGCCGTCGCTCCAGGCGCTCTACCTCCAGACGCTCGCGCTGCGCCCCGACGACCGCGTCCTCGAAGTCGGGACCGGCAGCGGGTACCAGACGGCGCTGCTCGCGCAGCTCGCGAGCCACGTCTACTCGGTCGAGCGGGTCCGCGAGCTGTCGGTGCGGGCCCGCGACGTGCTGGATCGGCTGAGGGTGCGCAACGTCGCGCTGCTCGTCGGCGACGGCACGATCGGCTGGTCGCGCTACGCGCCGTACGACGCGATCCTCGTCGCCGCGGGCGCGCCGGCGGTCCCGGCGGCGCTGGTCGACCAGCTCGCGCCCGGCGGCCGCATGCTGATCCCCGTCGGCGATCGCGCGGAGCAGCGGCTCGTGCTGTACCGGCGCACGCCGGACGGCGTCGAAACGGAAGAGCTGACGCGGTGCACGTTCGTGCCGCTGATCGGACGCTACGGCTGGACGGAGGGGAAGTGAGCGGGATCGAGGGCGATGCGAAGGACGTGACGGCGGGCGGCGCGGCGCGGCCGAACGCGTTCCGCCGACTCTACGACTGGGTCCTCTCGTGGGCGGAGACGCGGCACGGGCCTGCGGCGCTCGGCGTCCTGGCGTTCGCCGAGTCGTCGTTCTTCCCGATCCCGCCCGACCCGCTGCTCATGGCGCTGGCGCTCGGCGCGCCCAGGAAGGCGCTGCGCTTCGCCGCGATCTGCTCGTTCGCCTCCGTCGCCGGCGGGCTCGCCGGCTACATGATCGGCTGGGGGCTGTGGTCCGCGCTCGACAGCTTCTTCTTCACCTATGTGCCGGGCGTCTCGCCCGAGGCGTTCGACGCCGTGCAGGCGCTCTATGCGCGCTGGGACTTCTGGGCGATCTTCATCGCCGGCTTCACGCCGATCCCGTACAAGGTCTTCACGATCTCCGCCGGCGTGTTCCAAATCTCGCTCGCGGTCTTCGTCGTGGCGAGCGTGGTCAGCCGCAGCGCGCGCTTCTTCCTGATCGCCGGGCTCATCTACTTCTTCGGGCCCGGGATCCAGGGGTTCATCGACCGCTACTTCGACCGGCTGGTCTGGCTCTTCCTCGCACTGCTCGTGGGCGGCTTCCTGTTGCTCGAGTTCGTGCTCTAGGCGCGGCGCCATGGCGCCGCACCGGGCGTGCAACTTGCACCCCCCGGGGGGTAGGGCGCGCCCGCGAACGGCGCGCGCCCGCGGCCACCGGGCTCGGCGGCGGGGAGTCCCGGGGCCGGTCGCCCCCGGCTCCCGCCTCTCGCAGGAAGGGCCCATGCAGCACCGCCTCGCCATCGCCGTCCTCGCGTTCCTCCTCCTCGATTCCGCCACCGCGCAGGCGCAGCGGCCGAAGTTCGGCTTCGGCATCGGCGCGGGCGCGGTCCTGGGGTCGCAGCTCGTCGAGCACGAGCTGGACATCGACCTCGACGGGCAGACGCTCTCGGCGTCGCGAGAGGTGAACCTCGAAGACGTCGCCGTCCTCAGCGCCAACGCCGAGTGGTACGTGATCTCCCACGTCGCGCTCCGCCTCCACGGCGCCTGGGGCGCCGGCCGACTCCAGATCGTGACGGACCGGGAAGTCGACGGCGAGGAGAGCGCGGCCGAGTTCGAGAGCGACTTCGGCGACGTCCAGGTCACCGCGCTCGACGCGGGGGTCAGCCTCTGGCCGTGGGCGCCCGGCACCGTCGGCTTCGCGCCGTTCATCACGTTCGGGATCGGCAGCTTCGCCTACGACTTCGACGCCGATACCGACGACGGCCTCTTCCACGCCGACGGCCGCCGCAGCGAACGCGCCTGGCTGCTCGGCATCGGCGCGGACCTGCACGTCTGGCGCTCGATCACGCTCCGCGTCGAGGCGATCGACCACATCGTCGACTCGCCGCTCGAAGCCTCCGACTTCGACGCCGCCGTCGGACCCGTCGCCGCCCGCGACTCCGGGGACACCGTCAACAACGTCCGCCTCACCATCGGCGCGCACGTCTACCTGCCGTTCCGGTCCTACAGCCTGCCGAGCGGGCCGTAGCGGACCTGGCGCCGACCCGAAACAGACGCGGCGCGGGGATGGACGGGCGGCCGGCGCTTGGCGCCGGACGCACGGGCACGCGCGGCGCCGGGGGTTTCGCGTCCGTCGCGCCGCGCTTATCTTCGACGCAGAGTTCCTCGCGATCCCCACCACCAGGAGCAGGGCATGCCAGGCGATTCCGGATCGGGCGGCTCCTTTCTCCCGCCGGTCTTCACCCGGTGGTCCGACGACCCCGCGCAACGCCCCGCGGATGCGGCGCCCACCACGCCGGCCACGCCGCCACTCCGGACGCCGTCCGTGAACGGCGCCGCAGTCGCAGACGAGGCCGCGCCGACCCCGACGCTCGGTCCGTCCACGCCGGCGCCCGCGTCGCCCGTCGCCTCGGCCCAGGAACCCCCGGCCGACGACGCCGACGCGTTCCCGATCGACGCCTTCATCATCCCGGAGGACGCCGACCACCTGCCGGCAGGGGTCGACTCCGCGCCCGCGCCCCACGCGACGCCGCTTTCGAAGAAGCTGATGCAGCCGCTCCCCGAAGACCGGGCCGCCCGGCTCGCGGACCGACTCGAGGCGATCGCCCGCCGGCTCCGCGCCGACGGGCCCGCCGCGCTCGGCAAGGACCTCGAGTCCCACGACCGCTTCGATGCGCTGCTCGCCGGCGTCCTCGCCGGCTATCTCGCCGCCGGCGATGAATAACGCCACCACCCTCGACCTCGCCGAACGGCTGCGTCGCACCATCCGCGACATCCCCGACTTCCCGAGGCCCGGGATCGTCTTCAAGGACATCACCCCCGTCCTCGCCGACGCGGCGCTCTTCCCGGCCGTGATCGACGACCTCGCCCGCGCACACGCCGACCAGGGGATCGACCACGTCCTCGGCATCGAGTCCCGCGGCTTCATCTTCGCCGCGCCGCTCGCCGTCCGCCTCGGCGCCGGCTTCGTCCCGGCGCGCAAGCCCGGCAAGCTCCCGCACCGCACGCTCCGCGTCGAGTACGCGCTCGAGTACGGCACCGACGCACTCGAGGCCCACGAAGACGCGATCCGCCCCGGCGACCGCGTCCTCCTCGTCGACGACCTGCTCGCGACCGGCGGCACCGCCGCCGCCGCCGTCCGGCTCGTCGAACGGCTCGGCGGGACCGTGGTCGGCGCGTCGTTCGTGGTCGAGCTGGAGTTCCTCGACGGAAGGGCGCGGCTGGGGGCGGTGCCGGTGCGGGCGATCGTGGGGTTCTAGGGGGCTGGCCGCTCGGATTCGAAGCCGGCGTCCATCGTTTCGACACGATTGCGGCTCCGGTACCAAGCCCGAAAGACAGCCGGAAGCTGAGTCGGGCTCTGAGTCGGTGCCGGGGTCGGGGCTCCGTGCCCGCGGCGGGTGCGGGCGCCGGGTGCGCTCCGCCGACTGCTTCGCGATGGGGTGGCGGAACGTTCGACCCGTCCATGCAGGCGCGCGCTGGCGCGCTGGAGCGGTTGAATCGCGGCCGCATCTCCGCTAAATTCAGGGTTGAGCCCCCGTAGCTCAGGCGGATAGAGCGGCGGTTTCCTAAACCGCGACATGCGCAGGTTCGAGTCCTGCCGGGGGCACTCTCGGGAGAACGCGGATCGACAGAATCGAGCCGGGTCGGCCCATGGTCTTCCATGGGCCGACCCGGCATTTTGGCGTGCCGGCGGTCTACGCGTCGCTCGTCGTGGCTCGCACGGCTCCGGCCGCCGGCCAGGCCATGGCCGTCGTCCCGTACGACAGCTTCGACGACCTCGCCGCCGTCCCGTTCAGCCCCGCCCGCTCGACTCAGGGCGCGACCCGCTCCGCGGCCGCCTCGAGCGCCGCCGCGATCCGCGCCGCGCCACCCCCTCTCAGCCACGCCTCGAACGTCAGCATCCCTGGGTGCTCGGCGCGCAGCGCCTCGAGATCCACCGTCGGGTAACCCTCCCGGTTCACCCACGCGAACAGCTCGGCGAGGATCGGGTTGTCGAATGCGGAAGTCTGGACCTGCCGGTACTCGATCGCGCGCCCGAGCGCGTCGCTGAGCGCACGGGCGACGTCGGGCGGCGTGACGTAGTCGCCGATGAGATCCACGGTCGCGCCGAGGTAGCGCTCCGGGTGCCCGAACGCGCGGGCCGCGAAGAAGCCGATGTCGTCGACGGCGATGAGGCCGATCGGCACCTCCGGCGCCGTCGCGTCGAAGAGCGTGCCGTCCGCGAGCCCCTGCGGCGGCAGCGTGTAGTTCTCCATGAAGGTGGCCGGGCGGAGGATCGTGGCCGGGATGCCGATGTCCCGGATGTGGTCCTCGATCGCGGCCTTGTACTCCGTCCGGATCGATCTCTGCTCGTCGACGGCGATGGCCGACGCGTACACCAGGTGCTGCACGCCCGCCGTCCGCGCGACGTCGGCGACGAGCTTGCCGATCCGCGCCTCCTCCGCGTCCGTCTCCGGGGAAGGGACCCAGGTCGGCGGCTGCACGCTGTAGACGCCGTGCACGCCCGCCATGGCGGCGTCGAGCGTCGCCGGGTCTTCCATCCGCCCGGCGACGAGCTCCGCGCCCATCGCCGCGATCCGCTTCGCCTTCTCGCTGCCGGGGTCGCGCGTCAGCGCCCGCACGCGCCAGCCGGCGGCGAGGAGGTGGCGCGTCGTGGCGCCGCCCTGCTGGCCCGTGGCGCCGAGGACGAGTATCGTCGCATCACGCATCGTTCGATCGTCTCCCGTGTAGAATCCACTTCCGAATTCCTGCTCGCGGCGCGAGTTTAATCGAGTGGATTCGACGCCGGAAGACGGCACAACATTGTGCCCTGGTTACATCTGGCTCACTTTTGCGATAAATCGGATCATGGAGTGCACCCCGCCGCCCGCCGACGCGCCCGTCGTCCGCCCGTGCGCGCCGCACGACGTGCTCAGCCGCCTCGGCGACAAGTGGACCGTCCTCGTCCTCGCCTCGCTCGCGTTCGCGCCCGGGCGGCGGCTGCGGTTCTCCGAGCTGAAGGCCGGGATCGAGGGCGTCTCCCAGCGGATGCTCACGACGACGCTGCGCGGCCTCGAGCGCGACGGCCTCCTCGTCCGCCACGTCTACCCCGAGGTCCCGCCGCGCGTGGAGTACGAGCTGACGGCGATGGGGCAGGGGCTGCTCGAGGCGATGGACGGGCTGGTGCGGTGGGTGCGGGAGAACTGGGCGCAGATCGAGGCGGCGCGGGAACGCTACGACGGCGGCCGGTGAGCCCGGGGCAGCGACGCCGAATCGGGGCGCGGCCCCGGCCCGGCCCCACCCGGCCGCGCCGCAGCCGTCCGTGGGGTCGGTACCGCGCGAGCGCGCTCAGCCGCGGGTCCGTTCGAGCAGGACCATCATGAGGATGCTCAGGATCGCGAGCGCCTCGTCTTCCGGCGGCAGCTCGCCGAGCTTCTCGATGCTGAACCGCCCTTCCAGGAACGCCGGCCGTTTCTTCACGCGCATCACGGTCGTGCCGTCGGCGCGGGCGAGGTCGTAGCTGGGCTGGAAGACGTAGCCGGAGAGGAGGCCCAGCACCGGGATCTGCGAGAGGATCCCGTCCATCAGCTTCACGAACGCGTTGTTCTCCTTCAGCGACATCAGCTCCGTGTCCTGCCGGAGCACGTCGTAGTGCGCCTTCCAGAACGACTTGAGCCCGCGCCGGCGGACCGTTCCGAATTCGTCGCCGTTCGGCGCCTGGAGCCGGTACGTCGCCGAGATGTCGAGGATCCGGTCCGCGGACATCTGCGCGACCGGGCGCGTCTGCTCGCGGTCCGCGTAGACCGTGACGGATTCCTTCAGCTTGAACGCCTTCTGCCGGACGTAGAACACCGTCCGGCCCGTCGCATCGGTCACCGAGAGCTGCGGCGAGACGGCGATGAGCTTGAAGGAGAGCGAGAGCGGGTAGTCCATGGGCACTCCGTCGTGCGAGGGTGGTCTCCGGGGAAGGCGGTCTGCGACGTCGCCCGCAAGCGCAGGCCCCGGGACCGGCCGGCGGTCGCGCCGCCGATCTCGCGGCGCCGGCGCTCGACCGCCGGCGCCGCGGGGCGCGCGTCGGCTCAGCGCCGGCTCTCGATCCGGCCGAGCCGACCGAGGATCTCTTTCTGCCGCCGCTCGAGCGCCTCGATGCGCCGCTTGTGCGCGGCGAGCTCGGCGCGGAGCTCCTCGATCTCCGCCGTGGCCTCCGCCAGCTCGCGGGTGCGCGCCTCGAGCGCCTTGACGGCGGCCAGGTTGATCCCGTCGATGTCCACGGTGTTGATCATGAGCTCGCTCTCGCCCAGCCCGAACGCCGCGCGAAAGTCCTGCGCGGTGGGGCCGGCGTGGCGGATGCTCGGGTCCTGGGACTTGTAGTTCCACGTCATGACCGGCACCTC
>DASVDG010000137.1:0-6427 GCA_036381255.1 Longimicrobiales bacterium | reverse complement strand
TCCTCCTCCGCCAGGATCTCGTTGCAGAGCGAGACGCACTCGTTGCAGATGTAGACCGAGGGGCCGGAGATGAACTTCTTCACCGACTCCTTGGACTTTCCGCAGAAGGAACAACGCAAGTGCTTGTCGCTTGGCATGGCTTCCGCTCGGGAATGGAGCGTCACGGTCTCCCGGGCCCCTGCGCCCGGGAGACCTCGTCGCTGCGCTACTTCTCCTTGTGACTCACATCGACCACTTCGCCACGTGCCGTGACGACCTGGTCGATGATGCCGTACTCCTTGGCCTCGATCGGGCTCATGAACCGATCACGGTCCACGTCATCCGCGATGCGCTCGACCGTCTGGCCGGTGTGCTTCGCGAGGATCTCGTTCAGTCGCTCGCGAGCGTACAGGATCTCCCTGGCCTGGATCTCGATGTCCGCCGCCGTGCCCTGGCTGCCGCCGGACGGCTGGTGGATCATGATCCGCGAGTTCGGCAGTGCGCTCCGCTTGCCCGGCGCGCCCGCCGCGAGCAGCAGCGACCCCATCGATGCCGCCAGCCCCATGCACATGGTGTTCACCGGCGCGCTCAGGTACTGCATGGTATCGTAGATCGCCAGGCCCGCATACACCGACCCGCCCGGCGAGTTGATGTACATGAAGATGTCCTTCTCCGGGTCCTCCGCCTGGAGGAACAGCAACTGGGCGATGATGATGTTCGCCACGTTGTCGTCCACCGGCGTGCCCAGGAAGACGATGCGGTCCATCAGGAGGCGGCTGAAGATGTCGTAGCTCCGCTCTCCACGGCTGGTCCGCTCGATCACGTACGGCGGGTAAATGGCCATCGTATTCGCTCGATTCCGATCCTGATCCGGTTGGTCCGCCGGCCTCGAGGCCGGCGGGCATCATTCGATGGTCGACTGCGACTTCAGGTAGTCGAAGACCTTGTTCTCCGTGATCTCCTCTTCCAGTCTCGACAGCTGCCCGCTCTTCTGGAGCTGCGCCCAGACCTCGCCCGCCGGACGACTCTGCTTCTCCGCGATCTCCTCGATGCGGGCGTCGAGCTCCGCCGAGGTGGCGTGCAGCCCCTCCATCTCCGCGATCCTCTCGATCACCATGATCCGACGCAGCGCCTGCTCGGCCGCGGGACGCGCCATCTCGCGCGCCTGCGCGACCCGCTCCGGATCCGCGCCCTCCCTCGGGCTGAGCATCCTCTGCAAATACTGGTTCACCAGCGAATCCGGTACGTCGAACGGGTTGGCCTCGACGATGGCGTCGAGGAGCTTCTGGCGCACGCCGCGCTCGGCCTCGGCTTCCGCCTCCTTCTCGAGATCCTCGCGGATCCGGGCCCGGAGCGCGTCGAGGTCTTCGAAGTCGCCGACACTGCGGGCGAATTCGTCGTCGAGCTCGGGGAGCTCCGGACGCCGGACCTCGATCAGCTTGATGTGCGCACGGTCCTCCCGCGTCGCGCCCTCGCCGGCCTCCGGATCCGGCAGCTCGAGCGTGAACTCCCGCTCTTCGCCCGGCTTCAACGTGAGGATCGCGTCCTCGACCGCCGGGACCGCCTGACCCTCGCCGAGCACGATCTCGTACCGGCGCGGCTTCGCGCCTTCGGCGCCTTCGCCCGCCGGCGTGATTTCGACGACCACCAGGTCGCCGGCCGCCGGCGCCTCCTCTTCGATCGGGTGCCAGACCGCTTGCTGCTCACGCACCCGCTCCAGGATCCGGCCGACCTCGTCGTCGGTGACCTCGGCGCGCTCGCGTCGGATCTCGAACCCGCCCACGCGCTCCAGCCCGATGACCGGTCGGATCTCGAACTCGACGTCGAACGTGAGGTCGGCGCCCGGCTCGTAGTCGATGTTCTCGACCTCGCCCTGCGTGATCGGCTGGAGGTCCTGCTGCTCCAGCGCCTCGCGGTACGCGGCGCCGACGACCCGCTCCAGCGCCTCCTGCTCGATCGCCGCGCCGAACTGCCGCTCCATCACCCGCGTCGGGACCCGGCCCTGACGGAAACCGGGGAGCTTGACGCGCTTGGCGAGGCGGCGCGCGACTTCTTCACGCTCGCGGCGGACGCGTTCGCCGGGAACCGTAATCGTCAGCCGTCGGGCCCAGCTCCGGGGCTCGGCGACGGCGATCCTGAGATCGGATGTATCGGATGCCATTCCGGTCGTCTCGAGGTCAATCGTGATGCGAAAGGGGGGACTCGAACCCCCACGGGACGGGCCCACCAGATCCTAAGTCTGGCGCGTCTACCAGTTCCGCCACTTTCGCGGCTGTTGGAGAAAAATTTAACGGCGCGCCAGCAACAGATCAACCGACCGGCGCGCCGGAATCCCGTCCGGGCCGAGCGTACCCCCGTGGCGTGGGCACGATCCCCGGACCGTCGGAGCGACGCGAAGCCGGCCGCTCGGGGCGGCCGGCGCGAAGGGATCCGGGGCGGGTCAGGGCACCCGGATGTTGGCGAAGCGCGTGCGGCCGTCGGGGCGTTGGAGGAGAAGCGAGACGACCTCGCCGGACCGGGCGCGCCGCAGCAGGGACTGGGCCTCGCGGGCCGATTCGATGGGGCGCCGATCGATCTCCACGATGCGGAGGCCGCCGATGCGCAGGACCGCCGCCGGGCTGGTCGGGAGGACGCCCGTAATCACGGCGCCGCCGGGCTCGTCGTAGCCGATCTCACGCGCGAGCGCAGGGGTCAGCTCGGCGACTTCGAGGCCGAGCTGCTCGGGTGGCTCCGTGCGGTCCCGCACCCCGAGGCGCGGCGGCTCGCGCGGGATCTCCGCCTGCGTCAGGCGCACGCGGAAGCGGTGGGGCTCGCCGTAGCGGATGACGCGGACCTCGACGGTCTCCCCCGGCTGGTGCTGCGCGATCAGGCGCTGGAGCTGACCGACGCGCTCGACGCCCTGTCCGTCGACCGCGACGATGACATCGCCGCGACGGAGTCCCGCACGGCGCGCCGGGGAGCTCTCATCGGAGAAGTCCTCCACCAGCACGCCCGCGATCTCGGGGAGTCGGAAGACCTCGGCGTCTTCCGCGGTGACGTTGATGATGTTGATGCCGAGGAGCGGCCGGCGCACGTGACCGTGCTCGATCAAGTCGGTCATCACGCGGCGGGCGAGGTTGACCGGGATGGCGAAGCCGTACCCCTGATAGAAGCCGGTGCCGCTCGCGATGGCCGTGTTGATCCCGATGACCTCGCCTTTCAGATTGACGAGCGGGCCACCCGAATTGCCCGGGTTGATGACGGCGTCCGTCTGGATGAAATCCTCGATGGCGTAGCTCGCTGCCGGGTCCGCGTGCGCCTGGAGCTCGGAGCCGATGATCTGCAGGGGGCGGCCTTTGGCGCTGATGATCCCGCTCGTGACCGTGAAGTCGAGCGTGCTCGCGTCGCCGAAGCCGGGGTTGCCGACCGCCAGGACCCACTCGCCGACGCGGGCGCGGTCCGAGTCGCCGAGCCGAACGGCCTGAAGGCCGTCCGCTTCGATCCGGATCACCGCGACGTCCGTGGTCGGGTCGCGGCCGACCACCCGGGCGGGGAATTTCCGGTTGTCCACCAGCGTGACCGTGATCCGGGCGGCCCCCTCGATGACGTGGTTGTTGGTGAGGATGTACCCCTCGTCCGAGACCACGAAGCCCGTGCCTCCGGCAACCTGGGGGACCGGCGCCTCGCCATCTGGCATGCGGAAGAAGTCGCGGAACCCCGGGGGCAGGCCCGCCGGTCCGTGGGCGCCCATCCGCTCCACCTCGATGCGCACGACGGCCGGAGTGACCGCCTCCGCGATCGCCGTGAACGCCTGGCTCAGCTCGAGTGCTTCGCGCAGTTGCTCCTGGTCCGGGAGCGCCGCCTGAAACGCCGGCGCCGCGTGCGTGCCGGCGGGCCATTCGAGTCCGCTCGCCAGGCCGAGGCCGAAGAGGAACGCCAGGGGGGTGAACAGGAGGAGCTTGCTTCTCCGGAGGGTGCGGTCGTCCATGATCTGCCGGCGGAAAGAGAATCGTCCACGCCAAATGTACCACGGGCGCGGTGCGATGCAAAAGAGGCGCCGCTGGCGCGGCGCCTCTCCCTTTCCCCTGGCGTCCCGCTCTACTTCTCCTCGACGATCTCGTAGTCGGCTTCGACCACGTCGTCGCCGCCGGTGGACGCCTTGGCGGCTGCGGGCTCTTCGGCTCCGCCATCGGCGGAGCCAGCGGCCGCCTGCTCCGCGGCCTGGGCCTGGTAGACCTGCTGTCCCGCGGCGCTGAACGCCTGCATCAACTCGTCGCGGGCGCGGGTCAGCTCGCCGAGGTCGTCCTGCTTGAGCGCCTTCTTCGCGCCGTCGAGCGCGGACTCGACGCGGGACTTCGCATCGGCGGAGACCTTGTCGCCCCACTCCTTCAGGTCCTTCTCGACCTGGTAGACCAGCGTGTCGAGCTGGTTGCGGGCCTCGATCTTCTCCTTGCGCTTCTTGTCCTCCTCGGCGTTCGCCTCGGCGTCCTTCACCATCTTCTCGATCTCCTGCTCGCTGAGACCGCTGGACGCCTCGATCCGGATCTTCTGCTCCTTGCCCGTCGCGCGGTCCTTCGCGCTCACGTGCAGGATGCCGTTCGCGTCGATGTCGAACGCGACCTCGATCTGCGGCATGCCGCGCGGCGCCGGCGGGATCCCCGTGAGCTGGAACTTGCCGATCGTCTTGTTGTCGATCGCCATCGGCCGCTCGCCCTGGAGCACGTGGATCTCGACCGTCGTCTGGTTGTCCTCGGCCGTCGAGAAGACCTCCGACTTCTTCGTCGGGATCGTCGTGTTGCGCGGGATCAGCGTCGTCATCACGCCGCCCAGCGTCTCGATCCCCAGCGACAGCGGCGTCACGTCCAGGAGCAGGACGTCCTTGACGTCGCCCGCCAGCACGCCGCCCTGGATCGCCGCGCCGACCGCGACGACCTCGTCCGGGTTCACGCCCTTGTGCGGCTCCTTGCCGAAGAACTCCTTGACGACCTGCTGCACCTTCGGGATCCGCGTCGAGCCGCCGACCAGGATCACCTCGCTCACGTCCGACGGGCTCAGGCCGGCGTCCTTCAGCGCCTGCTCCATCGGCGGGATCGTGCGCTGGACCAGGTCGTCCACGAGCTGCTCGAACTTGGAGCGCGTCAGCGTGACGTTCAGGTGCTTCGGGCCCTCCTGCGTCGCCGTGATGAACGGCAGGTTGATGTCCGTCTGCGACGTGCTGGAGAGCTCCATCTTCGCCTTCTCCGCGGCCTCCTTCAGCCGCTGGAGCGCCATCGCATCCTTGGAAAGGTCGATCCCCTGGTCCTTCCTGAACTCCTCGATGAGCCAGTCGATGACCCGCTGGTCGAAGTCGTCGCCGCCCAGGTGCGTATCGCCGTTCGTCGCCTTCACCTCGAAGACGCCGTCGCCCAGCTCCAGGATCGAGATGTCGTACGTGCCGCCGCCCAGGTCGTAGACGGCGATGATCTCGTCCTTCTTCTTGTCCAGCCCGTAGGCCAGCGCCGCGGCCGTCGGCTCGTTGATGATCCGCAGCACCTCGAGCCCCGCGATCCGGCCGGCGTCCTTCGTCGCCTGGCGCTGCGCGTCGTTGAAGTACGCCGGCACCGTGATCACCGCCTGCGTCACTTCATGGCCGAGGTAGTCCTCCGCCGTCTGCTTCATCTTCTGGAGGATCATCGCCGAGATCTCCGGCGGGCTGAACGACTTGTCCGCGTTCGGCAGCTTGACGACGACGCGCCCCTCGGAATCGGACCCGACCTCGTACGGCACGCGCTTCTGCTCGTCGGCCAGCTCCCCGGCCTTACGGCCCATGAAGCGCTTGACCGAGAAGATCGTGTTCTTCGGGTTCGTGATCGCCTGCCGGCGCGCGACCTGGCCCACCAGACGCTCGCCGTCCTTCGTGAACGCGACCACCGACGGCGTGGTGCGCCCGCCCTCGGCGTTCGGGATGACCACCGGATCCCCGCCTTCCATGACGGCGACCACGGAATTGGTCGTACCCAAGTCGATTCCGATGACCTTGTTCGCCATTTCCTCTCCTGAACGTTGTCGGAAAATCGTTGCGACCGCCGCGGCGGGCGGGTGCAACGCGTATGCCACGGTTTGCGCGTAATTTCAAGCCAATCCGGCACGCACAGCCGGTCGTGCTGTCATACTGGCAGATACCCCGGGTGAATGATGGAGTGCCGGCAGCGCGGATCGGCGGAGTGCCGGCAGCGCGTCCGGGCGTCCGGGGCGCTGGCGCGGGGGCCAGCGCGCGGCCGGGCGTCCGGGGCGCTCCCCGCTCCGCGGCCTCGCCGCGGGGAAGGCGTTCGCTCCGCCGACGCTCGGTCGGCCTTGCGAAGCGGGGCCGATGCCGCCGCCGCCCTTCACTTCCCCCGGCCCCGCTTCGGGCCGACCGGCGCCGGCTGCGCTCACCCCCGCGGAGGGCCGCTCCGGGGGAGCGCCCCTCCTGCCCGGCCGCTTCCGGCGG
>DASVDG010000136.1:0-62625 GCA_036381255.1 Longimicrobiales bacterium | reverse complement strand
AGCACGCCGAGCTCGACCGGATGATCCGGGCCGCGCCGGATGTGCGCGAGCCGGAGCCCCCCCTCGACCCGCGTCCAGCGGTACGCCGCGCGGTAGGCGACGGGATCCCCGCCGTCGCCGGGGCGCCACGTGCCGCGCTCCATCAGCAGCAGCGTGCCGGGCTCGGGCTCGAGGACGGTCAGCGTGCCGTCGCCCGCGGCGGTCCACCGCCCGGCGTCGGTGCGCAGCTCGGCCGTGATCCGCGACGTGCGGACGCGGCGCAGGCGCTGCCAGGCGGCCCGGACCCGCGGATCGTCGTGCGTCAGTTGGCGCCGAACGAGACCGCCAGCATCACCATCGCGTCCTCGCCCAGATCGCTGCGACGGTGGGAGGCGGAGAGGCCGAGGTTGATCAGCCCGAGCTCGAGGCCGACGCCGCCGGCGTACTGATAGCCGCCGGAGAGCGCGGTCACGCCCGCTCGCAGCGGGATGAACGGGATGAGCCGCAGCTCCGCGCCGATCCCGGCGTGCGTGGCCGGGCCGACCTCCATCCCCTCGTCGAGCCGGTGACGGATGTCCGCGGTGAGCGTCACGAGCGGGAGCTCGAGCGCGGCGCCGAGCGCGAGCGACGGGCGATAGCGCAGCTCATCGAGCAGCCGTGCGGCGCGGTCCCGGATCTGCTGCGGCGCGTCGTCGATCGACCGCGAGTCGAAGTCCGAATAGCTCGTGTCGGCGGTGAAGACCGCGGACCCCGGGGTGTACCGGAGCGTCGTCGCGTCCCACTCGAACGTGTTCAGCACGTTCCGGAGCACGACGCCGAGGGAGAGCGGGCCGCCCTGCCACGCGGCGCCCACGTCCACGCCGTACCCGGCGCCGTTGTTGAAGCGGAACGCGGTGTCCGTGTGGATGATCGGGAACTCAACGCCGATCTCCAGCGGGTCGCCCGTTGCCGTGCTGCCGGCGTCCGCCGCGCTGAAGAGCGCGTTCCCGATGATGTACTTGACCGTCGCGCCGAGAGCGAAGTGCTGGTCGGGGAGCGGGCCGAAGCCGATCGACAGCGGCTGCGCGTAGCTCAGCGCGAACGTCGTGGTCATGGACATGTCGATCGCGGAGCCCGCGAGATCGAAGTCCCCCGGCTCACCGGTCCGGCCGGCGTTGCCGAAGAGCAGGAGCTCGGCGACGTCGGGACCGAGGTCGACCGTCCCCGCGACCGTCGACGCGACCTGGATGCCGACGCGGCCGACGTTCATCGACAGATGGGTGAGGTCGAAGCCCAGCGCGCCCCGCTGCCGTCCCGCCTCCGTGATGCGCGCCAGCCACTCCTCCTTGACCGACGCGGGGATCACCGCGCCCTCGACCTGCTTCAGATCCGCCGTCGTGATCGGCGAGATTCCGGCAGACACGCGGACCGGCGCCAGCGCGAGGGAGAAGCTCGGGCCGTCCGGCAGCGCCAGGTTCGCGGGGTTCCACGCCACCGCGTTGCGCCCGCGCGCAAGCGCCGTGTAGTTGTCGCCGAGGCCGAGCGAAGCGGCACCGGCGCTCGCGAGCTGCGCCGCCGCCGGGCGCGCCGCGAGCGCCGCCGGGAGTGCGAGCGCGACGGCGACAATGCGCCGTACCATCGAGTGTCGTGCGTTCATCGTCGCCTACTCCTCTTTCGGCCCGAGCACCAGCTCGAGCTCGGCATCGATCGTCAGCGCCTGCGACGGCATCACCGTCACGGTCCCCGAAGGCGCCGTGACGGTCCCCGCGCCGCCGAAGGTCACGACGTGGCCCGCGAGGACGCGCAGCTCGTCCCCGTCGAACACGACGCGCGGCGCGGATTCGCCCTGGGCGAGCGGGACCGCCTTTTCGAGCGTCGCTTCCGGCGAGGCGAGCGTCAGCTCCACGACGCCTTCGACGGCGAACGGGTTCGCGATCGCGAGCCGGAACGCGCCGCCGTGGATCCGATCGCGCATCGCGTCGTCCACGCCCTCGAGGTCGAGCTCGCCCGCCTCGACCTCGACCGCCCGATCCACGACCGCCACCTCCGCCTGCGCGAGGCGGATGTCACCCGGCGTCGCGGTCACGTCGACGACCTGGTCGACGTCGATGGCGACCGGATCGCCGGCCGGCGATTCGACCGACAGGTCCACCGCGATCGACCCCGCGACCGCGCCCGGCGCGAGGTCCAGCGTCAACGTCCGGACCGACCCGGACGGAAAACTCTCCGTCGCGCCGTCGATCGTGTCGGTGCCGAGTACCCTCCCGCCGTTCGTCACCACCACCACAATCGTGCCCGTGGCATCGCCGCCCGGCCGGACCGGGTCGAAGTTGAACCCGTTCGTGATCCGGATCTCGACCGTGCCGCTCGCGACCGACGCCGAGACCACGTCGGCCGGCAGGTCGACCGCGCTGCCGAACGTGGCCGAGAACGCGGGCTTCGGCGCCGTCATGCCGTCCAGCGCGCGACAGGCGTCGCAGACCTGGCCGAGCGTCCGGTCGACGCCCGTCGGGTCCAGGTCGAGGACGAACGCACTGCGGTCGCCGGCGACCGTGACCGCGTCCGGCAGCAGCGATTCCACGTCGATCGTGACGGTCTCACCCGGGACGACCCACGTCGTCTCCCATTCCGGCGGACTGGTCGGGACGTCGCACCCGGCCGCGAGCCACGCACAAGCCATGACCAAACTCGCCCCGGTCCGCGGGGGCGGCGTCGCACTCCAACGTGCCATGAGATTTTCTCCTGGGGTGGATCCACAGGTGTGGCCACGCGAGGGGTCACGCCCGGCCAAGCCAACGGGCATGGTGCAGAATACGCCGTGCCGTCGCGCGCGTCAATGGTTTCCCGTGCGGGCTGCGGCCCCGCGTGCGATTGATGGAAACGCAGAAATCGGTTATATTTCGACGTTTATCGTCGGGCTACCCTTTGCGGGAAATCAGGGGCACGTGCGGATAGAGAAGATTCGCAATTTCTGCATTGTCGCGCACATCGACCACGGCAAGTCGACGCTGGCGGACCGGATGCTCGAGGTCACACGGACGCTCGAGCAGCGGCAGATGCGCGAGCAGGTGCTGGACAGCAACGAGCTCGAGCGGGAGCGAGGGATCACGATCAAGCTGCACGCGGTACGCATGGCGTACCGTGCGGCGGATGGCGAGACGTACGAGCTGAACCTGATCGACACGCCGGGGCACGTGGATTTCACGTACGAAGTGTCGCGTTCGCTGGCGGCGTGCGAGGGCGCGGTGCTGGTGGTGGACGCGAGCCAGGGGGTGCAGGCGCAGACGCTGTCGAACCTGTTCCTGGCGATGGACGCGGGGCTGGAGATCATCCCGGTGTTGAACAAGATCGACCTGCCGGGCGCGGAGCCGGAGAAGCGTCGTCAGGAGCTGGTCGACCTGCTGGGCGTGGATCCGGAGGAGGTGCTGTTCGTGTCGGCGAAGGAGGGGACCGGCGTCCCGGAGCTGCTGGAGACGATCGTGAAGCGGGTGCCGCCGCCGGCCGGCGATGCGGCGGCGCCGCTGCGGGCGCTGATCTTCGACTCGTTCTACGACAAGTACCAGGGCGCGATCCCGAGCGTCCGGGTGGTGGACGGCGAGCTGCGGCCGGGGATGCGGATCGCGTTCGGCGCGAACGACTCGGAGTACGAGGTCGACGAGGTTGGCTACATGCGGCTGGGCCGGTTCCCGGTGGACGCGCTGGGGCCGGGGCAGGTCGGGTACCTGACGGCGGCGATCAAGCGGGTGACGGACACGCGGGTCGGCGACACGATCCTGGACGCGGACCGTCGCGCGGCGGAGCTGCTGCCGGGGTACCGCGAGGTGAAGCCGATGGTGTTCAGCGGGCTGTACCCGACGGACTCGGACCAGTACGAGGAGCTGCGGGACGCGCTCGAGAAGCTGAAGTTGAACGACGCGAGCCTGTTCTACGAGCCGGAGACGTCGACGGCGCTGGGCTTCGGCTTCCGCTGCGGGTTCCTGGGGCTGCTGCACATGGAGATCGTGCAGGAGCGGCTGGAGCGGGAATTCGACCTGGACCTGATCACGACGGTGCCGAACGTGGAGTACCACGTGCGGCTGACGGACGGGAGCGAGCTACGGGTCGAGAACCCGAGCGCGATGCCGGACCGGGGGCGGATCGACCGGATCGAGGAGCCGTACGTGCGGGCGCGGATCATGTGCCCGACGGACTACATCGGCAACGTGCAGAAGCTTTGCCACGAGCGGCGCGGCATCTTCGTGTCGATGCACTACCTGGATACGCAGCGGGTGGAGTTCACGTTCGAGCTGCCGCTCGCGGAGATCGTGCTGGACTTCTACGACAAGCTGAAGAGCTCGACGCGAGGCTACGCGTCGCTCGACTGGGAGATGCTGGAGTACCGCCCCGGCGAGCTGGTCAAGCTGGACATGCTGATCAACGGCGACCCGGTCGACGCGTTCAGCGTGGTGATCCACCGGGACAAGGCGTACGAGTACGGCCGATCGATCGCGCAGAAGCTGAAGGAGCTGATCCCGCGGCAGCTGTTCGAGGTCGCGATCCAGGCGGCGATCGGCGGGAAGATCATCGCCCGGGAGACGATCAAGGCGATGCGGAAGAACGTGACGGCCAAGTGCTACGGCGGCGACATCACGCGCAAGCGGAAGCTGCTGGAGAAGCAGAAGGAAGGGAAGAAGCGGATGAAGCAGGTCGGCACGGTGGAGATCCCGCAGGAGGCGTTCCTGGCGGTGTTGCAGGTGGGCGAGGATTGAGGGTTAGTAGTCAGTAGTCAGTAGTCAGTAGTCAGGATTCGGGGGGCAGGATTCAGGATTCAGGAGGGCAGGATTCAGGGGGCAGGGGTCAGGGGTCGGGCGCAAGACGCGGCTGAACGCCGGATCCTGATGCTGAATGCTGAATGCTAACAACTGACCACTGACCACTGACAACTGACAACTGAACCCCGAATCCTCCGACGGGCGGTGCGACGGGGGGAGTACGTGACCGATCGAGTCGTCATACGCGCGCCGAACCACCTCGGCGACCTGGTGATGGCGCTGCCGGCGCTGGCGGCCGCGCCGGAGGCGGACGTGCTCGTGGCGCGGGGGCTTGTGCCGCTGCTCGAGCTCGTGCCGGGGTTCGGTGCGGGTGGCGGCGTCGAGGGAGCCGGGGGCGGTGGCGATGCCTCGGGGGGCGCGGGCGGCGGGGGCGGCGGGGGCGCTGCGGTGATCCGCCGCGTGATCCCGTTCGATCGTGGCGCGCGGGGGATGCTGCGGGCGGCGGCGGCGCTGCGGCGCGCGGGGTACGCGCGGGGCGTGCTGCTGACGCCGTCGTTCTCGTCCGCGCTGGCGTTCGTGCTCGGCGGGGTGGCGGAGCGGCGGGGCACGGCGACGGACGGCCGGTCGGCGCTGCTCACGGAGCGGGTGTCGGCCGGAGCGCTGCGGGGGCTGCACCGGGCGGCGGCGTACGTCGCGCTGGTGACGGGCGTTGCGCCGACGGAGGCGCCGGTGCCGCGGCTCGCGGTGCCGCCGGTGCTGCGGGACCGGTGGCGCGAGGTGGCGGCGTCGGCTGGTGTGGGCGGGGTGGCGGACGGGCCGTTGATCGGCATATTCCCCGGCGGCAACGCGTCGTCGCGGCGGTGGGACCCGGACCGGTTCGCGGCGGTCGCGCGGCGGCTCGCGGGGGGCGGCGCGCGGGTGGTGGTGTTCGGCGGGCCGGCGGAGCGGTCGCTCGCGGCGGAGGTCGCGGGCGACGTTGCGGTGAGCGTGGCGGGGAGAACGGACCTGCGGCTGCTGGCGGCGGGGCTGGAGGCGTGCGCGCTGCTGGTCACGAACGACACGGGCCCGATGCACCTGGCGGCGGCGGTCGGCACGCCGACGGTGTCGCTCCAGGGCGCGTCGGACCCGGCGGAGACCCGGCCGCTCGGGGAGGGGCACGTGATGCTGCAGCGCCCGGAGCTGCCGTGCGTGCCGTGCGTCCGGAACGTGTGTCCGCGGCGCGGGCGCGGCACCTTCCTGCCGGAGGCGGAGCGGGAGTGCCTGCGGCTGATCGAGGCGGCGGATGTCGTCGCGGCCGTCGCATCGGCGGGAGTCCACCTGGAGCGGGAGAGGCTCGATGGGTAACGGAGCGGTCCCTGGCGGAAAGAAGTGGCTGGTCGGGGTCGACCTGGGCGGCACGAACATCGTGGTGGGCGTAGTGCCGATCGACGGCGGCGAGGTGCTGGCGCTGCGGACGCAGCCGACGGAGGCGCAGCGCGGCGCGAAGTTCGTCGTCGACCGGATCGTGGCGATGATCGAGGAGTCGATCGGCGAGGTGCTGTCGGCGCACGGCGGCACGCGCGACGACATCGGCGGGATCGGAATCGGCTCGCCGGGGCCGCTGGACCGCGAGACGGGGACGGTGATCAACACGCCGAACCTGGGATGGCGCAACTTCCCGTTGCGGGACCTGATCTCGAACGCGGTGGGTCTGCCGGCGACGCTGGACAACGACGCGAACTGCGCGACGTACGGCGAGTGGTGGCTGGGCGCGGGGCGCGACGTGGACACGCTGGTCGGGCTGACGCTGGGGACGGGGATCGGCGGCGGGATCGTGCTGAACGGCGAGATCTTCCACGGCGTGAGCGATGCGGCGGGCGAGATCGGTCACATGACGATCGATTCGACGGGCCGCAAGTGCAAGTGCGGCAACTACGGGTGCCTGGAGGCGTATGCGTCGGGCCCGGCGATCGCGGCGCGTGCGGTGGAGGGGATCGAGGCGGGCACGGAGAGCGTGCTGCCGGACCTGGTCGGCGGGCGGCTCGAGGAGATCACGGCGGCGACGGTCTACGAGGCGGTCGTGCTCGGCGATCCGTACGCGAACGAGGTGATGAAGGAGACAGCGAAGTTCCTCGGCGCGGGCGTCGCGAACATCATCAACGTCCTGAACCCGGCGATGGTGGTGATCGCCGGGGGCGTCACGCGCGCCGGGGACCACCTGTTCGTGCCGCTCAGGGCCGAGGTCCGGCGCCGCGCGTTCCGGGTGGCGGAGGAGGCGTGCCAGATCGTGTCGGCACAGCTCACGGGGACGGCGGGGGTGATCGGGGCGGCGGCGGTGTTCAAGAAGGAAACCTGGGGCGTGGTCTGAGTCGGCCGATGCCGAGCCTCGGCATCCTGGGGACCATGGTCTGGGACCGGATCTACGCGCGCGACGGGCGGGTGGAGCCGGTCGAGGAGTGGGGCGGCATCTCGTACGCGCTGGCCGCGGCGACGGCGGCGCGGCCGGAGGGGTGGCGGCTCGTGCCGATCGTGAAGGTCGGCCGCGACCTCGAGGAGCGGGCGGGTCAGTTTTTGCGCTCGCTGCCGGGGCTCGACCTGGAGACGGGGGTGCGCGTCGTGCCGGAGCCGAACAACCGGGTCGAGCTGCGCTACCAGGATGGCGTGCGGCGGACCGAGCGGCTGACGGGCGGCGTGCCGCCGTGGAGCTGGGCGGAGCTCGAGCCGATCGTCCGGGGTCTCGACGCGCTGTACATCAACTTCATCTCCGGCTTCGAGCTGGAGCTCGAGACGGCCGCCCGCCTCCGCCTCGCCTTTCAGGGGCCGATCTACGCGGATGTCCACTCGCTGATGCTCGGCGTGGGCGCGGGCGGCCAGCGGATGTACCGGCCGCTCGCGGCGTGGCGCGACTGGCTGCGCTGCTTCGACGTCGTGCAGGTCAACGAGGACGAGCTGTCGTGGCTGGCGCACGCGTGGGGCGACCCGTGGCGCTTCGCGGCCGAGGTCGTCGGCGAGGCGCCGCGGCTGCTGCTGGTGACGCTGGGGCCGCGGGGCGCCGCGTACGTGGCGTCGCCGGCGTTCCGGCCGGACCCGCTGACGTGGCGGGCGGGCGGGCGGCTGGCGGCGCGGCCGGCGCTGGGCGTGCCGGGCGCGGCGCGGAGCGAGCGGGTCGCGATCGTGACGGAGGCGCGCGAGGGCGACCCGACCGGTTGCGGCGACGTCTGGGGCGCCACATGCTTCATCCGCCTGCTCGCGGGCGACCCGCTGGACGAGGCGCTGCGCGCGGCGAACCGGGCCGCGGCGCGGAACGTCGGCCACCTGGGCGCGACCGGGCTGCACCTCTTCCTGCAAGGACGCATCGACACGTGAAGGTCATACCGATCCCGCCGTCGCTCGAGGAGAAGAGCTTCGACCCGATCGTCCAGGCGATGGGCGGAGCGGAGGGGGCGCGCGTGCTGTTCGACGCGCGACAGCTCCGCTGGGTCGATCCGTACGGGATGCTCGGCCTGCTGGCCGCGGCCGAGGTCGCCGGGCGCGATGGCGAGCGGCCGGTGCTCCAGCTACCGAAGTCGGCGGACGTGCTCAGCTACCTCGGCCGGATGCGTTTCTTCGAGCACGCGGAGGCGCTGTTCGAGCTGCACGGCGCGCCGCGCCGGGGTCGTGGCGGCGAGTCGTCGTCGGACGTGCTGCTCGAGATCACGCCGATCCGGTCGTACCAGGACGTGCACTCGGTGGTGGACCGGGTGAACGAGCGGGCGATCGAGATCCTGACGCACCAGCTGCACTACCCGGTGCGCGAGGCGTGGCAGTTCGGCTCGATGCTCTCGGAGGTCTGTCAGAACATCCTGGAGCACGCCCAGGCGACGGGGTGGGTCGCGACGCAGACGTACAGCCGGATCCCGCAGCTCGACCGGCGGGTCGTGAAGATCGGCGTCGTCGACCTGGGGATCGGCTTCAAGGGTTCGCTTGCCGGGGCGCACGCCGCGCGGTACGGCGAGCGCTGGGGCGATGCGGCCGCGCTCGAGGCCGCGTTCATCCACGGGCTGACGCGGTTCCACGATCCGGGGCGCGGGCAGGGGCTCAAGCAGATTCGCAAGCAGGTCGGCCGGTGGGGCGGGAAGGTCTCGATCCGGAGCGGGACCGCGCGCATCGCGGACGTGCCGGCGTGGGACGACGCGTCGCCGATGGAGGAGAGGCTGGCGTTCTTCCCGGGCGCGCAGATCGGGATCGTGCTGCCGGCCCGCGAGCCGGTGCCGGCGGGTGGCGCGGCGGGTGGCGCCGCCGGCGGCGCGCGCCAGGGCGGCGCTGCGGCGCGGCCCGCGGGCGGCGGCCGGTCGGGCGCGCGCCGCGGCGGGGGGCGGGGCGGCGGCGCGGGCCCGGCCGCGGGGCGCGGGAGCGGCCCGTCATGAGCGAAGGGCCGGGGCGAGTCGTCCCGCTGCACTTCGAGCTGTCGCGCCTCGTGCACCGGTCAGTGGCGAACCTCTATTCGCACCTGGTCACGCGGCCGACGGGGCAGGCGGTGCGGCTGGGGATCGAGAGCCAGATCGGCGAGATGGGCGAGCTGTGCCTGTCGGTCCTCGATTTCCGGCAGGTCGCCGTGCTCGACTACAGCTGCGCGGACGAGACGGTGGCCAAGCTGATCCTGCGCTACCAGGCGGAGGACCGGCCGGCGGACGCGTACTTCGTGGCGCGCGGCCTCGCGGAGCACCATCTGGAGATGATCGAGGCGGTGCTCGAGCGCCATGGCCTGGCGCTGGTCGCGGAGCTCGACGCCGGGCCGACGCTGCTCGGCGCCGTCGACGACGCGGAGCGCGAGGCGTGGACGGCGGTCGAGCGTCTCGGCCGCGCGAGCGTCGCCGAGGTGGCGGAGTACCTGTCGGCGTCGCAAGAGGAGGTCGCTCCGGCGCTGGATGCGCTGATCCGGCGGCGGGTCGTGCTCTACCGGGAGGCGCCGCGGGTGCACTATGCGCTGACGCCGTTGATCCCGGCGGGCCCGTCGTGATCCCGGCGGATCAGTCGCGGAGCGCGAGCGTCAGGACGCGGTTGGACGCCTGGAGTGCGGCGAGGGCGGCGGCCTCGTCGCCGACGTCGAGGGGGTGCGCGCCGGCGAGCGGGACGGGGCGCCGGCCGAGGAGCGGCGAGACGGCGAGCGCGGAGACCAGGACGTAGTCGCGGCCGAGCGCCCGGACGACGGACGCGGCCTCCAGCTCGAGGCGCATCTTCCCGGCACATGCCTCCGTCGCGGCGCGGAGCATGGCGGCCGCGGCCGCGCGCAGCCGGCCCGTGCCGCCGTCGATCTCCTCCGCCGTGCCTTCGAAGCAGTTCCCCTTCCAGAGTACGCGGATGCGCGTTTCGGTGCGGCCGTTCCGCGTCGTCGACTCCATCCCATCGAAGACCAGGCGCGCGGCGGGCGCGTAGGCGGGCGCCGTGCGCTCCGGCGCCGCGGGCGCAGCGGCCGGGCCGAGGGCGGGGATCGCGGCGGCGGCATCGGCCGGGGCGGCGTACGCGGCGTGTCCGGCGGCCGGCGTATTGGCGGCGCTCCGGGCGAGCGGAGCGTCGCCGTCGTCCGCGGCGGGCGGCGCGGCGATCTCCTCGATCGGGATCTGGTCGAGGCGCTCGGAGAGCTGGGCGATGCTGATCACCCGCTGGTCGACGGGGACGCCGAGCCGTTCCTCGAGCAGGTCGCGGATGTCGCGGGCGAGGAGTCGCGGCTCGGGTCCGGGCCCGACCAGGATGTGGACCTCGCGGGGGTGGCCGTTGACGTCTTCGCGCACGAACGCGCCGCGGACGGACGGCAGCTCGCGCAGGATCGCTTCGGCGGCTTCCTTGGTGTGGATCTTTTCCATGGATGAAACGGCCTCCGGGGAGTGCGCACGAGCGGCAAGAGTATGCGCTGTAACGCGTTCGCCGTCAAGGTCCGGGTCCGTTGCCGCGGTTCGGCGCGCAGGGTACCTTACCCGGCACGGCGATTGCTCAACGGCCCGAAGTTCCAACCGCCCACCGATCCATCTTCGAGCCGGGGAAGTGGAATGAAAGGCGTGATCATGGCCGGCGGGTTCGGCACCCGCCTGAAGCCGCTCACGATCCATCGTCCGAAGCCGATGGTGCCGATCGCGAACCGGCCGATCATGGAGCACATCGTCGCGCTCCTCGAGCGACACGGCATCACCGACCTGGTCTCGATCCTGTATTTCCAGCCGGAGCACATCACGAGTCACTTCGGCGACGGCTCCGCGTTCGGCGTGCGCATGCGGTACGTGACGGCGGACGCGGACTACGGCACGGCCGGCGCGGTGCGGAACGCGTGGGAGCTGATCGAGGGGGAGCGCGTGCTGGTGATCAGCGGCGACGTGCTGACGGACTTCGACCTGGGCGCGGTGGTCGCGGAGCACGAGGCGCGGGAGGCGGAGGCGACGATCGCGCTGACGCCGGTCGAGAACCCGCTCGCGTTCGGCATCGTGATCGTCGACTCCGAGACCGGCCGCATCGACCGGTTCCTGGAGAAGCCGACGTGGGGCGAAGTCTTCAGCGACACGATCAACACGGGGATCTACGTGCTGGAGCCGGAGGCGCTCGAGCGGGTGCCGCCGCAGACGAACGTGGACTTCTCGAAGGACCTGTTCCCGCAGATGCTGCGCGAGCGGGCGCGGCTGTTCGGGCACGTGGCGCGGGGCTACTGGCGGGACGTGGGGAACCTGGTCGAGTACCGTCGTGCGAACGACGACGTGCTGGCGGGCAGAGTGCAGGTCGCGCTGCGTGGCGAGCGGCGCGAGCACGACGGCGCCGTGCTCTGGGGCGAGGCGGGTGCGCGCGTCGGCCGCGATGTGCGCCTGGCCGGGACGGTCCTGCTCGGCCGGGGCGCGCAGGTCGGCCGCGGCGCGATCCTGGAGAACGTCGTGATCGGCGCGGGGTCCGAGATCGGCGACGGCGCGGAGCTGCGCAACGTCGTGCTGTGGGAGGGGTGCGAGGTCGGCGCGGGCGCGCGGATCCACGAGACGGTGTGCGCCGCCGGCGCGCGGGTGGGCGAAGGCGTGATCGTGCGCGAGAACACGATCCTGTCGGACCGGGCGGAAGTCGGCGATTTCGCCGTGGTCGGCCCGAACGTGAAGGTCTGGCCGGACAAGGTGGTCGAGGACCGGGCCGTGCTGACGCACTCGCTGATCTGGGGCGAGGCGTGGGAGCGGAGCCTGTTCCACGGCGCGCGCGTCAGCGGGATCCCGAACGCGGAGCTGACGCCGGAGGTCGTCTCGCGACTGGGCGGCGCGTACGGCGCGATGCTCGGGCCGGGCGCGTACATCGCGACGTCGCGGGACTCGGACCGCGCGTCGCGGATGATCAACCGCGCGATGATCACGGGGTTCATGTCGGCGGGCGCGAACGTGGAGGACCTGCGGGAGATGCCGATCCCGGTGGTGCGGCACGCGGTGAACCACGGCCGCGAGTCGGGCGGGATCCACGTGCGGCGCTCGCCGTTCGATTCGCGGGTCGTGGACATCCTGTTCTTCGACGCCGACGGGCGGGACCTGCCGCCGGGGAAGACGCAGTCGATCGAGCGGCTGTTCAGCCGGGAGGATTTCCCGCGCGCGGGGCCGGACGGCACGGGCGGGATCAACTTCCCGACGCGGGTGGTCGAGGGGTATCGCGAGCACTTCCTGTCGGAGGTCGACCGGGCGGCGATCGCGGACCGGCGCTTCACGCTGGTGGTCGACTTCGCGTACGGCACGACGGTCGAGGTCTTCCCGGACCTGCTCGGCTCGCTTCAGACGGAGATGGTCAGCCTGGACGCGTACGTCTCGCCGGGGCGCCTGTCGCGGAGCGAGCAGGAGTTCGAGGAATCGCTGCTTCGGCTTGGCGGGATCGTGCGGTCGATCGATGCGGACCTCGGGCTCTGGATCGACCCCGGCGGCGAGGTGATCCACCTGGTCGACGACGCGGGGCGGCCGCTGTCGTCGGAGCTGGCGCAGGCGGTCTTCGTGCGGTTGGCCGTCGAGCACCTGGGGATCGGGCGGGTCGCGATCCCGGTCACGAGCCCGGCGGTCGCGGCGCGGATCATCCGCGAGGCCGGCGCGGAGCTGCACTGGACGAAGACGGAGCACCACGCGATGATGGCGTCGGCGGCGGATGCCGACCTGGTCGCGGGCGCGCGCGGCGAGTTCATCTTCCCGCACTTCATCCCGGCGTACGACGGGATGTTCGCGGCGGTTCGGCTGCTGGAGGCGCTGGCGCGGTCGGGCGCCCGCCTCGGGGAGCAGGCGGACCGTGTCCCGGCGATCCACATGCGGCATGCGCGGGTCGCGTGCCCGTGGTCGCGCAAGGGCGCGGTGATGCGCCGGCTCATCGAGGAGACCGAGGACGAGGAGCGGCAGCTCGTCGACGGGGTGAAGCTGTGGTTCGGCGATGCGGAGTGGGTTCTGATCATCCCGCACTCGCACAAACCTTACTTCGTGATCACGGCCGAGGGCGCGACGGCGGCGCGCGCGGAGGCTCTGATCGAGACATATACCGGAAACGTGGAGCGATGGCGCGATGAAGCATGAGAACCCATCCGTGGCCGGCGGAGCGGGCCTTTCGACCCGGGCGGTGCACGCGGGGAGCCCGACGCGGGGGCCCGGCGCGCCGGTGGTGACGCCGATCGTGCCGAGCGCGACGTTCTTCAACGAGCCCGAGCCGACGGGCGACGTGCGCTACACGCGGTACGGCACGAATCCGAACCACGAGGTGCTGGCGGAGAAGCTGGCGGCGCTCGAGGGCGCGGAGGCGGCACTGCCGCTGGGGAGCGGCCTGGCGGCGATCTCGCTGTCGCTCCTGGCCTGCTGCGGTGCGGGCGACCACATCGTGGCGGCTCGCGCGCTGTACGGCGGCACGGCGAAGCTGCTGACGCGCGAGCTGCCGCGGCTGGGGATCGAGACGACGTTCGTCGAGCGGGAGGAGCAGTGGGCGGAGGCGGTGCGGCCGGAGACGCGCGCGTTGTTGATCGAGGTTCCGGTCAATCCGACGCTGCGCGTGCCGGACATCCGGCCCCTCGCGCGGCTGTCGGCGGAGACGGGGATTCCGCTGCTGATCGATGCGACGTTCGCCACGCCGGTCAACTTCCGGCCGATCGAGCACGGTGCGACGGTCGTGATGCACAGCGCGACGAAGTACCTGGGCGGGCACTCGGACCTGATCGCGGGGGTGGTGGCGGGCCCGGCCGGGCTGGTCGATGAGGTTCGGGAGAAGCTGAAGAGCTTCGGCCCTGCGCTGGACCCGCACGCCGCGTGGCTGCTCGAGCGTGGGCTCAAGACGCTGGCCGTGCGGGTGCGGCAGCAGAACGAGAACGCGCTGCACCTGGCCGGGTGGCTGGAGTCGCACCCCGCGGTCGCGCGCGTGACGTACCCGGGGCTCCGGTCGCACCCGGACCACGAGGTCGCCCGGGCGCTGTTCGACGGCTTCGGCGGGATGGTCGGGTTCGTCGTCCGCGGCGGCGATGAGGCGGCGGTTCGCGTCCTGGGGCGGCTGCGCATCCCGTGCGTCGCGCCGAGTCTCGGCGGCGTGGAGACGCTCGTCTCGATGCCGCGCTACACCTCCCACACCTCGCTCTCGCGGGAGGAGCGGCACGCGCTCGGGATCGACGATGGCTTCATCCGCGTCTCGGTCGGGGTCGAGGACTTCGCCGACCTCCGCGACGACCTGGCCCAGGCGCTGGAGCCGGAGGTGGCGTGAACGCCGAGCGGCCGCCGGACGACCGGAGGCGCTCGGACCGGCGATCGGATGATGTCCGCCTTGCCGATTTCACCGTGCCGGAGCTGCGCAAGGCCGTCATCACCGCCGCCTTCCTGCTCGCGATCGCCATCCTTTTCGGCTACATGGTCGCGGACGTGGCCGTCGCGATCATCGCCGGCGTGGTGCTGGGCGCGTTCCTGATCCCGTTCCACGACTGGCTCACGCGCGGGGTGCGCAAGCGCTGGCTGAGCGCGATCCTGGCGATCACGGTGGTGATGCTGCCGCTGATCGCGGTTCTCGCCTACAGCTGGATCGAGATCGCGGACGCCGCCGGATACCTCGAGGCGAACAGCCGCGACGTCGTGCGGCGGCTGACGGACGTGCTCCAGCGGATCCCCTTCGTGCGGCGGATCGCCGTCGAGGAGAACCTGTCGCTGCTGGTGGCGGGGATCGCGGCGCGCGGCGACCGGCTGGCCGACGAGATCCAGGACGCGTTCGGCGTCATCACGATCTCGATCGCGGTGTTCCTGACCACGGTTTTTTACATCCTGACGGAGCACGAGCGGGTGATCGGCTACCTGCGCGCGAAAGTGCCGGGGCGTTACCGCGACCTGGAGCGGGCGGTCAGCGGGAACATCCGGGCGGTGGTGTACGGCGCGCTGTACGCCACGTTCCTCACGCAGATCATCAAGTCCGCCGTCGTGCTGACGATGAACCTGGTGTGGGGCGTCCCGCTCGCGATCGTGCTGGCGATCGTGTCGTTCTTCATTGGCTTCCTGCCGATCGTCGGCTCGTGGGCGGTGTACGTGCCGGTGGGTCTGTACCTGATCGTGTTCCGGGGGGACGCGGCCGGCGGCGTGGCCATGATCCTGATCGGGTTCCTGGTGAACACCGTCTTCATGTCGCTGTACCTGCGCCCGAAGATCGCGGCGGAGAAGTCGCACGTGCTGAACTTCTACTGGATGTTCATCGCTCTGGTGACGGGGGTGTACACGTTCGGTCTGGTCGGCGTGATCATCGGGCCGGTCCTGATCGGCGTGCTGAAGGCGATCTTCGAGACGGTGACCGGCGAAGGGGTGCCGGTGTTCCTGGACGGCGGCACGCGGAGCGCCGATCGGTTCGCGGCGGAGTAGCCCGGGCCGCCTTCATCGCGACCGGAAAGGATCCTGATGCGCAAGCTCATGCTGGCGTCCGGCGTTCTCCTCGCCGTGGCCGCGGCCGCCGCGGTGGCGGGGTTCGGCTACCTCCGCTCGGCGGAACCCGACTACGGCCGGGGTGCGGTCGTCGACGGGCTCGGCGCCGAGGTCGAGGTCTGGCGCGACGCGCTCGCGGTCCCGCACGTCTGGGCGGCGTCCGAGCCCGACCTGTACTTCGCCCAGGGTTACGTCCACGCGCAGGACCGGCTGTGGCAGATGGAGATGTTCCGCCGCGTGGCCGAGGGCCGGCTCTCGGAGCTGTTCGGCGAGCGGACGGTCGAGAGCGACCGGTTCCTCCGCACGCTCGGCCTGTGGCGGGCCGCGGGCCGGGCGGAGCGGTCGCTGGAGCCTGAGGAACGACGGCTGCTCGAGGCGTACGCGGCGGGCGTGAACGCGTGGATCCGCAGCCACGACGGCGCGCTGCCGCCGGAGTTCGTCTTCCTGCGCATCCGGCCGGAGCCGTGGACGGTGCGGCACACGCTCGCGATCGAGAAGATCATGGCGTGGGACCTCTCGGCGTACGGTCCCGGGCTCGAGCTGGCCCGGGCGGTCCGGCGGCTGGGCGCCGAGCGGGCGCGACACCTGGTGCCGGGCTACCCGTCGTGGGGCGCGCACATCCTCGGCGACGCGCCGGTCCCGCCCGGGATCCCGGCCGTCGCGAAGGCGTGGCTGGACCGGCTCAGCGTGACGCGCGCCTCGAACGCATGGGTCATCGCCGGGTCGAGGACGCGCTCGGGGAAGCCGATCCTGGCGAACGACATGCACCTCGGGCTGGATGCGCCGGCCATCTGGCACCTCATGGCGCTGCACGCCCGGGACGTGGATGGGGGCGCGATCGAGGTCGTCGGGATGACGCTGCCGGGCACGCCGGGCGTCGTGGCCGGGCACAACCGCGCGATCGCGTGGGGGTTCACGAACGCGTACGTCGACGACGTCGACTTCTTCATCGAGCGGGTCGACCCTGCGGACTCGACGCGGTACCTGACGCCGGACGGGAGCGAGCCGTTCCGCGTGATCCGGGACACGATCCGGGTGAGGGGCGGCGAGCCGGTGCCGCTGACGATCCGTATCACGCGACACGGGCCGATCCTCTCGCCGGTCGAGCCGCGCGCCGGCGGCGACCTGATCGCGATGCGCTGGGTCGCACACGACCACAGCCGGAGCTGGCGGGCGATCCGGGGCTTCAACCGCGCGGAGGGGTGGGACGACTTCGTCCGCGCCGTCGAGCAGTTCGGCAATCCGCACCAGAACGTGGTCTACGCCGACACGGCGGGGCACATCGGCTACTGGATGGGCGGCACGGTCCCGCTCCGCGGCTCGGCGGAGATCGGGCGGGCCGGCGGCGACGGCGGTCCGAAGCCGCCGCCGCTCGCGCCGGTCCCCGGGTGGACCGGTGAGTGGGATTGGGTCGGCACGCTGCCGTTCGAGCGGCACCCCCACGTCCTCGACCCGCCGCAGGGCTACATCGTCACCGCGAACAACCGCCAGGCCGCCGGCGCCGTCGGCGGGCTGGTCAGCACGCGCTGGGGCGGGCCGTTCCGCGCGATGCGGATCACCGAGATGGTCGCCGGGGCGGGGCCGTTCGATGCCGCCGCGGTGCACCGGCAGCAGCTCGACGTGCGGGACGCGATGGCCGCACGCTACCGCGACCGCGCCGTCGAGGCCGCCGGGCGCGCGGGGCTTGCCGCGGCCTCCGACCTGCTCCGGGAGTGGGACCTCGAGGCGCGGATGGATTCCCGCGCGGCGGCGCTCTTCAACGTGTGGCGCGACCGGCTGGAGCGCCTGGCCGCCGAATCGCTCTGGGGCGGCGAGGCCGGGTGGATGCCCGACGACGCGGTCCACGCGCTCCTCGAACGTCGCACGCTGCCGTGGGTAGATTCGGGGGGCGACAGCGCGTACCTTGAACTGGCCGCGCGCGCCATGGCCGAGGCGGACTCGATCGTCGGCGGCCGGAGCTGGGGCGAGCTGCACCGGGTGCGCATGGATCATCCGCTGGGCGCCGTCGCCGTCCTCGACCGCCTGCTCGGGCTGAACATCGGGCCGGCGCCGCTCGGCGGCTCGCCGACCACGGCGAACGTGGCGCACCATCGGGCCGGAGGCGGCTACCCGGCGCGGGTGACGGCGGGCGCGAGCCAGCGGCACGTGGTGGACATGGCGGACGTGGACGGGAGCGGCGGGTTCATTCTGCCGACGGGGCAGTCCGGCATCCCGACGTCGCCCCACTATCGGGACCAGTTCGAGCGGTGGCGCAACGGCGGGCTCTGGCTCGTGCCGCTCGACCGCGACCGGGCCGCCGCGCGGACCGTGCATCGGATGACGTTGAGACCACGGGAAGGGACGTAGCATTGCAGGACACGATCGAGATCGCGGTGATCGGCGCGGGTCCGTGCGGCCTCGGCGTGGGTGTGGCCGCCGCGCAGGCGGGCGTGGCGTGCACGATCATCGAGAAGGGGTGCATCACCCGTTGCATCGCGGGGTACCCGACGTACGGCAGCTTCTTCAGCACCGCAGACAAGCTGGAGTTGGGCGGGCTGCCGTTCATCACGACGGCCGACCGGCCGACGCGCCGCGAGGCGCTGAAGTACTACCGCCGCGTCGTCGCGCACTTCGGCCTCGACGTGCGGCAGTACGAGGAGGTCGTGGCGGTGGCGCGGGAGCCGGACGGCGCATTCCGCGTGCGTACGCGCCGCGCCGACGGCACGGCGGGCGAGTTCCGCGCGGCGCACGTGGTCGACGCGACCGGCTACTGGGACCATCCGAACCTGCTCGGCGTGCCGGGCGAGGAGCTGCCGAAAGTCTCGCACTACTACGGCGAAGGGCTGCCGTACTACGGGCAGGACGTGCTTGTCGTCGGCGGCGGCAACTCCGCGGTCGAGGCGGCGCTCGACCTGTTCCGCTCGGGCGCGCGGGTCACGCTGGTCCATTTCCTCGACGCACTGGACGGCGGCGTCAAGCCGTGGGTGCTCCCGGACATCCAGGGCCGGCTGCGGAACGGGGAGATCCAGGCGCGGTTCCGGCACCGCGTCGCCGAGATCCGGCCCGGCTCGGTGCTGCTGCGCTCCGAGGCGGATGGGCGCGTCGAGACGCTGAAGAACGACTTCGTCTTCGCGATGACCGGCTACACGCCCGACCCGTGGATCCTGCGCGGGCTCGGCGTGACGATCGACCCGGAGACCGGGATCCCGGCCCACGACCCGGCCACGATGGAGACCGACGTGCCCGGCGTGTTCCTGGCCGGCGTCGTCGCGGGCGGGAACCGGCCGAACAAGATCTTCATCGAGACGGGCCGCGAGCACGGCCCGCGCATCGTCCGGGCGGTGCTCAGTGCGAGTGCTTCCGCTCCGGGTGCGCCGGCTCGCTGATCCGTTCCACCGTGTAGGCGACGTCGATCGGAGCGACCGCGTCCTCCTCGACGGCGTCGACGGCCAGGTCGGCCTGGGCGATCACGCCGATGAGCCGGCCCGTGTCGCTCACGACGGGGAGGCGGCGGACCTGCGCACCCTGCATGATCTCCATCACGCGGTTCACGTCGTCGCCTGCGCGGGCGGTCGCGACCTCGCGGGTCATGTGCCGCTCGGCGGGGCACGCGGTGGGGTCGTGTCCCTCGGCCGTGCACCGGCACGCGATGTCGCGGTCCGTGATCACGCCCAGCAGCCGGTGGCCCCGGTCGCCATCGACGATCGGGAGGAACCCGATGTCGTGGATCCGGAACTCGCGCGCGACCTCGGCGATGGGCGTGTCCGGCGTGACGGTGATGGGATCCGGCGTCATGAGCTCGCCGGCGCGCATCTCTCTCATGGGCGGCCTTCCATCGCGGGATGATGCACACGGCGGCCGGCTGGGCGGCGGCCGCACGGGCCGCCGCGGCGCTGCACGGGGTGTGCCAGGCGCCGGCGGGGCGCCGGCGGGAGCGTAAAAGACACATCAACCGAAAGGAGCGTGGGGAAGTGGAGCAGGGATCTGGGGCCGGTTCCGCCGGGCGGGACGGGGAGGGCGCGGGCGCGGTGTCGTTTCGCGCCGCCGTCCGCGACGATGTCGATGCGATCGTCGGCATGCTCGCGGACGACATGCTGGGCCGCACGCGCGAGCGGTACACCCGGCCGCTCCCGGCGGCGTACTTCGAGGCGTTCGAGGCGATCGACGCGGATCCGAACATCTCGCTGATCGTGGCGTGCAGGGATGGCGAGGTGGTCGGCGTGGTCCAGCTCACGCTCACGCCCACGCTGTCGTACCAGGGGGGGTGGCATGCGACGATCGAGGGCGTACGCACGTCATCGCCGGTTCGCGGGCAGGGCATCGGGAGCGCGCTGATCCGGCACGCCATCGGCCTGGCGGAAGCACGCGGCTGCCACCTCGTGCAGTTGATGACGGACAAGCGCCGCGAGGATGCCAAACGGTTTTACGAGCGGCTGGGCTTCCAGGCCACGCACGAGGGGATGAAGCTGCACCTCCGTCGCCCGGGGTGAGCGTGGCCCGGGCTGGCGCGCGGTCGGCGGCGGAGCATCGGCCCCGAGGGGCGATGCTCCGCGGGATCCGCCGGATGGCGGCGCGCGGCCGGATCGGCGTGGTGCCGGTCCTTTGGGCGTGCGCGCCGGCCGGGACGCCCGACCCGGGGGGCGGCCCGCTCCCGGATCGCGCGACCGGCCTGTCGCTGCCGTGGACCGAGGCATCGTGCGGTCGGGCGGATCCGGTCGCGGACACGGACGCCGACGGGCTCGACGACCGCTGCGAGCTCGGGCTCGCCCGCGCGTTCGCGCCGCTGCTGGTGGTTCGGCCCGGCGGTTGCGGCTGGGACACCAGCGTGTCCCCGGCGCGGCCGGGCGGCGAGTACTACTTCGCCGTGGAGCGGGGCGGGGAGGCGGGGCGGATCCGCATCGCCTACCTCCCCGCGTACTACCGCGACTGCGGCTGGGACGGCCTGAAGTTCCTGCTGCCGTTCGTCGACTGCGCGCCGCACGTCGGGGATTCGGAGGCGATCGTCGTCGAGATCGGCCACGACGGCCGCTCCGGGCGGTGGCGGACGGAGGCGGTCTTCCTGTCCGCGCACTGCTTCGGCCGGAGCGGCGGCGACTGCCGGTGGTACCGCGGCGACGCGCTCGCGCGCTTCGAATGGGCGGACGGCCGCGACCGCGGCGCGCCGCGGGTCTGGGTGGCCGAGGGGCGGAACGCGAACTACCCGTCGCGCGATGCGTGCGACCGCGGCCACTACCGGCTCGACACCTGCGATCGGCACGGCACGGAGCTACGTTTTCCGGTGGTCACGATGCGACAGAATCTCGGCAGCCGCGCCCGGCCCGCCGGCGGCCCGGGCGGGTGCGTGCACGGCGGCTTCGCCGGCTGGGCGAGCGCGCTCCCGCGGGCCGGCCGCATCGAGTGTTTCTGGCGCGACGACGCGCCGTTCTTCGGCTGGCAGTCGCCGGACGGAGGCGGGGCGACGCCGTACGCCCGCTACCTCCTCGAAGTGGCCGGGTTCTGAGGTGATCACGTCCGCGCTCGCCCTGCTTCCCGCCCTCCTCGCCGTCACGGCGGTGCACGAGCTGGGGCACCTGGCGGCGGCCATCGCCCGGCGCGCACGGGTCACCCGCGTCATCATCGGTCGCGGGCCGCGACTCGCCGCCTTCCGGCGCGGCGGGATCGAGTTCGGACTGGCGCTGCTCCCGTTCGGCGGGCGCGTCGACTACGTGCCGCCGGCGTCGAGCACGGCGAACGCGGTCATCGCGGTCGGCGGCGCGGTGGCGAACATCGCGTTCGGCTTCGCGATGCTGTGGGCCGCCGCCCTCGCGTTCGGCGTCGAGGCGATGCCGTTCGGCATGGATTCGGCCTCGCCGCTCGCCTACGCCACCGACAGCACGGGCGCCTGGCTCTGGGCGTTCCCGCTGGCCGTGGTCGAATCGGTGCTGTACGGCGACGGCGCCGCGATCGCCGCGGTCACGGACGCGCTCCGCGGCCTCTGGCTCGCGCCCGGCGCGCCGGCCGCGCTGCACGCCGTCGCCGCGCTCTCGATCACGTGGGCCGCGCTGAACATGCTCCCGGTCCCCGGCCTCGCGACCGACGGCTGGCAGTTCCTGGTCTGGGTGCGCCGCGCGTTCGGCCGCGCGGTAGCGGAGGCAGCGCCCGGCGAGACCGGAGCGCCGACGGACGCCGCGTGAGCGGCGGACCGGCCGGCCGAGCCGCCCGGGGCCGCATCAATGGGGCAGGCCGGCGCCGCCCGCTGGCACCGCCCGACCCGCGAATCCCGCCCGTCCCGTTTCCGGTGCCGCCGTAGAGCGGGGCGCATCAAAGGGTTGCGCCGCCCGCGCGCATGCCCCATCCTGGAGCACGGCGACAGGCCCTGCCGAACGAATCCGGGGAACCCCATGCATTCGGATCCGTCGACGACGATGCCGTTTCGTCTCGCGCGCCCTGCGCAGCGCCCGACCGGCGTGCGTCCGCCGGACGGCGCAGCGTTCCCGCCGGCTTGAGCCGCTCCGCACCCACACCGCGACACAGCGAGCGATCGAACGATGCCGTACCTTCCCGCCTGGGTCATCCTGACCACGTGCACCGCAGTGGTCGAGGCGCAGACCACCTGCGAGCGCCTCAGGGACGCCGGGATCGCCGCCCTCTTCCGCGGCGAGCACGCCGCGTACGACGGCCGGGACGCGGCGGGCGTGGCACGCGGAGTGGACGTGCTCGTGCCGGCCGGGAGGGCGGAGGAGGCGCGGGCGCTGCTGGAGGGCTGAGCGGCGGCGCGACGGCCCGGCCGCGCCCGAGGGAGCGGCCGCGGACGAGGAGCGGGGTGATGGCCGGCCGCTCCGGCAACGTCCGATCTCCCGCGAGGTCGCACGAAGCGCCGGCGAGGTCGCATGTAGCGCCCGCGCCATCGCCTCCGCCCGCCGGTGCCGCCCCTCCGCCTCCGCGCCCGGCCGGAGCCTACCCGCCGCCGTCGGGCGGCAGAACCTCGCCTGCCGGCTGGTCAAGGTACGGCGGGATTCCTGACCCCATCCAGTAGACGAACCGGATGGCGCGAGCGACGGGAGCGAGTGCCCGGGGCTGCGGGCGCGCCGCTTCGCGGTCGTGGCCCGGGAAGCCGCGAGGGGGCCGTGGTACCATCCGGCGGCCCGGCGGACGACATCCTCGGCAGAACGAATCGGCGCGGTGCGGGTTTCATCGCGCAGGGAACGGTGGCGCGAGGCTGCGGCGCGGGTTACGATGGTCGACCCCCCGCGGGCGGCGTGTGACCATCCCGTACGACACGACTTCAGTCGCGAGGAGCGCCATGGAAGCGAAGCAGCGGACGCGGCCGGACCGGATGGAGTACTACATGGGGATCGCGATGGCCGTGCGTCGGCGGGCGAACTGCGTCGGGAGCCGCGTCGGCGCCATCCTCGTACTGAACGACCGCATCATCTCGACCGGCTACAACGGGACGCCGCAGGGGATGCCGAACTGCGACGAGGGCGGTTGCGAGCGGTGCGCGCACCGCGAGAAGTACCGGCCCGCCCAGGGCTACGACCTCTGCATCTGCGTGCACGCGGAGCAGAACGCGCTCCTCAGCGCCGCCCGGTTCGGCATTCCGGTCGAGGGCTCGGTCCTGTACACGACGATGCGGCCGTGCTTCGGTTGCGCGAAGGAGCTGCTCCAGGCGCGCATCCACGCTGTCTACTACCTGCACGACTGGCGGCACCCGGACGACGAGATGTGGCGCCAGTACGAGCGGCTGGAGCGACGGTTCCCCGGCGGCTCGCACGCGATCCAGCTCTCGGACCCGGACGCCGCGTGGGCGGTATCGTCCAGGCGGGAGGCCGGCGTGGACTCCGGCCACGGGGTGCACGCGGGTTGAGCCGCGCGGGTGCCGCGGCGCGGGGGTGTGCGGTCGAGCCTTCGGCGCACCCCCGGGCGGCTCCCGTTCCCTGAAGGCCGCATCCAGATCGAGCGCGCGTCGCCTCCGAACCGTACCCCCGAGCGGCGCCGCACCCGCCAGACGGCGCCGCACCCGCCAGACGACGCCGCGCCCGCCGAACGACACCGCACCGCCGAGCGACGCCGCACCCCCAGACGACATCTCACCTCCGAGCCGCGCCGACCCACCATGCGACGCCGTACCCCGAGCGACGCCCTCCGCAGGCGCACCGGTGTGGTGCGCCTGCAACGTCGTGCTGCGGCCGGACGGCGGGCGGCGTCGAGCGGTGGCGGCCGGCGTGGGGCATGGATGTCCGGGGAGCCCGGATCCGTGCCGGCGGACGGGCCGGATCCGTGCCGGCGCACCGGACGCGCCGGGCGGTGGCGTGCGCTGGTCCTGCCCTTGCGCCGGTAGCCGGGTCGATGCCGCACGCGGGGCCTGTGTGACCGCCGTCGTGCCGGGGGGTGCCGCCCGCGTGCCAGCGAGTCCCGAGCCGTGGCGATCATGTCGGAGAACTTGCCCGTCCCCTACGACTCGGCGCCGGCGCATGATCCGGGCGTGGCCCGGCAGCAGGCGGCGTTTTCGCGAGCGGATCTGGCGGCCGTCGCGCCCCCCGAGGCGGCGGGCACGGATTGGCGGCGGTACGTGTCGGCGATCGTCCGGAACAAGTGGCTCGTGCTCGCGCTCACGGCGGTCGGCGGGGTCGCGGGGATGGCGCTGTCCAGGTTCATCTCGCCGCAATACGTGGTGCAATCCACGATCTGGGTCGAATCGGCCGGGGACGCCGGGAGCGAGACGGAGCCGATCCGGACCGGCGACTTCCTGAGCGCTTCCGGCTGGATCGACCTGCTGAAGACGTACGTGGTGCTGGACGTCGTCGTCCGGGATCTGAGGCTGTACCTGCGCGAACTTTCGCCGGGTCGCTCGCCGGCGCTCGAGGCGTTCGCCCTCAAGCCGCGGTTCCGGCCGGGCGCGTACCGGCTGCGGGTGGACCGGACCGGCCGCTCGTTCACGCTGGAGACGGCCGAGGGGCGGGTCCTCGAGCGGGGCGCGGTCGGGGATTCGATCGGCGCGGCGCTGGGATTCGCGTGGGCGCCGGCCGCGGCGCTGCTCCCGGCGGGGCAGGCGATCGAGTTCGCGGTCGAGGTGCCGCGCGATGTGGCGCGCGACCTGGCGGGGCGGATCAAGCCGGAGATCGACCCGAACGGGAACATCCTCCGGCTGGAGCTGAGGGGTTCGGACCCCGCGCGGATCACGCGCGTGTTGAACGCCGTGACGGAACGGTACGTCGCCGTCGCGGGCGAGCTGGAGCGCGCGAGGCTGACCGAGCTGGAGAAGATCCTGCACGACCAGCTCGAAGCGGCCGAGCGCAGCCTCCGCGAGGCCGAGGCGGAGTTGGAAGCGTTCCAGGTGCGGACCGCGGGGATGCCGCGGATGCGCGCATCGGACGGGGGCGTTGCGCAGGGCGCGGCGGCCGGAGGCGCCGCGGGTGATCCGATCTACGCCGATTACTTCCAGCTCAAGTTGGAGCAGGAGCGACTCCGTCGCGATCGCCAGACGCTGGAGCGGGTGCTCGCGCAGGTCCGCGGCTCCGGCGTCTCGGTCGCGGCGCTCGGCTTCATCCCGGCCGTGGCGCAGTCGCCGGAGATGGTGAAGGTGCTCGAGGAGCTGACGCTGAAGAAGGCGGAGCTCCGATCACTGCGCTACCGCTACACCGACGAGCACCGTCAGGTGCAGCTGCTGAAGCAGGAGGTCGAGCAGCTCGAGCGGCGGACGATCCCGATGCTGCTCCGGCGGATGGTCGACGAGATCGGCCGGCGGCAGCGTGAGCTGGGGCGCGCGATCGGCGCGATCACGGGCGAGATGCGGGAGATCCCGATGCGCGCGGTCGAGGAGGCCCGGCTGAAGCGGCGGGTCGAGGTCGCGGAGGATCTCTACACGACGCTGCGGCACCGCTACGAGGGGGCGCGCGTGGCGGCGATCAGCGCGATCCCGAACGTGCGCGTCCTCGACCGGGCGACGTTGCCGCACCGCCCGGTGCAGTACACCGGCTGGCGCCTGCTGCTGCTGGCGCTCGGCGGCGGGCTCGCCCTCGGCATGCTGGGCGCCGTCGTGCTCGATCGCATGGACATGCGGATCCGCTACCCCGACCAGGTGACGGCCGGGCTGGGGCTGCCGATCCTGGGCGGCGTGCCGCACGTGAAGCGCGGCCGGCTGGTGACCGACGCGCCGTCGCCGGTCGTGGAGGCGTTCCGCACGATCCGGCTCGGGCTGGTCCACGCCTACGGGACCGCGGGCCCGCTGGTGACGACGATCTCGAGTCCCGGCGCCGGCGACGGCAAAACGTTCTTCGCGGCGAATCTCGCGCTGACCTGCGCGAACATCGGGTACTCGACGCTCCTGATCGACGGCGACATCCGTCGCGGCACGCTGCACCGAATGCTCAACGGCTCGCGCAAGCCCGGGCTCACGGACCTGCTGGCCGGCGACGCCGGCGTCGACGACGTCGTGCGCGAGACCGCGCACGCCTCGCTGCACTTCATCGGCTGCGGCACGCGGCTGGCGGCCGCGCCGGAGCTGCTGCACGCCCCGGCGCTTTCGCAGCTCCTCGTGGACGTGCGCCAGCGCTTCGACGTGGTGCTGGTGGACAGCTCGCCGCTCGGCGCCGGCGCCGACCCGTTCATCCTCGGCACGCTCACCGGCCATCTGCTGCTCGTGCTGCGGACCGGGTGCACGAACCGGGTGCTGACCGAGGCGAAGCTCGGCTTCGTGGACCGGCTGCCGATCCGGATCCTCGGCGCGGTGCTGAACGACATCCCGGCGGCGCGCGGCTACCAGTACAGCCCGTACGTGCCGTACGCGATCCTGCCCGGCTACGCGGTGGAGGGCGAGGGGGTGGAGGCCGGCGGCGGATCGAGGGTGGAATGACCGAGCAACCGGAACCGGGTGCAGATTGATGCAAGCGATGCTCAGGACGGCCGTACTCCTGGCGGTGACGGCCGGGCCGCTCGCGGCCCAGGCCACGAATCCCCCGGACCCCACGGGCCTCTATGCGACGCGCGCCGAGCTCGAGGCGATGCTCGCGAGGCTTCAGGGTGCGGGCGCGGACGACGGCGAGCGCGGCGAGCAGGCGCGCAACGCCGCCGCGCTCGTGCGCGCGCGGCTCGAGGAAGGCGATTTCCGCGTCGGCGACCGCATCGCGATGGTCGTCGAGGCGGAACCGACGCTCACGGACACGTTCGTCGTCCGGACGGGGCAGACGCTGGTGCTGCCGGTCATCGGCACGATCCCGTTGCGCGGCGTGCTCCGTTCGGAGCTGGAGTCGCATCTGCGCGACGAGCTGCGGCGCTACATCCGCGACCCGGTGGTCTACGCTCGCTCGCTGATCTCGATCACGGTGACCGGCCAGGTCGACCAGCCGGGGTTCTACGAGTTGCCCGCGGAAGCGAGGCTGAACGACGCGCTGATGGCCGCGGGCGGGCCGGGTCGCGACGCCCGGATCGAGGGGATCCGGGTGGAACGGGACGGGGAGGAGATCCTGGAGGGCGAGGCGCTGCGGCAGGCGATGATCGAGGGGCGCACGCTCGACCAGCTCAACCTCCGGGCGGGCGATCGCATCGTGGTGCCGAAGCAGGAGCTGTTCGGGCTGAGCACGACCGCGAGCTGGCTCCTGCTCACGGTGCCGGGGCTGATCCTGGGCGCGCTGCGGATCTTCTGATGCCCGCCGCCGCCCGGCCGCCCGGTCCACCCGGTCGCGCCGCGGCGGCCCGGCCGGGGGCCGGCGAGGGGAGCGCGTGACCGATGGTGCGCCGTAGCGAGCGGTTCGCGCTCGAGCCGCAGGTCGCCAGAGCCGCCGCGCGCAGGGCCGCTCCGGCCGGCCCGGCCGGCGATGGTCGGCACCCGGGCTGGCGCGACTACCTGAACGGCCCGGACGATTACCGGCTGCTCCAGCGGATCCGGGGGATCGGCCCGCGACGAGCGGAGCTGCTGATGACGGCGTGCGGCGGGCTCAGTGCGTTCCTCTCGTGCTCGCCGGCCGAGGTGTGCCGCAGGACCGACGGCCGGATCCGCGCCTCGCTCGCGGAAACGCTCCAGCACCGCGCACGCGCGCAACAGCTCGCCACCCGCTACGTGCACGTGGAGACGGCGCTCCAGGCCGAACGGGACGAGGAGGAGCGCGAGGCGGCGCGACTGCCGGCGCTCGTGCACGGCGTCGCGCGGCGGCTGCGCCGGTGGGCCCGTGCCCGCCAGCCGGACGCCGCCGCTCCCGCGGTCGCGTCCGCCGAGGCGGGATCGCTCCGTGCGGCGAGCTCGGAGCCGCGCGACGCGCTCGTCGGTGTCGTGGGACGCGTGGGAGGTTCGGGTGGCGGCGTAGGCGTCGGAGACGGTGGGGGCGGCGTGGACCGCCCGGGCGGCGTGGACGGCGACCGCATCGGGCGCGACGCGGGTGTTCCCGACGGCGCGGGCGTTGTGGACGGCGCGGGCTCGGATCCGGAGCTGAATCTCTTCCTCGCCCCGTTCGTCGCCTGCCTGCGCCACAAGTCGCAGCGACGCTGGGCGCCGGTCTACGTGCGCGGGCTGCTGGAGCCGGCGGAGCGGAAGGGCGTGACCGCGCTGGCGGGGCGGCTGGCGCCGCGGGACGTGCAGCAGCTGCACCACTTCGTCGCCGCGTCGCGGTGGGATCCGGACCCGCTGTGCGACGTGCTCGCGCGGGAGGCGGCCCGGCTGGCGGGCGGGCCGGGCGCGCGACTCGTCGCCTCCGTGACGTCGCTGCCGAAGAAGGGCCGCCACTCGGTCGGCGTCGCCCGCCAGTCCTGCCCCGAGCGGAGGCGGCCGACGAACTGCCAGCTCGTGGTCACGCTGATGCTGGTGCGCGACGGGATCGCGGCGTGCGCCGCGCTGTCGCCGTATCTGCCCGCGGAGTGGGCGGGCGATCGGGTGCGGCGGCGCACGGCCGGCGTGCCGGACGACGTGTCGTACCGCCCGCTCGGGCGGATCGCGCTGGACGAGGTGGACCGGGTCGTCGCGGCGGGCGCGCGGTTCGACGCCGTCGTGCTGGACCCGGCGCTGGGCGCCGGGGGCCCGGGCAAGAAGAGCGTCGGGCGCGACGCGGCGGGCGGGGCGCTGGCGTGTGCCCGGGCGGAGCACGCGCGGCTGAAGCGCGAGTGCGGGCTCGACCGGTTCGAGGGTCGCGGCTGGCTCGGGCTCCGGCATCATCTGGTGCTCGTGGGGATGGCGCACGGCTATCGGTGCCGCCGGGAGCTCGAGGCGCGGGCCGCGCAGACGGGAGCGGCGGAGTGGCGGGGCGATGCGGAACAGGAACGGAGCGGGAGCCAACCATGAAGCGAGCGGTGGATGCGCTGGGCGGGGACCGGTTCGACGTTCTGGTCATCGGCGCGGGGATCGTCGGCGCGTGCATCGCGAGGGATGCGGCGCTGCGCGGCCTGCGCGTGGCGCTCGTGGACCGTGGGGACATCGGCGGCGGCGCGTCGGCGAACTGCCTGAAGATCGTGCACGGCGGACTGCGTTACCTCCAGAGCCTCGACGTGCGTCGTATGCGCGCATCGATCCGGGAGCGTTCCATCTGGCTGCGGATCGCGCCGCACCTGGTCGAGCCGCTGCCGTTCGTGCTCCCGATCCACGGCCGCGGGCTGGAGCGGCGATCGGTGCTGTGCGCGGCGCTGGCGATCAACGACGTGGTCTCGTGGGACCGGAACCGCGGCGTCCCGGCCGAGCGGCGGCTGCCGCGCGGGCGGATCCTCTCGCGGGAGGAGTGCGTCGCGCTCGTGCCGCAGCTGGACGCGCCGGGGCTCGAGGGCGGTGCCCTGATCTACGACGCCCGGATGTACAGCCCGGAGCGGCTGGTCCTCGAGGTCGCGCGCGATGCGTTCGCGGCGGGCGCGGCCGTCGCCAACTACGTCGCGTTCGAGGCTCCGCTGTACGGCGGCGGAGGGCTGGCCGGCGCGTGGCTGCGCGACCGGATCGACGGCCGGCGCATAGCAGTCCGGGCGCGGCTGGTCGTGTGCGCGGCGGGCGCGACGGCGCCGGACGTCGCCCGGCGCCTGACCGGCCGCGCCGTCGCCGCGCCGCCGTTCTCCCTGGCGCTGAACCTGGTGGTCCCGGCGCTCGGCCCGACCGTCGGCTTCGCGGTGGCGGACCCGGCGGCCGGGCGCAACGCGCGGAAGCTGTTCCTGGTCCCGTGGCGCGGGCACACGCTGATCGGCACGGGCCACTACCCGTACGCCGGGGATCCGCACGCGACCGAGGCGGACCGCTACGTGGACCGGTTCCTGGCGGAGGCGAGCCGCGCGCTGCCGGGGTGCGCGCCGGCCCGCGAGGACGTCGCCGTCGTGCACCGCGGGCTCGTGCCGGTGGAGCGCGGCATCGCCGGCGGCGAGCCGACGCTGCTGCGCCGGCACCGCATCCTGGACCACGCCGCGGATGGCGTGCCGGCCGCCGTCACGGTCGTGGCGGAGAAGTTCACCACCGCGCGGCGCATCGCCGAGGAGGTGGTGGACCTGCTCTTCCGGAAGCTGGGCCGGCCGTCGCCGCCGTGCCGGACAGCGGAGCTCCCGCTCCCCGGCGCGCCGCGGTCGCCGAGCGCGCTGCTCGCGGAGGCGAGCCGCCGGTTCGGCGATCGGCTGGAGCGCGACGCGCTGGAGCACCTGACCCGCGCCTACGGCCGCGGCTACGCGCGCGTGCTGGGCGGCGAGCCCGGCGGCGACGCCGGCGCGTTGTTGCGCCGCCAGTTCGCGTACGGCGCCCGGAACGAGATGGCGCGGCGTGTCGAGGACCTGCTTGCGCGCCGCACCGAGATCGGGCCGCGCGGGGTGCGCGCGCCCAACGCCGAACGACTCGCCGGGGAGGCGCTGGCGCGGGTGAACGGCGGCTCAGCGCGGCGCCAGGAGCCGGCGCGCGATCCGGCCGCGCTTGCGGACCTGCAGGACGACCTGGTGCACCAGGAACGCGCGTAGCGCCGCGCCCGCGCCGTACGCGCGCGGCTGCGCATCGAGCTCGCGGAGCTGTGCTTTCAGGCTCTCGCCCGGCCGGTCCAGGTCGAGCGGGGCGTCGAGCGCGAACCCGTGCGAGCCGGCGCGCCGCTCGTGAGACGGAAACGGCAGCGGATCGCTCCCGGGGAGCGTCCAGACGCCGCGTTCACCGGCCAGCTCGAAGAGGGACGGCGTGCCGAGGCCGTGCGGGCGGCCGCCGTTGTCGCCGAGGAACAGGACCCCGCGCGGCGGCCACTCGAGCAGCCCTCGGACCAGGTGGCCGCGGTGGAACCACCATTTGCCGAAGCCCCAGGGGATCACGGGGAGCGCGCCGCGCGCCACGACGCGCTCGATCGTGCGGCGCAGCGGCTGGCCGTCGGGCAGGTCGTCGTCCAGCCCGACGGCGAGGACCTCGAGGCCATCGCGCGTCGCGATCTGCCGGCCGGCGACGATCACGATCCGTTCGCCGATGCCGCGTGAGGCGATGAGCGAGCAGTCGTCGTTCGTGGTGCGGAGCGTCCACGCGCCGGCGGGGCGGGCCGTCGCCTCGCGCAACTCGCGGAACCAGTGGTCTTCGGCGGTCTCGGTCAGGAGCAGGAACGACGGCGCGTACGCGTCCACGCCGAGGCGCGCGCCGTGGAGCCGGAAATTCGCGAGCGCGCCGTCGAGGAACGGCTCGGGACGGTAACACGGGTAGAAGTGCACGTGCGCATCGATGAGGAACGGGCCGTTCGCGGCCGGTCTCGTTTGGGACTTCATGGCTCCGCTCCGGGGTGGATCCGTGGTTCGCGTGCTCGTCCCCGGCACCCCGATCAAGATTCGGACCCGCCCCGGCCGCACGCATTTTGCGCCGCCGCGCTTGGCCGCGGTCCCCGTCGCGCGCCGCGCGCGGCACGCCGCGCCCCGATGCCGCGCGGGTGCTCCCCCGGAGCCCGCACGGCCGGCCGATCGCCCCGGGAACGGAGGTCCGGGAATGGCGCGTGCGCGCCCCGTCGCAGCCCTGCTCCGGCCGAAGCGGCTCCTGCACCTGGCCGTCAGCCTCGCGCTGATCGCGTGGATCGCGCGGCAGGTCCATTGGGGCGATTTCGGGCGTACGCTGCGGCAGACGGACCCGTGGTATCTCTCCCTCTCCCTCGCCATGTCCCCGGTCCTCATCGGGATCAGCGCGCGCAAGTGGCAGATCCTGCTGCGCGCACGCACTCGGACGGTCGGGCTCGGCGCGTGCGTGAACCTCTACGTCATCGGCTACCTCTTCAACAACGTGATGCCGACGAACGTCGGCGGCGATCTCGTGCGGGGCTGGCTGATGGGGCGCAGGACCGGCGACCCGTTCACCGCGGTCGCGGCGGTCTTCCTCGAGCGACTGACCGGGTTCACGGCGCTGGTCGTGATCGCGGTGGCGCTGCTGCCGTTCGCGCCGGCCGGCACGTGGCATCCGTGGGTCTACGCCCTGATCGCGGCCGTGGCCGCGGCGTACGCCGCGGCGGTCTGGGCGCTGCTCGACGGCCGGGCGGCGCGGGTGATCCGCCGGTTCGAGCGGCACGGCGTCGCGCGAAAGCTGATCCGGCTGCACGACGCGCTCGACGCGTACCGGACGTGTCCGGGCGCGCTCGTGCGGTGCCTCGGCCTGTCGCTCCTGTTCTACGCGGGCGCGGCGCTCAACATCTACTTCTCGGCGCGTGCGTTCGGCGGCGCGGTCGGCGTCGGGGAGGCGCTCCTCACGACGCCGATCATCCTCCTGGTCACCATGCTTCCGATCTCGTTCGGCGGCGTCGGCCTCGCGGAGTGGGCGTACATCTACGCGCTGGGGCGGTTCGGCGTCGCGCCGCCCGTCGGGTTGTCCGTGGCGCTGCTCCAGCGCACGAAGGGCGTGCTGCTCGGCCTGGCCGGAAGCATCGTCTACCCGCTCCAGCGCGCCGGCCCGCTGCGCAGCGCGGCGGAGGCGGCGCGGGCGGGGGACGGCGGGCCCGCCGCGGGCGACGCCGGCGCGACGCACGCCGATTGACGCCGCGCCCGCCCGGTGCGCGGCCGCGGCGCTCGGCCCCACGCTCACGGCCGACCGCACCCCGCGCCCGTGTGGCCGGCCGGCAGCGCCCACGTTGCGGCCGGGCCACATCGCGACTCGCCCGACCCCGCTCACACCCCGGCCAAACGACGCGGCGGAGCGACGTTCCGTGGCGCGCCGCGCGCCGGTGCCCCGGAACACGCCTTGCCCGATCGCAAACACGGCAGCCATGCGGCCGCGGCCCGACGCGGCCGCCCCGTAGTCGGGCGCCGGGTCCCGGGGCGGCCGGCGCCGCGCGGGCCGCCTGCGCCGTGCGCCCGCACACGCGGGCGCCGCGACCGGAGCAGCGACGGAGGTCCAGTGAGGATTCTGGGGATCACGACGGAGGGAGACGGAGGCGCCGCGGTCGTCGACGACGGCCGCATCCTGGCCGCGGTCAACGAGGAACGCCTCTGCCGGATGAAGCTGGTCGTCGGCTTCCCGCGGGGCGCGATCGCGGAGGTCCTGCGGCTCAGCGGCAGCCGGCCGGACGACCTCGATGCGGCGATCATCGCCGCCACCATGAGCGAGTTCGTGGACGAGCTCAAGCCGTTCGACGGGTGGTTCCAGGGGATGCGGCACGGCTCGGGCGGGATGATCAAGCGCTTCGCCGGGCGGCTCGCGCGCTACCGCGATGCGCTGCCGTTCCTCGAAGCCGGCTACTACACGCTCCAGGCGCCGGTCTACTGGAGCCGCCGTCGGTCGATCCGCGGGATCCTGCGACGCGAGTTCGAGCTGCGCTGTCCGATCCTGTTCGTAGACCACCACTTCGCCCACCTCACCTCAGCCTATTTCACGAGCGGGTTCCGCGACGCGCTCGCGATCTCGATCGATGGCGGCGGCGACGGGCGCAGCTCGCTGGTCTACGCGGTGCGCGACGGCCGCTTCGAGTACCTGTCGGAGACGTCCGCGTACGACTCGCTGGGCAACTACTACGCGTACATCACGCACATCTGCGGCTTCAAGGCGCAGAAGCACGAGGGGAAGATCACGGGGCTGGCGGCGCACGGCGAGCCGGTCCACCTGCCGCTGCTCCGGGAGTTCATCGACGAGGAGGCCGGCCGGCTGGTGAACAAGGGCCGGGTCGCGTTCGGCGGCGCGATCCGCGAGCTCGAGCGGCGGCTGCCCCGCGGCTGGACCCGCGAGGACCTGGCCGCGAGCATTCAGGCGCACTTCGAGGACGTGGTCCGGCGGTACGTGGGTCACTGGTGCGCCCGGACCGGGCTGCGCGACGTGGCCGCGGCGGGCGGCGTGTTCGCGAACGTCCGCGTGAACGAGGAGGTGCACCGGCTCGAGCACGTGGACCGGGTCTTCATCCACCCGCACATGGGCGACGGCGGCCTGTCGGTCGGCGCGGCGCTCGCCGCGTGCGTGCCCGGCGTGCTTCCGCCGCCGCTGCGGCCGATGCGCGCGCCGGACGGGCCGATCGAGGACGTGTACCTCGGCGCCGCGCCGGCGACGGACGCGATTGCGTCGGCGCTGAGCGCGAACGGGCTCGCGCCGGAGCCGCTGGACGCGCCGCTGGAGGAGCGGATCGCCGAGCTGCTGGCCGAGGGCTACGTCGTCGCGCGCGCCGACGGCCGCATGGAGTACGGCCCGCGCGCGCTCGGGAACCGGTCGATCCTCTACCAGCCGGCCGACCCGTCGGTGAACGACTGGCTGAACCGGAACCTGTCGCGGACCGAGTTCATGCCGTTCGCGCCGTCGGTGCTGTACGAGGAGCGGGAGCGGTGCTTCGAAGCGCTGGACGGCGCGGAGCATCCCGCGGAGTTCATGACGATCACGTTCCACTGTACGCCGTGGATGCGGCGGCACATGCCCGGCGTCGTGCATCTGGACGGCACCGCGCGGCCGCACCTCGTCCGCCGGGACCGCAACCCCGGGATGTACCGGATCATCGAGGCGTTTCGCGAGCGGACGGGCCTGCCCGGGATCATCAACACGAGCTTCAACATGCACGAGGAGCCGATCGTGTGCACCGCCGACGATGCGGTGCGCGCGTTCCTCGCCGGGAACCTCGACTACCTGGCGATCGGCCCGTTCCTGGTGAAGCACCCGGCGGGCGTGAGTCACCCGCTGAAGCCGGTGCGGCCGGTCGGCGCGGCGTAACGGCGTGGCAGTGAGGCGGTGCAACGGCGAGGTGGGGGCGGCGGACGGGGTGGTCGATGGAGCGGCCGGCGGGTTCGGCGAGTGCGGGAAGGAACCGTCACAGCGAGCGGGAAGGAGCGGAAGCATGAAGGTGCTGGTGACGGGCGCGACCGGGTTCACCGGCTCGGCGCTCGTGAGGCGGCTGCTGGACGAGGGGCACCGCGTGGTCGGCCTCGACACGCAGAAGGGGCTGTTCTTCGACGAGCTGACGCGCCGCGGCGCGGACATCACGCTCGGCTCCGTGACCGACCAGGACACCGTGGAGCGGCTGATGGACGGTGTCGACGTCGTGCACCACGTGGCCGCGGCGTTCCGCCAGCTCGACGTCGGCCGGGACGTGTACGACGACGTCAACATCGACGGCACGCGGGTCGTGGCCGACGCCGCGCACCGCGCCGGCGTGCGCAAGCTGATCTACTGCAGCACGTGCGGCGTGCACGGCAACGTGGAGTACCCGCCGGCGAACGAGGACGCGCCGATCGCGCCGGCGGACTACTACCAGCGGACGAAGTACGAGGGCGAGCGCATCATCGAGGAGTACACGGCGCGGGGGCTGAAGACGCTGATCCTGCGCCCCGCCGGGATCTACGGGCCGGGCGACCCCGAGCGCTTCTACATGATCTTCCGCCGCGTCGCCCGGGGATGGTTCCCGATGTTCGGCGACGGGCAGACGCTCTACCACTCGGTCTACATCGACAACCTGGTCGACGCGTTCATGCTGGCGATGGAGTCCGAGCGCGGCGATGGGCGGGCGTACCTGGTCGCCGACGAAAGGCACTGCACGATCGAGGAGCTGGTCCGCCGTGTCGCGGAGGCGATGGACGTCCCGGTGCGGTTCCGGCGCCTGCCGCTGACGCCGCTGCTCGTGGCCGGGCACATCGTCGAGAAGGCGTGCCTGCCGTTCGGCATCGCGCCGCCGATCTTCCCGCGGCGCGTCGACTGGTACCGCCAGGACCGGGCGTTCGACATCACGCGCGCACGCCGCGAGCTGGGCTACGAGCCGAAGGTGCCGCTCGCCGTCGGGCTGCGCCGCACGGCCCGGTGGTACCGCGAGAACGGGATGCTGTAAGCCGATGGCCTCGCCGCGATCGGGCGCGCCGCACGCCGCGCCGCCGGCCGGGCGCGGCCGGCGGATCCTGATGGTGGCGCCGCAGCCGTTCTTCCGACCGCGCGGCACGCCGTTCAGCGTGCTGCACCGGATCCGTGCGCTGCTCCGCCTCGGCCACGCGGTCGAGCTGGTCACGTACCCGTTCGGCGACGACCCCGGGATCGACGGGCTCGTGATCCACCGCTCGCCGCGCCCGCCGGGCGTGTCCGACGTGGCGATCGGGCCGTCCGTCGCGAAGCTCGCGCTCGATGCGCCGCTGTTCCGCCTCGCCTGGCGGCTCGCCCGGACCGGCGCGTACGACCTGCTGCACACGCACGAGGAGGCCGGCTTCTTCGGCGCGTGGCTCGCTCGCCGCGTCGGGGTGCCGCACGTCTACGACATGCATTCGAGCCTGCCGCAGCAGTTCGGCAACTTCGGCCGCTTCGACCGGCGCGCCGTCGTCGCGGCGTTCGAGCGGCTCGAGGCGTACACGCTCGCGGGCGCGGCCGGCGTGATCGCGATCTGCCCGGAGCTGCGCGACCACGTCGTCGCGCGCGGCTACCGCGGCCCGCTCGCGATGATCGAGAACACGCTGGACTTCGACCCGCCCGAGGTGAGCGCCGCCGACGTCGTCGCGCTGCGCCGGCGCCTCGGCGTCGAAGGCGCGCCGGTCGTGCTCTACACCGGCACGCTCGAGGCCTACCAGGGGCTCGAGATACTGGTCGACGCCGCGCCGGACGTGCTCCGCGCCCGCCCGGACGTCCGCTTCGTCGTCGTCGGGGGGACGCCCCCGCAGATCGACGCGCTGCGCCGTCGCGCCGCGGCGCGCGGCACCGCGGCGGCGTTCGTCTTCGTGCCCGCCGTGCCGCCGGCCGAGGTGACGCGCTACCATCACGTGGCGGACGTGCTGGTCACCTGCCGGGCGCGGGGCACGAACACGCCGCTGAAGATCTACCAGTACCTGCGCGCCGGGAAACCGATCGTCGCCACGGCGATCCGGTCGCACACGCAGGTCCTCGACGCCGCGAGCGCGGAGCTGGTCGAGCCGTCGCCGGCGTCGATCGCGGCGGGCGTGCGACGGGTACTTTCGGATCCCGCGCGGGCGCGGGCGCTCGCCAATGGCGCGGCCACGCTCGCCCGGGAGCGGTACGGCGCGGAGGCGTACATGGAGCGGCTGGCATCGTTCCTGGCGCGGATCCTGGGGCCGCCCGGGCCGGCCGCGAGGACGGGCCGGCCCACCGAGTCCGCCGGACCGGCCGGATCGGCCGGGAGCGCATCGTGAACGTGCCGCGCGCCGCCACGCAGTACCGCGAGCCCAGGCACGCCCGCGAGTACGACGCCGACCGTTTCGGCGGGCGGTTCGGCCGGTTCCTGGAGGCGCGCGAGACCGCGCTCTACCTGGCCCTGCTGGACGGGCACGACGGCGCGATCCTCGACGCGGGCGCGGGGACGGGGAAGCTCGCGCTGCCGCTCGCGCGCGCCGGCCGCCGGGTGGTCGCGGCCGATTTTTCGCCGGCCATGCTCCGGGTCGCACGGGAGAAGGCGCGACGGGCGGCGTTGGCGGGCACGTTCGTCGTGGCCGACGCACACGCGCTCGCGTTCCGCGACCGCGCGTTCGGCTGCACCGTCGCCTCGCGGCTGCTGATGCACCTCCCGGACTGGCGCCGGGCCGTCGCGGAGCTGTGCCGGGTGACGCGGGACGTGCTGGTCGTGGACTTCCCGCCGCCGCACAGCTTCGCGCGCCTCGAGTCGGTGTGGAAGCGGCGGGTGCGCGCACGTGCGACCGGCGCGCACCGCGGCTATGCAACGATCCCGCCGGCCGACCTCCGCCGGGAGCTGGAGCGGCACGGTTTCGACGTCGAAGCACTGCACCGCGGCTTCTTCCTCCCCGTCCGCGTGCACCGCCTGCTGGACCGCCCGCCGGCCTCCATGCGCATGGAGGCGCTGTTCGCGCGGGTGGGGCTGACCGCGCGCCTCGGCTCGCCGGTGACCGTCAAGGCGCGGCGACGGGGGTGACCCCTACCGACGGCGTGCGCCTTCACGGGCGCGCTTCTGTCGATACCGCGCCGAGCAGCGCGTGCAGGCAGCGGTGGATGCGGCGGTAGCTCTCGATGAAGACGCTCTCCGTGCGGTCGAACGGGTCCGGGATCGATCGCGTGTCGATCGGCGCAGGGTCGAGGTCGCCGAGGACGAGGAGCTTCGCGGCAGGGCAGCCCAGGCGCAGGAGCGGGCGGAGCTGCCGCGGCTCGACCACGACGACCAGCTCCGCGCGCCGCAGGTCCTCCACCGTCACCCGCCGGGAACGGTGCGCCGAGAGGTCGACGCCCCAGCGCGCGGCCGCCTCGACCGCCGCCCGCGGCGACGGGCGGCCGGGGCCGACGAACCCGGCGGAGCCGAGGTCGACGCGTCCGCGCAGCGCTGGCGGCAGCGCGGTCGCCGCGAGGCGTTCGGCGAAGGGACTGCGGATGATGTTGCCGTGGCAGATGAACAGCACGCTGCGCGGCACGGCGCGGGCGCGCAGCCGCGCCAGCGCCGCGGCCCGGCGTCGCGCGTGAAGCACCCGGTCCGGCGCGTGCCGGGCCGCGCGGGCGGCGCGCCGCAGCCGCGAGCCCCGGTGCGCCGGCGGCGACGGCCGGCCCGGTGGGGGCGCGGGCTCACGCGGCCAGGTCACGCTCGGCCCGGCAGTCGAAGTGGCGGACGGCCTCGCGTGGGTCGATGAACGGCACGCCCCAGGCGTACAGCCGGGTGCGGAACCGCTCGGTCGACGCCACGACGACGGGCGCCCGGTACACCGCCTCGCGCACGGCGCCCTCATCCTCGCCGTCCAGGTAGAGCACGCCGTGCACGTCGAGGCCGACCTCCTGCACCGTCGGCGTCAGCGCGGCGTCGATCGCCGCACGGCTCGCCCGGTGACAGACGAGGACCATGAGCGCGTTCCGGCTGGCGCGGTAGACCGCGGAGATCAGCTCGACGGGGAGCCGGTGGGCGTCGTCGGGAGGGATCTCGACGACCGCGCCGATGCGGCCATCGGTCGCGCGGCGGCCGGATGCGTGCCCGCCGCCGAACGCGGCGCGTGGAGTGGAGTCGAACGCTGGAGGCATGCGGCCCTTCCATGTGCAGAGGGTCCCGGGCTGCCGGACTCTGCCGTCGTTCCATCCCACGGACGAGAGCGGCACGCCCCGTGCCCACCGTGTGGCGCGCCGTGACGCGAGTGTCTGCCCACCGGGCCGGCAGGGAATTACGCAACGGATGTGTGCGACGCCGCAACAACGGCGTGCGGGCATCGCGTCGCAGGGGCGCTCCCGAATCGCGGGTCGGCCCCCGCGTGCCGCGCCCGGCGGCCCGCGCCGTCCGGCGGCGTCGCCGGGGGCGATGCGTGCGCCCGCGACCCACCCCGGGCACATCCGTTGCGCCGCGAGGCGTACGGGACCCGAAGCGGAGGGAACCGATATGCAACCACACCACTTCACGGTCGACGTCGAGGAGTACTTCCAGGTGTCCGCGTTCGAGCCCCGGCTCGACCGCCGGCACTGGGGCGTCATGGAGAGCCGCGTCGCGGACAGCGTGCGCCACCTCCTCGAGCTCCTCGAGCGCCACGCCGCGCGGGGCACGTTCTTCGTGCTCGGCTGGCTGGCCGAGCGGCACCCCGCGCTCGTCAGGGACATCGTCCGCGCCGGGCACGAGATCGCGTCGCACGGCTGGGACCACCGGCGGGTGACGGAGCAGACGCCCGGGAGCTTCCGCGAGTCGGTGCGCCGCAGCAAGGAGGTGCTCGAGGACGTGTGCGGGGCGCCGGTCCATGGATTCCGGGCGCCCAGCTTCTCGATCACGCCGGGCGTGGAGTGGGCGCTGGACGTGCTGATCGAGGAGGGCTACCGCTACGACTCGAGCCTGTTCCCGGTCCAGCGGCCCGGGTACGGCTACCCGACCGCAAAGCGGCACGTCCACTGGGTGACGCGGCCGTCGGGTCGCCTGGCCGAGCTGCCGCCGGCCACGCTGCGCCGCTGGGGCGTCAACATCCCGGCCGGCGGCGGCGCGTATTTCCGCCTGTTCCCGTACGGCCTCGTGCGCGCGGCGCTCCGGGAGGCGCAGCGCCACGGCGTGCCGGCCACGTTCTACATCCACCCGTGGGAGCTCGATCCCGGCCAGCCGAGGATGGGCGTGCCGTGGCTGACGCGCATCCGGCACTACGGCGGCCTGCGGCGCACGGCGACCCGGCTGCGTCGCCTGCTCGGCGAGTTCCGCTTCACGACCATCGCCGATACGCTCCAGCGCGGGGTGCGCGGCGCGGCGCCGGTCGGCCGACCCGCGTGAGTGAGCCGCTGACCGTCGAGGCGGTCGCCGGCGCCGGCGCGGCGTGGGACGACTTCGTCGATCGGTCGCCCGACGCGAGCTTCGCGCACCTCTGGCGGTGGCGCACGGTCCTGGCCGACGTCTACGGCCACGACGCCCGGTACCTCGTGGCAAAGGACGCGGACGGCCGCTGGCGCGGCGTGCTGCCGCTCGTCCGGCTGCGCTCCCGGCTCTTCGGCCGGCACCTCGTGTCCGTGCCGCTACTGAACCACGGCGGCGCGATCGGCGCGCCCGCGGCGCGCGCGCAGCTCGCGGAGCACGCCGCCGAGGAGGCGCGCCGGTGGGGCGCCGACACGCTCGTGCTGCGCCAGCGCGAGCCGGTCGCATGCGCCCTGCCGACAGCCCGCCACAAGGTCACGGTCGCGCTCGAGCTGCCCGACTCGCCCGCGACGCTCTGGCGCGAGACGCTGAGATCGAAGGTGCGCAGCCAGATCCGCCGCGCGATGAAGGAGGCGATGGACGTCCGCTTCGGCCCGGACCAGCGTCGCGCGTTCCACGAAGTCTACGCCCGCAACATGCGCGACCTCGGCACGCCCGCCCACCCGCCCGCCCTCTTCGAGGCCATCGCCGGCGCGTTCCCGGAGCACGTCGTGTTCGGCGCCGTGTACCGGCACGGCCGCCCCGTCGCCGGCGGGTGCGGCTTCCGCTGGCGCGACGCGTTCGAAATGACCTGGGCCTCCTCGCTGCGCGAATTCAACCGCATGGCGCCGAACATGCTGCTGTACTGGGCGTTCATGGAGGAGATGACCGCCCGCGGCGTGCGCGTCTTCGACTTCGGGCGCTGCACGCCGGGGAGCGCGACGCACCGCTTCAAGCTCCAGTGGGGCGGGGCCGAGCTCCCGCTGCCGTGGCTCCACTGGTCGCGTCGCGGCGCGCCGCCGGACACGCCGGGCGAGCGGCCGCCGATGCGCTGGGCGCGCGCCGCGTGGCGCCGCCTGCCCGCTACGATCGCGGACCGGCTGGGTCCCGCGGTCGCGCGCGAGCTGCCGTGGTGGTGAGACGGAAGCGCCGCGTCGCGCCGCTCGTGCGGCTGCGGTTCCAGCCGCCCGTCCACTCCCCGCTGGCCATCCGCTGGATCCTGCGTGCCGCCGCCACGCCCGCCGGCCCGGCCGGCGACCCGCGCCCGCGCCTGCTCTCGTACCTGCTCGACGCCTACACCGCGCATTCGGGCGTGCTCTGCGGCAGCGGCACCGACGCGCTCCGGCGCGCACTCGAACTCGCCGGCGCGTGGACCGACGGCGCGCCCGCCGCACTGCCGGCGTTCGCCTGCTTCGACGTCGCCACCGCGGCCGTCGGCGCCGGCGCGCGCGTCGCCTTCTACGACGTCGACCCCGCCACGCTCGCGCCCGACCTCGCGTCGCTCGATGCCGCGCTCCGCGCCGGCGCGCGCTCCGTCGTCGCGGCGCCGCTGTACGGCGTGCCCGTCGACTGGGCGGAGCTCCGCGCACTCGCCGACCGCCACGGCGCGATCCTGATCGAGGACGCCGCGCAGGGACACGGCGCCGCCTGGCACGGTGCGCCGCTCGGCTCGCTCGGCGATCTCAGCGTGCTCAGCTTCGGGCGCGGCAAGGGGTGGACGGGCGTCCGCGGCGGCGCGCTGCTGGTGCGCGGAAACATCGGCACGGGCCACCGCATCGAGTGGCCGAACGTCGAGATCGCGGCGGCCGGCGTGCCGGTCGTGTCGCGGCGCGTCGCGGCGCCGGTCGAGCAGATCCCGACGCCGCGACGCGCCGCCCCGGCCGACGAAGCCCGCGTGCTCCTCGCCGCCTTCGCCCAGTGCACGCTCGCCCGACCGTCGCTCTACGGCCTGCCCCGCGCCATCCCCGGCCTGCACCTCGGAGAGACCCGCTACCGCGAACCCGCGCCGCCCCGGCCGATGGCGCGCGCGGCCGCGGCGCTCGTCGAGCTGTCCCGCACGCACGCCGACGCCGAGGCCGACGCACGGCGGCGCAACGCCCGGCGCCTGCTCGAGCGGATCCGTCCCGGCGACCATCTCGCTACGGTTCGCCCCCCCGAAGGCTCAGTCCCCGGCTACCTCCGCCTGCCGCTCCGGCTCACGCACGGGTTCGGCGGGCTCGACGACCCCGCCGCGGCGGCGCGGCTCGGCATCGCGCCGAGCTACCCGACGCCGCTCACCGAGCTGCCCCCGCTCCGCCCGCTGTGGGCGCGGCCGCCCGCGCCGTGCCCGGGCGCGCGCACCCTCTCCCGCCAGCTCGTCACCCTGCCGACGCACTCCCGCCTCACTGCGGCCGAGCATCACGAGGTGTTGCGAGCGGTCCACGCCCGCCGCCCGTAGCCGGCGCGCCGTCGTCGGTGCCAGTCGGCACACGCGTTGCCCGTCTGGCCCGGTGATGAGCGAGCGCGTGCCGCTTTCCGTCGTGGTGCCTCTGTTCAACGAGGAGGAGAGTCTCGAGCCGCTGGTCGCGGCGGTTCGGGCGGCGCTCGGGGAGTCGCGCGCCTGGGAGCTGCTCCTCGTGGACGACGGCAGCACGGACGCGACGCCGGGGATCGCGGCGCGCCTGTCGGCGGCGGACCCGCGGGTGCGGCTGATCCGGCTGGCGCGCAACTACGGTCAGACGCCGGCGATGCAGGCGGGCTTCGACCACGCCGCGGGCGACGTCGTCGTGAGCATGGACGGCGACCTCCAGAACGACCCGGCGGACATCCCGCGGCTCGTCGAGCGGATCCACGAGGGCTACGACCTCGTCGCCGGGTACCGGGAGCGCCGCCAGGACCGGCTGCTCACGCGGAAGGTGCCGTCGTGGATCGCGAACCGGCTGATCCGCGCGGTGACGGGCGTGCCGATCCGGGACAACGGCTGCTCGCTCAAAGCGTATCGCCGGGAACTGCTGGACCGGCTGCACCTGTACTCGGACATGCATCGGTTCATCCCCGCGGTGGCCGCGGCGACGGCGGGCGCGCGGATCACGGAGCTCCCGGTCCGGCATCACCCGCGGCGGTACGGCGCGAGCAAGTACGGGCTCTCCCGTGTCGCGAAGGTGCTGGCCGACCTGCTGACGATCAAGATGATCCGCACGTTCCGGGAGCGGCCGCTCGCCCTGTTCGCCGCGTTCGCGGCGGGCGCGGCCGCGCTGGGTCTGTTCTTCGCCGCGGCGACAGTCGTCTCGTGGATGCATTTCCAGCAATCGAAGGCGAATGCGATGGTCTTCCCGGCGGTGGCGCTGCTGTGGTTCGGTCTCGCGCTGCACCTGGTGCTGTTGGGGCTGGTGGGCGAGGTCGCGCTGCGGGAGCGGCGGCATCGGCGCGCCGAGCACCCGCCCCTGATCCGCGAGGAGGCACGGTAGGCATGGACGCGTTCCTCGATCGAACCGGTCCGGAAGAGCCCGACCTTTCCGGCGCCGCGGTCGATGTGTCGGTCCTCGTCACGGTGACCGAGCGGCCGGAGCCGCTCGACGCGTTGTACGAGGAGTACGCGACGGCGCTGCGCGAGGCGGGGTACCGCTTCGAGTTCATCTTCGCGGTCGAGCCGTGGCGCCGGGAGTTGATCCCGGCGCTCGCGCTGTTGCGGGAGCGAGGCGAGCCGATCCGCGCCTTCGTCGTCGGGCAGACCGTGGGCGAGTCGGCGCTGCTGAAGGCCGCGGCGCAGGAGGCGCGGGCGCCGGTCGTGGTCACGCTCCCCGCGTACCGCCGGGTCGACGCATCCGCGCTGCCCGGTCTGGTCCGCCGCATCGAGGGCGGCGCGGACCTCGCCCTGGCGTACCGCTGGCCGCGCAGGGATCCCTGGGTGAACCGGCTCCAGGGCCGCGTCTTCCACGGCGCCGTGCGCCGCCTCGTCGGCGACCGCATGCGCGACATCGCCTGCGGCGTCCGGGCGATGCGGCGCGAAGTGCTGCGCGGCATCCCGCTCTACGGCGATTTCCACCGGTTCCTCCCGCTGTTCGCGCGGCGCGAGGGGTTCACGGTCGAGGAGGTCGCGGCGTCGCAGCACGATGCGGACACGGGGACCCGGATCTACCGGCCGGGCGTGTACCTGCGCCGGGTATTCGACCTGCTCAACCTGTTCTTCCTGTTGCGATTCACGGAGAAGCCGCTCCGCTTCTTCGGTCTGGTCGGCAGCCTGCTCGTGTTCGCCGGCGCGCTGGTCCTGGGCACGTTGTTCGTGCAGCGGATCGGCGGGCAGGGGATCGCGGACCGGCCGATGCTGCTGCTCGGCGCGCTGCTGGTCGTGGTGGGGATGCAGGCGATCGCGCTCGGGCTCGTCGGCGAGATCATCGTGCACCTGCACGCGCCGGACCGGCGGCCGTACCGCATCGCGGACCGGGTGCCCGGCGCGTGATCCCGGCGTGGCGCAAGCAGGAGTCGTCGCTCGCGGTCCAGTCGGTGATCCTCACGGCGGCGCGCGCCGCGGGCTTCGCGCTGACGTTCGCGATCCCGCTCGTGCTGGTGCGCGTCTTCAGCCAGGACGAGTTCGGCGTCTACAAGCAGATCTTCCTGATCTCGGCGACGCTGGTCCCGCTCTTCAACCTGGGGCTCAGCGCGTCGCTCTTCTACTTCGTGCCGCGCGACGGCGGGCGCGGCCAGCGGTACGTGCTCCAGGCGCTCGCGCTGCTGGCGCTGGCCGGCGCCGCGGCCGGCGCGGGGTTGGCGTTGGGCGGCGACGTGCTCGCGGCCGCGCTCGATTCGCCCGCGCTCGCGCGGCATCGGTACGCGGTCGCGCTCTTCGTCGCCATCTCGGTGCCCGCGGTGCTGATCGACGTGCTGCCGGTCGTCGACCGGCGCCCGACGCTCGCCGCGTGGGCCATCGCGGGAGGCGACCTGCTCCGCGCGGGCGCGATCGTCGTGGCGGGCGTGGTGTGGCGGTCGGTCGAGCCGGTGGTTTGGGCGGCGGTCGTCGCCGCGGCCGCGCGCGGCGCAGGGCTGCTCGCCTACGTCCGGCTCCGCGCGGCCGCGCCCGGCGGGCGCGTCGACGCGCGGGACCTGGCGGCGCAGCTCCGCTACGCGCTGCCGTTCGCGCTCGCCGTGGTGTTCGAGATCGGGCTGACGCACTTCCACCAGTACTTCGTGGCCGCCCACGCGCCGGCGGCGCAGTTCGCGATCTACGCGGTCGGGGTCCTGCACATCCCGATCATCGGTATGCTGGTGGCGTCCGTCGTCGACGTCATGCTCGTGCGCGCCGCCGAGGCGCACCGCCTCGACGACGGCGCCGCGCTGCGCCGGCTGTGGCGCGTGACGCTGGAGCGACTCGCGGCGATCCTGATCCCGTGCTGGGCGCTCGTCCAGCTCTTCGCCGGCGACCTGATCGGCCTCCTCTTCGGGCCGGCGTACCTGGCCGCCGTTCCGGTGTTCCGCGTCTTCGCGACGACGCTGTTGCTCTGGGGTCTGGTCGACCACGGCATCCTCCGCGCGACGGGGGACACCGCGTACATCGTCAAGGCGAACGTGGCGGGGATGGCCGCGAGCGTCGCCGCGGTCTTCGCACTCGCGCCGGCGTCGCTCTTCCTCGGCGCCATCGCGGGCTACGTGTTCGGCCTGGCGGTGATGCGGGCGCTCGGCGTGCGCATGGTCGCGCGGCGGCTGGGGCTGTCGGCGGCCGATGCGCTGCCGTGGCGCACGCTCGCGCGCGTCGCCGCGGCCGCGGCGGGGAGCGCCGCCGTCGCCGCGGCGGCGTACTCGATCCCGCAGCCGCTGCTGCGGCTCCCCGTTGGCGGCGCGCTCTTCGCGGCGGCGTACGGGTTCATCGCCTACCGCTGGGAGCTCGTCCCGCGCCGCGAGGTCGCGGCGCTGGTCCGCCGTTTCCGGCCGGCGGTCCGGTGGAGCAGTTGAGGCAGTAGACGCGCGTCACGCCGTCCCGCCCCGTGAACGCCGGCGCGACCGCGGCCTCGACCGAGTCGAGCCAGCGCCGCTGCGCGGGATCGAGGTAGTACGTCCGGTTCGCGTACGTCTCTCCCGACGTGACGACCCAGATCCGACCCGTCGCCTGCGCGAGCAGCGAGTCGACGACGGCGGGGTCCGCGAGGAGCGCGCTGTTCACGTAGACGTCCCGCAGCGCGCCGTCGGGTGCGCGGTACAGGAACTTCCGCGCGTCGTCGAAGGCGCGGAGCCAGTAGTCGATCGGCCCGGCGTACCAGCGTTGCTGCAGCGGGTCCTCGGCGATAATGACGTCGCCGGGGCGCCGGTGCGCGGCGAGGAACCGGCCGGGCGCCGCGTGGTCCGGGCGGAACGGCGCCATGTGGGTCCGTGCGTCCACCGGCTCGCCGTGGCGCAGCGTCGCCACCCGGATCGCCTGGGGCGCGCCGTGCCCGCCCAGGACCCCGGACACCGCGACGAGCGAGGCGATGCCGACGGCATCGGCGCCGGGGCGTCGGATGCCCGCGCCCTCGGAGAGGCGGCGAAGCGCGGCGACGAGCGCGGCCGACGCCGCGAGCAGGTAGAACGGGTAGAGCGGCAGCAGGTAGCGGGTGCCGCCCCACGCCCGCGCCGCCCCGACGGCGGCGGTCCCGAGCACGACGGCGAGCACGCAGGCGCGCAGGCCGCGGTCGCGCGGCCGGTCGGGTGCGAGCGCCATCCACACCGCCGCCGCGCCGAACAGGAGCGCGGTCCCGTACGACTGCCGCGCGAGCGGGACGAAATACGGGAAGGGAAATCGGACGAGCGACTTCGCGCCCTCGACGACGCCCGCCTCCGCCGCCGCGCCGGCCGCCGCCGCAACGGCGACGACGCCGAGCATCGCCGCGGGGATCGCGGCCGGACGTGCGAGTCGACGGATCGGCTCCGGGTAGAGCAGGAGGAAGACGAGCGCGGCGAGTGCGGCGCCGTACAGGTGGCCGGCCCCGGCGAGCGCGCCGGCGGCCGTCGCCGCGGCGACGCGGCCGGCGCGGCGGAGCGGGAGATCCGGCTCCGGCGCGGCCCGCGCGACGCGCGCGGCGAGCCACGCCCCCGCCACCGCACCCGCCGCCGCGAGCGGCCACTGCCACGGCGCGACCGTCGCCGCCGCTGCGCGCCAGCCGTCCGCGGCCGGGGCGGCGGGGGCGGCCGGGGCCGGCACGGCGTTGCCGAACGGCCCGCTCTCGAAGCCCGCCGTCTGGATCCAGTGCAGGTACGCGAACGTCGCGGCGGCGCCGAGGCCGGAGAACACCGCGAGCGACGCGGGGCGCGGCCGCGTCGTCTCCACGAGCGCCAGCGGCACGAGCGCGAAGACGAGGACCAGCGCCGCCAGTGCGTGGAGCGAGATCGCGACCGCGACGAGCGCGAGCGCGACGAGCAGCTCGCGACGGCGGCCTCGCTCCGCCCACGCCCCGATCGCGGCCGCGGCCGCAATGACGAACGCCATCATCGGCGCGTACATGCGGGCCTGTCGCGAAAAGACGATGTGCCACTCCGAGCCGGCCAGCAGCAGCGCCGCGATGAACGCGGCGCCCGGGCCGACCATGCGCGCGCCGGCCAGGAACAGCAGCGGCACCGTCAACGTCCCGATCAGCGCCACGGGCACGCGGTACGAGACCTCCGCGTCCAGGCCGAACGCCCGGGCGGAGGCGGCGTTCAGCCACGTCAGCGGCACGGCCCTGAGGTACGGCATCCCGGACGGCATGGTCATGCTGCCGCCGCGGGCGAGGGCGCGGGCGGGGAAGGCGGTCGTCTCCTCGTCGGCGTAGAAGCCGAGGGCGTCCAGGTTCGCCCAGCGCGGCGGTGCGGCGAGGAGGGTCAGGACCAGCGCGCCGAGGAACAGGCGGATTCGGCCCATCGACATCTCCGGATCGGGCGGAGGGTCCCGGCGTCGGCCGGGACGGAATCGCCGCCTGATTGCTGGAACAATCGCGCCACCGCGCCGCCGCCGCCTGGCCCGCGCCTTGCCGCTCCTGCTCGTTGGCCGGCGCCCTCCCCGGTCGGGTCGGCCGCCCCACGGACGGCCGGACCGCAGCCGGCGCGGCGCGACACGGCCGCCGCCGCTCTTCGAGACCGCGCCCGGAGCACGACCGTGGACCGCGAGAGTACCGCCATTCCTCTGAGCCCCGCGCGCCGCAGCTCCTGGACGCTCCGGCTCGCGGGACTCGCCGCCGCCGGACCGCCCGCCGCGCTGACCCGCGTGCAGCTCGCCGTGCTCTGCACGACGTTCGCCGTGGCGGTGGCCCTGCGGCTGTACGGACTCGCGGACTGGCCGCTCGAGCAGGATGAGGTGTTCACCTACTTCCGATCCTACGAGCTCGACCGCCTCAACGCGCGGCCGTTCTATTTCCTGATCCAGCGCGCTCTCCTCGAGCTGCTGCCGCACAGCGAGTTCTACCTGCGGCTCCCTGCGCTCGCGTTCGGGCTCGCCGGCGTGTGGGCCACCTGGGCGCTCGGCCGCAGGACGTTCGGCATCACCGCCGGGCTGGTCGCCGCGTTCCTCGTCGCGATCTCGCCCTGGCACATCTACGCCAGCCAGTTCGCGCGCTACTGGTCGCTGGTCTACCTGCTCGCGGTCATCCTCTACGGGCTGCTCCCCCGGGCCATCGATGCCGACCGGCCGCGACCGTACCTCGCCGCGCTCGCCATCATCATCCTCGGCGTGCTGTCCCACCCGACGTTCGCGTTTCCACTGATCGGGTTCGTCCTCGGGCTGCACCGGGTCCGGCGCTCCGGCGCGGTGGAATGGCACGCGCCATCCCGGCGGGCGTGGCGCCTGCTCTGGGGTCCGCTCGCCGCGATCGGCGTCGCCGGCTTCGGCGCCCTCGCCGCGACCGGCAACCTCGTCGTGTTCCGCAACGGCTACAGCCGCGGCCTCCTCGTCACGCTGCGCCTGGCGCCGGCCATGGCGCAGTGGGTCGGTCCGGTCGTCGCGGCCGCGGCTATCGCTTCCGGCGCGTGGCTCGCGGCCACGCGGCCCGCCGATCGGCGGTGGGCGGCCGCGGCGCTGCTCGGCGGCGCGACGTGCACTACGATCCTCCTGCTCGCGTCCCTCGTGACGTCCGTGTACACCGACTACGGCCTCTCCATGCTGCCGCTCGCGTTCGTCACGATCGGGGGCGCGGTGCAGCGCCTGGGCGCGGCGCTGGAGGGGGCGGACGCGCGGATCGTGCCTGGCGCGGCCGTCGCCGTGCTGGCGACGGGCGTGCTGCCGGGCACGATCTCGCACCTCTCCGACGGCACCCGCCACGATGCGCGCCCGGCGTACGCCTACATCGAGGCGGAGCGGGCGCGTGGCCACGACGCGCCGGTCTACGGCTCGGCCCTCGAGCTCCAGCGGTTTTACGCCCCCGGCCTGCCGTTCATCGAGCTCCGGCGTGACTCTGCGCGCCTGGCCGACGCGCTGCGGGAGTCCGGCGGCTTCTGGCTCATCGGGTTCTACCGCCGCGAGGGGATGGTGCTGGCGAGCGAGGCGATCGAGGCCTGGACCCGGGCGCACTGCCACAGCGTCCTCCAGACGGCGCGGCCGCGCCTCGACTATCGGATCTACCGCGTCGAGCTGCACTGGTGCGGGCACGATCCGACGGCCGCCGGGATGGCCGTCCGATGAGCGGGAGCCGCGCGGGCGTACGCCGGCGCGGTCCCCCTGCGCCTCCCGCGGTCGCGGCCGACGCCGCCGCGATGGTGCCGGCCGTCCGCCGCCCCGCCGCCAGGGCCGCCGCGACGAAGACACGTGCCGCCGCCGCCGATGGGTGGGATCCGCTCCAGATCTTCGTGGCCGGCATGCTGCTCACCTCGCTCTGGCGCGTCCAGGAGATCTGGCCGGTCCTGGGCACGCTCCAGCTCCCGACGCTCTCGTTCCTCGGCGCGGGCGGCCTCCTCCTCCTCGACAGCGACCCGCGCAGGGGGCTGCGACGGCTGCCGCACCCGGTCACGTGGCTCGTCGCCGCGCTGACCGTCCTGCTCGTCGCGACCGTGCCCGGGAGCGTATACGCGGAAGGCAGCTACAACTTCCTCCAACGAGACCACGTCAAGACCTTGCTCCTGGCGACGATCGCCGCCGCGAGCGTCCGGTCCTTCGCCGACCTCCGGCGCCTCGCCGGCGTCCAGGTGTTCGGCGGCGCACTCTACGCGGCCTTCGCGCTCCGCGCGTCGAGTGGCATGGCGGGCGATCGGCTGTCCGATCTCCTGTACTACGACGCCAACGACTTCGGCATGCTGATGGTCTGCACCGTCCCGCTCGCCGCGTACTTCCTGGCCGCCGGCCGGAGCGCGCGGGCCCGGCTCGGCGCCGCGCTCGCGATCGGCCTGTTCACCCTCGGGATGGTGAGGAGCGGGTCCCGGGCCGCGTTCGTCGGCTTCGGCGTGCTCGCCGTGTACCTGCTCCTGGGCTTCCGCGCCGTGTCGGCCGGCCGGCGCGTCGCCGCGGTGCTGGGGGCGGCGGCCGCCATCGCCCTGGCCGGAGGCGACGCCTTCTGGGCGCAGATGCGCAGCCTGCTCCAGCCCATGCAGGACTACAACTGGGTGGGCAACGCGCCGGACGGGCGCATGGAGATCTGGAAACGCGGCATCGGCTACATGCTCGACCGCCCGTTCCTCGGCGTGGGCGTCGGCGTGTTCCCCGTGGCCGATGGACTCCTCGCACCGCAGGCGGAACGGCAGCGGTACGGGCTGGGCTGGCGCTGGGCCGCCGCACACAACGCGTTCGTGCAGATCGGCGCCGAAGCCGGCGTCACCGGGCTGCTCCTCTTCCTCGCCCTGCTCGGCGTCGCGCTTCGCACCTCGTTCCGCATCGGTTTCGGCTCGCGCGGCCCGCCCGACACGTCGGCGCACGCGGCCATGGGCCAGGCGTTGACCGGCGTGCTGATCGCCTACTGCGCCAACGGCTTCTTCCTGTCTCAGGCCTACGGCGTGCTGCTGTACTCGACCCTCGCCCTGGTGGTCGCGCTCGCCTCGACCTGCACGCCGCGGCCGCGCCGCCGATGAGCGCCATCCTCGTCACCGACGGCGATCAGCGCGCGACGCTCGCCGTCGTCCGCTCCCTCGGACGGGCCGGCCACCGGCTCCACGTCGTGGCCGGCCGCCGGCACTGCCTGGCGGCCGCGTCGCGGTACGCGCGGGCCGCGGCCGCGGCACCCGACCCCCTGACGGCGCCGGACGACTTCGTCGCCGAAGTCGAACGACGCGTCCGGTCGTGGGGGATCGACGTCGTCCTCCCCGTGGCCGAGCCGTCGCTGCTCGCGCTGCTCGCGGCGCGCCACCGGCTGGGCGACGCCCGCATCCCGTTCCCGGAGCTGGACGCGTTCCGCGCGCTCTCCGACAAGCGACGCGTCCTCGCGACGGCCGCGTCCATGGGCCTCGCGGTCCCCGACCAGCGGATCCTCGCCCGCCCGGACGACATCGCCGACGCCGTGAACGGCATCCGCTTCCCGGTCGTGCTCAAGCCGCACCGATCCGTGGCCACATCCGGCGGACGCCGGCAGAAGCTCGAAGTGCGCCACGCCGCCGATGCGGCAGAGCTGGCCGAGCAGCTCCGGCGCTTCCCGCCGGCCGCGTTCCCGCTCCTGGTCCAGCGGCGCGTTCACGGCCCCGGCGTCGGCGTGTTCCTGCTGGTGTGGGAGGGGCGGCTCAGGGCCGTCTTCGCGCACCGGCGCATCCGCGAGAAGCCGCCGGCCGGCGGCGTCAGCGTGTACTGCGAGAGCGTGGCGCCGCCCTGGGGGCTCGTCGCGTCGTCCCGGGCGCTGCTCGACCGCTTCGGCTGGTCCGGCGTCGCCATGGTCGAGTACAAGCTCGACGCCGAGACCGGCCTGCCGCACCTCATGGAGGTCAACCCGCGCTTCTGGGGATCGCTCCAGCTCGCCATCGACGCCGGCGTCGACTTCCCGGCACTCCTGGTCCGCGCCGCCGCGGGCCTCTCGACGGGCCCGCCGCCGGTCTACCGCCCCGGCAACCGGTTGCGCTGGTGGTGGGGCGACGTCGACCACCTGCTCGCCCGGTTGCGCCGGTCTCCGGCGGAGCTCGCGCTCCCGCCGGACGCGCCGTCCCGCTGGGCCGCGATGTTCGAGTTCCTTCGCATCTGGCGCCCCGGCGACCGGGAGTGCACGCTCCGCCTGCGCGACCCGGCGCCGTTCCTCCAGGAAACGGCCGACTGGCTCCGTCGGCGCTGACCGGGCGCGCCGGCTCACCCGCCGGTCCCCCGCGGCAGCACCTCTCCGTGTGGCGCGATGCCGGCGCGCGCCGCGACCGCCCACCCCATCACCGCCCCCGCCGCCTGCACCAGCAGGTCGGTGATGTCGAAGAACCGCCCCGCGATCAGGATCTGCGAGCACTCGAGCAGCGCCGCCAGGTAGAGCGCCGGCAACGGCCCGCCGAGCCGGCCGCGGCGTTGCAGCGGCCACGCCGCCAGGAGCACGCCCAGCGGCAGGAACAGCAGGAACTGGATCACGACGTCCGCGGCGCTGAACAGGTCGACCCGCGCCCCGAGCGCGCGCAGCGGGATGAAGTGGTCGGCCGCGAGCTGGAGCCGGAGCGCGGTGAGATCGGTTTCCAGACGCAACGGCCGCCAGCTCCACGCGGCCAGCAACAGCGCGTACGTCGTCAGCAGCGCACGGGGGCGGGCGCGTCCGCGGAGCCGGCGCGAGAGCGGCGCGACCCACCGGCGCGCGCCCCAGGCGCCGAGGGAAACGCCCGCGCCGTGCGCCACGATCGCGCCGAGCCCGATCGCGTGGCCGAGCGCCGCGTGGCCGAGCTCGCCCGCCAGCGCGACCGCCACGCCCGCGGCGGCCGACCACCGCGCGGCGCGAACGGCGGGCCAGCCGAACTCGATCAGCATCAACACGCCGAACGCGCCGGCGGGCAGGAAGAGGATCAGATCCTGGAGCGGGAGTTCGAGCAGCGTTCCCGCGTCCAGTGCGGTGAGCGCCGTGCCCAGCCGCGCGACCGGCCCGCCCGCCGCGCCGGGGAGCGGCTCCCGGCGGAGCTGCGGCGCCACCGCCTCGGCAAGCAGAGCGCCCACGTACGCGACCGCGAAGACGAACGCCGGCATACCCACGAACGACGGTTTCGCGTGCACCTCGCGCAGCGCCAGCGCCAGCCCCGCCGAGAGCGCCGCGCCTGCAAGCGCGCCCACCGTGTTGGACGCCAGGTCCAGCAGGCTCGCCGTCCGGACCGGCGAAGTGAGCTGCGCGGCCTCGATCCCGGCGCTGAGCAGCGCGCCCGTGAGCGTCGCGCCCAGCACCGCGCGCCCCTCGCGCCCGCCCCGGGCCGTGACCTGCCAGACCGCCCCCCACCCGGCGAACAGGACCACGTTGCGTACGGCGTCCACCGCGTCGCGCGCGCCGAGCGCGGGATCCGCCGCACGCAGCAGCCGGTGCAGGATCTCGCCCGCGCCGATCTCGGGGTCCAGGCGGGAGAGCGTGGCCAGCAGGATGACGCCCATGTACCCGATGCGCGCCGCACGGGCGCCCAGGCGGTCGATCCCGGCCGCGGGGACGGCCGGCGGAACCGTGACCCGGCTCATTCGGGGAGCGCCGGCGCGGCGTCCATGCGCCCGGTCCGCCACCCCCGCACCCGCTCGACCACGCCCGCGACGCGCAGCGGCAGCTTCCAAACCGGATCGCCGCGTGTCATGCCCAGCCGGGGCAGACCGCTCCCCGGCGCGGCCGCCGCGAGCGTGTTGTCGCTCAGCGTCAGCGATGTCGCCATCCCCGCCTCCCGCGCGAGCCGGATGACGCGCGCGTCGGCCAGGCCGAACGGCACGGCGAGGACCGGGAGCGCCCGGGGCCAGCGCTCGCACAGCGCTTCGTGGCACCGTCGAATTTCGCGCCGCACCTCGTCGTCCGGCAGGAGCGGCAGGACGGGGTGGGTCGCCGTGTGCACCCCGAGGTCCACCGTCGGCAACGCCGCGAAGCGCTCGAGCTCGTCGTACGTCATCGCGCGATCGGGAGCCGGCGCGCCGTCCCCGACGTCGTAGGCGGAAACGGCTTCGGCGAAGCCCGGCGGCACGCGCCCGGCGTGGTCGCGCAGGATCCAGGCACGCAGTCGCGCGAACACCGCCGCGCCCCCACCCTCCGCCCGGTACGCCGCGGGGACGCCCAGCCGCTCGAGCAGGCGGCGCCGTTCCGCGGCCCCGAGCCGGTGCGCGAGCCGCTCCAGGGCGTCCCACCAGAACGTCGCGCCGACCCGCGCCGCCTCCGAGACCACGAACAGCGTGACCGGCACCGACTCGCGCTCGATGAGCTCCCGCGCCGCGCCGAGCAGCGACGCGTACGCGTCGTCGAACGTGATCGCCGCCAGCCCGGCCGTGCTCCGGCCCGCGCGCGCGCGGTCCACGATCTCGCGCAGCGGGACGAGCGTGGCCACCCGCCCGAGCACGGCCACCGCGCGCGTGAGCTCCGCCGGCGCGACGTGGATCGATCGCGGCGGAGCGCGCAGCGCGACGCCGTGATAGCACACGATCACGCCCGCGGAGATTCGTCGCTTGAGCGCCTCGAACGCGTTGTCGCGCACCATTCGCCCTCCTCCCGGCGGCGCCCGGGACAGTCGCCGCTCCGGCCGCACCCGCCGGGTTCGAGCGGGCGCGCTCCGGACCGCGTTCAAGACCCGCACCACCCCGCGGCGCCGCCGGACCGCCCCGCGGGCCGCCGCCTGCCCGGCGACCCGCTGTGGCGACCGGGCAACAGCCGCATGCACGCGTACCATCATCGCCCGTCCTGGAACCGCGTAACAGGTGGAGCGATAAGCATATGGAATCGCGCGGCCGGAGTCCGTGCCTTGCACGCCCTCGAGCGCGGAGCGGCGGAGCGGGCCGGACGCCGTGCGGCGGCCGGGATGACGGGGCCGCGCCCCGTCGTCGGCGGCCACGGACGCCGGCGCGGCCCGGAACCGTTCCTGCCGTCGCGTGCAGCGTTCTCGGAACGGGGTGCGGTCCATGATCGTCTGCAAGATCTGGGATGCGGAGTACCCGTGGGATGTCCGCGTCGAGAAGGTCGCCCGCACGCTGACCGACGCGGGGCACGAGGTCCACGTCGTGGCGCGGAACCGGGACCGGCGCGCCGTCGAGGAGCAGCTCCCGGAATGTCGGGTGCACCGGTTGGCGCCGCTCGCGCCGCGGCTCGGCGGTGCGGCGAACGCCGCGAGCATGTTCCCGGCGTTCTTCAACCCCCGCTGGGCGCGCCTCGTGCTGCGTACGGCGCGCCGCACGGGCGCGGAGCTGATCCTGTGCCGGGACCTCCCGCTCGCGCCGACGGCCATCTGGGCCGCGCGGCGGCTCGGCGTGCCCATCGTGCTGGACATGGCCGAGAACTATCCCGCCATGATCCGTGCGATCTGGCGGACCGGCTATCAGCGTCCAGCCGACTGGCTCGTGCGCAACCCCGCGATCGTGGCGGCGGTCGAGCGGTGGTGCGTGCACCGGGTGGACCACGTCCTCGCCGTCGTCGAGGAGTCCCGGGACCGGCTGATCGGGCTCGGCGTCCCGGCGGAGCGGATCACGATCGTCTCGAACACGCCGCCGCTGGGCCGGCCCGCGATCGCGCCTTCGCCGCCGCCCGCCCGGGGCGCGGAGGACGGCCTCCGCGTCGTCTACCTCGGCAACATCGAGCCGCCTCGCGGACTCGACACGCTCATCGAGGCGGTGGCGCGCTGCCGGCGCCGCGGCGTGCGCGTCCACGCCACGCTCATCGGTCGCGGCGTCGATCGGCCGCGCCTCGAACGGCTCGCCCGGCGCCTCGGCGTCGAAGACGACGTCGCGTTCCCGGGCTGGGTCTCCGATGCGACGGCGCTCCTCCCCACCTTCGACGTCGGCGCGATCCCCTACATCGCGGACGAGAGCTGGGACACGACCATCCCGAACAAGCTCTTCGACTACATGGCCGCTGGCCTCGCCGTGGCCGCGACGGACATGGCGCCGGTGCGCCGGATCGTCCGCGAGACCCGCTGCGGCGAGGTCGCGCGCGCGCAAGATCCGGACGCGCTCGCGGCCGCGCTGATCCGGCTGGGCGACCCCGCGCACCGGCGCCGCTGCGCCGCCGCCGGCCGCGCCGCCGTCGAGCGCCGGTACCACTGGGCCCACGACGCCCGCCGCCTGCTCGACGCGATCGAAGGCGTCGTCGATGGGCGCCGGCCGGCGGCCACGGGGGTGAGGCCGTGAGCCGGCGGACGCGGCTGCTGCACGTGGTCCAGAACCTCAACTACGGGGGGATGGAGCGCCTGCTCGCCGACCTGGTCCGGTGCATCGACGGCGACCGCTTCGACGTCCACGTCCTCTGCCTCGACGCTCTGGGGCATTTCGCCGAAGGGCTGGACCGATGCGCGACGGTCCACCTGCTCGGCCCGCAGCCGCGGTACTCGATCCTCTGGCCGCGCACGCTGACCGAACGGATCCGTCGTATCCGACCCGATGTCGTCCACTCGCACAGCGGCGTCTGGTACAAGACGTCGCTGGCCGCCCGCCAGGCCGGCGTACGGTTCGTCGTGCACACCGACCACGGCCGGGCCGACCCGGACCCGTGGCGCAACCGGCTCTTCGACGGGCTCGCCTCCCGGCGCACCGACGTCGTCGTCGCGGTCTCGGAGGCGCTCGCGCACGTGCTGCGGCGCGGCATCGTCGCGGGCGGCGTGCCGATCCGCGTCATCCTGAACGGCGTCGACACCGGCCGGTTCCGCCCGCGCCCGGACGACGCCGGCCTCCGCGCCGGCCTCGGACTGCCGCCCGACACGCCGATCGTCGGCAGCATCGGTCGGCTCGAGCGCGACAAGGGGTACGACGTCGTGGTCGAGGCGTTCGCCCGGCTGTACGCGAGCTGGCACGGACCGCGGCCGGCGCCCGCGCTCGTGATCGCCGGCGATGGCACAGAGCGCGCCGACCTGGAACGCCGCATCGCGCGCCACGCCATCGGCCGCGCCGTGCGCCTGCTCGGCTGGCGCGACGATGCGGAAGCGCTCCTCCCCGGCTTCGACGTCTTCACGCTCGGCTCGCGCAACGAAGGGACCTCGATCAGCCTGCTCGAGGCGATGAGCGCGGGGATCCGGCCCGTCGTGACCGACGTCGGCGGCAACGCCGCCGTCCTCGGCGACGAGCTGCGCGACGGCCTCGTCCCCCCCGACGACCCCGCCGCGCTGGCCGCCGCCTGGGCCGCGGTCCTCGCGGACCCCGATCGGGCGCGGCGGGACGGTCGCGTCGCGCGCCGACGCGTCGAACGACACTTCAGCATCGAGGCCACGGCACGCGCCTACGAGCGGCTCTACCGGGAGCACGCGCCGTGACGATCCTGCACGTCCTCGACCTCGGCGAGATCGGCGGGCTCATGCGCGTCGTCCACGCGCTCGCCGCGGGACACAGCGCGCGCGGGCACGACGTCCACGTCGCCGCCGTCATGCACGCCGACCGCTCGGACCACCCGCTGCTGATCCGGCTCCGCGACGCGAACGTCCGGGTGAGCCCCGTGATCGTGCCGCCCCGCGGGTACCGCGCGGAGCGCCGCCGCTTCGCCGCGCTGTGCCACGCGCTCCGCCCCGACGTCGTCCACACCCACGGCTACCGCCCCGACCTGGTCGATGCCGGCGTCGCGCGCCGGCTCGGCATCCCGGTCGTGACCACCGTGCACGGCTTCACCGGCGGCGGCTGGCGCAACCGGCTCAACGAGTGGCTCCAGCGCCGCGCGATCCGGCGTTTCGACGCCGTCGTCGCCGTGTCCGCGGCCATGGCGGAACGGCTCGTCCGCGAGGGCGCGCCGGCGGACCGCGTGATCGCGCTCCGCAACGCCTGGGCGCCCGCGACGTCGCCGCTCCAGCGCGAGGCCGCGCGCCTCGCGCTCGACCTGCCGCCCGACCGGTTCCACGTCGGTTGGGTGGGTCGGCTCAGCCGGGAGAAGGGGCCCGACGTCCTCGTGGACGCCCTCGCCCGCCTGGCCGACCTCCCGCTCACGGCATCGTTCCTCGGCGACGGCCCCGAACGCCGACGCCTCGAGGACCACACGGCCCGCCTCGCGCTCCACGATCGCGTCCGCTGGCACGGCACCATCGACGACGCCGCGCGCGTGCTCCCGGCGTTCGACGTCTTCGTCCTCAGCTCGCGCGCCGAAGGGACGCCGATCGCGCTCTTCGAGGCCATCGCCGCCGGCGTCCCCGTCGTCGCCACCCGCGTCGGCGGCGTGCCCGAGGTCCTCTCGCACGGCGAAGCGGCCCTCGTGCCGCCCGACGACCCCCTCCGCCTCGCCGACGCGATCCGCGCCGTGGCCCGGACGCCGGAGACCGCCGCCGCACGCGCTCGCGCCGCCCGCCGCCGCCTCGACCACGAGTTCGCCCTCGGACCGTGGCTCGAACGCTACGAAGCGCTCTACCGCAGCCTGCGGCGGCCCGCGCCGGGAAGGGAGGCGCCGTGACCGGCGCGTGGATCGTCCTCGGCGGCGCGGCGTCGCTCGGGGTCTACACCTATCTCGGCTATCCGCTGCTGCTGTGGCTCCGCGCCCGGGCCGCCGCGCGCCCCGCACCGCCGGACCCACCCCCCGACTGGCCGCGGATCAGCATCACGGTGCCGGTGTTCAACGAGGCCGCCCAGATCCGCGACACCCTCGAGAGCCTCCTCGCGATCGACTATCCGCCGGACCGGCGGCAGATCCTCATCGTCTCCGACGCGTCGACCGACGGGACCGACGAGATCGTCGCCGCGTACGCCGACCGCGGCGTCGAGCTGCTCCGCCTCGCCGAGCGGCGCGGAAAGACCGGCGCGGAGAACGCGGCGCTCGACCGCCTCCACGGCGACATCATCATCAACACGGACGCGTCCGTTCGCGTCCGCCGCGACGCCGTCAAGCGCCTCGTCGCCCGATTCGTCGATCCGACCATCGGCGTCGCGTCCGGCCGCGACATCAGCGTCGGCGCCGGCGCCGAGCACGAAGATTCCGGCGAGTCGCGCTACGTCGGCTACGAGATGTGGGTCCGCGGCCTCGAGAGCCGCGTCGGCGGGATCGTCGGCGCGTCCGGTTGCCTGTACGCCGTCCGCGCCGAGCTCCACGCCACCCCGCTCCCCGACGCGGCGAGTCGCGACTTCGCCTCCGTCCTCCTCGCGAGGGAGCGCGGGCTGCGCGCCGTTTCCGTCGACGACGCCATCTGCTTCGTTCCCCGCACGCCGTCGCGCCGACGCGAGTACCGGCGCAAAGTCCGCACGATGGCGCAGGGGATCGAGACGCTCCGATTCCGGCGCGCGCTCCTCGACCCCTTCCGCTACGGCGCGTTCGCATGGATGCTCGCCAGCCACAAGCTCTGCCGCTGGCTCGTGCCCTGGGCCGCCGCCGCCGCGATCGCCGCGCTGATCCCGCTCGCCCCGGTCTCCGCCGCCGGCCGCGGCATCCTCGCCGCCGCAGGCCTCGCCGGCGCCGCCGCCGCCGCGGGCTGGGCATGGCCGGAGCGGCACGGCGTGCCGCGGCCGCTCGCCATCCCGATGTTCGCCGCCATGGCCAACATCGCGGCGCTGCACGCATGGATCCGCGTGTTCCGGCGCCGGCTCGAGCCCGCCTGGGAGCCGACCCGGCGGGCGCCGGCGGAGGAGTCGGCGCCGTGATCCCCCGCACGCCTACCACCCGCCGCGCCGCAGGAAGACGACCGGGATCGTCCCCAGCATGATCCGGATGTCCTCGAGAACCGTGCGCCGCTCGATGTACTCCAGGTCGTACTTCAGCTTCTGCCGGACGTTCTCCAGATCGACGTCGTAGCTCTGATGGATCTGCGCCAACCCCGTCATCCCGGGGAGCACCCGCTGCCGGTCCCCGTACCGCTCGATCCGGTCGCGCAGGACGCCGAAGATCCCCGGCTGCTCCGGACGCGGGCCGACGATGTTCATGTCGCCCTTCAGCACGTTGAACAGCTGCGGCAGCTCGTCCAGCCGCGTCCTCCGCAGCCACCGCCCCACCGGCGTCACCCGCGGGTCGTCCGGCTTTGCCCACGTCTCCACCCCGTGGTCCGAGCCCACGTACATCGTCCGGAATTTGTAGATCCGGAACAGCTTGCCGCCGTGGTCCACCCGGCGCCGCCCCGTGCTCGACGCGGACGGCCGCCGGCGCCGGTTCACACCCACCCGGATCTGCGAGTACACGATCGGTCCCTCAGACGTCAGCCGCACCAGGATCGCGATCCCGATCAGCAGCGGCGCGCAGGCGACGATCGCCAGAAGTGCGACCCCGACGCTCAGTACCCGGCACAGCAGGTCCTGCAACGCCGTCGACCGCGCCAGCCACGAGCGCTCCCACACGCTCCGCCGCGCGTTCTCCAAGCCGATCTCGAACGGGGTCGACGGGGTTGCAGCCTGCTCCTGAATTCGCGGTCGTCGTAGAGGCCGCTCTTCCATGCTCCGCTCCGGCTCCCGGTGGTCGCATCGGCTCCCGGCCGCCCATCCTCCCGGAAATGCAAGCCCCGTTCGCCGGACGGATTTCGCTGGAAGTGTGGAAGTGGTGATAGCACATTGCGTTGCGGCGTCGGTGAGAGGCCGCTGCGGGCCCGCTGGTGCCGCGACGTTACACGGGTGTGGGGAGCGTGCCGCACGCCGGCGGATCGGGCGCGGCCGCTCCCGGCCGCGCCGGCGCGGGCACCGGTCAGGCCGCGCGGTTCCCGCGCGAGAGCCGCCCGCGGTCGAGCTCGTGCTTCTCCATCAGGCGGTACAGGGTCGTCCGGTCGACGCCCGCGATGCGCGCCGCCTCGGACATGTTGCCGTCGGCCTCCCGGACCAGCCATTGCAGGTAGCCGCGCTCGAAGTGGGCGATGACCCGGTTTCGTGCGGTGTGGTACTCCTGGCCGGCGAACGCGGCGAGGGCGGAGGCGAATGTGAATTCCGCGCCCTGGCCGGCGTCGTCGAGCGAGGGGAGCTGCTCGGGTAGGATGCGGGACCCGGGTTCGACCAGAACGGCGGCGTGCTCGATGACGTTCTGTAGCTCCCGGACGTTGCCGGGCCACGGCCTCGACTGGAGCGCGCGCATCGCGTCGTCCGTCAGCACGGGCGGCGGCGCGCCCGGCCCGCGGTGGCGAGTCCAATTGCACAGCAGGAAGTGCCGGGCGAGCACCGGGATGTCCTCCGGTCGCTCCCTCAGCGGAGGGACCCGGATCGGCACGACGCGCAGCCGGTAGTACAGGTCGCTGCGAAGGGCGCCGTCGGCGATGGCCGCGAGCGGGTCCCGATTCGTGGCCGAGATGAAGCGTGCGTCGACGATGGTGTCGGTCTTCGCGCTGCCGACGCGGCGGACCACGCCGTCCTGGATCACCCGCAGCAGCTTGGCCTGGAGCGACGGGGCCATCTCCGAGAGTTCGTCCAGGAAGAGCGTGCCGCCGTGCGCGGCCTCGAGCAGTCCGGGCTTGTCGTGGACGGCGCCGGTGAACGCGCCCTTGCGATAGCCGAACATCTCGGATTCGAGGAGCGATTCGGGCAGCGCGGCGCAGTTGACGGCGACGAACGGCTTGCGCGCGCGCTTGCTGTGCTTGTGGATGAACTGCGCGATCATCTCCTTGCCCGTGCCGCTCTCGCCGCTGATGAACACCGAGGCGTCCGTCGGCGCGACCTTGCGGGCGAGCTCCACCACGGCGGCGAACGCGGGCGAGACGCCGAGCAGCGTCATCTTCGAGCTGTGGCTGTGCCGGGTCTCCAGCTCGGCGCGTGCGTTCGTCGCCCGTCGCTTCTGTAACAGCCGGTACGTCGCCTGCTCGATCAGGAGCTGGAGGTGGACGGCCGAGAACGGCTTCGGCAGATACTCCCACGCGCCGGCCCGCAGCGCTTCCATGCTCGTGTGAACCGAGGGCACGCCCGACGTGGTGATCACCGCCGCGTCCGGGTTGGCACGCAGGCACTCGCGGAGCAGCTCGAGGCCCGCGGCCTGCTGGATCTGGAGGTCCAGCAGCACGATGTCCAGCGCGCTTCGTCGGAGGTGCGCCTCCGCTTCCGGGCCGCGGCTGCACGTGCTGACCCGGTAGCCGTCCGCCTCCAGCACCCGCGCGCACGCCTCGCATTGCGCGGGGTCGGGGTCCACGATCAGGACCCGGAACCTCGACTTCACCTCCGGCGGGATCGGCAGCGCGACCGCCGGATCGTCGTCCGCGCCCGGCGGCGCCGATCGCGTCGAGGTCGCCTCCCGCTCGCGGGCCGCACGCGGACGCAATGGGGGCTCGGGTGTCGTCATCTTCACGGGCATATCCAACCGCCGCTCATAGCGGGGCGCGCCCTGGTCGGCGCGCCCCGTCCACGGTCAATGCGATGAACGAAGCCCGCCCCCACGGGTCGCAGGGACGGGCTCCGTTGCGGCTGCCCCCGGCGCCGAACGACGGGACGCAACTCGGGAGACCGCTTCCAACCATGTGGTCGTCACGGGCGTGCCTTGCAACACATATGCCCGCGCGGGCTTCCACCCCGCTCGCGCGCGGCCGCGTAAGCGACGCAACTTCCGTCGCTTGCGCTCGCCCCCGTCGCCGCCCCGACCCGCCGCCGCGGTGGCGGGGATCTTGCCCCGAGCCCGGGGCGACGGCGCCCTCGCGACAGCGGCCCAAGGAGAGGAGCCATGCGATCCGTCTCTCGCGTCCTCGTCACCGGTGCGGCGGGCTTCATCGGCAGCCACGTGGTCGAGCGGCTGCTTGCGCGGGGCGAGCGGGTGGTGGGGGTCGACAACTTCGACCCGTTCTACTCGCCCGCGGAGAAGCGGAGGAATCTGGCGGGTGCGC
>DASVDG010000135.1:0-71198 GCA_036381255.1 Longimicrobiales bacterium | reverse complement strand
CTCCGCGCCTCCAGCGGACGGGCGGTGCTCAGTTCCGGCCGCAGCCGCAACGCCCACTGGCCCGTCGCCTCCGCGTGGTCCGCGAACGCCAGCGCGGCATGCGCCGCATCGCCCGACGGGTCGACCCGCCGGTCCAGCGCCGCGAACGCGATGCCGAACGTCCCGTCCACGAACTGACCCTTCCTCCGGCCGGCCAGCACGTCCCAGCCGTACCACGGGAGTGAATCCCCATGCGTCCGATGCCACTCCAGGTGCATACGGTACCCTTCGTCGAAGCTGGCCCGCTCCCCCGGGTGCGGACGGTACGTGTACAGCATGGCGCCTGCCGACTGCGCGGCGACGCTCTCGGCCATGAGGAGCACGCCCGGCAGGAGATACGACAGCAGTCGCCGTGCGCGCGGGCGGTGAATCCGGTGATCGTTCATCGCGGGCTCCAGGTGGCAGGTTCACTTGTGTCGACCGGTCCTCGTGGCGTATTCATAATGGGGCGTGTGTGTACTTATCAATCGGATCGAAGTTTTCTATGACAAGGTCGAACGGGCCGGGTGCGGAGCTGCCGTACATCGAGGTGTTTCGCGCGGTCTGCGAGGAGGGCGGCTTCACGGCGGCGGCGCGACGGCTGGGGATCTCGCAGCCGGCGGTTTCGTACCAGGTCCGGCGGCTCGAGGCGGTGCTGGGCGTGCGGCTCCTCGAGCGGACCGGCCGGAGGGTGGTGCTGACGGCGGAGGGGAAGCGGTTCCGGTCGTTCGCGGAGCGGGTGGTGGCGGAGCTGGCGCAAGTGCGCAGCGAGTGCGTGGCGGGTGCGCGGCTCGAGCCGTTGCGGTTGGGATCGGCGAGCGGCTTCGGGCGGTACGTGCTAATGCCGGCGCTCCGGGCGCTGCTGGCGGAGTCGGAGTCGTCGTCGCCGTTGGAGGTGCGGCTCCAGTTCGAGGCGGCGGATCTCGTGCTGGACCGGCTGGAGGCGGGGGAGTACGAGGCGGCGTTCGTCTACAAGCGGCGGGTGACGAGTGCGCTGTGCTACGAAGCCGTGTACGACGAGGAGCTGGTGCTGGTGGGGAGCCCCGGCGTGTGCGCGGAGGTGCGGGCGCAGGGATTGGAGCGGCTGGCGACGCTGGAGGCTGCCCCGTTCGTGACGTACGAGGAGTGCGACTACGTGTTCGGCCGGTGGTTCGAGGCGAGTTTCGGTGCGCAGCCGTCGCGGGTGGCGAGCCGGTCGCACTTCACGGAGCTGGAGGAGGTGCTCGACTTCGTCGCGCGGGGGGTCGGGCTGTCGGTAGTGCCGCGGGACGCGGCGGCGGAGGCGAGTGCCCGTGGGGAAGTCGAGGTGTTGTACGCCGGCTCGGGCGAGCCGTGCTATAACCCGGTGTACCTGGTCACTCGTGCGGGCGCCGAGGTCCGGCCCCGGCTCCGGCGGCTGGTGGAGCTGCTGGGCAGCGCCGCCGCGCATCGGTGATCTCCAGCGCCACGACGTGGGTCGTCACCTCGTCGTCCGCCATCCGGGTATCGGCGTCGAGGTCGATCCGGATCGGCCGCCCGAGCACGGGGTCGCACCCGGCATCGAACCGATCCGCCGCGCTTCGATCGCCGACCCGAACTGGACGAACGGCGCACATGGATCATGGTTCCTCCGGAGGATTCTTCCGGTGCGGCACCAGGTATGGAACGTCTGGCGGGCGGGAGCGTGACGGCACCTCATCCACCGGCCGGCTCCAGCAGTTCCAGCCACATGCCGTGTGCGCTCGCCGGCGGGATGCGGATGAAACGGCCGCGCGAATCGGAGCCGTGGATCGCGGAGCGCCGTGCCGCGGGGCCGAGCGCGGCGGCCGCCCGATCCACGTCGCCGACCTCCACGGTCGCACCGACGACCGGGCGGTCACTTGCGTCCGGCCGCCCGCCGACGCCGAGGACTCGCGGTCCGCGGACGTTCGAGGGCGCGGCGGGGTTCGATCGCCCGCCCGGATCCGGCCGCCCGCCCGTGTGCCGCCGGCCGCCATCGCCCGTTGCGTGGGGCTCCAGCAGGTAGAGCCTCCCCGAGCCCAGGCGGACCTCCCGCACACTCGCCGCGCCCGGCAGCGAGATGGGGGCGTTCCGAGCCGGCGCGTCGAGCGCCGCCAGCAGCTCCAGCTCGGCCTCCGGCTCCGCCCGGGCGATCCAGACCGCGTACAGGCGCCGGGCCGTGTTCGCGTGCGCGAGGTGCTCGGGGAGATCGGGCGGGCGCCGGTGGATCACGATGAAGAAGAGGTACTCGAGCGGCGCGTCTCGCGGAAAGGTCAGCCACTCGAAGTACGCGCCGACGGTCGTATCGAACGGCGTCTCGAGCGCCGCGAGCGATCGCGCCAGCCGTCCGATCGGCCCGGCATGGAGCGCCAGGAACGCGCCGCCTTCCCGGTCCGCGAGGAGCTCGAGGTAGCGCGCGGCGAGCGCGTCCCGAGGCTCGGACGCCGTGATGAGCTCCAGCGCCGAGCCGTCGGCGAACTTGATGTGCGCGTTGCGGATGGAGTTGGCGTGCGGGCGACCCGGCTTGATGCTGAAGCCGAGTTCGTCGCGGTACGTGCGGACCGCCGCGTCGAGGTCGCGCACGGCGATGGGGACGTGGTCGAGGCGGACGGTCTGGCCGCGCGCGGCGGCGGCACCGAGGACGAGCGCGGCGCCGGCGAGCAAGGCGGCGAGCGTCGCGCCGCGCGCGGCGGCTTGGGCCGCGGGCGCCGTCCACGCCGCCGCTACTCCAGCACGATCAGCGTGTCCGCCGGAGGGATGAGCTGCCACAGCCGCGTCGGCGCGAAGCCGTAACCGAACTCGAAGGACCGCATCTCGTCCGTCAGCTTGCCGGTGACGTCGTTCGAGAAGCCGAAGAAGCACCAGCCGGGCACGGGGCCGGCTTCGGCGGCGATCTCGTCCGGCATCTGGCACTGGAGCCGCGCGCCCCGGCCGCCGGCGGCCGACCCCTGCTGCCGGACCAACGGAACGGCCGACAGGAGCCCCCGCCGGCTGATTCCGCCGTGACCGGCGTCTCCACGGTAAGTCCGCGGGCGATGGCGGGCAAGGACGGCGTGGCCGGCGCCGGCCACGTCGCGGCGTAGGGCGCCGAGACGCGCGTGCCGCCGCAGGGTGGAGGGCGGTGTCACACCCACGGTACGGTAGTCGTACTCCATCGCGCGGCGGTGAGACGCCGGGGCACGCCGTGCCGGCGGCAGGGCGCGCGGCAACATGGATTTGACCGCGCGATACACGGGCACATCGCGCGCAGGCCGCGCCGCGCGGGCGCCCGCTCGAATTGGGAGGTGCGATGCACGGGAAAGGTCCGGGGCGGCGCGTTGCGGAAATCGGGGATCGTTCTCGCGGCGGGGAGCCGGCGAGGCGCGGACGCGTGAAGCGGCGGATCGCGGTGATGGGGTGCGTGGCGGCGGCATCGTGGGCCGCCGCGGCGTGTGCGCTGACGGGCGCGCACCCGCCCGCGCCGTCCGCGCCGGCCGCGGAGCGCGCGGCACCCCCCGCGCCGGCGGACAGCGGAACGTCCGCTGTGCTGCCGCTGCCCGTCGTGTTCTACACCCCGGCGACGAGGCTCGCCGTGGGTGCGGCGGTCGTGCACACGTTCCGCCCGCGCGGCCAGACGCGGCCGACCGTCAGCGGCGCGGAGTTCATCTACACGCAGAACCGGCAGGTCGCGGCCCTTATCGGGACCGACGTGCACGCCGGACCCTACCGGATCTACGGCCTCGTCGGCCACAAGAAGTTCCCGAACCGCTTCTTCGGCATCGGGAACGACACCGACGTGGACGAGGAGTACACGAGCCGCGCGACCAGCGTCGAGTTTGGGTTCGAGAAGCGCGTGCTGGCGCCGCTGTACCTCGGCGTAAGCTACCTGCTGGAGCGCTCGGAGATGCTCGAGGTCGAGGAGGGCGGGTTGCTGGCCGGCGGGGCGGTCCTGGGGAGTCGCGGCGGCATCCTCTCCGGCGCCGGGCTCGCGCTCACGTTCGACACCCGGGATGATATCATCGCGCCCGGCCGCGGCGCCTACGCGCGGCTCCACGTCCAGCGGTTCGACGATGCCTTCGGCGGCGACTACGACTTCACCCGCCTCGACCTCGACCTGCGGCGCTACGTGCCGACGCGACCCGGTCACGTGCTCGCGCTCCAGGGTGTCGTCCGGTCGTCGACCGAGGGCGCGCCATTCCACGCCCTTGCACAGCTCGGCGGGCCGTGTCTGCTGCGCGGCTTCCGGGACGGCCGGTTTCGCGACCGGCACCTCGTGGCCACCCAGGTCGAGTACCGGATGCCCCTCTGGTGGCGCTTCGGCTTAGCCGGCTTCGCCGGCGCGGGCCAGGTCGCCGGAGCGCCCGCCGACCTCTCGTTCGACCGGCTCCACCTCGCCGCCGGCGTGGGGCTCCGCCTCCGCGCAAGCGGCCGCAATCGGCTCAACCTGCGGCTGGACTTCGGCTACGCGCGCGGCGCATCCGGGCTCTACATCACGGCGGGCGAAGCGTTCTGACGACCGGCGCGCGTGCGCGGTTGCGGCCGCCCGAGGCGGCCGCGACGCGCGATCGAGGTCCTGCGCGCCGGTGCGGACGCGCTCACGATGGCGCCGCGAACGTCGCGACCACGGGATTGTGGTCGCTCAGTCGCTCCCACTCCGGGCCCTCGGCCACCGTGCATTCGACCAGGCGATTGCGCCACGACGCCGGGACGAAGATGCCGTCGCAGTGGTAGGGGGCGGCGCGGTTGCCGGTCCAGCGCAGCGTCTGCGCGAGCGTCTGGCCCGGGTTCGCCGTCTGCCAGCACGGGATCAGCCCCAGCTCCCCGGTGATCCGGTCGAGCAGCTCCCGCTCGCCGCGCGACATCCGGATCGGCTCGTCCGGGCCGCGGTACCCGGCGGCGACGTTGAAGTCGCCGCCCAGGACGACGTCGGCCCCCGCGGCGAGCGGGACCAAGCGGTCGAGGATCTCGTGCAGCGTGCGGACGTAGCCGCGCTTGCCGGCGGGGCAGTGAATGCTGAAGACGCGGACCGGGCGCGTGCTTCCGTCCGGCGAGCCCGCCGCGCCGCCCGCGCCGGCGCGAGCGACGTCGGCGGAGCCGGCCTCCCGCCGGCGCGCCGCCAGCTCGCCGCCCACGACCCAGCCGTCGAAATCCGGTACGGGGATCGGCAGGAGCCGACCGGACCGGACGAGTACGGCGCTCCCCCAGCGCCCCGCGCCGGCGGCGCCCCAGAGCAGCGCGTCGTCGGGGCCGGCGCGGAACGCCTCGCCCGGCGAGTCCTCCGGTCGGCGGCACTCCTGGGCGAGCACGACATTCGGCGAGAACGCCTCGACCACCCGCGACCAGTGGCAGCCGCGCTTGCGACTGCCGCCGGCCAGGAAGTTGAACGTCACGATGCGGAGGCCGGCGGTTTCGCGCCCGTCGTCTCGGCCGGCGGCCGTCATGAGCCTGCGGCGCGATTTCGCGCCCGGCGGGCGCGCCCGTCGCGGGCCCGGCGCGCGTGTCACGCGGCCCGGCCGCGCGTCGCCGCGGGCGGCGCGGCCTGACCGTCAGCCCTCTGCCTGGACCGCACGGTTCGCAAGCTCCCGGTAGTACACGATCAGGTCCGTGCTCACCACCTCGGCCCCGAGCTGACGCGGCATCGTCACGACCTGCCCTTCGCAATTCATACAACCATCCGCCGTGCGCCACAACGGCTGGGCGCCAGGCCGCTGAACGCCTCGCGCGCCGCCGCGCCCGCGTTCAGCGGCCCGACGACGCACCCATCGCCCGCAGCATCTCCGCCCGCGTGATGTGCGTCGCCAGCGCGATCCCCTCCAACCCGATCGGGAGCTCGCCGTCCAGCCCGGCCAGGTTGATCGTCTGCGCGTACAACCCGCGCACCGTCCCCAGCATCTCCCGCTCCTGCTCCGGCGACAGGTCCGGGAGCCGGACCCGTCCCGCATCCACCGCCGGCGCCAGCGGGTGCCAGAACGCCTTCTGCCAGTCCGGGAGCCGCCCGAACACCGCCTCCGAGATCGCCCACTCGACCTCGATCAGCGGCATGCCCTCCGCCGTACCCCGGAAGACCAGGCCCTGAAGCACGCCATCGCGCAACGGCTTGAAGTAGTGATGTGTCTCGTATGACTCGTCCCGCAGGTAATGCGTCGCCACGAGGTGCGTCGTGTACTGCCGCAACGGGTCCGCCACGGCGCTCTCCGGTGCCGATGCCGCCGATGCCGCCGACGCCGCCGGCGCTGTTGCCGTAATCGACTCCACCGTCGCCGGCGTCACCGTGGCCGGCGACGCCGCCCACGCCCGGAGCCCCGCCAGCGCCAGCGCCGCCACGCCCGTCACTCCCACTACGCCCGCTACGCCCGCCGCACCGTGCCGCAGCCGCTCGTTCCGATTCCGCATGCGCGCCCTCCTCGAATGGTTCGATCTCCGCCGAGTCCGGGCCCGTTCCCGCCGGCCCGTCCCGTCCCGTCCCGGCCGGTCACCTTGCGTGCCACAAGCGATTGACGTGCGGCGGAGGTGGTGGAGGCGGCGTGAACGGTCGGGGTGGCGGCGCTGGCGGGGATGCCGCTGATCGTGCCGCCGGAGGGGTACCGCCTGCGGGCCGGCACCGACGCGGGGCTGGCCGAGGCCGGCGCGCGCTCGCAGGTGGTGGCGGAGGTCGCGCCGCCGGAGAGCATGTGCGAGGCGGTGCGGGCGGGGTCGGGCTATGCGCTCCTGCCGGCGAGCTACGTGGCGGGGCGGGTGGAGCGTGGGGAGCTGGCGACCGCGGCACGGGTCCCGCCGGCCGCCGGGCCGGCCGTGGCGGCGCGCCGGAGCTCCGCCGACGCATCGATCTCCGGCGTCTGCGAGACCTCGATCGGCGTCGCGTCGCTCACCGGTGCCAGCCGCGCCGCCTCCCGCCGCGGTCGTCCGGGCCACGGTCTCGGTCCGGGCCGCCGAAGCTGTAGGAGACGCTGAACGCGACGGTCCGCCGGCTGACGTGGCTCTGGCCGCGCTGGATGAACGTCGGGTCGCTGCTCGTGAATTCCGTCTGCGAGATGTCGAACGGGTCTCTCGCGGTGAGCGAGAGCGACATCCGGCCGTCGAGCAGCCGCTGCCGGAGGCCGATGCTGCTGTCGACGCGCGAGCCGACGCGCCCCTGCGGCACGTCCCGCGCGGGCCGGTACGACAGCGTCGCGCGCACGCCGAGCCCGCCCACGACCCGGCCGGAGATGTTGCCGCGGACCGACCAGGAGAACGAGCGCCCCGAGATGTCCGCGAGCCTGTCGCCGGCATCGCGGTCCTCGCCGCGGGCGCTCAGGCTGAGGAACCCGCCCCAGCCGTCCGGGCGCCGGACGGACGCGGTCAGCGACGCGCCGTACATGTCCTGCGACGCGACGTTCTCCCACGTCGTCGTCGACACGCCGTCCTCGTCGACCCGCTGGATCCGCGCCCAGTCGTTGGCCACGCGCCGGAAGTACGGCGAGATCCGCAGCGTGCCCCACGGCATCGACGCGCTCGCGTCCAGCCCGAACGAGTGCGTGTACTGCGGCTCGAGGTCGGGGTTGCCGACCTCCCGCTCCAGCGGGTCCGTCGACTGGTCGATCGGGTTCAGCCGCCACGGCGGCGGCCGGCGAGTCCTGCGCGAGTACGACAGCCGTATCCGGCGCCCTTCGCCGAACTCGTACGTCACGTTCGCGCTCGGGAAGAAGTCGACGTCCGACGTCTCGAACGCGTCGCCCGTCGGCAGCTCGAAGCGCGTGCCCGAGTGCTGTACCCGCGTGCCGACCTGGATGCCGAAGTCGCCCAGCTTGCGCGCCAGCGTCAGATACGCGGAATGGTTCAGCTCGTCGTACGTGAAGTCCCGGGACGTCGTCTCGACGATGGGGCCGTCCACGCCGTTCTCGTGCTCCTCGAGCAGCCGGTCGGTGTCGCGCGTCTGGATCCTGCCGCGGTACCCGACCTCGATCTGCCCCAGCTCGCCCCACGGGTGGACGTAGTCGATCTCGAGCGTCGTCTCGCGCTCGCGCTCGTCGGAGTCGTCGAGCGTCAGGTCGGCGGGGACCGGTCCTTCATCGGGGCCGACGACCTCGAAATCCGTCTCGACCCGCTCGTCCTCGCCGTCGCGGCCGCCCTCGAACTCCAGCTCGATCTCGAGCGAGTGCTGCTCCGACCCGAAATCGTGCTCGAAGCTCAGCGCCGCGTCCATCGACCGGCGGATCGACTCCGACCGCGCGCTGCGCGTGTAGCGCTGCGTCACCTGCTCGAGGTGGTCCATGTGCGTCGTCGTCGTCGCACGCTCGGAGTCCCGGCCGAAGTCCGAGAACCGGCCTTCCGCGCGCAGCACGCTCCGCTCGCCGAGCTGGAGCTCCGCGGTCAACCGGCCGCTCCCCGACAGCCCGCCGTTCTCCGACCACGTGTCCTGCCGCAGCAGCGTCGGCGGGTCGTCGAGCAGGATCTCGCGCAGGTCCCACCCCGTCGACTCGCGGTCCGAGTGACGCACGAACGCGCCGCCGTGCACCGTCAGCGGCCCCCGCTGCCACGTCGCCCGGCCGCCGCCGCCCGCGGCGCCCCGCGTGTCCACGTTCGCGAACACGCTGCCGTTCATCCCCAGCTCGACGCCCTCCCGCAACACGATGTTGACGATCCCGCCCGAGCCCTCCGCATCGAAACGCGCCGACGGGTTCGGGATCACCTCGATCCGCTCGATCTGGTCCGCCGGGAACTGCTCCAGGAACGCCGCCAGCGCCTCCCCCTCCATCGGCGCCGGCCGGCCGTTGATGTAGATCTGCGGCGTGCTGCCCCGCAGCATGATCGCGCCGTCGAAATCCACCTCGAGGTCCGGAATGCTCGACAGCAGCTCCGTCGCCACGCCGCCGTCCGAGCCCGGCAGCGACTCCGTCGCGTAGATGTCCCGGTCCGGCGCGAACACCACCGGCGGCCGCTCCGCCTCGACCGTCACCTCGTCCAGCGAAATCGCCTCGACCGCCAGCCGCAGCGTGCCCACGTCCACCGACGCACCCGCGACCAGCGCCAGCTCCCGCGTCAGCGGCGCGTACCCGATGTACGTCGCCTCGAGCGTGTACCGACCCGAGGGGATGCCCGTCAGCTGGAACCGGCCCAGCGCATCCGTCGCGCCCGCCTCCACCACGCCCTCCCGACCCGGCACCCGCAGCACCACGTTCGCCGCGCCCAGCGGCTGCCCCGTGTCCAGCGCCACGACCCGACCGCGCACCTCCGCACCCCGCCCCTGCGCCGCCGCCGGAGCCGCGATCCACAGCGACAACAACGGCAACACCCCCGACATCAACGCCGCCCTGCGGCTTCCGCGCGTTCGCATATCGACTCTATCTCCTCCATCGCCGGCACTCGAGCCGGTTCGTCCATCCGCTGCCCCTCCCTCGTGTACAGGACGCGTGGGTCCGCCGAGATGTTGAGCGCCGCCCATCCGGCCTCCGCCCCCGCACCCGACCGCCCACCCGCGCCGCGGATCGGATCGTCCCAAACTGCCATGGCTGCCGCGGGAGGCCGCGCGTACATTCGCGACGACGCCACGACGCCACGACGCCACGACGCCACGACGCCACGACGCCGCGACGCCACGACGCCACGACGCCACGGGAGGGCCGGATGACACGCCAGCACGGCGACATCGAGGAGCGCACGCCGTCGGCCGACGATGAGCGGCCGGTCTCGATCGAGGAGTACCAGCGTCTCCCGAAGGACGACCTGTACCACGTCGAGCTGGTGCGCGGCCGTCTCGTCCGCGAGCCGCGCCCCGCGCCGCCGCACTCGCGCGCACAGATGCGTGTGGCCGCGACGCTCGATGCGTACGCCCGCGCGACCGGCCTCGGCGACGTCCTCCCCGAGGTCGGATTCATCCTGTCCGACGATCCGCCGACCGTCCGCGGCCCCGACGTCGCGTTCGTGTCGAGGGCTCGAATCCCCGAAGGCGGCTACGCCGTTCCCGGCTTCTGGCGCATCGCCCCCGACCTCGCCGTCGAGGTGGTGTCCCCGTCGAATTCGGCCGGCGGAATCCGCGAGAAGGTCCGTGCCTACCTGGATGCCGGGACCCGCATCGTCTGGGTCGTCGACCCGCGCACCCGCACGGTCACGGTGCACCGCCCGCAGGCGGATGCCGTCGCCGTGTGCGCCGACGCGGTCCTCACCGCGCCGGACCTCCTGCCGGGGCTGGAGATCCCTCTCTCCGAGCTCTTCCCGGACCCCTGAAAGTCACGCCTTCGGTTCTCTGTCGATTCCGGCGGCTCCCGTTCGTCGCGCCCGTGAAGCGCAGAATGGGCGCACCCTGATGCGTGGTGCGAACCCCATACCCGGGAGGCGATCGACGAGACCGTCCGGAACGCCGTCGCCGCCGGCGGGGCGACGTACAGCGAGCCGCAGGACCACGGCTTCATGGACCCGCACGGCTTCCAGGACCCGGACGGGCACATCCGGGAGCTGGTCTGGATGGACCCGAGCGCCGTCGAACCGCTGCCGGAGGCGGTCTGATACGGACTTCGCGTGAACCCTTCGCGGTCCCGGCGGCGAGTCGCGCGCCGGTCGAGTCCAATGAGGGAAACGGTTCCGGCGCATTCCGTATGACCGGGTCCGCCGGAGCGTGGGATCCCGCTCCGACCGGGAGGATTCAGCCCCGCCGCTCCAACCGCTCCACGACCGCCCACGCCAGCAGCGGGACCATGATCTCGTGGTGGCCCGTGATCTGGTAGCCCTCGCCGCCGCCCGTCCGGGTCGGCCGTTCGACCACGTTCACGCGCGGCCGGTAGTGGCGCATCATGTCGAAGTCGGCGGCCGTGAACGCGCGCGGACACCCGCCGTTCACGTTGCGACAGATGGTGAGCGCCTTCAGGAAGACCTCGGGCATGACGACGGCGGAGCCGATGTTCAGGACGACGCCGCCGTCGAGCCGTTCGAGGTGCGCGGAGAGGCGCCGGAAATCCGTGTGGCTCGTCTGCCCGATCGCGGCGCCGTCGGCGGCGGGGTGCTGGTGGATGATCTCCGCGCCGATCGCGGCGTGCACGGTGAAGTGGATCCCGGCGCGGCGCGCGGCGAGCAGCAGCGAAAGCTCGGGGTGGCGCAGGTCGTCGCGCGCCTCGAGCGCGCGCCCCAGCGCTTCGCCCAGCCCCCAGCCGCGGCGCGCGCCCTCGCGGATCGCCTCGTTCATCTCGCGGCCGGTCTCCTCGGCCATGCCGAAGCTGCCGTCGACGAGCCCCGCCTCGACGTCCTCGCTGGTCCCGCCCCAGCGGGCCATCTCGTAGTCGTGGATCACGGCCGAGCCGTTCGAGGCGAGGTGCGTGATGACGCCGCGCTGGACGAGGTCGATCAGCACCGGGCCGAGGCCGGTCTTGACCACGTGCCCGCCGACCATGCACACGACGGCGCGGCCGGCCCGCGCCGCGTCGGCCACGGCGTCGGCGACCGCGAGGAAGCTCCGCGCCTGGAGGATGTCCGGGAGCGAGTCCAGGAACGCCGCGAAGCTGCGCCCGGCCGCCGGCGGCCGGGCGAACTCCTCCGCGCGGACCTTGTTGGGACGCTCCGTCACCGGGACGGTACGGATGCGCGAGGTGTCGATCCCGTCGTCGGGTGCGTTCACGTACCGGCTTCGCTGGTCGGCGTCGCGGCGAGTCGCGCGCCCGGCGTGTACGATTTCAGGTGCAGGCTCAGGTGGCCGATGACCGGGACCTTCGACTTCATCTGGATGAGGAGCCGCTGCTCGTCATCCGTGAAATAGACTTCCGCCTCGCCACCCTCGCCGAAGAGTCCGTCGGTCTGGATGATCGGCTGGACCACGATCGTCTCGAACGTGCCCGCGGGCACGGTGATCGTCTCCTTGCGCAGGACCCGGATCGTGACCGGGTTGCCGTCCGCCTTGTAGTAGCGGTTCAGCGTGTACGTCTCGCCGACCTCGAGCGGGAGCGTGCGGACGAAGTAGAGGAACGACACGTCGTCGAGCGGCTGGTCGGTCGCGAGCTCGCCGCCGCCCTCGCGGTCGACGCGCTCGTAGCGGCCCTGCTCGGGGAAGAAGTCGAAGATGCGGTGCCGCTCGAAGTTGACCTCCTTCTGGTCCTGCTCGAAGCGGCGCGCGACGAGGCTCGACACGTCGAGCCACGACTGGAGCCGGTCGTCGACCTCGGCGAAGAGGACCTTCCCCTCAAGGTCGAACCGCAGGTGATACGTCGGCCGGCCGTGGATCGTGTCCACGCCGACGACCTCCATGGCGCCCTCGCCGACCTCGCCGAAGATGCCGAGCCGGACCTGGTAGCCGAGGCGCTCGCCCGGCCCGAACGGCACGGGCGCGACGGTCGGCTCCGGCTTCGGCTCCTCGGCCGCGACCGGGCGCCCGATCGGCGTCTGCGCGACGGCCTGCGCGCTCGAGGCGATGAGGGCCGCCGCTGCGATCGCGGTGGTGCGGATCAGTGAATTCAAGGTCCTGCTACTCCTTCGACTGCCCATGATTTTCCGGCCCCGGCACCCCGGCGACGGCGCCCGGACCGGCGGCGCCGCCGTCGTCCGACCGGCCATTCGCGGAACCGCCGCTCGCGGACCCGTCATTCGCGGATTCGCCGCTTGCGGACCCGCCGTTCCGGTTCGACCCGCCGCGCCGGCCGCCCCGGCGCCCTCCGCGCCGCGTGGCGCCCGAGCGCCGGCCGGCAGGCGCGCGCGGCGTCTGTGAGGCCGCTTCGCTCCCCGGCTCCGATGTCGCCGTTTCCGCGGCCTCGCGCTGCGGGGTGCCGGCTTCCGGGCCGCTCGCCGCTTCGGCTTCGGAGCGCCGGCTCCGGGCGTCGCCGCCGCCGGAGCTCCGGCCCCGCGACCTTCGTGCCGTCGGCCGGGATTCGTCCGGCGCATCCTCCGCCGCCGCATTCGCCGCCGGCGCCGGACCGCGCGCGCCCTGGCGGCGCGGCTCCCCGCCCGATGCCGCGCGGCCGGGTGAGCTCGCATCGGCCGTCTCCGCCCCGGACGGCGGGGTGCCGGCGTCCGCCTGCGCGGTCGCGCCGTCGTCGGCGGAGGCCCTGCGTCGGCGGCCCGCGCCGCTCCGTGGGCGACGCCCCGCGGACCCGGACGTCGGGGGGGTGCCATCGTCCGCGGTGCCTCGCGTCCGCTCCCGGCCCGCGTCGCCGCGACGGCCGCCGCGGCTCCTGCCGCGCGCCGCATCGCCGTCGCCTCGGCGTCCGCGCCCGTCGCGGGCTGGCGCGCTCGCGGCTGCTTCGGTCTCCGCGACGCCCGATCGGGCCTCGGCGTCCCGGGGCCGGTCCGGCCGGCGGCCGGACCGCGCGGGATGCCGCGGCGCGTGCCCGTTACGCCGCGCGGCCGTGCGCATGAAGCGGAGCACGTCGCGGCCGGCATCGAACGCGCGGAACCGTGTCGGCCGGCGGCGCCGGTCGTAGCGCAGCGTGACCGGCGCCTCCTCGATGCGCCGTGCGAACGGTGCGACGGCGCGAAGCAGCGCGGCGTTGCCGGCCCAACCATCCCACTCCATGAGCGGCGCGCCGCCGCGTGCGGCCAGCGCCTTCTTCACGGTGATCAGGCGGTAGGCGCGGAACCCGGAGATCGGGTCGGAGACCTCGTCGGGCCACTTCATCCGGCGGAGCAGCAGCCCGAGCACGCGTCGGGCCCAGCGCACGGGGCGCGGCGCCTGGTCGAGCCCCACCCGGACGCCGCTCGTCACCAGGTCCGCGCCGCCCTCGACCCGCTTGACGAGCGTCGGGATCTCGTCCGGCTCATCGGTGAAGTCCGCCTGGAGCGTGACGATCACGTCACGCTTGGGATACGACGACCGTCGCACCGCCTCGCGGAGCAGTAGCTCGAGCGACGCCGCGTACCCCTTGCGCTCGTCGGCGCGGAAGATGGTCAGCGGGAGGATCCGGGTGTAGGGCTCCAGGATCTCCGGCGTGGCGTCGGTCGAGGCGTCGTCCGCGACGAGGATCTGGTAATCGCGTGGAAACTCCGCCATGACCGTGCGGATCTTCCACAGCATCACCCCGATCGTCCGCTCCTCGTTGTAGGTCGGAATGCAGATGTAAATCAAGGTCGCTCGGGCCTTTCCGGTCTCATCCCCTGGGCCGCCGCCCGGACGTCTCGGGTCCGGCGGTTATACCGGGCTCGCCGGCCGCCGGTTCCTCCGGCGGCCGCGTCTTCCACCGTCGATGATGCCAGAAATACTGGTCGGGCGCCGCGCGGATCGCCGCCTCGAGGCGCGCCGTGAACGCCTCCGTCAGCCGCCGGACGACGTCCTCGCTCTCGCCCGACCGGTCGACCTCGACCGGCTCCAGCCGCACGTGGTACCCGCCGGCGGGCGTGCGCAGCGCCGTCCCCAAAAAGAGGGGCGCGCCGGTGCGGAGCGCAAGCAGCGCGGGGCCGCGGTGCGTCGACGCGGGGTGTCCGAAGAACGGGACGAACACGCCCGCGCGCCTCGCGTCCTGGTCGGCGACGAGCGCGACGACGCGGCCCGCGCGCAGCGCGCGCAGCCCCTCGCGCGTCGCGCGGCCGCGCTCGATCACGCGCATTCCGAGCCGCTCGCGCGCGGCGACGATCGCGCGGTCGAAGAGCGGGTTCGACTGCCGTTGCGCGACGACGTCGATCGGGATGCCGCGCGCGGCGAGTGCGGCGCCTCCGATCTCCCAGTTGCCGAGATGGCCGGTCACGAGGACGAGCCCGCGGCCGCCGCCGAGCGCCGCGCGGAACGCGTCGAGTCCTTCGACCTCGGTGCGCGCGAGGACGCGGTCGCGGTCCAGCGCCGCGAGGCGGATCAGCGCCGCGCCCTCGCGGCCGAGGTGCGCGTACGCGGCCGCGGCGGTCCGGCGGATCCACGCGGCGTCGCGGTCGGCGAACGCGCGCCGCAGGTGCGCCTCGACCGCGGCGCGGCGGATCCCGAGCGGGGTGTACGCGAGGCGGCCGGCCGCGGCGAGGAGTCGGCCGGCCGCGCCGTCGCCGAGGAGGCCGGCGGCGGCCGCGGCGATCCGGAACAGCGTGTACTCGAGCCGGTGGGCCAGGGTCGGCGCGCGTCCGCTCATCCCGCCTCCACCAGCTCGCGGTACACCGCCAGCGTGCGCTCGACGGTGCGCTCGATGCGGTAGTCGTCGAGCCGGCTCCGCTGCGCGGCGAGCGCGGCGTCCCGGAGCGCCGGCGCCTCGCGGAGCCGGCGGACGCGGGCGGCGAGCGCGTCCGGATCACCGGCCGGGAACAGGCTCGTGCCCGCCGCGGCGTGGACGGGCGCGAGGATCTCGCGCGAGCCGGCCGCGTCCGCGCCGACGACGGGGACGCCCGCGGCCATGGCGTCGAGCACGCTCGTGCCGAGCGGCTCGTCGGGCGAGGTGAAGGCGAAGACGTCGAGCTCGCGGAGCGCGCGGCGCGCGTCCGGGAGCAGCCCGGTCAGGTGCACCCGCCCGGCGACGCCGTGGGCCTCGATCGCCGCTTCGATCGCCGCCCGCTGCGGCCCTTCGCCGATGATGACCCAGTGCACGTCCGGCAGCCGCGCGGCCGCCGCGGGGATCACGGTCTGCCCCTTGTAGCGGTGCAGGTGCCCGATGTTGCCGACGAGGAACGCGTCGGCGTCGAGGCCGAGACGCGTGCGGAGCGGCGGGTCGAGCGGCGGAGCGGCGGCGACCTCGTCGGCGTCGATCCCGGACCACACGTCGCGGATCCGGTCGGCATCGACGCCGCTCCGCAGCAGGGCGTCGTGGACGGTCTCCGAGATCGAGACGACGCGGTCCGCCAGGTTCCACTTCCGCGCGGAGGTCGTGAAGTGGACCCGCCGCGCCGCCACGACGGGGGTGCGCCGCAGCCGCGCGGGCAGGACCGCGACCTGGAGCGCGTGCGCGTCGTGGGCGTGGACGACGTCGTAGCCGCCCGCCGCCCGGGCGATGGCGAACGCGGCCCGCGGGTCCGCGCCGCCGCGCCAGGCGATGCCGCGGACCGGCAGCCCCTCCGCCGCGAGGCGCCGCTCGAGCGGGCTGCCGCGCGGGCACAGGCAGAGCTGGCGGACGCCGCGCGCGGCGAGTCCGCGCATCAGCAGCCGGACCTGGTTCTGCCCGCCGGCCCAGACGCGGCCGGCGTCGAGGTGCAGGACGGAGAGCGGCGCGGCGGTCATGGACCGGCCACCTCTTCCAGCACCGCCCAGACCTCGGCGGCGGCGCGGTCCCAGTGGTAGTACGTCTCGACGGCGCGCCGGCCGGCGCGGCCCATCTCCCGGCGCAACGCGTCGTCGTCGAGGAGCCGCGCGAGCGCGGCGGCGGTCGTCCCGGGGTCGCGCGGCGGGACGAGGAACGCGGTCTCGCCGTCGCGCACCGCGTCGGCCACGCCGCCCGAATCGCCCGCGACGACCGGCAGCCCCGCCGCCGCGGCCTCGCAGAACACGATGCCGAACCCTTCGACCTCGTCGTCGTCCGGCTCCTCGCGGACGGGGAGGACGAAGACGTCGGCCGCGGCGTAGAGGGCGGGCAGCTCGAGGTCGTCCACGGGCCCGAGGAAGCGCACCCGATCGGCGACGCCGAGCTCCGCGGCCCGCCGTTCGAGCCGCGGCCGCTCCGGCCCGCCCCCGGCGACGACGTAGGCCAGGTCCGGTCGCGCCGGGGCGAGCAGCGCCAGCGCCTCGAGCGCGGTGTCGACGCCCTTGCGCGCCATCAGCCGGGAGACGGAGAGGAGCACGCGCCGCCCGTCGAGGTCGAGGCGTCGCCGCCAGGCGTCCGCCCCCGGCGCGTCCGGCCGGAACCGCGCCGGGTCCGTGCCCGGGTGGACCACGCGGACCCGCCCCGCGGGGTCGATGCCGAGCGATCGGAGCAGCCGCTCCGCGCGCTCGGCAGTCGCACGCGAGTTCGCGATCACGGCCGCCGCGCCGCCGAGCACCCGCCGGCCGGTCGCCCGCGCACGCCACGAACGCGCGGTCTTCCGCTCCTCCTTCATCAGGTCCTTGCCGTGCACGTAGAGCACGTACGGGAGCCCGCTGCGCGCGTGGAGCCATGCCGCCACGTACCCCGTCGGCCGGATGTTGCCGACCTGAAGCAGCGCGACGTCCCCGCGGGCCACACGCCGGCGCGCCCAGCGCGTCCAGCGCACGAGGCTGACCGGGCGCCGGGCCTCGCGGAACGTGAACGGGAGGCGGTGGACCGCGTAGGGCGCGGCGGGTCCTGGTGCTCCGGCCGCCCCGGCCTCGAAGGGCCCGCGGCCGGCGCCACGGGCGGCCCCGCGCTCGGATTCCACGCCCGCGGCCGCCTCTCGCGGCGCGGGCCGGTCCGAGCCGTGGCCGGCCGCGACACGCACGGTGGAGACCTCGACGCCGCCCGCCGGGAATCGAGCGCACAGCTCGCCGTACAGCCGCGCGATCCCGCCGTGGTCCGGCGGGAAATCCTGCGTTAGGAAGAGCGTCCGCACGTCAGAACCAGACCATCTTGACCACCAGCGCCAGGAAGCCGGCGGCCACGCCCAGGGCGAACTCGTACTCCCGGTGCGAGAAGTAGCGGCGCATCATGAACTCGGTGGCGTGCGGCTCGCTCGGGCGATACGGCCGCAGGCGTGGGAGGAAGAGCGGGACGTGGGCGGCGTAATCCCGGAACCGATCGCCGAAGCGCTCCTCCAGGGTGCGCTCCTCGGCGCGCATGACCGGGTGATAGATCGCGAAGAAGAGGAGCACGAACGTGGCCGCGAGGATCACGCTGCCGCCGGCCACCGAAAGGCCCAGACCCACCAGGAAGCTGCCGAGGTACAGGGGGTTGCGCGTGAATGCGTACGGCCCGCCCGTCGCGAGCACCTTGTTCTTGCGAATCGTGCCCGATGCCCATGCGCGAATCAATCCGCCCGCGACGGCGAACAGTACGCCGAGCACGATCAGCTCGGCGCTCGGGCGTGCGATGTAGAGGAACACCGGCGCTAGAAGCCAGGTGGCCCTCAGGCGGATGCGGTTGAGTGACAACATCATCGTCTCACCGATGGGTCGGCCTGTATCCTCATACAGGCAGGTCATGCCGATTCGTGCTTTCGCTCGCCGCGACGCCCGAACGGATCGCGGCGAGCTTCGAGAGTGCGGTTTCCACGACCTCCTCCACCGACACCGCACGCAGGCAGCCCAGGTGGACGCAGCGCGTGCACTGCTGGTCGCACCCCTGCGGCGGCGCCCGATCGATGCCGGCGTGGCGGCCTCGCGGCTCGGGGTGGCTCCACCGCGCGCGGGTGGCCCAGCGAAACACGCCGATCGTGGGCGTCCCGGCGGCCACGGCCAGGTGCATCGCTCCGCCGTCGTTCCCTACCCAGAGGACGCAGCGCCGATACAGCGCCGCGAGCTGCCGCAGCGACGACGGGCCGTAGTCCCACGCCGCGCGATGCCGCATGTGCCCGACCACCGCGGCGACCTGTTCCCGCTCGCCGGGGCCGTTCGTGAGCAGGACCTGCGCACCTGCGCCGGCCAGCCGGTCCGCCACGGCCGCCCAGCGGTCCGCGCCCCACTGCTTGTACGGGAGGCGCGAAACCGGCGAAACGGCGACGATCGGCGCGTCCCCGCCCAGCGCCAGATCGCGAATGACACGCTCCGCCCACGCGTGGTCCTCGGGTCGGATCGCGAGCTCCAGCGACAGGTCCGGCATCGCCTCCGGCTCGATGCCGAGCGGCCGCAGCAGCTCGAGCCGTTCCCGGGCGATCGAGGCCGGCGGCCGCGGACGACGAACACGCCGGTTGTAACAGAACCTGCGCGGCCCCGGCCGATGCGATCCGATGCGCAGCCGCGCGCCGGTGGCCAGCACCAGGCGGGCCGTCGGCCAGGCGCATTCGAAGTCCACCACCGCGTCGTAGCGGCGCCGGCGAAGCTCCCGCGCCAGTGCGAGCTCCGCGCGGAGCCCCGGTCGCCAGAGCAGGATCTCATCGAGATGGACGTTCCCCTCGAGCAGCTCCGCGCCGCCTTCGCCGGTCAGGAACTCGATCCGTGCGGCAGGGAGCGCGGCCCGGACGCAACGAATGGCCGGCGTCGTGACCAGCACGTCCCCCAGCGGCGCGATCCGGACCAGCAGCAGCCGGAACCCTTCGCCGCCGCTCTGAGGGCCGTGGCGCGGACGCATGCCGCTCGCACCTCGCACGCTCATCCGGTCCCCTCCTTTCCGCTGCGCCCGCGCGCGGCGCGCCGAAGCGCGTCCGTGTAGAGATCCACGGTCGCGCGCGCGGCGCGATCGCGCGTGAAGCGCGCCTCGAGGCGGCGCCGCCCCCGACGGCCCAGCTCGGCCGCGGCGGCCGGATCGCGAAGCAGGCCGTCGAGCGCCGCGGCGAGGGCGGCGGCGTCGCCGGGCGGGACGAGGACGCCCGCGCCCTCGTCGAGCAACTCCGGCAGCCCGCCGACCGCCGAGGCGACCACCGGCCGCGCCAGCGCCATGGCCTCGAGCGCGACGCGGCTCACCGCTTCCGAACCGGTCGACGGCACGACCACGACGTCCAGCGCTTCGAGCAGCGGCCGCACGTCCGGCAGCCGGCCGAGGAAGCGCAGCCGGTCCTCGATCCCGTGCGATACCGCGCGCTGCTTCAGCTCCGCGCGCGACACGTCCCACGCTTCGCCCGCGATCACGAAGCGCGCGTCCGGCCAGGCGCGGGCGAGGCGGGCGGCGGCATCGACGAAGTGGACGTGCCCCTTCACCGCCGTGAGGCGTCCGACCACGCCGATGAGCGGGGCCGCGGCACCCGCCGCACCCGCCGCACCCGCCGCCGCCGGTGTCGCCGCGCCGCCCGCCGCGGTGAGCTCCGCGCGCAGCGCGGCGGCCTCGTCACGGGCCGCGCCGGGCGAGAAGTGTTCGAGCATCACGCCGGGGTGCACGACCCGGATCCGGTCGCGGCCCACGCCGAGCGCCGCGAACTCGGCGCACATGAAGCTCGCGGCGGCGCCGATCGCGTGGGCGCCCCGGCGGTGGAGCAAGCGGTTCAGCCAGTGCCCTTTCGGCGCCCGGACGTCGCTGCGCGTGCGCACGACGGCGAGCGGCCGCCCGACACGGCGGGCGGCGAGCGCCGCGGCCAGGAACCCTTCCGAGCGGTGCGCGTCGAAGACCTCGATCCGCTCGGCGCGCGCGAGCGCGGCCAGGCGATGCACGCCCCGCAGGAGCGTGAGCGGGCCCGCCCGCTCGAGCGGCAGGTCGACCACGCGCACCCCGCGGGCCGCGGCGTGCCGGCCGGGCGGCGAGTCCGCGCGCGCGGCGAACCAGACGTCGTGGCCGGCCCGATCCAGCGCCTCGGCCAGGCCGACCGCGTGCCAGGCGTTGGCGTTGAACCAGCGCACGTCGCAGAGGATCAGGATCCTCATGCCCGTGCCGCCAGCGCGAGCGCCTCGTCCACGGCCGCGATGACCCGCTCGGCCGGGAGCGACTCGAGCGGCCGCTCGCCCGTCGGCGGATCGGGCTCGACGGCGACCTGCGCCGGCGCTTCCGGGTTCGTCCACGCGGCGGCGTGGCCGGGGCGGAAGATCGTGACCGTCGGCGTGCCGACCGCCGCCGCGATGTGCTTGGGCCCGTTGTCGTTGCCGACCCAGAGCGCGCAGCGTGCGTAGATCGCGGCGAGCTGCCCGAGCGTGGTCGGGCCGTAGTCCCAGACCGCCGGCTCGCGCATCATCGACGCGACCGCGCGGGCGACAGCGCGCTCGCCCGGCCCGCTGGTGATCAGAAGCCGCCCCTCGAAGCGGCGCGAGAGCGCATCGCCCACCGCGGCGAAGCGGTCGAGCGGCCAGCGCTTGTACGCGCGCCGCGAGACGGGCGACAGCGCCGCCGCGGGCGCGCCGCTCGGCCAGCCGAGGCGCTCCCAGAGCGCCGCCGCGTACGCGTGATCCGTCTCGGCGACGGGCAGTTCCAGCCGCAGCGAACCCACGGCGACGCCGAGCGAGCGCAGCAGCTCGACCTTGTGCGCGGCCGAGTAGGCGTGCTCGCCCGACGGCTCCAGCCGGTGCGTGTAGCCCAGGCGGAAACGCTTGTCCCGGCCGATCCGCATCGGCGCCCGGGTCAGCCGCGCGAGGAGCGCGCTGTGCGGCGTCGACTGGAAGTCCACGACGACGTCGTAGCGGTCCGGCCCGAACGCCGCGCGGAGGAGCGCCGCCTCCGTGCGCCGCGGCCGGTAGCGCCGGACCCGGTCGAGCGCCGGGTTGCCGTCCAGCACCGGCGCGAACGCCGGCCGCGTCAGGAACTCGATCTCCGCCGCCGGGTGCGCCTCGCGCAGCGCGCGGACGGCCGGCGTGCCGAGCAGCACGTCCCCGAGCCGGCCGAGCTGGATCAGCAGGACTTTCATTCGCCCTTCACCGCGGTCAGCTCGGCACGGAGGCCGCGCGCCCGCAGCAGGAACGCCAGGTGCTCCTCCCAGAACCGGCGAAGCCCGCGCGCGTACGGCCGGTGCCGGCTCCGGTTGATCAGCCACTGCACGCCGATCTGCCGCCACGGCGAGTGCATGTCCACGCGCAGCCACGCTGTGCGAAACCGTGCCTTCGTGTAGTAGTTCTTCTTGAAGTCCGGCTCGAAGAACGCGAACGAACGGATCGCGAAGTGCTGCCGGTGCGTCGGGTCCGTCCAGGAGTTGAGCCCGCTGAAGTGCGGCGTCTCGAAGATCAGCCGGCCGCCCGGCTTCAGGATCCGGTGAATCTCCTCCATCGCGCCGAGGAAGTCGACCAGGTGCTCGAGCACGCTCATCGCGTACACGACGTCGAAGGTATCGTCGGCGAAGGGGTACGGGAACGAATCGAGGTCGTGCACCACGTCCACGCCGGGGAGCGCGACGCGGTCGAGGCCGATGGCGCCCTCGTGCTTGTTCGGGCCGCACCCCAGGTCCAGGATCGTCATCGGACCTCCGTTTCCGTTCCGCAGGATCGTCAGGTCGCCACGCCGGTTACGCCCGCGTGCTCGGACGCGCCGCCCGGCGCCGCGCGCAGGGCGCCGTGCCGCTCCGCGAGCGCGGCGGACGGATCCGCCGGGGCGGTGGCGAGCAGCTCCTCTAGCCCTGCCCACGCGGCGTCGGCCGGGATGCCGGCGACGTCGTCCGTCGCAGAGACGACGACCCGGTGCTCCGGGCCGAGCGGGCGCCACCCCCGCGCCTGTCTCGGTGTGCAGAGCGCGAGGACCGGCACACCGAGCGCCTCGCAGACGTGGACCGGGCCGGTCATGGTCGAGACGAACGCGGCGACCCGGCGCAGGAAGCGAACGTAGTCCGGGAGCGGCCAGTCGCCGGGGAGCACGGCGGCCGGCGCGCGCATGCGCCGGGCGACCTCGAGCGCACGCTCGCGCTCGGCGGCACCGGCGCACGATACGACGATGCGCGCGCCCGCCGCGGCGGCCCGGTCGCCGAGCGCCGCGAAGCGCTCGAGCGGCCAGCGGTACCGCTCGCGCGTCAGGTTCGGGTTCAGCACCACGACCGGCTCGTCCGGCCCGATCCCGTGCACCTCGAGGAAGCGCCGGGCGATCTCCGGCACGCCGGCGGGCACGTTCAGCACCGGGCGCTCCGGCGCTCCGGCGCCGAGCACGGCACCGACGCGCGCGTGCGTCCGCACCTGGTGCCCCTCGGGGTCGACGGGGAGCAGGACGTCGAACCAGCCGCGGGCGCGCGGGTCGTCGAACGTCGCCGTCCGTCGGGCCCCGGCGAAGCGGACGAGCAGCGTCGCCGTCGACGAGAACGCGGCGTTCAGCTCGAAGGCCAGCGAGAAGCGGCGCGTCCGCAGCGCACGCAGCAGCCCCGGCCAGCTCGCCGGGCGCGCGCGGTCGAAGACCAGCACCTCGTCGACGCCGGGCACCCACCCGGCGATCCGCACCGTACGCGGCGAGACGAGCAGCGTGATCCGCGCTTCGGGGAAGCGCGCCCGCGCCGCCGCGATCGTCGGCGTCGAGACGAGCAGGTCGCCGAGCCGGTCGATGCGGACGAAGAGGATCGCGTCCATCTCCCCGGCGGCGTGCGCGAGCGCGGCGGGATCCAGCGTCTGCCGCCTGCCGAGCAGCGATTGCAGCAGCGAGGTCGCCGCGCCGCGCAGCATCCGCTCCGCCCGCCGCAGCGGCGCGCTCGCCACCCTACCGCCCTCCCGCCACCGCGGGTCGGGCCTCGCCGTCGAACTGCATGTCGTAGAGGCGCCGGAACATGCCCCTGCGGTCGAGCAGCTCCCGGTGCGTCCCGCGCTCGATGATGCGCCCGCCGTCCAGCACCAGGATCTGGTCCGCGCGCTGCACCGTGGACAGCCGGTGGGCGATCAGGAAGACGGTGCGCCCCGCGAACAGCTCCTCGATCGCCCGCTGCACCAGGCGCTCGGATTCGGTGTCGAGCGCGCTCGTCGCCTCGTCGAAGATCAGGATCGCCGGGTCGCGTAGCATCGCCCGCGCGATCGCGATGCGCTGGCGCTGCCCGCCGCTCAGACGCGTGCCCCGCTCGCCGAGCACCGTGTCGTAGCCGTCGGGGAGCTGGAGGATGAACTCGTGTGCGTGCGCCGCACGCGCCGCGCGCTCGATCGCCTCCTGCGGCACGTCGCCCAGGCCGTAGGCGATGTTCGCGCGCACCGTGTCGTGGAACAGCACCGTCTCCTGCGTCACGATCCCGAGCTTGGAACGATACGATCGCAGCGAGAGGTCGCGCAGGTCCACGCCGTCGACGGTGATGCGGCCGGCCGTCGGGTCGTAGAACCGCGCGACCAGGTCGACCAGCGTCGTCTTCCCGCTGCCGCTCGGCCCGACCAGCGCCACGACCTGCCCGGCTCGCACCTCGATGTCGACCTCCTCCAGCACCGGCTTCCCCGGCACGTACTCGAAATGGACGCGTTCCAGCCGGATCGCGTCACGCACGCCCTCGAACTCCCGCGCGCCGGCCCGGTCGTCGATCTCGATCGGCGCGTCCAGGAACTCGAAGACGCGCTCCGCCCCGACCAGCCCCGGCTGCACCAGCGACGGGAACTTCGACAGCCACTTCGCCGGCTGGTACAGCTTCATGCTGAGCCCGAGGAACGCGATGAACGTCGCGGCGTCCAGCGAATGCTCGACCAGCACGAGTCGGCTGCCGTACCAGAGCAGCAGCACCGTGCCGACGGCGCCCATCATTTCGGTGAGCGGGCCGATCGTCGTCCGCAGGCGCTCCGTCCGGACGAACGACTTGTAGTAGAACTGCGTCAACTGGCGGAACCGCGTCCGCTCGAACGCCTCCGCCGCCGCCGCCTTGACCAGCCGGATCCCGCTGACCGTCTCCTGAAGGTGCGACGAGACCTCGCCCGCCAGGTTCAGCACCCGCCGGTCGCCGCGCCTCAGCCGGTTCCGGATCCGCCCCCAGATGCCGAACATCCCGGGCAGGATCACCAGCGCGACGACCGTCAGCTCGAACGAGATCCCGACCAGCACCACGACGGACGCGACGATCTGGAGCACCGACGTCAGGAACGTCGCCAGGTTCTTCGTGACCAGCGACCGGAGCTGATCGACATCGCTGGTCAGGCGTGAGATGATCTGGCCGACGCGCGTCCGGCCGAAAAAGCGCAGGTCCAGGTCGAGGAGGTGGCCGTACACCTCGTTGCGCAGGTCCCGCGTGACCGCCTGCTCCAGCCGGACGACCAGGTACTGCTTGAAGAAGTCGAAGATGTTCTTCAGCAGGAAGACGCCGAGGATGAACAGGTTGATGGCCAGCAGCATCTGCTGCGGGTCGGCCTCCGCCGGCACGAAGACGCCGAGCGTCCGGTCCAGCAGCCACTGGATCGCGCGCTCGTTCCCCGTCACCTCGAGCGGCCCTTCGCCGAAGAGCGCCTTCGTGAACGGGATGAGCATGAGCAGGCTGAACGCGTCCAGCGCCGCGAACGCCGCGGTCGCGAAGGCGGAGGCCAGCAACAGCCCGCCGTACGGCCGGAGATAGCTCAGGATGCGACCGTAGAGACCCATGCGCCCAGCCCGTGGTAGATCCGCTCGTATGCGTCCGCCTTCGCCTCGAGGCTGAACCGGCGCAGCGCGTCCTCGCGCGCGGCACGGCCCATCGCCTCGCGCAGCGCGGCATCCCGGAGTAGCGCCGCGACGTGCGCCGCGAACGCCCGCGTGTCCGGGAACGGCGCGAGGAAGCCGGTCACGCCGTCGCGCACCACCTCCGGCGAGCCGCCGCCATCGAACGAGACCGTCGGAACCCCCATCGCCAGCGACTCGATCCGGCTCGTCCCGAGCGCCTCGTTCCAGCTCGTGTTGACCGTCACGTCCATCGCCGCGATCAGCCGGGGCACGTCCGCGCGGTACCCCGCGAAGACGATGCGGTCCGCAATGCCGAGCTCCCGCGCCTGCTCGACGTACGGCGTCGCGTCGCCGCCGCCGACGGACAGGAACCACGCCTCCGGGACCTGGTGCCGGACCTTCGCGGCCATGTCGACGAAGAGGTCGTAGCGCTTGTACGCGCCGAGGTTCGCGACGATCCCGACCAGCGGCGCGCCGGCCGGGATGCCGAACTCCTCGCGCACGCCCGCGCCATCGACGCGAGCCGGGTCGAATCGCTCCAGCTCCGCACTCTGATAGACGACCTCGATCTTCCGCGGATCGATCCGGCCCGTCCGCACCATCATCTGCTTCACGAACTCCGTGACCGCGATGATGCGCTTCACCCGCCGGCTCCGGAACTTGATCGAATTGAACATGTCCAGCGGGTACTGCATCCCGTGCGTGTGCACGAGCGGCGGGCAGCGCCGCAGCCCGAGCGTGGCGAGGAAGAGGTGGTCGAGCGAGCGGCCGCGGATCGCGTGCAGCGCGTCGTACCGCCCCTCCCGCACCAGGCGCCGCAGCGCGCGCAGCGTATCCAGCCGCGGACGCTTGGCCAGCGGCGGCAGCCGCACCAGGCGCGCGCCCGCATCCTCCTCGAAACGCGCGAGGTCGAGCTCCGGCGGCACGGGCCCGGACGGCCGCGGCGCCGAGACCGTGACCTCGTGGCCGCGCCGGACGAGCTCACGGACGAGCTGGAGGAGCTGGTTCGACGAGCCGCTGCCGAACTGCGGGTGCTGGTTCAGGTACAGGAGCCGCATCGGCCGCCCGGCCGCCGCCCGCGCGCCCGCAGCGTCCGGCGCGCCGGCCGGCCCCGGCCCGGCCGTCGGGCCGGCCCCGCGGACGCGCTCGCCCCCGCGTCCGGCCACGCCGCCGCCCGGCGACGCGTCGGCCGCTGCCTCCGCCTTCGCCGGCCCCGTCACGCCCGCGCCCTCGGCGTGAGCACCGAAACCGGCAGGATCATCTCTTCCGGGCTCACCCCGCCGTGCAGGAACGAGCCCCGGTAACGCGCTTGATACTCGCGCAGCTTCGTCGGATACACGAAAAAATGGTCTTCCAGAGCCAACAGGTAGTTCGTCGCCATCCGGCCGGGCGGGAAGCGGAGCACGCGCTCGTCGCTCACCGAAAAGACCGCCGTCGCGTCCTCCGCGCGGAGGTCCTGGCCGAACTTGTAACGCAGGTTCGTCGTCGCGTCCCGCCGCGCATACACGGTGACCGGCCGCTCGCACAGGATCGCGCCGTGGTCGCTCGTCAGCACGACCGGCACCCGGCGCACGTACGCCTCGTGCAGGACGCGCCGCGCCGCCGAACGCTCGAACCACTGCCGCGTCAACGAGCGCAGCGCCGCATCGTCCCGCGCGACCTCCTGGAGCACCGCCGACTCGCTGCGGCCGTGCGTCAGCAGGTCCACGAAGTTGAAAACGACCGCCGTCACGCCGGGCCGGCGCAATGCGCCGCGCACCCGCCCGATCAGGTCGTCCGCATCCGCGTCCGTGAACACCTTCTCGTAGTGCACCGGCACGTCCCGCCCGGTCAGGTGGCGGAGCTGCTCGCGCAGCAGCTCGTCCTCGAACGCGTTGCGGCTCCCCTCGTCGCTCGACCACCACTCCGGCCGCCGCTGCGCGATCTCGTCCGGGAACCGCCCGCTGAACAGCGCGTTCCGCGCGTACGGCGTCGCCGTCGGCAGGATGCTGCAGTAGATCTGCTCGTCCAGGTCGAAGTCCGGCGCAAGCAGCGGCCGGATCGCCCGCCACTGGTCCAGCCGCAGGCAGTCGATCACGACGAAAAGCACCGGGCCGGCCTCCAGGAGCGGCGCCAGATGCCGCGCGACCAGGTCGGTCGAGAGCGGCGGCCGCGCCTCCGCCGGCGCGTCCGCGGACACCCAGCCGCCGTACGCCCGGCAGACGTACGCGCCGAACTGCCGGCGCAGGTCGATGAGCAGCGCCTGCACCGAATCGGCCAGCCCGGACTCGCCCGCCTCCCGCAGCCGGAGGTCCCAGTCCACCAGCTCGTCGTAGAGCGCGGCGTAATCCCGCCAACGTGACGCCTCGGCGCACCGCCGCGACAGGTCCGGGAACCGTGCCGCGAAATCCTGCGCCGCCCGCTGCTGCTGAAGCTGCATCCCCTCCAGCAGCCGCGTCACCACGCTCAGCACCTGCCGCGGACTCGCCGGCTTGACCAGGTAGTCGTCCACGCGCCGGCCGATCGCCTCGACCAGCGTCCGGTCCTCGTCCGACTTCGTGACCATCACGACCCGCGCGTGCGGCTCCTCCCGCCGCAACGCCGCCAGCACCTCCAGGCCGCTGCGCCCCGGCATCTGCTCGTCCAGCAGCACCAGGTCGTAGCTCTGCGTCCGGACCAGCGCCAGCGCATCGTCCCCGTTCGCGGTGGTGTCGACCTGATACCCCCGCTGCCGCAGGAAAAGAAGGTGAGGCTCCAGGAGCTCCACCTCGTCGTCGACCCACAGGATCCTCTTGGCCACGGTCCGCATGGCGCTTAAGTTAGATCCACCGGAAGTTAGCGTCAATTCATGAAATTCCTGCTGATCCGCTTCTCCTCGATCGGCGACGTCATCCTCACGACGCCGCTCCTCCGCGCGCTCCGCGCGGCGCACCCCGACGCCGTCGTCCACTTCGCGACGCGGCGCGCATGCGCGCCGCTCCTCGCATCCAACCCCCACGTCGACCGCGTCCTCGTCCTCCCCGACCCCGCCGACGGCGGACTCCGCGCCCTCGCCCGGACGCTCCGCGCCGAACGCTACGACCACGTGCTCGACCTCCACGGCACGCTCCGCGCTCGCCTGCTCCGCCTCCTCGTCCCCCGCCCCCGCTGGCGCGGCTACCGCAAGCACACGCTCCGCCGCTGGGCGCTGACGCAACTGAACCGGAATTGGTTCAGTGAGTCCAGCCCGGTGCCGGAGCGGTACTTCGACGCGGCGGCCGGGCTCGGCGTGCGACCCGATGGCGGGCCGCCGGAGGTGTTCCCGACCGCGGAGGCGGAGGCGGCGGCCGCGGCGGCACTGCGCGCGGCGGGCGTGGCCGACGGCGAGCCGTACGTGGCGCTCGCGCCGGGCGCGCAGCACGCGACGAAGCGGTGGCCGGAGGCGTCGTGGTCCGCACTGGCGCGCCGGCTGGGCGCGGCCGGGGTGCGGTCGGTGGTGGTGGGCGGGCCGGAGGACATGGAGGCCGGGCGTCGGATCGCGGCGGCAGCGGGGGCGGCGACCGTGGCGGGGCAGCTCGACCTGCTGGGCTCCGCCGCGGTACTGGCGGGTGCGCGGGCGCTGGCCAGCGGCGACACCGGCGTCATGCACCTCGCGACGGCGGTGGGGACGCCGGTCGTCGCGCTGTTCGGCCCGACGGTGCGCGAGTTCGGCTTCTTCCCGTACGGCGGCCCGGCGACGGTGCTGGAGCGTCCGCTGCCGTGCCGTCCGTGCTCGACGCACGGCGGCCCGGCGTGCCCGTTGGGCCATCACGCGTGCATGCGGGGGATCGAGGTCGAGGCGGTGGCCGCGGCGGTCGCGGCGATGGGTGGCGTGCCGCTCCGGCCCGCGGATCCTGCCCGTTGACCCGACGCGGGGCCGCGGCCTCAGCCTTCGGCTGCGTCGCCGTCGGCGCCCCGGCCCGGATCGTCCGTGGGGAGCCAGAGCGTGAAGGTGCTGCCCTTCCCCACCTCGCTGGTCACGGTGAGGTCGCCGCCGAGCGCGCGGGCGGTGCGGCGGCTGATGGCGAGGCCGATGCCGGCGCCCCACTTTTCCGCGGGCTCGAGGCGGACGAACTCCTCGAAGACGCGTGCCTGCTGGTCCTCAGGGATGCCCGGGCCGGTGTCGGTGACGTCGACGACGGCCCAGCGGCCCGGGCCGGGCGCCGCGCCGTCCTCGCGGACGCCGGCCCACACGGTGATCCCGCCGGCGTCCGTGTACTTGGTAGCGTTCGCGAGGAGGTTGCCGAGGATCTGCCGGATGCGGGCGGCGTCGGATGCGATGGGCGGCACGTCCCGGGCCGCGTCGAACGTGATCCGGAGTCCTTTGGCCTCGGCCGCGGCGCGCGCCTCTTCCGCGGCGTCCTGCGCGAGGTCGACGAGGTCGAGGGCGCGGCGTTCGACCTCGATGTGCCCGGCCTCGGCGCGGGCGAGGTCGACGAGGTCGTCGATCAGCTGGAGCGCGGAGTGGATCGAGCGGCGGCTGCGCTCCACACCCTCGCGCTGTTCGGGCGAGAGTTCGCCGCGGACGCCCATCTCGAGCAGCTCCAGGTAGCCGTCGGCGGCGCCGAGCGGGTTCTTCACGTCGTGGCTGAAGCCGCGGACCAGGCGAGCGCGGCTCTCCATCACGCGTTCGAGCTCGAGCCGCACCGCCTGCTCCTCCTTCGCCCTGCGCTCCGCTTCGGCCCGGGCGTCGCGGGTCTCGGCGTAGAGGCGGGAGTTGTCGATCGCGAAGGCGACGCGCAGGGCGAGCGCCTGGGCCGTGGCGAGGTCCTCTTCGTCGAAGACCCGCCCGGACACGTCCGAAGTGAGCAGGATCGCGCCGAACGTGCGGCCGCGGGCGTTGAGCGGCACGACCATGATCGAGCGCAGCCCCATCGCCCGGATCGCGTGGAAGTGCTCCTCCCCCCGCATGAAGCGCCGGAGGTCGGCGTCCGTCACCTCGCGGATGAGCGCCGGCTCCGCCGTGCTCAGCACTTCGGCCTCGACGGAGGCCGGCCGCAGCTTCAGCGGCCACTTCAGCTCGAGCTGCCGGACCCGCTCCTCCACGTCCGGTTCCGCGTGGGCGATGGCGAGGCGGCGCACGGTCCCGTTCTCCAGCAGGTCGACCGCGCAGCCATCGGCCAGGCCTCCGACCACGAGGCGTGCGATGGTGGGGACCGCCTCCTCGTAGTCGAGCGACGCCGCCAGGATCCGGCCGACCTCGGCCAGGAGCCGCTGCGACTCCTCCGCGCGCTTTCGCTGGCCGATGTCCCGCGCGAGCGTGGACAGGTACTCGACGCGCCCGTCCGGCCGTTTGTGCGCGATGATCACGGCGAGGACCGGGATCCGCCGGCCGTCCCGGCTCAGGATCTGGAGCTCGCCGCTCCACGTCCCGTTCTCGACCGCCACGGGGACCGCCTCCTTACGGATCATTTCCGCCTGCTCGGCCGGGAGGAAGTCCGTGGCCAGGAAATCGACCGCATCGGCGTCCTCGGGCACGCCGAGCCGCTCCCGACCCGCACGGTTCAGGTAGAGGAGCCGCAGGTCCTCCGGGTCCACGGTCGCGACGATGTCGGGCGTCGCCTCGAGGATCGCCGAGAGACGACGCCGCTCCCGCTCCACGCGCCGGCGCTGCGTGATGTCCTCGTACAGCGCCATGACGCCGAGGAGCGTGCCGTCCGCCGCGCGGACCGGCGCGGTCGAGACGCTGACGAACACGCGGGAGCCGTCCTTTCGGAGCCGCTCGGTCTCCAGCCCCGTGAAGACCTCGCCCTGGAGCGCGAGCTCGAACTCCCGGTCGACCTCGCGGCGCTGCTCCTCGGGCACGATCGGCGTCGGCCGGCCGATCACCTCCGCCTCCGGCCAGCCGAACATGCGCTCGGCCGCCGGGTTCCACGCCTCGACGCGGCGGTCGACATCCATGGCCAGGATCGCCAGCGGCGAGGCGCGGATGATCGCGCCCAGCCGTTCGGTCGCCTCGCGCAACGAACGCTCGACGAGCTTGCGCGACGTGATGTCTTCGTTCACGACGACGGCCCCGAGGAGCTCGCCCCTGGCGCCCAGGATCGGGACCGCGGCGCTGTTGATGATCTTGCGCGTGCCGTCGAGCGCCTCGATCTCGAGCTCCTCGTTGAAGGACGCCTCACGGTTGCGCAGCGCCCGCGCGAGCGCCCACTCGCCGGCACGGACCGGCTCACCCGTGTCGACTTGCCAGGCTTTCGGTCCGTCGGGCGTCTCCGCCCCGGCGAACGCTTCCCCGGCCCAGATCCGACGCCCCGCCGGGTTGCCGTACACGACCCTCCCCGCCGGGTCGGCGATCCAGATCCCGATCGGCAGGTGTTCCAACGCCGTCCTCAGCTCGCGGCTGGCCAGCTCCTGGCGCTCGGCCTCCCGCTCGGCCTGCTGTCGCGCCAGGCGGAGTCGTGCCGTGATCGAAGAGATGATGGCGGACACGACCAGGAAGGACAGGAGGCTCACCACGTCCTTGGCGAACGCGAACCGGAGCTCGCCCGTCGGCGGGATGAAGAGGAAGTCGGCCGCGAGGACCGAGAGCACGCTGACGAGGAGCGCCGGCCAGAACCCGGAGAGCCACGCGCTGCACGCGACCGCCGTGAAGAAGAACAGGAAGACGTGCGGCCGGAGGAAATCGCGGAACAGGATGCTGGCGCCGATCGCCGCGGTGAAGAAGGCGAGCGCAAGCGCGAAATGCCCGAGGACGGCGGCGGGGGACCGGAACGCGTCGTGGTCGGCGGCGATCGGCATTCGCATGGGCGGCATGGGCTCGGACCGGTCGCGGGCGACCGCTTTCGGGAGTCCCGATCCGGCGCAGCACGTTGCGTACCCGGCTCGTGACCGAGCCCGCACCACCTACTTCGGCCTGTAGATGCCGATGCGGAGCGGTGGATCGATCCACCAGTGAAAGTACAGCCGGTTCTCGTACCCGACCACCCGCGTCTCCGTCCGGTCGCGGGTCTTGGGATAATCCTGCCCCGCCTGGCTCTCGATGAGGAGGACGTGGCCGGGGCCGACCTCGGCGGCGAGGGCGTCGAGCCGCGCCTCGAGCGACGCGAGCAGCGCCTGCTCCGCCTCATCCTTGACGTCGCCCTCGGCGGTCGCGCCGAGCGCGCGCTCGTCGACCTTCTCGTAGCGGCGGAAGAATTCGTCCGCGGGGAGCGAGAGATCGGCGGTGCGCCGGAATCCGATCTCCGTCATCGCCCGGGCGTCGAAGTGGGCGGAGACGCTCTGTACCGCGGTGCCGTAGCGGCGTGCGAGCATGGATCCTCCGTCGCGGGGCCGGGCTGGAAAGATCGGGCGCGCCGCGCCGGGCGGCAAGGGGATCGGGATCGCGCCGGCGGGGCGCAAGGCGGACCGCGCCCCGAAGCGCCGGCTAGAGGGAGATGACGTAGCGGAACCACTCCGCGACGACGCGCCCCTGCTTGCGGGCGGGGTCGAACACCCATTGCGCCGCCTGTTCCTTGAGGCGCCGGTCGAAGCCGGAATCGCCGCTGGACGGGATCACCCGCGTCGAGTCCGGGACGACCCGGCCGTCGACGGCGACGAAGACCCACACCTCGACCTCCTTGCCGCGGACCTCATCCGGGCGATCCGAGGGCGGGAGGATCAGGCCGCGGGGCGTGGGTGGGACCACGCGGAACCGGCCCTCGGCCTCGGTGCCGCCGTCGCCCTTCCCCTCACCGCCGTCGAGCCCCGTGCCGACCTCCGGCGCGTCGCCCGCACCGATCGCCCCCGGCACCACGGCGACGTTCGCGAAGTCGATCGGCGGCAACTCGGGCTCGGGGAGATCCTCGGGCTCCACGGTCACGTCCGGCGTGGGGATCGGCTCGGGCGGCCGGGGCACGCGCCGCTCCTCCGGCGGCGAGAGCGCGCGGAGCCGCACCGCCTGCATCCCGCCGCCGGCCGGCGCGGCGCGGTCGTCGCCGGCGCGCGGGCCGGCGGCGGAATACGGCGAGAGCGGCCGCACGTCCCCGCGCAGCAGCAGCGCGAGCAGGAGGTGCAGCAGCACCGATCCGGCCAGTCCGCCGCGCCGGATGCGCCGGTGCCGCTCCCTCAGCTCGTCCGTCCTGCGTTGCGGCGATGTCGCCATGCCCTCTCCGATGGCGCGGATCCGATCGCGGTGCCCCTGTTGTACGCCGCCGACCCCGGCCGGGGTTTCACGGCCGCGCACCCCGGCGGAACGGCGCCCGGCGCGCCGGCGGCGGCCGGGCGAATACGCAAGTCGCGGGCGCGATGCCCGGCCCGCGCGTCGGACCACGGGGCGACCGGTGCCTCATCGGCATCGACCCGGACGATGCCCGGCCCGCGCGTCGGACCACCGCTTGCGTCGTCCCCCGCCCCCGCAACGTTAAGCCCGGCGCGGTGGACGGGGAAGCCCGCCCCGTCGTATACTCGAACGACCATGCTCTACGACCTGGCGATCATCGGCGGCGGCATCAACGGGACGGGCGTGGCGCGCGACGCCGCGCTGCGCGGACTCCGCGTCGCGCTGATCGAACGCGAGGACTGGGGGTGCGGCACGACCGGCGCCTCGACCCGCATGGTCCACGGCGGCGTGCGCTACCTCCTCTACGACGTCCCGACGACGCGCCACTCCTCCGAAGATGCCGCGCGCGTCCGCCGCATCGCGCCGCACCTGACGTTCCGCATCCCGTTCCTGTGGCCGCTCCTCGATCAGGGCCGCCTCGTGTCCGAGGCGATGGAGGCGTTCCTCTCCGCCTACGACCGCTACGCGAAGCTGAAGGGCGGCCTGCGCCACGCCCGGCTGAGCGCGGAGGAGGCGCGGCGCATCGAGCCCGGCCTCGCGCCCGATGTGCGCGGCGCGCTCACGCTCGACGAATGGGGCGTCGACGTCTTCCGCCTGGCCGCGCTGAACGCGCTCGACGCCCGCGACGCCGGGGCCGACACGTTCCCGCACACGGAAGCCGTCGACTTCCTCTACGACGGCCGGACCGTTCGCGGCGTGCGCGTCCGGGACCGCCTCACGGGCGGCGAGCGCGACATCGAGGCGCGGCTGGTGCTGAACGCCGGCGGGCCGTGGGCCGACCGCATCGCCGCGAAGGCCGGCGCCACCGTCCGGCTACGCCCCGGGAAAGGGATTCACGTCACGTTCGAGCGCCGCATCGGCAACTTCGGCATGATCCTCGAGGGCGTCGACGGGCGCACGATGTTCCTCGTGCCGCACGGCGCCGAGACCATCGTCGGCACCACGGACGACGATTACTACGGCGACCCCGCGCACGTGGACCGCGAGGTCACGAACGACGAGGTGGCCTACGTCATCGAGGCGGCGGCCCGCGTCCTCCCGCAGGCGCGCGACTGGCGGCCGCTCCGCGCGTGGGCCGGCGTGCGCAACACGATCTTCGAATGGGGCGTCGGCGCCGATGCGCTCTCCCGGCGCCACGAGATCATCGACCACGAAGCCCGCGACGGCGTGCCCGGGCTCCTCTCGCTGGCCGGCGGCAAGCTCGCCTCCTACCGCATGTTCGCCGAGGAGACGACGAACTGCGTCCTCGAAAAGCTCGGCCGCCCGCCCACGCCGTCCTCGACCGCCCGCCGCCCCCTCCCCGGCGCCGAGCCCGAGCCGGACTTCCGCGCGCTCGCCCGCGAGTTCCCGCTCCCCGCCGCCGCGCTCGAGCGCGTCTGGCGCCGCCTCGGCTCCCGGCTCCGCGACGCATTCGCCGACGCCGACGCAGACGACCTCGCGCCGATCTGCCGGTCCGAGGCCGTCACGCCCGCCGAGATCCGCTACGCCGTACGCGTCGAACGATGCCGCACCCTCGAGGACCTGCGCCGCCACGCCCATCTCGGCGCCGGCACCTGCGACGGCCTCGACTGCGCCGCGCCGGCCGCGCTGCTCATGGGCGAGCTGCTGGACTGGCCGCCGGACCGCATCCACGCCGAGCTGCGCGCGTTCATCGAACGCCGCTGGATCGGACGACGCCCCGTGCTCCGCGGCGCCACGCTCGCGCACGAGGAGCTGTGCCGCGGCGTCCACGCGCCTTCCGCCGCGCCGGGCGCCGCCTCGCACGGGTCGTGCAGTTCTCGGCCGTACCGGCCGCCGACGCCGCCGTGAACGGAGCCGACACGAATCGATGAGCGATTTCGATCCACGCGAGCTCGCCGACATCCACAACCACCTCGTCCCGGGCGTGGACGACGGGGCGCGCACCCTCGGCGAATCGCTCCGCCACCTGCGCGCGCTGGCCGCGGCGGGCGTGACGCGGCTGGCCGTGAGCCCGCACCTCGACGGGCGGGCCGTCCACGAGGCGGGCGCCGTCTACCAGCGGCTCGAACGCCTCGGCGACGCGTTCAACGAGCTCCTCGCCGCCTGCCAGGATCGGAACGACGTGCCCGCCCTCGTCTTCGGCCAGGAAATCCTGGTGCCCGACCCGGAAACCGCCCGCGCCCTCTTCACCACCGAGCCGCGCGTCGGCATCGCCGGAACCCGCTTCGCGCTCATCGAGTTCGGCTTCGACCTGGGCGAGGATCCCGTGGGCGTGGTGCGGGCGGTGCTCGCGGCGGGACGGCGCCCGATCGTCGCCCACCCCGAACGCTACCGCCGGGACTGGAACACGGTCGAAATCGAAGAGGTTCGCGCGTGGAAATCGGCGGGCGCGCTGCTCCAGGTGAACGGCGGCAGCATCCTGGGAGAGTACGGCGAGGGGATTCGCGACGCCGCGTTCCACATGCTCGCCGAGGGGCTCGCCGACCTGATCGCCACCGACAACCACGCCGACGCCCGCCCGGTCTCGCCCGCCGATGTCGGCCGCGCACTCACCGAACGCGGCCTCCACGAGCAGGCCCGACTCCTCCTTTCCGAGAACCCGCAGCGGATCCTCGCCGACCGCGAGACGGCGCCCGTCGCCGCGGCGCCGTTCCGGTCGGTGGCTTGAGGGGTCAGAATTCAGGATTCAGGGGTCAGGATCCAGGGGTCATACGGAATTCGCGTCGACCCTTCGCGGTCCCGACGGCGAGGCGCGCCCCAGTCGCAGCCAACGAGCGAAACGGTTCCGGCGAAATCCGTATCAGGGGCACGGCCCGGCAGCGATTCGGGCGGGAACGGGTCGGCGGCTCGGGCCATCAGCGGGCCGGCGGCCGCGGCGGGCCGCCGAGGAACGGGACCGGATCCTCCGGCCGCCCGGATCGCCAGACTTCGAAGTGCAGGTGCGGGCCCGTGACTTCTCCCGTCGCGCCCGATCGGCCGATGACCTGCTGCCCCGCGACCTCCTCGCCCTTCTCCACCTCCGCCTCCGACAGGTGGGCGTACAGCGAGTACAGCCCGCCGCCGTGGTCGATCACCACCGCGATCCCGTAGCCGCGCAGCCGACCGCTCTCGTAGACCCGGCCCGGGCCCATCGCCCGCACCGGCGTGCCGACGTCCAGCGGTATGTCCACGCCCCGGTGGATCTCGGGCCAGATCCCATCCAGCCGAAGCCCGTACGGGGAGCTGATCACCCCGTCGACCGGCCAGCGCGGCAGCGTGCAGGCACCGAGGATCAGAAGGGAGAGGAGGGCCGTCCAGCGCATCGGGCTCCTTTGTTCGGCCATCCGCGCGACCGCGCCGGCGTGCGCCCCCTGGCCGACGGCGGCTGCCCGGAGAGTTCGTGTCGACCCGGTATGGTAAGCCCGGCGGCGCGACGCGGCCAGGGGCGACGGCGCCCCGCGCGCCGCACCGGCCGCGTGCCCCGCGCGCTCCCGCCTCAACGCGCGCCGCTCGACGCCGCACGCCGCCAGATGTTGTCGTCCCGGTCCACGTCCGGGAACGTCCGGTCCGGATCGATCGCGACCGCCGCGACCCGGCCGGGGACCGTCACCGTCGCCGTGGTGCGGCGCGCGCCGGCCAGCCACACGTCCACCGGCACCACGACCTCGCGCGTCGCACCTTCGGCGGTCGTCACCACCAGCTCCACCGGCATCGGCGCCCCGCCCTCGTCCGCGATCGTCACCACGACCCGCTCGCCGCCCTCCGCCGCCTCGACCCGCACGCCCTCGATCGCCTGGTCCAGCACCGCCGTCTCGTACCACCACGGGTGCCAGAACCAGTCCAGGTCCCGGCCCGCGACGTCCTCGACCGTGTTGAAGAAGTCGAGCGGGTACGGGTGCTTGAGCAGCCAGCGGTCCGCGTACGCCCGCAACGCCCGCGTCACCGTCTCCTCCCCGATCACGCCGCCCAGCGCCCGCAGCAGCACCGCCGGCTTCGAGTACGACGCCGTCGCGAAGACCGCGTAGATGCCGTAAAGGTCCGCGTGGCGCATGATCGGCAGCTCCGCGTCCGACCCGGCGATCGCAAGGTAGCGCTGGAGATCGCCGCCGAACGCCGGCGCCTCGTCATAGAGCGCGCCCACCGCCCGGTTCTCGATGTACGTCGCCAGCCCCTCGTCCTGCCACGCGTACGACGTCTCCTTGCTCCCGACCATCATCGGCCACCACTCGTGCGCCACCTCGTGCAGCACCACGCTCGCCAGCGTCCGCGCGTTCCCGAAGTCCCGCACGAACACGATCATCGGGTACTCCATCCCGCCGACCGGCCCCTCGACCGACGTCATCTGCGGGTAGATGTACGGGTGGTACCGCTCCGAGAAGTATTCGATGCCGTGGCGCGTGTACTCCGCGGCGCGCGTCCACGTCTCCGCCTGCGGACGGTAGTACGCGTACACCGGGATCACCCGCGCCTCGCCATCCTCGCCCTCGACCACCGCCCGGGTCGCATCCCACACGTACTCGTTCGATGCCGCCCAGGCGAAGTCCCGCACGTCCCGACCCACGAAACGCCACGTCAACTGCCCGCCCGGCACACGCTGCGTCGCGTTCCCCGGCCCCAGGTCCTCCTCCGCGATCACATGGACGACCCGGTCGCCTTCCAGCGCCCGGCGCAGCCGCGCCCGCGCCTGCGCCGTCAGCACCTCGTCCGCGTTCTGAAGCTCGCCCGTCGCCGCGACGACCCACCCCTCCGGGAGCGTCAGCGAAACATCGAAATCGCCGTATTCCAGGTAGAACTCCGCGTTCCCCAGGTACGGCCACGCGTGCCACCCCTCCACATCGTCGTAGACCGCGACCTGCGGGTACCACTGCGCCACGTTGTACACGCGCCGGTCGATGTGGCCCGTGCGCGGCGCGCCCTGCGGCGGCACGGCGAAGCGCCACGCGACGTCCACGTCCACGCTCCCGCCCGGGGCGAGCGGCCGCGGCAGACGAACGTACATGAGCGTCTCGCTCACCTCGTACGCCGGCGCGCCGCCCGGCGCGGCGCCGGCCGACTCCACCGCCGGCCGGCCGTCGACGGCCACGCGCTCGATCATCATCCCGCCCGTGATCGGCACCGACCGCGTCCGCTGCACGCCCTCGCGGAACAGGTTCTGGTACAGGTGGAAGACCAGGACGCGGAGCGTGTCCGGGGAGTGGTTGGTGTACGTAACCGTCTCCTCGCCCTGGATCCGCGCCGTGGCCGGGTCCAGCTCGGCGTCGATCCGGTACGCGACCTCCTGCTGCCAGTAGCGCGCGCCGGGCCGCCCCGTCATCGTGCGGGTCCCCGCCTCGACCGCCGCCGCGAACGACCGCGGCACCGGCACCGGCTCCACCGCGTACCGGGCGAAGGCCGTGTCCGCCGCAGCCGTGACCGGAGCCGTCGGCGCCGGCGCCTCCGGCGGCCGCCCCCTCCCGCAGCCGGCCAGGACCAGGAGACACGCCCCGATCCCCCGCCCCGCACCGATCCCGAACCGCCACCCCATCCTCGCGCCGTTGCGCCGCATTCCGTCCCTCCACGTCGCCGTTCGCTCGCACCGCGCACCGCCGCGGGCAGGCCCCTGCGGGTGCCCGGCGGCCTCACGCGCACCCGCGAAAGATCGCACCGGCGGCAAGAGCCGTGCAATCGCAAAGAAGCCGTCGCCGGAGATCCGGCGACGGCTTCGGCCGCGCTTCCTCTGCGGCACCGGCGCCCGCGGCGCGGCGCCTTCGCGGCGAAGGACCGCACCCGCGCGGCCCGTCCGCAGCACGCCGGCCAGGCTCCACACGCGCTACCTGGCCGCCCCCGCCACCGCCCCGCCGGCCCGATCGGCGTCCGCCGCCTCCGCACGCTCCACTCCCGCGGAACCCGATACGCAGAACGAGCACCGGGGACGATCCCCCCGCTCGCACCGCTCCCGCGTCGGCCGGCCCGTGATCTCCTCCACCAGCGACTCCGCCAGCGAACACACCAGCGGATGCTCGCTCACCACCGCCGACAGCGGACAGCCGAAACCCCGGATCCGCCAGCCGTCCCCCTCCCGCTCCACCTCCACGTCGCCGCCGAGCGCACGCAGGACCGCCGCCGCCGCCGCGACTCGCGCCTCCGAATCCGCCGCCCCGCCCGCGTGCGCCGCCGCCGCCCGCGAGCCCACCTCGCGCAGCAGCCCGATCACCGCGTCCCTCCCCTCGCGCTCCTCCAACGTCCGGACCAACTCACTCAGCACCAGCGCGTACGCCTTCGGAAACAGCTCCTCCGCCTCCGCCGAGATCCGGTACAACTGCGCCGGCTTGCCGCCCGTCGACCGCAGCACCCCCGCCTCGTCGACCATGCCATCGCGCTGGAGCGATGCCACGTGCGTCCGCACCGCGTTGTCCGAGATCCCCAGCTCCGCGGCCAGGCCGCTGATCGTGTTCTCCGAACGCCGCAGGAGCCGGAGCAGTCGCCCCCGCGTCCCGCCGGCCAGCTTGTCGAACCAGTTCACACGTGCCTCCATCCCGTCGGTTGCCGGAAAATAGCGTCGCGCCCGCGGCTTGTCCACTTACCCAATAAAGGTATTGACAAAGTTCGATAGACGACCCACATTGGCGATCACATGCGATGAACGGCGTGCCGGCCGCGCCGCGCACGGGCGCGGCGCGGCCGGCACGCTGAGACGAAACCCCTGGATACCGGAGGAGCCATGACGACTCGATCTCTGCGCGCGGGCGTCGCGCTGATCACGACCCTCCTCGCCGTGCTGGGCGGTGCGACGCCGGCGGCGAGTCAGACGCAGACGGCGGCGGCGCCGTCGCTGACGGATCCGCAGATCGCGCACGTGGCGGTGACGGCGAACACGATCGACGTGGAGCTGGCGCGTCTGGCGCAGTCGCGAGCGGCGAACGAGGAGGTGGTGGCGTTCGCGCGGACGATGGTGACGGATCACACGGCGGTGAACGAGCAGGCGGCGGCGCTGGCGAGCCGCCTCGGGGTGACGCCGCAGGACAACGACGTGAGCCGTTCGCTGCGGCAGGGTGCGGACGACGCGCGGTCGAAGCTGGAGGATCTGCGCGGCGCGGCGTTCGACCGGGCGTACATGGAGCGCGAGGTCGCGTACCATCAGGCGGTGCTGGACGCGCTGGACGGGCTGCTGATCCCGGGGGCGTCGAACGCGGAGCTGCGTGGGCTGCTGGAGCAGGTGCGGCCGGCGGTCGCCGCGCACCTCGAGCATGCGAAGATGATCCGGGCCTCGCTCGGGGGAGCGAAGTGAGGCGTCGGTCCCGGGCGTGGCCGGGGCGCCGGTCCGGCGTCCCGTGGCCGCTGGCGGCGCTCGTGCTGGTGCCGCTCGCGTGGCCGTACTCGATGGGCGCGGCGCCCGAGCGGGCGCCGCGCCGGCACGTGGTGGAGATCCGCGGCTTCGCGTACGCGCCGCAGACGCTCGAGGTGGCGGTGGGCGACACGGTGGTGTGGGTGAACCGGGACGTGGTGCCGCACACCGCGACGGCATCGGATGGGGCCTGGGACTCCGGCACGTTCGGCAAGGACGAATCGTGGAGCTACGTCCCGCGGGAGAGCGGTGAGCGGGAGTACGTCTGCACGCTGCACCCGATCATGAAGGGGCGTCTGATCGTGAAGGAACCCTGAACGTGAAGGGAGGCGACCATGGGAAGGCACATCGGTCGAACGAAATGCGGCGGGCGCGGTCGCCGCGCCGGCCGCGGCGCGGCCTGGCTGCTCATCGGGACGGCACTCCTTCTGGGCGCGTGTGACGACGAGGACGAGATCGGCCCCGGGAACGAGCCGCCGCCGCTCGATCCGCAGCTCGTGGCGGAGGGGCGGGACATCTTCCGCTTCGACACGTTCGGCGACGAAGCGTTCTGGACGGACACGCTGCGCCTGCACGAGGTCGTCCAGACGGTGGACCCGACGACGGCGCTCGCCGTGGGGCTGAAGGTCGATGCCTCGATGGTCCCCGCCGAGGTCCTCGCGAACGCGGACATGACGGACCCGGCGACCACGGTCGCGCTCCTCCGGCTCGGCGCCGTGGTCGGCGTCCAGGCGGAGGTCGACGATCAGGGGAACATCACGCGGCTCGGGATCACCTGCGCGCTCTGCCATTCGACGGTGGATGACGCGGTGGCCGAGGGGATCGGCAACCGGCTGGACGGGTGGCCGAACCGGGACCTGAACGTGGGCGCGATCGTCGCGCTCTCGCCGGTCCTCGACGAGGCCGCGAAGGCCGAGCTCAACTCGTGGGGCCCGGGCTACTACGACGCGTACTGGAACCAGGATGGCGAGAGCGACCCGGTCGTGATCCCGCCGGCGTACGGGCTGCGGCAGGTCGCGCTCGAGACGTACACGGGCGAGGGTCCGGTGTCGTACTGGAACGCGTACGTGGCGGTCACGCAAATGCACGGGCAGGGCTCGTTCGCGGACGAGCGGCTGGGGATCGACATCCGGCGCGAGCCGGACCTGGTCACGTCGAAGCTGCCCGCGCTGCGGGAGTACCAGTTCAGCCTCGAGGCGCCAGCGCCGCCGGACGGCAGCTTCGACGCGACGGCGGCGGTCCGAGGGCAGGATGTCTTCGATGGCGCAGGCCGATGCGCGACGTGCCACCGGCCGGAGACGCAGTTCACGGACGCGCCGACGCTCCACGCCGCGGCCGAGACGGGGATGGACCCGCTGCGCGCGATGCGCGGCACAACGGGCGAGTACCGCACCACGCCGCTGCGCGCGTTGTGGCAGCACCCGCCCTATTTCCACGATGGCAGCGCGGCCACGCTGGCCGACGTCGTCGACCACTACAACGACGCGCTCGGCCTCGGCCTCTCGGAGCGGCAGCGCGCGGACCTCGTGGAGTACCTGAAAACGCTGTGATCGTCGCGCCGCCGGTCCCGCGTGGCGGGACCGGCGGCGCACTTCCGACAATTCCGATTCATCGACTGGGGAGAGTATTGATGGCCAACGAGCAACCGGCGCCGAGCGGCCCGGACCTGGAGAGCGGCGTGGCGCTCGCCGACCTGCCCGAGGACGAGCCGTTCGCCGGCCACGTGAAGGGCGAGCCCGTCCTGCTGGTGCGGCGGGGCGCGGAGGTGTACGCGATCGGCGCGGTGTGTACGCACTACGGCGCCCCCCTCTCCGAGGGGCTGGTCGTGGGCGATACGATCCGCTGCCCCTGGCATCACGCCTGCTTCTCGCTGCGCACGGGCGAGGCGATGGCGGCGCCGGCGCTCGACCCGGTCGCGTGCTGGAGCGTCGAGATCCGCGACGGGCGCGTCCGCGTGACGGACCGCTCGACGCACGCGCCGCTCTCGTCCCGCGGCCGGCAGGCCGACGGGCCGGAATCGGTGGTGATCGTGGGCGCCGGCGCGGCGGGGACCGCGGCGGCGGAGATGCTGCGACGCGAGGGGTACGCCGGTCCGATCACGATGGTCGACCCGGATGCGAACGCGCCGTACGACCGCCCCAACCTGTCCAAGGACTACCTGGCGGGGACCGCGCCCGAGGAATGGATCCCGCTCCGGCCCACGGGCTTCCACGAGACGCACGGGATCGAGCGCATCCACTCGGGCGCCGCGCGGCTCGATGCCGCCGGCCGGACGCTGGTCCTGACGGACGGGCGCTCGATCCGCTTCGGCGCGCTCCTCCTCGCCACCGGCGCCGTCCCCGTTCGGCCGGGCATCGACGGCGCCGCGCTCCCCCACGTCCACACGCTGCGGTCGCTCGACGACTGCCGGTCCATCATCCGCGCCGCGGAGCACGCGCGCCGCGCCGTCGTCCTCGGTGCCGGCTTCATCGGCATGGAGGTCGCCGCGTCGCTGCGGCAGCGGGGGCTGGACGTCACGGTCGTGGCGCCCGAAACGGTCCCGTTCGAGCGGGTCCTCGGCCCCGACCTCGGCGCGATGGTGCGCGCGCTCCACGAGGCGCACGGCGTCGCCTTCCGCATGGGGCGCACCGCCGCCCGAATCACGGCCGACCGCGTCGAGCTCGACGACGGCACCGCGGTACCGGCGGAGCTCGTCGTGATCGGGATCGGCGTCCGGCCCGACGTCACGCTGGCCGAACAGGCCGGGCTCGCCGTCGGCGACGGCGTGCGCGTCGACCGGTACCTCGGGACGAGCGCGCCGGGGATCTACGCCGCGGGCGACATCGCGAACTGGCCCGGCCCGGTCGGCGGCGAGCGCATCCGCATCGAGCACTGGGCCGTCGCCCAGCGGCAGGGGCAGACGGCCGCGCGCAACATCCTGGGCCGCGCGGAGCCGTTCCGGTCGGTGCCGTTCTTCTGGACGCAGCAGTGGGGGGTCCCGATCGCCTACGTGGGCCACGCGGCACGCTGGACCGACACCCGGGTCGAGGGCGACCCGGCTGCGCACGACTGCACCGTCCGCTACCTCGCCGGCGATCGCACGCTCGCCGTCGCGACGGTCGGCCGCGATCGCGTGAGCCTCGAGGCGGAGGCCGCGCTCGAGGCGGCGTTCGCCGCGGACCGCGCCCCGGACCCCGCGCTCGCCGCCCCGGGCGGCCTCGGGGGTGAATCGTGAGGCGCGGCCCCGTTCTCCCCGCGAACCGCTCGAAGCGCAACGGTGCCGGCCCCGACGCCGCGTCCCACACGGAGGCCGCCGTGCCGGATCGCGCGGCGGCCGCCTCCGCGCCGGCGGACACGACGGCCGCGTCTGACGGGGGCGCGCATGCGGCACCCGCCCGCGCGCCCGCGCACGCGCCCGCCCGGCCGGAGCCGGACGAGCTCCAACGCCTGGTCCGCCGGATGCTCGAGCTGCTCGGCGAGGATCCGGCGCGGTCGGGGCTGGAGGCGACGCCGCAGCGGGTCGCGACGGCGCTCCGGTGGCTCACCCGCGGGTACGGCCGCGACGCGCACGACGCCATCGGCGACGCCCTCTTCGAGGAGCGGCACGACTCGATGGTGCTGGTCAAGGACATCGAGCTGTACTCGCTGTGCGAGCACCACATGCTGCCGTTCTACGGGCGCGCCCACGTGGCGTACATCCCCGACGGCCGGATCGTCGGGCTCTCCAAGCTCGCGCGGCTCGTCGACGTCTACGCGCGCCGGCTCCAGGTGCAGGAGCGGCTGACCGACCAGGTCGCCGACGCGCTGACCCGCGTGCTGCGGCCCCGCGGCGTGGCCGTCGTCATCGAGGCGCAGCACCTGTGCATGATGATGCGCGGCGTGGAGAAACAGAATTCGAAGACGATCACCAGCGCCATGCGCGGCGAGTTCGCCCGGTCGCCGATGACGCGGGAGGAGTTCCTCCGCCTCGCGCTCCGGGGCGTGTGAGACCGAATCGGCGTAAGTCGTATCACGCACGGGATTCAGCATTCGGCGCCGCCTCGGCTGTCGCCCGGATCCCCGGGTGCTCGAGACAGGGGTTCGATCGGATCCGGTGTGAGGCGGCACGCCGGATCGGCAGGGCGGGGGTGTCGGCCTGGCACCTCCGGGCCGGCATGCGGGTTGCCGCACTTGCGGCCTCGCCGCCGCGCCGCTCGGGCGCGGAGGTTCGGAACCGCAGTGCTCGGAGGTGTTCGCCATGACTGTCGGACCACGCCACGAGCGACGCGTGCGGCGGGCCGGCACCGTCCTGCTCGCCGCACTGCTGCTCCTCTTGACCACGGCGTGCCTGACCCGGCGGGACTCGCTGCGCCCGGGGCCGTACGCGGAGCCCGTGACGCCCGGAGGCGCCGCCGTCCGATGAGCCGGGTCTGAACGGATCGGGTTGGGATGGGGCCGGGGAGCGTTCGCTTCCGCGGCCCCTCGTGCTTCCGGTGCATCGCTTGACATTCGCGGCGGCCGGGCCGACTCTTACGGTACCGGCACCCCACTCCGCCACGAGGCGGCGACGGCCGCCTCCCCGACACGCCTCTCGCCATGCCCGCGAAACGAAAGAATCCCAGCCGCGCGATCCGCCTGCGCCCGGCGCCGAAGGGGCGCGCGGTCGACGCCAGCGCGCTCGCCGAGGTGCGCCGGCTGCTCGGTGATGCGCCGAGGCGCCGCGACCTGCTGATCGAGCACCTGCACCGGATCCAGGACGCCTACGGCCGGCTCGCCGACCGCCACCTCGTCGCCCTGGCCGCCGAGCTTCGGCTGACGCCCGCCGAGGTCTACGAGGTCGCCACGTTCTACCACCACTTCGACGTCGTGAAGGAGGGCGGGACGGCGCCGCCCGCGGTGACCGTCCGCGTCTGCGACTCGATCGCCTGCGCGCTGGCGGGATCGGATGCGCTCCTCGAAATGTTGCGGGACCGCCTCGACGGCTCGCTGCGCGTGATCCCCGCGCCGTGCGTCGGCCGCTGCGAGCACGCGCCCGTCGCGGTCGCGGGGCGCAACCCGATCCATCGCGCGACGACGGAGGCGGTCGAGGAGGCGGTGCTCGCCGAGCGCCTCGAGCCGGCGCTCCCGGACGCCGTCGACTACGCGGCGTACCGCGCCGCCGGCGGCTACGCGCTCCTCGCCCGGCTGCACCGGGGCGAGCGGAGCATCGACGACGTGATCGCCGCCGTCGAGGCGTCGGGGCTCCGGGGGCTGGGCGGCGCCGGCTTCCCGACGGCGCGCAAGTGGCGCTTCGTGCGCGCGGAGCCGGGGCCGCGCGTCGTCGCATTGAACGCGGACGAGGGCGAGCCGGGCACGTTCAAGGACCGCTACTGCCTCGAGACGGACCCGCACCGGGTGCTCGAGGGGTTGCTCATCGCGGCGTGGGCGGTCGAGGCCGAGGACGTCTACGTGTACCTGCGCGACGAGTACGCGGCGATCCGCGCACTGCTGGAGCGCGAGCTTGCGGCGCTCGAGGCCGACCCGCCGTGCCCGCTGCCGCGCCTCCACCTCCGCCGCGGCGCGGGCGCCTACATCTGCGGCGAGGAGACCGCGCTGATCGAGTCGCTGGAGGGGAAGCGCGGCGAGCCACGGCTCCGGCCGCCCTACCCCGCGCAGAACGGCGTCTTCGGCCGCCCGACGCTGGTGCACAACGTCGAGACCGCCTACTGGCTGCGGCCGATCCTCGAGCGCGGCGCCGAGTGGTTCGCATCGCAGGGCCGGCGCGGACGGAAGGGCGCGCGCCTCTTCTCCGTCAGCGGCCGGGTCGCGAAGCCGGGCGTCTACCTCGCGCCGGCCGGCGTGACCGCCCGCGAGCTGATCGACGAGTTCGCCGGCGGGATGCTCCCCGGCCACGAGCTCTACGCCTACCTGCCCGGCGGCGCGTCCGGCGGGATCCTCCCCGCCCGCCTGGCCGACGTGCCGCTCGATTTCGACACGCTCGCCGAGCACGGCTGCTTCATCGGCTCGGCCGCCGTCGTCGTCCTCTCGGACCGCGACCGGGCACGCGACGCGGCGCTCAACCTGATGCGCTTCTTCGCCCACGAGTCGTGCGGCAAGTGCACGCCGTGCCGCAGCGGGACGGCGAAGTCCGTCGAGCTCATGGGCGCGGCGCGGTGGGACACCGGCCTGCTGGCGGAGCTCGGCGCGGCCATGGCCGACGCGTCGATCTGCGGGCTCGGCCAGGCCGCGCCGAACCCGGTGCGGTGCGTCATGGAGTTCTTCGCTCACGAGCTGGAGTCGGACGCGAAATCGGAGGCGCGGTCATGAGCGGCACGACGCCCATGTTCGGCAGCGGGACCGGGAACGGCCCGGGGGACGTCGCAGGGAACGGTAAGGTCCAGGGGAACGGCGGCGTGAGATTCCGGCTCGACGGCGTCGAGGTCGCGGCACGCCCCGGCGAGACCATTCTCCAGGCGGCGCGGCGCCACGGCATCCGGATCCCGCACCTCTGCTACACCGACGGGATGCGGGCGGACGGGAACTGCCGGGCGTGCGTCGTCGAGATCGAGGGAGAACGGGTGCTCGCGCCATCGTGCTGCCGCACGCCGACGGAGGGGATGGAGGTCTGGTCGGCCAGCGAGCGGGCGCGTCGATCGCAGCGCATGGTGCTCGAGCTGCTGCTCGCCGACGCGCCCGAGGAGCAGCACAGGCCGGACTCCGAGCTCGTGCGCTGGGCGCGGGAATGGGGCGTCGGCACGCCGCGGTTCCGGTCCCGCACCCAGCCGGCGCCAGACCTGTCGCACCCCGCCATCGCCGTGCGGCTGGACGCGTGCATCCAGTGCACCCGCTGCGTGCGCGCATGCCGCGAGGTGCAGGGGAACGACGTCATCGGCTACGCGGGGCGCGGCGCGGACGCGCGGATCGTCTTCGACCTCGAGGATCCGATGGGCGCCAGCTCGTGCGTCGGGTGCGGCGAGTGCGTTCAGGCCTGCCCGACGGGGGCGCTCATGCCGGGCGGGCTCCCGGCGGACGTGTCGGTGGCGCCGGCGGAGTCGTTCGCGGCCGGGGCCGCCGGCGGTGCGGCGCGCGAGCGCGCGGGCGAGCGCGGGCGCGAGCCCGCGGGGACGGCGGCTCCGGTCGCCGCGGGCGGCCGGACCCTCGACACCGTCGCCACGCTCTGCCCCTACTGCGGCGTGGGGTGCCAGCTCACGTACCACGTCGACGGCGACCGCATCGCGTTCGTGACGGGGCGCGACGGGCCATCCAATCACGGGCGGCTGTGCGTGAAGGGGCGGTACGGGTTCGATTACGCGAGAAATGCGCAGCGGCTGACCGTGCCGCTGATCCGGCGCGACGACGCGCCGAAGTCGCCGGACGGGATCGTCGACCCGGCCAACCCGTGGGACGTGTTCCGCGAGGCGACGTGGGAGGAGGCGCTCGACCGCGCGGCGGCGGGGCTGCGCCGCATCCGCGACGAGCACGGCGGCGGCGCGCTCGCGGGGTTCGGCTCCGCGAAGGGGAGCAACGAGGAGGCGTACCTGTTCCAGAAGCTCGTGCGCGCGGGCTTCGGCACGAACAACGTCGACCACTGCACGCGGCTCTGCCACGCGTCGTCCGTCGCGGCGCTGCTCGAGTGCATCGGCTCCGGCGCGGTGTCGAACCCGGTGTCGGACGTGCAGTACGCCGACGTCTTCATCATCATCGGCGCGAACCCCACGGTGAACCACCCGGTCGCGGCGACGTTCATGAAGAATGCGATCGAGCGCGGCGCGAAGCTGATCCTGATGGACCCGCGCCGCACGGAGCTGTCGCGGCTCGCCACGCACACGCTCCAGTTCAAACCCGGCACGGACGTGGCGCTGCTGAACGCGCTGCTGCACACCATCGTCTTCGAGGGGCTCGTCGACGAGCGCTTCGTGGCCGAGCGGACGGAGGGCTTCGAGGCGCTGCGGCGCCGCCTCGTCGCCTACGCGCCGGAGGCGATGGAGCCCGTCTGCGGGATCCCCGCCGCCACGATCCGCGAGGTCGCACGACTCTACGCGACCTCGAACGGCTCCATGATCTTCTGGGGGATGGGCGTCTCCCAGCACACGCACGGGACCGACAACGCGCGCTGCCTGATCGCGCTCGCCCTGCTGACCGGCCAGATCGGCCGACGCGGCACCGGGCTGCACCCGCTGCGCGGGCAGAACAACGTGCAGGGCGCGTCCGATGTCGGCCTGATCCCGATGGTCTACCCGGACTACAAGGACGTCGAGAGCGACGACGCCCGGCGCTTCTTCGAGCGGCTCTGGGGGACGCGGCTCGATCCGAAGAGTGGGCTGACCGTCGTCGAGATCATGGACGCGATCCACGCGGGCCGGATCCGCGGGATGTACATCATGGGCGAGAACCCGGCCATGTCCGACCCGGACGTGCAGCACGTGCGCGAGGCGCTCAGCCGCCTCGACCACCTCGTGGTGCAGGAGATCTTCCTGACCGAGACCGCGTCCTTCGCCGACGTGGTGCTGCCCGCCTCCGCGTTCGCCGAGAAGACGGGGACGTTCACGAACACCGACCGCCGCGTCCAGCTCGGGCGCCAGGCGCTCGAGCCGCCCGGCCAGGCGCGCCAGGACCTCTGGATCATCCAGGAGATCGCCCGCCGCCTCGGCCTCGACTGGAACTACGACGGCGCCGCCGACGTGTTCGCCGAGATCCGCAGGGCCGTGCCGTCGTACGCCGGCATCACCTGGGACCGCCTCGAGCGCGAGCACGGCGTGACGTACCCGTGCCGCAACGAGGGCGACCCCGGCGACGAGGTCCTCTTCACCGAACGGTTCCCGACCGCCAGCGGCCGCGGCAAGCTGGTGCCGGCCGATTACTCGCCCGCCAACGAGCCGCCGGACGACGACTACCCGTGGGTCCTCATCACCGGCCGCATCCTCGAGCACTGGCACACCGGCGCCATGACCCGGCGCGCCGAGGTACTCGACACGCTCGAGCCCGCGCCGACCGCGAGCCTGCACCCGGACGAGATCGAGCGGCTCGACCTCGAGCCCGGCGACGTCGTCACCGTCGAGTCGCGGCGCGGCCGCATCTCGCTCCTCGTCCGCAGCGACCCCGCCGTCCCGCACGGCGCGGTCTTCGTCCCGTTCTGCTACGCCGAGGCGCCGGCCAACGCGCTCACGAACCCGGCGCTCGACCCGTTCGGGAAGATCCCCGAGTTCAAGTACTGCGCGGTGCGGGTCACGCCGGGCGGCGGGCCGGTCGAGCGCGTGGGGTACGGGGCGGGGCGGGTCGAGGCCGCGATCGGCGCGGATTAGCGCCGATCGTCGGCCGGACGCTCGCACGAAACGCAAGGAGGCCCGTCGGCATGGCGCGCCGCCGCCCGTCGCATTACTATGGACGCTCACCACGACGGACCGCCGGGCCGGACCACGCCCGGCGCCGCACCCCACCGCACTCCCGATCGAACCGCATCGTGACGGACATCGAAGAACGGCAGATCAACGGCCTCACGATCCGGATCGACCGCCTCCTGTGCGTCGGCTTCGGCGACTGCATCGAGGCCGCGCCCGAGGCGTTCGAGTTCGACGATGAAGGGATCGTGACGTTCAAGGACACGGCGGCCGAGGTCGAGCGCGAGCGGCTGATCACCGCGTGCGACGTCTGCCCCGTGGATGCGCTCAGCGCCTTCGACGAGAACGGCGAGCAGCTCGTGCCGTAGGCGCCGGCCGGTGGAGGTGCTCGCTCGTGGGGTTCGGATTTCGCGCTCCGAACCCCGGGCCGACCGCCCGGTCGCAATGAGGAGCGAGAGCATGCGCAGGATCCGCACGTTCCACGAGGTCGGCGACGCCGCCGGCCGGGCGATGCTCGACCAGGTCGTCGCCCAGCGCCGCCGCCTCGCCGAACGGATGGCCCGCGTCCGTACGCTCGTCGCCGTCGCCAGCGGGAAGGGCGGCGTCGGCAAGAGCGCCGTCACCGCCAACCTCGCCGCGGTCCTCGCCGCCCGCGGGCTGTGCGTCGGCGCCGCCGACGCGGACCTGAACGGACCCTCCCTCGCACGCATGCTCGGCGCCGCCGGCGCCCGGCTGCGGGTCGGCGACGACGGCGTCGCACCCGCCGAAGGCGTCGCCGGCGTGCGCGTCGTCTCCATGGACCTGCTCCTCCCCGACGACGACACGCCGCTCCGCTGGCGCGACGCCGGCCCGGGCGGCGACGACGGCGCCGGCTTCCTCTGGCAGAGCTCCCTCGAGACCGGCGCGTTGCGCGAGTTCCTCGCCGACATCGCGTGGGGCGACCTCGACATCCTCCTCATCGACGTGCCGCCGGGCACCGACAAGCTCGCCCGCCTCCTCGGCCTGCTCCCCGCCCCGCCGATCATCGCCATCGTGACGACGCCGTCCGAGATCGCCCGGCTCGTCGTCGCCAGATCCGTACGGCTCGCCCGCGACGCGGGCGCGACGGCCGTCGGCCTCGTCGGCAACATGTGCGCGTACGTCTGCTCCACCTGCGGCGAGGCGTCCCCGCTCTTTTCCGCAGACGGCGCCCGGCGGCTCGCGGAATCCACGGGCGTGCCGCTCTGGGCCGAGATCCCCTTCGACCCGCGCCTCGCCCTCGCCACCGACGCCGGCACGCCGTTCGCGCTCGACGGCGGTGATGCGCCCGCGGCCCGCGCCCTGCACGCGCTCGCCGACCGCATCGTCCGGGAAGCGACGGGCGGGCCGCCGCGCGGCGCCGGCGGCACGGCCGCCGCCATCGCCGACCGGCAGGCGCGCGACCTGGCGGCTCCGGCCCGCTCGCCCGACCCCGCAATCGATCCCCCGGAGGCCCCATGAAATTCCTCTGCCTGAGCTGCGACGAAGTCATGCAGCTCGCCGAGCGCCGCCTCCCCGGCGACGGCACCCTGGCCGCCGTCTTCGGCTGCGCCCGCTGCGGCCGCGAGATCGCCATGCTGACCAACCCCATGGAGACCCGCTTCATCAGCAGCATGGGCGTCGAGATCGGCGGGCGGACCGTGCCCGAACAGCCGATGGAGCTGGTGCGCGGCCACCTGGCCGACGGCCGCGACGACGCGTTCGACGACGCGCCCCGCTCCACGCCGCGCCGCGTCGAATGGAGCCCCGAGGCGACCGCCCGACTCCAGAACGTGCCCTCCTTCGTACGCGGCATGGTCAAACGGATCTACACGGACTACGCGAGCGAGCGCGAAATCGCGGTCATCACCCCCGAGGTCATGGACCGCGCCCGCTCCGAGCTCGGACTGGAGGGGATGTAGCCATGGCCGCCACCACGCTCGACGCGCTCCCCGGCGCCGCCGCGGACACCGCCCGCGCCGCCAAGTTCCGCCAGGCCGCCTTCACCTACCTGCACGTCGGGATCCTCTACGAGGCCGCCGCCTACGTGTTCTGGAAGGAAGGCATCCTGCCGACCGACCGCGGTCCCGCATGGCTCTGGCTCGCGATCGGGCCCGTCATCACCGGCATCATCGTCTGGGGCATCGGGTTCCGGCGAAGCGTCTGGTTCACCCGCGCGATCTGGGCGATCCACGCGCTCCGCCTCCCCGCCATGATCGGCGGCGCGTTCTTCCCCGACCCCGACTCCGCGCTGTCGCCGGCGTTCTTCCTGACCGCGCTCCTCGTCGTCGTGGTCAACCTCTGGATGCTCGCCCGCGCCGGCTGGGACCTCTGACGCCGGACCCGGCGCGAAGACGCCGCGCCGAGACCCCGCACACCACGCGGAGGCGGCGCCGCCCGCCGCCGGCATCGAGGCACACGACGAGAACCCGGCGGCGCCCGCCCGTCCCCCGAAGCACTCGCGTCCGGCCGGATCCGCCGCGCCGGGAATCCCGCGCTCACGCGAAATGAACGCCCCACCCCCCGCCGCGCCGCGACCGCCCGTCGACCCCCTCTGTTGACAGCGCCGGAACCGGGCATTATACTCGGAATTGCCCGAAGTGGATGAGTTCCGCACCAATTCGGACATCGGCGAGCTCGCTCGCTGACTCCATATTCGCCTCACCCCCGCCGCCGGGGGTCCCGAGGCCCACACTTCGGCTCAACGACCCCGACGCGCCCGGCCCGTTGCCGGCGCCGTGTCGGGAAGAAGCGAGCCTCATCCGAAGTCTTCAGTACAGAGGCAACCGACAGGCGAGTGACGCGCGCCGCGCTTCGAGCGGAAGCGGGTGCGCGCGGGGGAGGCGTTGCGCCTTCCACCGGAACGAGGGTCCGGCGCCGCTGCCGCCACCGCCCCGAACGCGGGACGCGAGGCTACGGCCGCGCCCCACGCGGACTCGAGCCCGAGGTTGCCATGTACCGAGAGATCCTGGTTCCCGTCGACAACTCGGAGTGCTCCGGCCACGCGGTGGACCGCGCGATCGAGCTGTGTCGCCGGTCGGGTGGCCGGATCACGGGGAACCACGTGTACGCGGCCCGCCTCCACGACGTCCGCTTCCGGCAGCTCGAGACCGGCCTGCCGGCGCAGTTCCAGACCGAAGAAGAGATCAAGCGGCAGCGCAAGATCCACGACAAGTTGATCGAGAAGGGGCTCCAGCTCATCTCGGACAGCTTCCTGGACCAGGTCGACCGCAAGTGCCGGGACGCCGGGATTCCGCTGACGCGCCAGCTCCTCGAGGGGATCAACTACGAGGAGATCATCAACGAGGCGAACCGCGGCGCGGGCCGGCTCCCGAGCCTGATCGGCTTCGACCCGAACATCGCGGAAAAGTACGACGGCGGCGACCGGGTCCGCGGCGACGTGCGGATCGGCGAGAACGGCCGGCTGATCGCCGAGGACGAGGCGCAGGACGAGAAGCTGGCGGGCACGTCGGACCGTGCGTACGACCTGCTGGCGATCGGCGCGCACGGGATCGGGCGGCAGCCGTACAGCCAGCTCGGCGGCGTCGCGGCGCGGGTCGCGCGGGGCGTGGAGAAGGACGTGCTGCTGGTGCGCGACGGGCGGCCGCTCGAGGGTGGGCGCTGGATGGTCTGCGTCGACGGCTCGTCGTACGCCTACAAGGCGATGCGCGTCGCTCTCGGGATGGCGCGCGAGTTCGGCGCGAAGCTCTTCGTGTGCAGCGCGTTCGACGTCGAGTACCACCACGCCGTCTTCGGCAACATCCGCCACGTCCTTTCCGAGCAGGCGTCGAAGGTCTTCAAGTTCGAGGAGCAGGAGGAGCTGCACAACAACATCATCGACAAGGGGCTGCTGAAGCTGTGCCAGGCGAACCTGAAGCGGGCGAAGGCGATGGCGGCGCAGTACCCCGACGTCGAGATGGAGACGCAGATCCTGATCGGCAAGCCGTTCCAGGTGATCCTCCAGTGGGCGGAGGAGGTCGACCCCACGCTCCTGATCCTCGCCCGTCACGGCGGCCACCGGATCGAGGGGACCGACATGGGCTCCCAGGCGGAGAACCTGATCCGCCTGGCGCGGACGAACGTCCTGCTGATCGGAACGACCGACGTCCGCCCCGACGAGATCCCGTGGATCGAGGAGGACGGCGAGACCGGCCTCGAGTGGGCGCCCGACGCCGAGGTCCGCATCCTCCGCGTGCCGCCGTTCGCGCTCGGGATCGCGAGGAAGGCGGTCGAGGAGTACGTGCTGGAGCACTACGGACCTGCGGACCGCCGTGCCGGGGCGAACGCGGGCGCGCACCTCCCGATCGTCACGAACGAGCGCCTCGACGAGGCCATCCGGAAGCTCCTCCCCACGCACATGCAGCTGATCATGGGGATCGGCACGGCCGAGGAGCTGGCGCTGGCGGAGGTCAAGGCGCAGGAGGCGATGAAGCGGACCGTCGTCGAGGGGCACGACGCGGACCCGGCGCCCGAGGCGCCGATGGTCGTGGCGAAGTGCCCGTACACGGGGCATGTGCAGCAGCGGCCGCGCGATGCGCGCGACCCGATCGTCTGGACGCACGAGGCGTTCGAGCGGCTGCGGCAGGTCCCGCTGATCGCGCGGCCGCTGGCGCGCAACACGGTCGAGCGCTTCGCCCGCGAACACGGCTTCTGGCGCGTGACGACGCGGGTCATGGACGAGAACAAGCAGGCGATGATCGAGGCCGACGAGTTCGACACGGACACCATGCTCGTGATGTTCAAGGAGCTCGAGGCCAAGCAGCTCAAGGCGGCGGCGGAAGGCGTCGACGGCCTCTCGCCGGAGATGCGGCGCTTCATCGAGGAGGCGAAGGCGAACGGCGTGACCCGCTGTCCGATCCGGGACATCGAGGCGCAGATGGACCGCTGCCCGGTGGACTTCCGGACGACGCCGCCCGAAGAGGCGAAGCGGGCGATCGAGGAGTTCGCGAGGAAGGAGGGCTAGGGCGTGGGCGCCCGCCCCCGCCCCGATCGCACCATGATCGAACTGGCCGAGCTCACCCGCACCCGAGAGGGCTTTACGCCGTCGGACCCGGCGGCGCAGCTCCCACACGTCGTCGCGTGGAACCTGACGCGGCGGTGCAACCTGGCGTGCGCGCACTGCTACATCGCCGCGGGCTCGTGGCACGCGGCGGCGGGCGAGCTGACGACGGACGAGTGCCTGCGGATCGCGGATGAGATCCTGGCACTGAATCCGTCGCCGATGTTCATCCTGAGCGGCGGCGAGCCGCTGCTGCGCGAGGACCTGGAGACGCTGGCGGAACACGCGACCGCGCGCGGCGCGACGGTCGTCGTCGGCACGAACGGGACGCGGCTGACGCGCGAGCGGATCGCGTCGCTCAAGGCGGCGGGCGTACAGGGCGTCGCCGTCAGCATCGACTCGCTCGACGCGCGCTACCACGACCGCTTCCGTCACGGCGACGGCGCGCTCGAGGACACGCTCGCGGCGGTCGACCGGCTCGGCGCGCAGCGCCTCGACTTCATCGTCCAGACGACGGTCACGCGCGGCAACCGAGCGGAGCTCCCCGCCCTGGCCGCGTGGGCGGCGTCGAAGGGCGCGGTCGCGTTCAACGTCTATTTCCTGGTCGCGACCGGACGCGGCGCCGGCATGGCCGGGCTCTCGCCCGAGGAGAACGACGACGTCCTGCGCGAGCTGGTCGCGCTCGAGCGCAAGTACGCCGGGCGGATGATGATCCGCTCGAAGTGCCAGCCGCAGATCATGCGGCACGCGACCCGGGCGGACGTCGACTCGCCGCTGCTCAACTACGGCACGCGCTGCCCGTGCGGCGTGCACTACTGCCGGATCACGCCGGAGGGGAAGGTCACGCCGTGCCCGTACTCGCCGGTCGTCGCCGGAGACCTGCGGCAAGGGCGCTTCGCCGACATCTGGCGCGAATCGCCGGTGTTCCGCCGGCTGCGGCAGGAGGCGCCCGGCGGGAAGTGCGGCCGCTGCGAGTACCGCGAGCTCTGCGGCGGCTGCCGGGCGCGCGCCTACGCCGAGACCGGCGACCTCATGGGCGAGGATCCGTCGTGCGCGTACGAGCCGGCGGGCGATGCGCCGGTGGTGAAGCCGCGGCGCGCGGTCACGTACGGCGCCGCCGCGCCCGCGACGCTCGACTGGGCGCCCGAGGCGCGGGCGCGGCTCGACCGGGTCCCGAGCTTCGTGCGCGGCGTCGTCACGGCGCGCGTCGAGGCGTTCGCCCGGGAGCGCGGCTACACGCGCGTGACGCCGGAGGTCATGGCCGAGGTGCGGCGGGCGTTGCCGGTGGATTTCTCGAAGAAGCGGCCGTTTTTCCTGGACGACGGAGCATGGCGAGAGGGATCGGGCGAGCCTGAGGGGAAGTCCGGGGGCGCGGTCGAGGGGGCGGGTGAAGGCCGGCGTGTCTGCAATGCGGGAGGCAATGCATGATGCGAGGGGCGTGGTGGGAGCGGGTTTCGTGGCGGCGCTCGCCCGCGTCGGGGGAGCGCGGACCCCGTGCGGGCGGGGCGTGGCGGCGGCGCGGCGGCGTGTGGCGCGCGGCTCGCCGCGCGCGAGCGGCGGCTGGCGCGGCGCGGCGTGCGGCGCTCGGCACGCGTGCGGCCGTCGACGCGGCGCGGTCCGGGCGTCCAGGCGCGGCCGGCCGAGCCTGCGCGCTCGCCCTCGCCCTCGCCCTGATCCTCCTGGGCGCCGATGCGCTGTGGGCGCAGGAGGCGTCCGCCGGCCGCCCGTACGGCGACTTCCCGCTGATCGGCGGGCGGACCGCGGTGTGGATCGCGGCGCAGGTCCACCTGATGTTCGCCGCGTTCGTGCTCGGCGTGCCGATGTTCGCCGTGGTCATGGAGGCGGTCGGAATCTTCGGCAAGGACGCGCGTTACGACAAGCTGGCGAAGGAGTTCACGAGGCTGCTCCTCATCGCGTACAGCGCGACGGCGATCTGGGGCGCGGTGCTGGTCTTCTTCCTGACCACGATCTACCCTCGCTTCTGGCAGCACCTGGCGGAGATCTTCGAGGTCTCGATGTGGATCTACGTCGGGCTGTTCTTCCTCGAGTCGTTCACGCTCTACCTCTACTACTACGGCTGGGAGCGCTGGAGCGCCGGGCGCGCGAAGCTCGGCCACTGGGGGCTCGGGCTGCTGCTGAACGCCTGGGGCACGACGGTCATGTTCATCGCGGACAGCTGGCTCTCCTACATGATGAGCCCGGCCGAGGGCGTGACCGCCGAGACGCCGCCGGCGATGATCGGCCTCTGGAACGCGATCACGAACGCGACGTGGATGCCGATCAACATCCACCGACTGATCGCGAACGTCGTCTTCGGCGGCTCGGTCGCGGCGGCGTACGCGGCGTACCGGTTCCTCGCGGCGAAGACTGACGAGGAGCGGGCGCACTACGACTGGATGGGCTACGTCGGCAACCTGATCGCGATCGGCGCGCTGATCGTGCTCCCCTTCGCCGGCTACTGGTTGGGCCGGGAGATCTACGAGTACAACCAGTCGATGGGGATCACGATGATGGGCGGCTTCATGAGCTGGCTCTGGATCATTCAGGCGTTCCTCATCGGCGTGCTCTTCCTTGCGGGCAACTACTACCTGTGGGTCGGGATGGGGCGGATCCCGGGGGCGGAGCGGTTCGCGCCGTACACGAAGTGGATGCTGTTCGTGCTGATCGTCGGCGTGATCGTCTGGGCGACGCCGCACACGATGATCGCGGATCGCGACGAGCTGGCGGCGATGGGCGGCTCGCACCACCCCTTCCTCGGCGCGCTCGGCGTGATGAGCGCGAAGAACACCGCGGTCAACCTGATGATCCTGACCACGTTCCTGTCGTTTCTGCTGTACCGTCGGGCGAACCGGCGGCCGACGGTCGCGTGGGCGCGCACGGCGACGCTGGTGCAGGGCGCGCTCTTCGCGGTCGCCGCGGCGGTCGTCCTCTTCTACGGCGTCTACGGCTACTTCGTCTCGGCGATCGTGCGCATCGGCTTCAGCGTCTATCAGGTGCTGGCAGTGCTGGTCACGATCGTCTCGGTCATGGTGCTGGACATCCTGATGCTGCGCGGCTCCGAATCGCGCGGCGCGATCCGCTGGGGGCGCATGCCCGACCGGTCGCAGTACGCGCTGATCGTGCTGGTCGTGACGTTCTCGTGGCTGATGGGGCTCATGGGCTTCGCGCGCAGCGGGATCCGCCAGCACTGGCACATCTGGGAGCTGGTGCGCGACACAAGCCCCTGGGCGGCGACGCCGGCGCTCGGCTACGCCGGCATCGTGATCAGTGCGTGCGTCGTGATCTTCCTCGGGATGGCGGCGTTCATCTTCTGGCTCGGCGGCCTGGTCGAGAAGCCGACGGTGATCCCGGCGCGCGCACCGGCGCAGCAGCCGGCGGAGCCCGGCCTCGTCCCCGCGGGAGGCGACTGACATGCTCGCGACGAACCTGAAGATCGGCGCCGTCGTGCTTGGCACGCTCGTGCTCTACACGGTGCTGGCGAACGCGATCCCGCAGATCGAGTCCGAGGTCCCGCAGGAGCTGAGCTTCAGCGGCGAGGTGACGGCGGAGCAGCTCGTCGCGGCGGGCGAGGAGCTGTACGCGGGCGCGGGCGGCTGCACCGCGTGCCACGGGCTCGGCACCCGCGCGCCGAACCTGACGACGGACGAGGGCGGCGCCGGCACCATCGGCGCGCGCTGCGCAACGCGCGTCCAGGGGATGTCGTGCAAGGCGTACCTGCACACGTCGCTCGTCGACCCGAGCGCGTACGTCGTCGAGGGCTACCAGCCGATCATGCCGGACATGAGCCGGATCCTGTCCGCGGCGCAGATCTGGGCGCTGGTCGCGTACCTGGAGAGTCTGGGCGGCACGGTCGATGTCACGGCGGCGGATGTGAGCGCCGCGGGAGCGCCGGCGGGAGCGGCTGCGCCGGGGGCGCGCCCTGCGGGCGCGGGAGCGCCGGCTGCGCCGGCGGGGGCGGCGGCTGCGCGGCCGGGGGCGGCGGCGCCTGCGGCGCCGGCCGGGGAGGTGGATCCGGTGGCGCTGATGCGGGCGAACCAGTGTTTCGCTTGTCATGCGCTGAACGGCGAGGGCGGGCCGATCGGCCCGGCGTTCGACGGGATCGGCGCGCGGCTGACGGCGGCGGACATCCGTCACTCGATTCTGGAGCCGAACGCGGACACGGCGCAGGGCTACGCGGCGGTCGCGGGCGTGATGCCGCAGAATTTCGGGGAGCAGTTGACGGCCGGTCAGCTCGAGGCGGTCGTCCGGTTCCTGGCGGACCAGCGATGAGGAGGCCGGCGTGAGAGCGCATCTTCGGCAGCCGTTCGGGCAGGCGCTGCTGATCCTGGTCGTCGCGTACGCGGTCTTCGAGTTCGGGATCGCGTACCTGCCGCCGCTGTTCGGGCTCCGGAGCGCGCCGGTGCCGGACAGCGTGCTCCTGGAATACATGGCGGTCGTCTTCGTCGGCGTCCTGATCTACGTCAGCGACAACGAGGCGCGCTGGGCGGCGTTCAAGCGGCCGATCCGGGCGGCGATGGTGGACGCGGACAAGCGTTGGATCCGCGCGGCGCTGCTCGCGCTGGCGCCGCTGCTCGTCGGGTTCATGACGTTCGACAGTGTGCGGCCGAAGGTCACGGCTCCGCCGTCGCTGCGCTCGATCCACCCGGCGCCGCCGACGCAGATCGCGTTCCGCGGCCGGACGATCGACCTGGTCGGGCTGGAGAACCCGTTGCGGGCGGACGGCTCGACCGCGGACGACTACGCGCTCGGCAAGCGGATCTACTACCGGAACTGCCTGCCCTGCCACGGCGACGCCCTCGACGGGCGCGGCCATTACGCCCACGGCTTCAACCCGGCGCCGCTGAGCTTCATGGACAACGGCACGATCGCGCAGCTCACGGAGAGCTTCGTGTTCTGGCGCATCGCGAAGGGTGGGCCGGGGCTGCCCAAGGAGGGCACGCCGTGGAACTCCGCGATGCCGGCGTGGGAGGATTTCCTGACGGAAGAGGAGATCTGGGCGGTGATCGTGTTCCTGTACGAACAGACCGGCTGGTCGCCCCGCACGTGGGAGCACGCCGGGGCGGCGGAAGGAGGGGAGCACTGATGGGCGCGTTCGCGACGCGTTCGCGGGGGCGCGGCATTCGGCGGCCGGGCGCCGCTCCTGCGGTGCCCGGCGCCGTGCACGGCCGGCCGGCCGTCTCCGTCCGCCGGGTCCGGACCAGGCTCCAGGCACTGGGGCGCGCGGTGTTGCGTGGACTGGCGACCGCGGGGCTGTACGCGGTGGCGGTCGCCGCGCCGTTGCTGCTCGTGCCGGCGGCGGCGCTGCCGCGCCAGCAGGCGCATCCGGGGAAGGCGCCGTACGACAAGTGGTGTGCGCACTGCCACGGCGTGGAGGGGCGGGGCGATGGCGAGGCGGCGGCGTACATGCTGCCGCGGCCGCGCGACTTCACGCAGGCGCTGTATCAGATCCGTACGACGGCGAGCGGGCAGCTCCCGACGGACGCGGACATCCTGCGCGTCATCGACGAGGGGATGCCCGGCACGGCGATGCCGGGGTGGGAGGCGAAACTGACGGAGGGCGAGCGGCGCGCGCTGGTCGATTACCTCAAGAGCTTCTCGCGCTTCTTCGCGATGGGTGCGGCGCCGCCGCCGGTCGAGGCGGGCGATGCGCCGGCGGTGACGGAGGAGGGGCTGGCGGAGGGGCGGGAGTTCTACGAACGCATCGAGTGCTGGAAGTGCCACGGCGATGCGGGTCGCGGCGATGGTCCATCGGCGCCGACGCAGGAGGACGACCGCGGCTTCCCGATCCGCCCGGCCGACCTCACGGAGAACTGGCACTTCAACGGCGGCGGCGAGGTCGAGGACATCTACATGCGCCTGCGCACCGGCCTCGACGGGACGCCGATGCCGTCGTTCAGCGACCTGATTACCTCCGGCTTCATGACGGACGAGCAGCTCTGGCACCTGGCGCAGTACGTCCGGAGCCTCTCGCCGGAGGAGCCGCCGCGGGTGCGCGACGTGATCCGCGCCGCGCAGGTCGAGGGCGCGCTGCCGACGTCGCCGGAGGACAGCGCCTGGGCGGCCGCCGAGCGGTTCTACGTGCCGCTGGTCGGCCAGGTCATCGTCGAGCCGCGCTGGTTCGCGCCCACGGTCGACGGCGTGTGGGTGCAGGCGCTGCACGACGGCGACGAGCTCGCGCTGCGCGTGACGTGGCACGACCCTTCGAACAGCCCGGACTCCGCCTGGCTGGAGTGGCAGCGGCGGGTCCTGGCGACGATGCAGCCCCGCGAGGGCGACTGGAGCGCGGCGGTCGACGCGGAGGGGAACCCGCTCCCGCTGCCGGACGCGTTCGCCGTTCAGTTCCCGCGCACGGTGCCGGAGGGGATGGAGCGCCCGTACTTCCTCATGGGCGACGCCCGCGAGCCGGTCTACCTGTGGCGCTGGGACAGCCGGTCGGCGCGGCCGGTCGAGGCGCTGGCGCGCGGGCTCGGCCGGTTGGAGCCGCTCCCCGCGGCCGGCGCGGCGCTCTCGGCGAACGCGACGTTCGACCGGGGCGAGTGGCGGCTCGTCTTCCGTCGTCCGCTCACGACCGTCGACAGCGCCGCGGCGGGGGCCGCGCCGCCGGACCGGCTCCAGTTCGTGACCGGCCAGGCGATCCCGATCGCGTTCTTCGCGTGGGACGGCTCGAACGGCGAGGAGGGACGCCGGGGCGCGATCAGCTCGTGGTACTACATCTATCTCGACCGGCCGACGCCGGCGACGGTCTACGCGACGCCCGCGATGACGATGCTGCTCACGCTGGCGCTCGGCCTCGTGGTCGTCGGCCGCGCGCAGCGGCGGGAAAAGCGGTCGGAGTAGCGGCCCCTGCGCTCGCGCCGCGGGCGGCGCCCGCGCCGCGCACCCGCGGTGGCAGGCATCGGGTCGGCAGGCCGGTCAGGCAGCACGCGATGGTTTCGGTACGCACCCTCGAGAGGAGGAACCATGCTGAAGCGACAGCGACGCTGGACCCAGGGGGCCGTGGTGTTCGTGGCGACGTTCGCCCTGGCGTGCGGCTCCGGCGCGCCGGCGGACGAGGAGCAGGCGAGCGCGGAGGCCGGGGCCGCCGCGATGGCGCCGCCGGTCGACCCCGCGACGGCCGCGACGATCACCGGCCGGGTCGTGTTCGAGGGTGCGCCGCCGGCGATGGACCCGATCGACATGAGCGAGGAGCCGACCTGCGCCGGGAAGCACCCGAACGGCGCGTTCACGGAGCAGGTCGTGGTCAACGACAACGGCACGCTGCGCAACGTCTTCGTCTACGTGAAGGAGGGGCTGGGCGACCGTGCCTTCCCGACGCCGAGCGAGCCGGTCGTGCTGGACCAGGTCGGGTGCGTCTACCACCCGCACGTCCTCGGCGTGCAGGTCGGCCAGGCGCTCGTGATCCGGAACAGCGACGGGCTGCTCCACAACATCAACGCCCGGCCGTCGATGAACCGGCCGTTCAACGTCAGCCAGCCGACGACGATGGAGACCACGCGCACGTTCGGGGCTGCGGAGGTCATGGTCCCCGTCGCCTGCGACGTCCACGGCTGGATGCAAGCGTACATCGGCGTCGTCGAGCATCCGTACTTCGGGACGACGGGCGACGACGGCACGTTCAGCCTCGCGCAGCTCCCCCCAGGCGACTACGTCGTCGAGGCGTGGCACGAGCGGTACGGCACGCAGACCATGAACGTGACGGTCGCGGCGAACGAGACGAAGGAGATCGAGTTCCGGTTCAGCGCCGCCATGGCCGCCCATGCCGTGGTCCCGCTCGGCGAGCCGATCGACCCGCACGACCACGCGGCGGGCGCACGCGGCGCCGCCTCCACGGCCGGCACGGCATCGGGCGCCCGGTGACGGGCGCGTCCACCCCCCTGCCGCCCGAGGAGGAACGACCATGAACTGGCAGCTGCCCGAAAGCGTCTCGACGTTCGGCGGCGAGATCGACTCGCTGTACACGCTCATCCTCTGGATCACCGCGGCGATCTTCGTGCTCGTGGAGGCGGCGCTGATCGTCTTCGTGGTGCGCTACCGCCACCGCGAAGGGCGGAAGGCGGCGTACATCCACGGGCATGCCCGCGCCGAGGTGATCTGGACGGTGATCCCGTTCGTGATCGTGCTGTTCCTGGCGTTCCGGAGCGGGGGCACCTGGATGAAGATCAAGGCCGCTCCGGAGAAGCCGGCGGATGCGCTGGAGCTGCGCATCACGGCCAAGCAGTTCGAGTGGAACGTGACGTACCCGGGTGTCGACGGGCGCCTCGGCACGGCCGACGACTTCATCAAGCGCAACCAGCTGCACGTACCGGCAGGCCGTCCGATCTGGGTGTCGCTCACCTCGGAGGACGTGATCCACTCGTTCTTCCTGCCGCAGTTCCGGGTCAAACAGGACGCGGTGCCGGGGATGGTGGTCCCGGTCTGGTTCGAGGCGACGCGGGCCGGCGAGTTCGCGCTCGGCTGCGCCGAGCTCTGCGGCACCGGTCACACCCGGATGAAGGGTTCGGTGACGGTGCACGAGCCGGACGCGTTCGAACGGTGGCAGGCGGAGCAGGGATCCGGCGGCGGCACGGCCGCGGGCCGATGAGCCCGCGGCCGCCGACCCCGAGCCCTTCAATGACGAGGAGTGGACCATGACGACAGCCGTAGCGGTAGAAGCCGCACCCGCGCACGCGGGTCACGACGATCGCCCGTTCGTCCGCAAGTACATCTTCTCGACGGACCACAAGGTCATCGGGATCCAGTTCCTGTTCATGAGCCTGCTGTTCCTGCTGCTCGGCGGGCTGCTGGCCATGGGGATCCGGTGGCAGCTCGCGTTCCCCGCCGATCCGGCGCACCCGCTCCCCGGCGGGTCCGTGCTGCCGGAGACGATGGTGAACGCCGGGATCATCCTCCCCGAGTTCTACAACTCGATGGTCACCATGCACGGCACGATCATGATCTTCTTCGCGATCATGCCGCTGCTGGTCGGCGTCTTCGCGAACTACCTGATCCCGCTCCAGATCGGCGCGCGTGACGTCGCGTTCCCTCGCCTCAACGCGTTCAGCTTCTGGACCTTCCTCGTCGGCGGCATCTTCCTGAACACGTCATGGTTCCTGGGCGGTGCGCCTGACGGTGGCTGGTTCAACTACGCGCCGAACAGCGGCCTGCCGTTCTCGCCCGGCCACGGCATCGACTTCTACACGATCGGTCTGCAGATCACCGGTATCGCCACGCTCGTCGGCGCCATCAACCTGATCACGACGTGCCTCAACATGCGCACCAAGGGCATGACGCTGTTCCGCATGCCCGTGCTCACGTGGATGCTCCTCGTGACGCAATTCCTGGCGCTGTTCGCGATGCCGGTCATCGCGGTCGCGCTGTTCCTGCTCACGTTCGACCGGCTGTTCGACGCGAACTTCTTCAACATCGACGCCGGCGCCGATCCGCTGCTGTGGCAGCACCTGTTCTGGATCTTCGGGCACCCCGAGGTCTACATCCTCGTGCTGCCGGCGTTCGGCATCACGTCCGAGATCATCCCGACGTTCGCCCGCAAGCCGATCTTCGGCTACCCGTTCATGGTGTTCTCGGGCATCGCGATCGGCTTCATGGGTTGGGGCGTGTGGGCCCACCACATGTTCGCCTCAGGCCTCGGGCCGCTCTCGGTCGCGGCGTTCTCGCTGTCGACGATGTTCATCGCGGTGCCGACGGGCGTGAAGATCCTCAACTGGCTCGCGACGATGTGGGGCGGCCGGCTGCGCTTCGACGTGCCGATGCTCTACGCGATCGCGGTGCCGGCGATGTTCACGATCGGCGGCCTGTCGGGCGTGACCCACGCGGTGTCGCCTGCTGACACCCAGCAGACCGACACCTACTACATCATCGCCCACTTCCACTACGTGATCTTCGGCGGCATCATCATGGCCTTCTACGGGGGCTTCTACTTCTGGTGGCCGAAGATCTTCGGGTACCGCCTGTCCGACCGGTGGGGCAAGATCAACTTCTGGTTGCAGCTCATCGGCATGAACCTGACGTTCGGCCCGATGCACATCCTCGGCCTGCAGGGGATGAGCCGCCGCATCGACCACTACTCGGCGGGCTTCGGGTTCGAGTTCTGGAACCTCATCGTGTCGATCGGCGCGTTCGTGATCGCGGCGTCGGTGGCGGCGTTCGTGATCAACGTTGCGCTGTCGCACTACCGGTTCAAGAAGGGCCTCATCCCGCCGGCGAGCGCTGACCCGTGGGACGCGCGCAGCCTCGAGTGGATGACCGCGTCGCCCGTGCCCGAGCACAACTTCGACGCCGAGGTCGAGGTCCACGGGCTCGACGAGTTCTGGCACCGGAAGTACGCGTACGACGACAACCACCGGCTCGTGCAGATCGCGACCGCCGAGGAGGTCTGCCACAAGGGCGACGCGAAGGGCGTCCACCTGCCGTCGCCGTCGTACTGGCCGCTCATCACGGCGCTCGGTCTGCCGTTCATCGGCTACGGCTTCATCTTCAACCTGTGGCTGTGCCTGCCGGGCGCCGTCCTGACCGCAGCGGGTCTGTACGGCTGGGCGATGGAGCCCGCCGACGAGCCGGGCGCGCATGGGCACGACGACGAGCACGCGGCCGGCGAGGAGTTGGCGCTCGCGACCGCGGGCACCGAGGAGGGCGACCATGGCTGAGGCAGTGGCCACCCCCACAGCGGGCGTGCACGGTGCCTCCGAGCACGGCCAGTCGAGCACAGGCATCTCGAACCAGAAGCTGGCCATGTGGCTGTTCCTGGGTTCGGAGTGCCTGCTGTTCGGTGGCCTGATCTCGACCTATCTGCTCTACAAGAACCGCATCGCCGAGGGCGACATCGGTCCCGACGACGTCTTCGACATCGAGTTCACATCCGTCAGCTCGTTCGTCCTGCTGTTGAGCTCGCTGACGATGGTGCTCGCGCTGTCGGCGTTGCAGCGGGGCGACGAGCGCAACAACCGGGTGTGGCTCATCACCACGGCGGTGCTCGGTGCCACGTTCATCGGTGGGCAGGTGTACGAGTTCACGGCCTTCTACAACGAGGGCCTCGGCTACACCACCAACATCTTCGGCTCGGCCTTCTACACGCTCACCGGCTTCCACGGCGTGCACGTCAGCATCGGCATCATCATGCTGATGTCGCTTGTGATCCGATCGTTCCGCGGTCACCTGCGCCGAGAACAAGCCGAGGCCGTCGAGATCATCGGGCTGTACTGGCACTTCGTCGACGTGGTGTGGATCCTCATCTTCACCATCGTCTACCTGATCCCCTAGGAGCGGGCATGAGCACGTCGACCGAGGTCGCGGACACGTCGCAGCACCAGCACGAGGGCACCGAGCACGAGCACCCGAGCGACCTGAAGTACATCAAGGTCGCGATCGTGCTCGGGGTCATCACCGCAGCCGAGGTGGCGGTGTACTACCTCGACATCAGCGACGCTGCGCTGACCGCGCTGCTCTTCCCGATGATGATCGCGAAGTTCGCGTTCGTCGCGGCGTACTTCATGCACCTGAAGTTCGACTCGCCGGTGTTCACCCGGATGTTCGGTGCGGGCCTCGCGTTCGCCATCGTGGTGTACATCGTGATGCTGACCGCGTTCCGATTCTGGGAGTGATCATGCTTGCTGCAGCCGACCCGTGGCGCTGGCAGGCGCATCCGGGAGTGTGGCTGCTGGTGGCCGGGATCATCGCGCTCGGTCTGTACGCGACGCGGGTGATCGGGCCCAAGGTCGTTCCTGCCGGCACTCCGGTGGTCACGCGCCGGCAGCGGACCTGGTTCGTGCTCGCGGTGGTGCTGCTCTACGTGTCAGCCGACTGGCCGATGCACGACATCGGCGAGAACCACCTGTACTCGGTGCACATGGTGCAGCACATGCTGATGGCGTTCATGGTGCCGCCGCTGTTCCTGATGGCCACCCCGCAATGGCTGGCGCGGCTCGTGGTGTCCGACGCAGGTGCGGCGTCGCGCTGGATCCGTCGCCTCGCACGACCGGTGCCCGCCGCAGTGCTGTTCAACGGCCTCACCGCGCTGTTGCACTGGGAAGAGGTCGTGCGCTTGTCGGTCGAGAACGGCGCGTTCCACTACAGCATGCACGTGCTGCTGTTCGGGTCGGCGCTCCTCATGTGGGTGCCGGTGGTCGGGCCGTTGCCCGAGATGCGCATCTCGCTGCCGGCGCAGATGATCTACCTGTTCCTGCAGTCGGTCATCCCGACCGTGCCGGGCGCGTGGCTCACGTTCGCCAACAACCCGGTCTATGAGGTGTACGACCGCGCCTACCGGCTGTGGGGCGTCGGCGTCATCGACGACCAGCAGGCCGCGGGCGCGATCATGAAGATCCTCGGCGGGTTCTACCTGTGGACGATCATCACGGTGCTGTTCTTCAAGTGGGCGTCACGGCAAGAAGCGCTCAACGCCCGCAGCGAGCACGAACGACCGCGGGTGGTGCGCGACGAGCGACTCGATGCGCGCACCACCGCCGTCGTCCCGGTCGCCGAGCTGTCCGACGAGCTCACGTTCGAGTCGCTGCAGGCCGAGTGGGAGCGCCTCGGTCCCGCGCCGAACGAGCGCGCCGTGCGGTCGGGCGACGACCCGCCCGCGAATTGACGCGCCACCCGGCCGCCTGAGGCGTACGGTTCGCCCGCATGCTCGACATCCGCCGCATCCGCACCGAGCTCGACGCCGTCAAAGCCGGCATCGCTCGACGCGGTCACGACACTGCCGTCCTCGACGAGGTCTACGAGCTCGACCGTCGCCAGCGCGACCTCGCGGAGCAGCGCGACCGCGTTCGCAACGAGATCGGCACGCTGTCGAAGCAGGTCGGGATGCTGCGGCGCGAGGGGAAGGTCGACGACGCCGTCGCGCTGCAACAGCGCAGCCGCGAGCTCGGTGAGCGCGAGAAGCAGCTCGCCGCCGAAGCCGACGAGCTCGGTTCGCAGATCCGCGAGATGCTGCTGCGCATCCCGAACCTGCCTGCGGACGACTGCCCCGACGGCGCAGGCGAGGACGACAACGTGGTGCTGCGCACGCACGGGCGCGATCCCGCTGACCACGCGTCGCACCAACGCGTGCCGCACTGGGAGATCGGTGAACAGCTCGGCATCCTCGACATCGAGCGCGGTGCGAAGCTCTCGGGCTCGATGTTCGTGATGTACCGGCGCGAGGGCGCCACGTTGGTGCGCGCGCTCGTGCAGCTCGCGCTCGACCGCAACGCCGACGCCTACGAAGAGATCCGGCCACCGACGCTGGTGCGCACCGACACGATGGTGTCCACCGGGCACCTGCCGAAGTTCGCGGACGACGCGTACCACGTCGAACGCGACGACCTGTGGGCGATCCCCACCGCCGAGGTGCCGCTCACGTCGCTCGCGCGTGACGAGATCCTCGACGAGGCCGCGCTGCCGATGCGGATGATGGCCCACACGTCGTGCTTTCGTCGCGAGGCGGGCTCCGCAGGACGCGACACGCGTGGCCTGTTGCGCGTGCACGAGTTCGACAAGGTCGAGATCCTCGCGTACGCGACACCCGAGCAGGCCGCCGAGGTGCACGCCGACATCCTCGCCCGCGCCGAGAGCGTCATCCGTGACCTCGGGTTGACGTACCGCATCGTCGACATCTGCACCGGCGACCTCGGCAACAGCGCGGCGCGCACGTGGGACATCGAGGTCTACGCACCCGGTTGCGACCGGTGGCTCGAGGTGTCGTCCTGCTCGTGGTTCACCGACTACCAGGCTCGGCGGGCGAACCTGCGCTACCGCCCGACCGGCCAGAAGTCGACGTCGTTCGTGCACACGTTCAACGGTTCGGCGCTCGCGGTGCCACGCGTGTGGGCAGCGCTGGTCGAGACGTACCGCCGCGAAGACGGCTCGATCGAGCTCCCCGGCGTCCTCGCGCCGTACCTGCGCGGCGGCACGGTCATCCCGGCACGATGAACCAGCTCGCGCGGTTGCGGCGCGAGTACGAAGCACGCGGGCTCGACATCGCTGATGTCGACGCCGACCCGATCGTCGAGTTCGACCGCTGGTACAGCGCCGTGCGCCAAGCGGGAGAGGTCGAGCCGAGCGCGATGGTGCTCGCGACGGTCGATCCCGACGGCTGGCCGTCGTCGCGGACCGTCCTGCTCAAGTCGTACGACGAGCGCGGATTCGTCTTCTACACGAACTACACGAGCGCCAAGGCGCGCGACCTCGACGCGATCGGTCGCGCCGCGCTCACGTTCACGTGGTCCGCCGTGCGACGGCAGGTGCGCGTGGTCGGGACGGCCGAGCGCACCAGCGCCGAGGAATCCGACGCGTACTTCGCGTCGCGTCCGCGAGGCAGCCAGATCAGCGCGTGGGCGTCCGACCAGAGCGCGATCGTCGCCTCACGCGCCGAGCTCGACGCCGCATACGCCGCGATCGAGCAGCGCTTCGCCGGTCGCGAGATCCCCCGGCCCGAGCACTGGGGTGGCTATCGCGTCCGGCCGCTCGTGGTCGAGCTGTGGCAGGGGCGCGAGAACCGCCTGCACGACCGGTTGCGCTACACGCGCGACGGTGCAGCCTGGCGGATCGAACGCATGGCGCCCTGACCGTCCCGTCGCGGGCTACAGGTGCGGCGCGACCTCCGCCGCGACCAGCTCGAGGTGCGCGGTGTCGTCGATGTCGAGCGTCTGGAGGTACACGCGCTCGGCGCCCGCGTCGCGATACGCGCGGAGCTTGTCGACGACCTCGGCGGGGGTGCCGGCGGCGCCGTTCCTGCGGAGCTCGTCGACCTCGCGGCCGATCGCGGCGGCGCGGCGCGCGACCTCCGCCTCGTTCGCGCCGCAGCACAACACGAGCGCGACCGAGAACTTCATCGACGCGGGGTCTCGTTGCGCGGCCTCGCACGCGGCGCGCACGCGGTCGCGTTGTGCTTTGAACGCGTCGAGAGGCGGGAACGGCTGGTTGAACTCGTCGGCGTACGTCGCGGCGAGCTGGGGCGTGCGCTTCGCGCCGTGACCCCCGAGGATGATCGGTGGACGCGGCTGTTGCTGTGGCTTGGGCAACGCCGGGCAATTCTCGAACCGATAGTGCTTCCCGCGGTAGTTGAACTGCTCGCCGATCGGGGTGCTCCAGAGGCCGGTGATGATCTCGAGCTGTTCGGTGAGCATCTCGAACCGGGTCGCCGTCGGCGGGAACGGGATGCCGTACGCGTCGTGTTCGGCCTCGTACCAGCCCGCGCCGAGCGCGAGCTCGATGCGGCCCGCGCTCATCGCGTCGGCCTGGGCGACCGCGATCGCGAGCGGACCCGGTTGACGGAACGTCACGGGCGTGACGAGCGGCCCGAGACGCAGTCGGCTGGTGTCGCGCGCGAGCCCTGCGAGCGTCGTCCACGTGTCGAGCGGACCTGGCAGCCCGCTGACGTCGCTCATCTTCAGGTAGTGGTCGGACGAGAAGAAGCCGTCGAAACCAAGCCGTTCGGCGACACGGGCGAGCGTGAGCACTCGTTCGTAGCTCGCACCCTGCTGAGGTTCGATGAAGATGCGCAGGTCCATGCGTTCCGACGCTATCGCCACGCGTTCGCGGCCCGGGCGAGCGCGTCGATGAGCAGGTCCACCTGCGGCGCCCGGCCGATCGGCGGCGTGTCGGACCACCCCCACTGCTCGCGGTGCCAGCGCAACACGGGCGGCAGCTCGATCTGCGCGCCTGCGTGGCGCGGCCGGTTCACCGGGTTGCCGGGATGCAGCCCGCGCAGCTCTCGGGGGATCTGATCGAGGTCGGTGACGTGGTCGTAGTCGGGCAACGCGGCGACGAGGTGATCGCGGAGGTGGTGCGCGAGGCGACGGTTGCGCCCGCCGATCAGCACGTGCCGGCGGCGGTCATCGCGGCCGTAGCCGTGCACCGCGATCGCGACGCTGACGTGCTCGAGGAACGCGCGCAGCCGCGACGAGTGCGCAGGGTCGACCAGCGACGACGGCACGTGCGGCACACCTTCCGGGTGGCGGATGACGTACAACGACGCGTCCGCGCGCGCCGCGGCCTCCTCGGCGACGACGTCGGTGACCCGTTCCAGCGCGCCACCGTGGAACGCGAGGAAGCCCACGCGGCCGCGCAGCTCGAGCACCTCCTCGACGTCGTCGCGCTCGAGCAGCTCACGAAACACGGTCGTGCCGGCGACGGCGGTTGATCACCGGCACCGCCACGGTCGCCGCGATCGCCAGCGCCAACAACACGCCCAGTCGCGCCGGGCCGACGTCCGCGACCCAGTTGGTGACGTCGCCCTGCCACTCGTTGAAGTAGTCGACGATCGGGTCGCGGCGGATGTCGTCGCGGATGCGGATCTCGTAGAAGCCGTAGTACGCGACGTACGCCCCGGAGGCGAGCAGCAGCACCGCCGAGATGCGGTGCACGTGGGGGAGGAGCCGGCGCAGCCCTCGCGCGACGGACGTCTTCGCGAGCGCGGTTGCGATGGTGAGGAAGACGACGAGCGAGCCCATCCCCAGCCCGTACATGACGAACACGGCCGTGCCCGACACGACACTGTCCTCGCGGAACGTCGTCGAGGTGAGCGCGAGGAACGTGCCGATCGTGCACCCGAGCGACGCCACCGCGT
>DASVDG010000134.1:0-5738 GCA_036381255.1 Longimicrobiales bacterium | reverse complement strand
CGGCGCGAGTTCGGCCGGCTGATCGTCGACACGATCGCCGATGTCGGCCGGCCGCGGTTGGGCTTCGGCGATGCCGAGGCGATCGCGCTGCGGGTGCGGAAGATGTACGAGGCCGGCGAATTCGATGTCTGCACGGTTGTCTACAACCGCTTCAAGTCGGCCATCACGCAGATCGTCACCATCCAGCAGCTCATCCCCTTCGCGCCGGCGGAGCCGGAGGCAGAAGCAGGCGGTGAGCGGCCGTTCTACGAGTACGAGCCGAGCGAGGAGGAGATCCTCGACGAGCTGCTGCCGCGCAACCTGTCGGTGCAGTTCTACAAGGCGCTGCTCGAGAACGCGGCGAGCGAGCAGGGCGCCCGGATGTCGGCGATGGACAACGCCACACGGAACGCCGGCGACATGATCAACCGGCTGACCATTACCTACAACCGCACGCGCCAAGCCGTCATCACCAAGGAGCTGATCGAAATCATCTCCGGCGCGGAGGCGATTTAATCGGAAGGAGCCGATCGGCCGCGATCGGATCAGGAGGAAGTCATCATGGCAAAGAACGTTGTCGGTCGAATTACCCAGGTGCTGGGCGCCGTCGTCGACGTCCAGTTCGACGGGGAGCTGCCGGCCATTCTGAACGCGCTGCATGTCGATAACAAGGGCAACCGCCTGGTGCTCGAAGTCGCGCAGCATCTCGGCGAGAACACCGTGCGCACCGTCGCCATGGATACGACCGACGGCCTCGTCCGCGGGCAGCAGGCGGTTGACACCGGCGCGCCAATCTCGGTGCCCGTCGGGCCGGGGACCCTCGGCCGCATCATCAACGTGGTCGGCGAGCCGACCGACGAGCGCGGGCCGGTCGAGACCAAGCAGCAATGGCCGATCCACCGGCCGGCGCCTGAGTTCGTCGAGCAGTCGACCGAGGCCGAGATCCTGGTCACCGGCATCAAGGTCGTCGACCTTCTGGCCCCTTACGCCAAGGGCGGCAAGATCGGCCTGTTCGGCGGCGCCGGCGTCGGCAAGACGGTGCTGATCATGGAGCTGATCAACAACGTCGCCAAGGCGCATGGCGGCTACTCGGTCTTCGCCGGCGTCGGCGAACGGACCCGCGAGGGCAACGATCTCTATCACGAGATGATCGAATCCAACGTCATCCGGCTGGACGGCGAGGGGGAATCGAAGGCGGCGCTGGTCTATGGCCAGATGAACGAGCCGCCGGGCGCGCGGGCGCGCGTCGGCCTGACCGGCCTCACCCTGGCGGAATATTTCCGCGACGAGGAAGGCCAGGACGTGCTGTTCTTCGTCGACAACATCTTCCGCTTTACCCAGGCGGGCTCCGAGGTGTCGGCGCTGCTGGGCCGCATCCCGTCGGCCGTCGGCTATCAGCCGACGCTGGCGACGGACATGGGCGCCCTGCAGGAGCGCATCACCACCACCAAGAAGGGCTCGATCACCTCGGTGCAGGCGATCTACGTGCCGGCCGACGACCTGACGGACCCGGCGCCGGCCACGGCGTTCGCGCACCTGGACGCGACGACGGTGCTCTCGCGTTCGATCGCGGAGCTGGGGATCTACCCGGCGGTCGATCCGCTCGACTCGACGTCGCGGATCCTGGACGCGCAGTTCATCGGAGAGCGGCACTATCGGGTCGCGACGGAGGTGCAGCGGATCCTCCAGCGCTACAAGGAGCTGCAGGACATCATCGCGATCCTGGGCATGGACGAGCTGTCGGAGGAGGACAAGCTGATCGTGGGTCGCGCCCGCCGGATCCAGCGCTTCCTGTCGCAGCCGTTCCACGTGGCCGAGCAGTTCACGAACATCCCGGGCAAGTACGTCAAGCTCGAGGACACGATCGAGTCGTTCGAGCGCGTCGTCGCCGGCGAGTTCGACCACCTGCCGGAGCAGGCGTTCTACATGAAGGGCGGGATCGAGGACGTGATCGCGGCGGCCAAGGAACTCGGCGTGGAGGTCTGACGCATGGCGGCCGAGCGTCTGACCGTGGCGGTGATCAGCCCGGAGCGCGTGATCTACGAGGGGGAGGCGGACATGGTCGTCGCCCCCGCGTGGGACGGCGAGGTCGGCGTCCTGCGCGGGCACGCGCCGCTGATGGTGCTGCTGGGCGAGGGCGACCTGCGGCTCCAGCGCGGAGACCGCGAGGACCGGTTCTGGGTCGGCGGCGGGTTCATGCAGGTGGTCGACGACGTCGTCACCGTCATGAGCGAGCGCGCCCAGGCGGACTGAGCGGAACACGAGGTCGCCGGCGGGGACGGCACGCCCGTCGCATGGTGACCCGTCGGATTCGCGTGAGGCGGCGGGAGTCCGGGACAGGCCGGGCTGCCGCCGCCGTTTCGTGTCGGACCCGTCGATCAGGGGAAGGGAGCATGCGGGTAGGCAGGATGACGCTGTTGATGTGTTTCGTGCTCGTCGGACCCGGCGCCCTGGCGGCGCAGGAGGTGCCGGCGTGGGATTCGCCCACGTTTCTGCCGCCGCGCCCCGGCGACGACCTCGGCGTCTACCTCGTCGACCCGTCGGGCGGAGACTGGGCGCTCGCCGGGATCTGGCGCCAGAGCGGAAACCTGAATCTCGGCGTCAGGCTCGGGGTGGCCGATGCGCCCGATGAAACGCCGGTCTTCTTCGGCGCCGAGTTCTACGGCCCGCTCGTGCGCGCCGATCGGGACTTCCCGCTCGACGTCGCGTGGCTGCTCGGTGCGGGCGCGACGCTCGACGGCGGCACGTTCCTGCGCATTCCGGCCGGTGTGAGTGTGGGCCGGGCCGTCGACGCCGACGGGCTGGTGTTCGTGCCGTACGCGGTGCCGCGCGTCGGCTTCGACATCCTCGCCGACGACGGCGACAGCGAGACCGAGTTTTCCTTCACCATCGACCTCGGCGTGGACCTCGAGGTCGACGAATCGCTGCTCCTTCGGTTCGGCGCGGCGCTCGGCGACCACGACGCGATCGGCGCGGGCGTCGCCTGGCGACTGGGCCGCCGCGTCACGGCGCGCTGAAGCGGGGTCGTCACGTGCGCATCGATCTCCACGTCCACTCCACCGCCTCGGACGGCAGCCTCGAACCCGCGGCGGTCGTCGAGGCCGCGGCGGCCGGCGGGCTCGACCTCATCGCGCTGACCGACCACGACACCACCGCCGGCATCGCGGAAGCCGTGGCGGCGGCCGAGGGGCGGATCGCCGTGGTCCCGGGCGTCGAGATGTCCAGCACCCACGGCGGCGAGGAGCTGCATATCCTGGGCTACTTCGTGGCGCCCGACCACCCGGCGCTGGCCAGCTTCGCCGATCAGGCGTTCCTCCGGCGGGAAGAGCGGATGCGGGGGATGATCCGCCGCCTCGCCGAGCTCGGCGTGAGGGTCACGTACGAGGAGGTGCTCGCGGGCGCCGGGTCCGGGCCCGTCGGCAGACCACACCTCGCCCGAGCCCTCGTCCAGGCCGGCCACGTCCGCGACGTGCACGAGGCGTTCGACCGCTTCCTCGCCGATGGCGGGCCGGCATTCCTGCCGACCGAGCTGCTGACGCCGCGCGAGGCGATCGATCTCATCCACGCCGCCGGCGGCATCGCCGTGTGGGCGCATCCGCCGCTGGACGTGCTCGAGCGCGAGCTCGACCACTTCGTGACCTGGGGGCTCGAAGGGATCGAGTGCTACCGGCCGATGAACTCGGCAACGATGACGCGCCGGCTCGAAGCGGCCGCGCGCGCCCACGGTCTCCTCACCACCGGCGGCTCCGACTGGCACGGGATCTGGAGCGGGCGGCTGGGAACTTTCCACGTCCCGCGCCACCGGGTCGACGCGCTGCTGGATCTGGGCGGGATCTGACGCGAATCGCCCCGGAAAGCCACTCCTCGCGCTGGACCGCTCCCCGGGGTGAGAGCCGCGGCTCGCCGCGGTGCGTTGCGGGTCGGGCGGCGCCGGGCCGCCTCCCTCGACGCTTCCTCCGCCGGGCGGATCCGGGATGCACCCGAGGATCACAACGCCTGTACGATCGCCCCCTTCAGGTACCCGGTCTCCGGGATCTGCAGGATCACCGGGTGATCCGCGGCCTGCCCCCGCGCCTCGATCCAGCGGATCGGACGGCCGGCATCCGCCGCGGCCCGCTCCAGCATCTCCCGGAAAAGCGCATCGCCCACGTGGTACGAACAGCTGAACGTGCACAGATGGCCGCCCGGTGCCAGGAGCCGGAGCGCCCGCAGGTTGATCTCCTTGTAGCCCCGAAGCGCCGACTCCACCGCCGAGCGCCGCTTCGCGAACGCCGGGGGGTCGAGTACGATGACGTCGTATTCCGCACCCGCCTCCTCCTCGGCGCGCAGGAAATCGAACGCGTTCGCCTCCACCGGCCGGATGTTGTCGAATCCGTTCAGGCGCGCGTTCTCCTCCGCGCGGGTCAGCGCTTCGGCCGACGAATCCACCGCGACCACGGTATCCGCACCCCGGGCCAGGTGCAGCGCGAACGAGCCGTGATACGCGAAGCAGTCGAGCGTGCGGCCCCGCGCCAGCGCTCCCGCCCGGAACCGGTTCTCCCGCTGGTCGAGGAACGCGCCCGTCTTCTGCCCGCCGTGCAAACCGGCGCGATACGCCACCTCGCCCTCCACGACCTCGACCACCTCGGGCACACGGCCCCACAGGATTTCGACCTCTCGCGGCAGCCCCTCGTATTCCCGCACCGGCACATCGTTCCGCGCCAGGATGCCGGTCGGCTCCAACCGGGCACGCAGCGCTTCCACGATCTCCGGCCGGAACAGCTCCAGCCCCGCCGATAGGAACTGCACCACCAGCACATCGCCGTACACGTCGACCACGAGCGAAGGCAGCCCATCCGCCTCCGCGTGGATCAGGCGGTAGGCGCTCGCCTCCGGCGCCAGCGCCTCCCGGTAACGCACGGCCGCGTCGATCCGCTCCGCCCAGAACTCGATGTCCACCACCCGGTCTTCCGCCGTCAGCATCCGCAGCGAAATCGTCGACGCCGGGCTCCACAGGGCGACGCCCAGAAACCGGCCACGGCCATCCTCGACGCGCACCACACCCGCCCCGGCACCCGGCGCGTCCACCACATCGCTTCGGTAGATCCACGGGTGCCCTCGCCACCACCGCGCGGCTCCCCGCGCCGTCACCCTCGCCACTCGCATGTCCGCCTCCCACTCCACTCGACTGGATCCGATCGGACGCACACCGCGCCCCGCCCCGTCCCACGACGCCCGGACTTCACGCCCGGCCACGGGCCCCCCCGGCGCCGCGCCCCGGGGGGCGCCCGCACTCAGCCGCGAATGCGCGCCGCGCGTTGCCCCCAGGCGCAGCACCCTGGACGGCGCACGTGCTCGATCGCGAACCCGCGCCGCGCGTCGCCCGCGCCCCCAAGGGCGCCCGTCGCGATTCCCGCGCCGCTCGCCCGCCGTGGGACCATACCCGATGGACGCACGCCCCGCAATCGAAAGCGACGCTCGGCGGACCGCGCACCGGGCGCCTCGCACCGGCTCGGCACGATTTCGCCCGCGGGGGGTTGACCGCGACCGGGGGTGCCGCTATCTTGTAATGCTCGGCGCCACGAGGCGCCAAAAACGGCAAGCGAGACCCCGAGCGGGGGTCGCTGATCCGATCGGTCGGGGTCTCGCGGGATTTTTGAAAATCTGGGTGGAGAGGGGGAAGTGAGTGGAGTCGAGCGCGTTAGGCGTGGAAGGAAGAGAGAGGTGGAGCCAGGAAGTGGAGCTGGCTAAGCGCGGTAAGGGCGCACGGGGGATGCCTA
>DASVDG010000133.1:0-25297 GCA_036381255.1 Longimicrobiales bacterium | reverse complement strand
CGTGCTCCGCGCCGAGCGGGCGGACTCGATCTCCCTCGCCTTCCTCGTGCTGCTGGAGACGCTGTCGCCGGAGCAGCGGGCGGTGTTCCTGCTCCGCGACGTGTTCGGCTACCCGTACGACGAGGTCGCACGGATCGTGGGCAAGACCGAGGCGGCGTGCCGGCAGCTCGCGGTGCGGGCTCGCCGGCACGTTCACGAGCGTCGGCCGCGCTTCGAAGCCGAGGCGGAGCGGGCGCAGGAGCTGGCCGACCGCTTCTACGCCGCGGTCCAGCACGGCGACCTCGCCGCGCTCGAGGCGCTGCTCGCCCGGGACGTCTCGCTGCACGGCGACGGCGGCGGCAAGGTCCCGGCGCTCGCCCGGGCGATCCACGGCCGCGAGGCCGTCGCCCGCACGCTGCTCAACTGGGCGCGCACCGCGTCACTCACCGTCGGGTTCAACGTGCGCCGGGTCGCGGTGAACGGCCAGCCCGGCGCGGTCACCCTCGATGGGGACGGCCGGGTGATCAGCATCCAGGCGCTCGACATCGCCGACGGCCGCGTTCGCACGATCCGGTCGGTCGTCAACCCGGACAAGCTCCGCCACGTCGGGCCGGTCGCGGACCTCGCGTCGATCCTGCGGAGCGCCGCCGCTACGCGGACGGACCCGCGGCGGAACTGACCGGCGGCTGAGTCGTCGCCTCCCGCACTCGGCGGGCGATCCAGTTCGCCAGCTCCGGGTGCGGGAGCAGCCCCTCGGCGTCGTACGCGATCGGCAGATCCCGGAGATCCGCCGGCAGCTTGCGCGTGCTGATGTACCCCTTCGAGACGAGGAGCGGCACGACGACGACGTCGCGCCCGGTCAGCGCGTGCTGGAGCGCGATGATCTCGCGGATCCGGCGCACCGCCTCCTCGCGGACGGGGTCGGGCGCATCGTCGCGCACGAGTCCGAGCTTCACGTCGCGGAAACCGGTCCACCGGGCGACGGAGTCGGCCAGCGGGCGGAGGTTGCGCATCCAGCCGGCGTAATCCTCGGCGGAGTTCGGTCCGTGCCCGACAATGAAGAGCGCCTGCTCGGCCGGCGACTCGGCCAGCGCGCGCGCGCGGTCGGCGAGGATCCGCGCGACCTCGATGGACGCGTCGAGCGCGGGCGTCAGGTGGATCGGCAGGCCGACGCGCGGCCGCTCGATCCCGGACATGTGGAGGTGGTGCATCATGTTCTCGGGGAGCGAGTCCGTCTGCCCCGCGAGGTAGCGGATCTGCTCGTAATGGCCGCTGTGGCTGGAGGCGAGGAGCGGGACGACGACGATCCGCGTCGCGCCGCGCGCCGCCAGCCGCGCGACCGCGTCCTGGAAGCGGTACGCCTTCGCCGAATCGCCCATCAGGAAGCTGACCTCGACCGGCCCGCCCGTCGGCGCCTGCGCGGCGATGCGCAGCACCGGCGCGTTCCACTCCGCCGAGCCGCCGTGCGCCACGACGACGGTGCCGACCGTCGAGTCCGCCACGAGCGCGGGCGCCTCGGCGCCCGTACCCGACGCCGTGCCGGGAACTCCCCCGTGCTCGCCGTTGTGCGCGTGGCCGGTGGCGGAACCGGTCCCCTGGGCCGCCGCCGGGCCCGCGGCGGCGGTCAGCAGCAGCGCCAGCGCGACGGCGCCGCGACCGATGCGCCTCACGCTCCGCGTACGATACAATCCCCTCATCGTTCGTCTCCCCGCTCTCCCGACGCGCGCCAGGAGAGGCCAAGATAGATGTGCCGCCCGGTGAAGCCGGGCCATTCATCCGATCGTTCGTCCAGCAGGTTGTCGACGCCGGCGACGACTTCGAAGCCGCCGGCGATGGCGCGCGCGACCCGCGCGTCGAAGCGGAGGAAACCCGCCCGCCACTCCGTCCCCGATTCCGTCCGGCGCATCGCGGTCTCGCCGGTGTGGACGCCGGTCAGCGAGATCCGCGTCCCGTCGGGGCGGGCGTAGCCGAGCGTCGCCCGCGCCGAGCTGCGGGGCCGGCCGAGGAGCGGCTCGCCCGTTTCCGCGCGCTCGGCGCGCAGCACGGCGTAGCCGCCCTCGAGTTTCCAGCCGCCCCACGTCACGCCCGCCTCGACCTCCGCGCCGCGCGTGAAGCCGTCATCGACGTTGCCGTACGTGTAGACCGTGAGCCCGGCCGAATCGGCGACGGCGCGCGTCTCGATGAAGTCGTCGAACCGGTTTTCGAACGCCTGGACCCGCAGGTGCGTCCGGGCGCCGGCCCATTCGATGCTCGCGCTCAGGTTCCGCGACGTCTCCGGCCGGAGCTCAGGGTTGCCGCGCACCGTGTAGCCGAATCCCGGTCCGACGTTCAGGAACTCCATGTACTGCTCCTTGAACGCCGGCGCGCGGAACCCCGCGCCGGCGGAGACGCGCAGCGCGAGCTGCGGGATCGGGCGGAACATCGCGGCGAGGCGCGGCGTCCAGTGCGTGCCCCACGGCTCGCTCCGGCTGAGCCGGACGCCCGGCACGAGGCGGAACGCGCCCCACGCGAGCGGCGTCTGGACGAACGCCTCGAGCGTGGCGTGCGTGCGCTTTCCGCCGGCGACGCGCGCCGAACGGATCGCCTCACGGCGCGCCTCGATCCCGGCATCGAGCGCGTGGTCCCCGAACGTCCACGCGTAGAGCAGCTCGGCCTCCATCAGCCGCTGTGTCTCCGACTCGCCCGTGCCCGCGACCGGCTCCGGCGTCGTCGCCCGCCGGGACAGGTGGTCGAACGCCGTGACATAGAGCGTCGGCGAGAGGCGGTGGGCACCGCGCTCCCAGACGGCCCCGAGACGACCGCTCCACTGGGTGTTGTCCGCGAAGTGGTAAAGCTGGCCGCTGCGCCAGCGCTGTCGCTCGTCGAGCACCAGCGCGCTCGCCTCGACGCGAAGGCCGTCGCCCGGGGCACGCCACGCCAGCTTCGCCAGTCCATCCCATCGCCGGGCCAGCGCACCGCTCTCACCCGGCAGCCCCGGCGCGAGCTCGATGGTGCGCCGACCCACATCGGCCATGCCAGTCCACCGGCCGACGCCGCCCAGCACGCTCCCCGCCACATCCAGCCGACCTCGATCCCCGGCCGTGAGACCGACCGACGTCGTCCACGCCGCGCGCTCCGGGCTCCGCGTGATCACGTTCACCACGCCGCCCATCGCCTCGGAGCCGTAGAGCGTCGACTGCGGGCCTTTCACCACCTCGACCCGCTCGATCATCGATGTCGGGATGCGCGACACGTCGATCGTCCCCGAGATCCGGCCGATGAACGGCTGGCCGTCCAGCAGGACCAGGACCCGCTCGGAACCGAGCCCCTGGATCATGACGCCCGCACCCGCCGGGTGCCCGCCCTGCAGCGTGATCCCCGTCCGTTCCGTCAGCACGGCCGCCAGGTCCGCCGCGCCGGTCTCCCGAATCTCGCGACTCGAGACCAGCTCCGTCGCCACCGTCGCGTCCGCCAGCCGCTGAAGACGACGCCCGGCCGTGACCACCAGCGCGTCCAGCGCCACCGGCCGCGGCGTCAACCGAACCACGAGCGGCCCGCCGCCCGCCGCCACCTCCACCCGGCGCTCCACCGGCGCGTAGGCGACGTGCTCGACCCGGACCACGTAGCCGCCCGGCCGCAGCGGTCCGACGCGCCACGCCCCGTCCGCGCCGCTCGCCGCCGTCCATCCGCGCCCGCCCGGCGCGCCTCGCATCCCCGGCTGGCCCGCCACCCCGTCCTCGCCCCCGCGGCCGGCTGCCTCCACCCGGATCCGCGCGTCGGTCACCGGCGCGCCCGTCGCCGCGTCGACGACCCGCCCGACCAACGCCCCACCCGTCTGCCCCGCGGCCGGCCCGGCCAGGACGAGCAATGCCAGAACCACCGCTGCGATGCGCATCCCAGGCCCTACCGCAGCCGCGCGTAGCGGAACGTGACCTGCCGCGCCTCGCCCGTCGGGCCGTAGTACCCGGTGAGCTGGACCTTGTAGACCGACTCGCCACGCTTCACCAGGTAGACATCGTACGTCGGCCAGATCTGGTGCCGCCCCTCCAGGTTGTACCGGTACCACGGGTGCTCGTCGAACACGCCGCCGAACGCGTCGCCCCGGTAATGGCCGGCCATCAGGTCGCTCGCATCCGCCACGGCGTCGAACGCCGCGCCCGCCGGCGACGCGCCGGCGCTGCCGTCCCCGCTCACACCGCCGTTCACCCGGATCGTGTACCCCTCGAACCACAGGTCCCACGCCTCGTCCGCGCTCACCGCCGCGCCGCTCTCGAGATCGAAGTAGACCGCGCCGCCCGAGACGTCGACCGTCTCCACCCGCGTCGCCTCGAACGCCGAACCCGCCGACGGCTGCACCGCGAACTCGATCGTGATCCGCCCCGCATGCTCCCGCGCCGCACCCTCGATCGCCGTCACGTGGAACTTCGCGTACGCCTCCCCCGACGCCGTCCGTACCTTCCACACCTGCTCCGGCGCCGCCGAGACCTCGTGCGTCGACATGTCGTAGCGGTACCAGCCGTCGATCGCCGGCGCGAGCGCATCCACGGTCCACGCCTCATCCTCCACCGGGATTTGCGCCGCCGTCACCGCCTCGAAATCCGCCAGCTCCGACTCCGCCGTCATCGCCGTGATCGCCTCGTCCGCCGCGCCCGCGTTCTGACACACGCAGTGCCCGACCACGCCGCCCGGCCCCGCCGCACCGCCGTTCAGCATCACCGACGTCGCGAAGAACCCCAGGTCCCACGCCTCCGACCCCGACCGGTCGTCGACCGTCACCGGCACGGCCTCCTCACCGTCAAACGCCACGTACGCCCACGCCTCCGCCGCATCGACCGTCAGCGTCGCGACCTCCGGCTTCTCCGGCCCTGCGGGATCCGTGTCCGCGCACGCCGCCATCATCATGCAAGCCATCACCGCCCCGGCCCCGATTCGCCAAGAACCCACTCCTGCCTCCTGGATGATGTTGAGACTCATTCTCAAACGGGCGCTACATTACGACGCGTGCCCGCCGGCGTCAAGGGGTGCGTGAGGCGCGGGGGGCGCGCCGGCACACGGAGTGCAACGCCTGCCCGCCGCCCGGGGTGCGGCGGACCGTCGTTGTCCCCGGCGTCCGGGTGCGGCGCTCGGCGACGCGGGCAGTACTGAGACGGCCCGCCCGGTTCACGACCTCACGGTGTCGAGTGCGGGGGGCCGATGCGAAACGAATCCAGCCGCCGGGAGAGCATCCGGCTCCCGCTCATCCTCGTCGTGCTGTCGCTGGTATCGCTCCTCGTCGTCCCGCCGATCATCCAGAGCCGGATCTCCCGCCTGCACCGCGAGATCACGGATGTCATGGACCCCGCGGTGGCGCTGGTCCCGGAGATCGAGAGCGTCGTCGCGGTGGAGGCGGCGAACGTCCGCGCCTGGCTGCTCACGGCGGACGCGCGATACGCGGCGGCGAGGCAGGCGGCGCGGGCGCGGCGGCTGCGAGAGTACGAGCAGCTCCTTCCGCTGGCGCGCCGGATCGGGTCAACGGTCCACGCGGGCACCGTGGAGCTGGATGCACGGATCCGGATGGTGGAGGCGCGGGTGGATTCGCTCTTCGCGGGTTCGATCTCGCGGGCCGGGTACCTGGCCGGGCTCCCGGAGCAGCAGGCGCGGTTCACCGCGATCTCCACGACGGCGTCCCGGATCGAGGCGGACATCGGCCGGGCGTTGTTGCAGCGGCGTGCGGCCGTGAACCGGCTGGGCCTCCTGTCCAACGGCCTCACGGTGGCGTTCGCGCTGCTCGCCCTCCTCGCGGTGCTTCAGGTGGCGCGGCTGGGTCGGGGCTACCGCCGTCTCGTCGATCGCCTCGACACGACGGCGCAGCGGCAGCGGGCGCTGCGGGAGGTCGCCGCCGAGCTGAGCGCCGCGGTCAGCGTGGAGGATGCGGTCGACGCGATCGTCCGGTCCGCGGTCGCCACCACGCGCGCCTTCGGCGCGTACGTCGAGCGGGCCGATGCCCCCGAGCCCGATGCCGAGGTGGAGGTGATCGCGGTGGCCGGGAAGGGCGTCCCCGCGATCGGCACCCGGGTTCCCTACCCCGGCTCACTGACGGAGGCGACCCGTGCGTCGGACGGGCCGCAGATCCTGGCGCAGGCCGGCGCGATCGGCGAGCGGCTGGCGTCGTACCGCGGGGAGATCTGCCGTGGCTGTTCCGGCCTGATCGCGCCGCTCTCCGCAGGCGCGGATGTGCTGGGCGCGCTCGTGCTCCTGCGCTCGCCCGAGCAGGCGCCGTTCTCGCGGGAAGAGGCGACCTACGTCAGCAGCCTCGCGGACCTGGCGTCGACGGCGCTGCGGCGCGTGCTCCTGGTCGAGGCGCTGGGGGAGAGCGAAGCCCGGTTCCGCCAGATCACCGAGCATCTCCAGGAGGCGATCTGGCTGAGCGACCCCGGCTACCGGGAACTCTACTACGCGAACCCGGCCTACGAGCGGATCTGGGGGCGCAGCCCCAGGGGCACGCCGGCGGAGCCGCGGGCGCGCATGGTCGCGGTGCATCCGGCGGACCGGGCGCGGGCCGAGGCCGCGCTCGAGGACCTGCCGCGCGGCGAGTACGACATCGAATACCGCATCTACCGCCCCGACGGCCAGCTCCGCTGGGTCCGATCCCGGGGCTACCCGATCCGGAACGAGCGCGGCGAGGTGTACCGGGTGACGGGGATCACCGAGGACATCACGGATCGGAAGCGGGCCGAAGAGGAGCGTGAGCGGCTGCTCGCGAGCGAGCGCGCCGCGCGGGAACGGGTCACGAGCATCCTCGAGAGCATCACCGACGCGTTCTTCGCGGTCGACCACGCGTGGCGGTTCACCTGCGTGAACCACGAGGCCGAGCGGCTGTTCCGCCGCTCCCGCGAAGAGCTGCTCGGGCGGAACCTCTGGGAGGAGATCCCCGAGGCGGCGAGTGAGACGGCCGAGCGCGAGTATCGCACGGCGCTCGAGGAGCACAGCACCGTCGCCTTCGAGGAGTACTACCCGGCGCTCGACACGTGGGTGGACGTCCGCGCCTACCCCGCCGATGACGGCCTGTCGATCTTCTTCCGCGACGTGACGGCGCGCAAGCGGGCGGAGGAGAAGCTGCGCGAGAGCGAGGAGCTGTTCCGACAGATCGCGGAGAACATCCGGGAGGTCATCTGGATCAGCGACCCGGAGCTGACCGAGCGATACTTCATGAGCCCGGCCTACGAGGAGGTCTGGGGTCGAAGCCGCGAGAGCGCCCTCGAGCACCCGGAGTCGGTCCTGGAGGCCATCCACCCGGAGGACCGCGCGCGGGTCGAGGCCGAGCTCCGCAGAATGTACCCCCGCGGCGAGTACGACTCCATGTACCGCATCATCAAACCGGACGGCGAGGTTCGCTGGGTCCGCTCCCGCGGCTACCCGATCCGCGACGAGCGAGGGCGGATCTACCGGATCGTGGGGCTCGCGGAGGACATCACCGAACACCGGCTGGCCGAAGCCGAGCGCGAGCGTCTGCTCGAACGCGAGCAGGCGGCCCGCGCCGAAGCCGAGCGCGGCCGCGACGAGCTCCGGCGGGTGACCGAGAGCCGCAACCGGCTCATGCGCGGCTTCAGCCACGACGTCAAGAACCCGCTCGGCGCGGCGGACGGCTACCTCCAGCTCCTCGAGGAAGGCGTCCTCGACCACCTCACGCCGAAGCAGACGGAGAGCGTGGGCAGCGCGCGCCGCTCGATCGCCGCGGCGCTCGACCTGATCGACGACCTCCTCGAGTTCGCCCGTGCGGAGGCCGGTGAGATCGAGTTCGAGCGCGCGCCCACCGACGTGCGCGACGTGGCACACGATGCGGCCGCGCAGTACCGCGCCCAGGCCGAGGCGCAGGGACTCGACCTCACCGTCGAAGCGCCGGACACCGTCCCCGTGATCGAAAGCGACGCGAACCGCGTTCGCCAGATCCTCGGCAACCTCCTCTCGAACGCGGTCAAGTACACCGAGCGCGGCAGCATCACGATGCGGCTGGACGTACGCGAAGGCGGGAACGCGCCCGGCCCCGGCCGATGGATCGCGATCGACGTCGCGGATACCGGCCCCGGCATCCCGGAGGACCAGATCAAGCTTCTCTTCCAGGAATTCCGGCGCCTGGACCAAACCGGCCAACGGAAGGGCGCCGGGATCGGCCTCGCCATCAGTCGCCGCGTCGCCCGCGCCCTCGGCGGCGACATCACCGTCGAGAGCGAGGTCGGCAAGGGATCGACCTTCACCCTCTGGCTGCCGGCCGAACCGGCGGACGAACGCCCCGCCGGGGAGCGACGGACCGCCGCGGATTGAGCCGCCAGGACGCCGCGTCGCTCCCGCCGCATCACTCCCGGCGCGTGACTCCCGCTGGCCCGCTCGCGCCGCGCCATTCCCGCCGCATCACTCCCGCCGCGTCGCTCCCGCCGGGCCGCCCCTCGCGGGTCCACCGCGCCCGGCCGGGCCCGCGCGGCGAGCGCCCGCCGCCCCCATCGCCCGCGCCCGGATCGAGGCGATCGTTGTTGGCGGCCGGCGTATCGACTATACATGAATGGACCGATCGCCGTCGTCCACACAGGGAGATCAACGCGTTGAACCCGGTTTTCCTCGCCCTGCTCGGGCTCGCCCTGCCGGTCGCCGGCCTTGCCGCGTCGCGCGCGATCCGGAAGCGACGCCGCGCCCGCCGCCGCATCGTCGAAATGCCGAACTCCCACTACACGTCACGGGTCGTGCGGGAGAACGAGACGCGGCACCGGTGGCGGGACATCGACCTCGACCGCATCCACGAGATCAACCGCGAAGAGGTCGTGCGTCTCCTCGCCAGGGTCGAAGCGGCCGGCACCGACGCGCTGCGCCCGACCGAGCGCACGTTCCTCGACCACATGGCGGCGCTGGCCGGGTCGCGGCCGGAGTCACGCCGCGGGCAGGGCACGACGGCCCCGACCGCGGGCCCCGACGGGTCGACCGCGACGCGGAACGCCGAATCGGGCGCCGCCGAATCGGGCGCCGCGAAGCGCCGATCGGCGAACGGCGCCGGGTAGTTGCGCGGCCGCTCGACACGATACTTTCACCCCACCACACGGCCGTTTAGATTGCAGTGCTCCGGGGCGACGCCGGCCGGACGCCCCGGGGACGCCATTTCGTAGCCGCGCGAGGGAGGCCATGCCGATCGATCGCAGCGCCATCGACCGACAGCTCCGGGACATCGGCGAGAACGAGCGCTGGTGGGAGCACCGCGAATTCCGCGACCTGCCCCACGTGCTGACCCCGGACGAACGCATCCTCGGCCTCGTCCGCGGCCGGCTCCTCGGGCCGCGCCGCCTCAAGGTGATCCCCTCGCGTCCGCCGCTCGTCCCCACCCGGTCGTGGCTCTTCGTCGCGACCAGCCAGCGGCTGATCTGCCTCCGACGCGAACGGTTCGGCCGCAAACAGTCGGACCTGCGACCCGGCCAGGTCACCCGTGTGAGGCACGGCAACCGCATCCGCACCTGCCTCATCACGCTGGACACCGCGCAGGGCCGCTACCGGATCCGGATCCCCAAGCGCGATGCGCTCCGGTTCCTCGGCGCCCTCGCGCCGCTCGTGCCCCACCCCGTCGCTCCACCGCCCGGCGCCGGACTCCCCACACCCGCATCGCCCGCCCTGGCCGCCGTCGCCGCGATCCCGGGGCTCGCCGGCCTCGTCTCGAAAGTGACGATGCTGACCACGCCCCCCGAATACGCCTCGCGCGACGACATCGCCCGCCTCGAAACCACCGTCGAACGCCTCGAGACCGAGCTCGCCCGGCTCCAGCAGCAGGTCGACTTCCTCGAAGACCTGCTCCGGAAACGCGCCGAAGCCACGGGCGCGCTCCCGGCCGCCGCGCTCGAGTCCGAGTAGGCGGCCGCGCCGCCGCGCCGTCCCGCTCGGCGGCGACACCGAAGTGGTCGGCCGGACGGCCCGCCTCGGCCGCTTGCCGGCGACGGTGCTCTACGGCGGCGTGCGCGCCGGGCGGGCCCGGATCCGGGACCGCCTCAACGCACGTGCTTGTACATCAGGTCGATCAGCTCGTCGTACATCCCCTCGGCCGTCGCGGGGTCGTCCGAGCGGAGCGCGGCGGTCGCGCAGTACTTCAGGTGATTGCGCATCAGCTCGCGCCCCACGCTGCGCAGCGCCTCGTGGACGGACGCGATCTGCATCATGATGTCCGCGCAGTAGCGCCCCTCCTCGACCATCCGCTGCAGCCCCCGGACCTGCCCCTCGATCCGGCGCAGCCGCTTCAGGTTGCGGTCCTTGATCTCCGGGTCCACGCCCACGGCGTGGCGCCCGCTCGCCTCGTCCTCCAGCGCGCCGCAGCAGACCGCGAGCGGCTCCGGCTGCGTCGGCGCGTTCGTCGTCGCCATGTCCTTCCTCCTTCGTTCCGGCATCCATCCGTTCGGCCGGGTGGGGCGGCGCCGGCCGCGTCCGCATCGATCCGGGGCGCGCCGCCACGAGGCCCCGACGCCGCCGTACGTTCCGACGGGATCGCCCCTGCGCGCCGACGCGGCACCGTCGCCGCGCCCTCTCCGCGCCCTCTCCGCGCCGTCGCCCCACCTACGCCGCGCCTACGCGGTGCCTCCGCCGCCGTTCGCCGTCGCGGCCGGCACCAGCGCCGCGTCGCCGAGCCCTTTGTGCGCCAGCCAGCGCTCCGCCTCGAGCGCGGCCATCGCGCCGGTCCCGGCGGCCGTGATCGCCTGGCGGTAGTAATCGTCCATCACGTCGCCGGCGGCGAACACGCCCTCGACGCTCGTCGCCGTGCGCCACGGGTGCGGCAGCTCGATGTACCCGTTCGGCTTGAGTGCGACCTGCCCGGCGAGGAACGCCGTGTTCGGCGTGTGGCCGATCGCCACGAACATCCCGCCGACGGCCAGCTCACGCTGCTCGCCGGTGACCGTGTCCTCGAGACGCAGCGCCTCGATCGCGTCGTCGCCGAGCACTTCGACGACCCGCGTGTTCCACTCGACCCGCACCTTCGGGTGGTTCAGCACCCGGTCCGCCATGATGCGCGACGCGCGGAACGCATCGCGGCGGTGGATGACGACCACCTCGCTCGCGAACTTCGTCAGGTACAGCGCCTCCTCCATCGCCGAGTCGCCGCCGCCGACCACGGCGAGGACCTTGTCGCGGTAGAGCGGGAGCGCGCCGTCGCAGACCGCGCACGCGGAGACGCCGCCGCCGCTCTGCGCCAGCCGCTCCTCGCCCGGCACGCCCAGCCACTTCGCCCGCGCGCCCGTCGCGACGATCACCGCGAGCGCCTCGAGCTCCGCGCCGTACGTGGGCCGCAGCACGAACGGGTGCCGCGAGAAGTCGACCTCGACGATGTTCTCCATCTCCGTGCGCGTGCCGAAGCGGAGCGCCTGCGCCCGGAACCGCTCCATCAGCTCCGGCCCGGTCAGGCCATCCGGGTGCGTCGGGAAGTTCTCCACCTCCGTCGTGGTCATGAGCTGGCCGCCGGGCAGCATCTCGCGCGTCGGCTCCCCCTCGTAGACCACCGGCTCGAGCTGGGCGCGCGCCGCGTACAGCGCCGCCGTCCACCCCGCGGGACCGGACCCGATGATGACCAGCTTCTCCGTCTTCCGCTCCGACATGTCTCCTCCGTTCAAGCGATGCGCGCCGTGCGCAGCCGCAGGCTGTTCGTCACCACGCTGACCGAGCTGAAGGCCATCGCGGCGCTCGCCAGGATCGGCGAGAGCAGCACCCCGAACGCGGGGTAGAGCGCCCCCGCCGCGATCGGGATCCCCGCCACGTTGTAGATGAACGCCCAGAACAGGTTCTGCTTCATCGTCCGCATCGTCCGGCGCGAGAGCGCGATCGCCGACGCGACGCCGCGCAGGTCGCCGCGCATCAGCGTGATGTCGCTCGCCTCCACGGCGATGTCCGTCCCCGTCCCGATCGCGATGCCGACGTCCGCCTGCGCCAGCGCGGGCGCGTCGTTGATCCCGTCGCCGACCATCGCGACGACCTTCCCCTTCGCCTGGAGCCGCTTCACCTCGGCGACCTTCCCCTCCGGCAGCACCTCGGCGACGACGCGCTCGATCCCCGCCTCCCGCGCGACCGCCTCCGCCGTGCGCCGGTTGTCGCCCGTCAACATCACGACCTCGAGCCCAATCCGGCGCAGGCGCTGGATCGCCTCGCGCGACGTCGCCTGGATCGGGTCCGCCACCGCGATCAGCCCGACGAGCGCGCCGTCGATCGCGGCGTACATCGGCGTCCGGCCCCGTTCGGCCAGGCGCGCGGCCTTCTCGGCCAGCGGCGCGACCGGCACGGCGTGGTCGGCCATCAGCCTCTCGTTCCCGATCGCCAGCGCGTGCCCGTCGACGACGCCCGTCGCGCCGCGGCCCGTGACGGACGCGAAGCCCTCGGCGTCCGACAGCGCCAGGCCGCGATCCTTCGCGTGCCGCACGATCGCGTCGGCCAGCGGGTGCTCCGAGCGGGCCTCGAGAGAGGCGACGACCCGGAGGAATTCCGCCTCCGCCCACGCCGCCGCCGCATCCGGCGCCAGTACGATGTCCGTGACCGCCGGCCGGCCCTCGGTGACCGTGCCCGTCTTGTCCAGCACGACCACGTCGACGTCCCGCGCCCGCTGGAGCGCCTCGCCGCCCTTGATCAGCACGCCGAGCTGCGCGCCCTTCCCCGTCGAGACCATCACCGCCGTCGGCACGGCAAGCCCCATCGCGCACGGGCAGGCGATGATCAGCACCGCGACCGCCGCCGCGAACGCCGGGATCAGCGGCGCCGTGTCGACCGCCACGAACCAGACCACGAACGTCGCCACCGCGATCGACATCACGGCCGGCACGAACACCGCCGTGACCCGGTCCGCCAGCCGCTGGATCGGCGCGCGCGAGCCCTGCGCGTCCCGCATCAGCTTCACGATCCGGCTCAGCACGCTGTCCGCGCCCAGCGTCGTCGCGCGGTAGCGGAACGCGCCCGTCCGGTTGATCGTCCCGCCGATCACCGCGTCGCCGACCGTCTTCTCGACCGGCAGGCTCTCGCCCGTCAGCATCGACTCGTCCACCGCCGACGCGCCCTCGACCACCACGCCGTCGACCGGGACCCGCTCGCCCGGGCGGACCAGGATCACATCGCCGTGCACGACCTGCTCGATCGGCAGCTCCGCCTCGACGCCGCCCCGGAGCACCCGCGCCGTCTTCGGCTGGAGGTCCGCGAGCGCCCGCAGCGCCGCCGACGTCTGCCGCTTCGCCCGCGCCTCGAACGTGTTCCCCACCAGGATCAGCCCCACGATGAACAGGACCGCCTCGTAGTACACGTCCGGCGCGACGCCCCGCGCAATGAAGAAGCCGGGGAAGAACGTCGCCGCGACCGAGTACACGAACGCCGCGCCCGTCCCCACCGCCACCAGCGTGTTCATGTCCGCCGAGTGATGCCGGAACGCCGACCACGCCCGGGCGTAGAAGTGCCGCCCCGCCCACGCCATCACCCCGACCGTCAGGACCAGCAGCACCCCGAGCAGCACCCGCGGGTCCGTAGTGTACAGCCACGGCAGCGACCGCGACAGCCACGGGTCGATCACCTCCATGCTCCAGCGCATGAACGGGTCGGCCGGACCGGCGTGCTCCCCACCGCCGTGCGCCGCCATCGCCAGCGCGCTCATCACCGGCATCGAGACGATCATCCCCACCACCGCCGCGGCCAGACTCACGACCGCCTTCAGCCGCAACGCCCGGAATTCCTCCTCCTGCGCCCGGTCCTGCGCCTCCTGCTCCTCGAACGCCGTCCGGTCGGGGCTCGGCAGCTCCGCGCCGTACCCCGTCTCCCGGATCCGCTCCACCAGCCGCTCCGGCGTGACCAGCGCGGCGTCGTACGACACGACCGCGTTCTCCGTCATCAGGTTCACGACCGCGTCGCTCACGCCCGGCACCTTCTGCAACGCCCGCTGCACCCGCGCCGAGCACGCCGCGCACGTCATCCCCGTGACCGGGATCGTCACCTTGCCGACGCTCCCCGGGCCGGGCGCGCCCGGCCCGGGGAGCGTCGCCGCCTCACGCGACCCGCCGTTCGTCACCTGCGTCGCCATCGTTCTACCCCTCCGCGCCTTCCTCCTCGGCCGGGCGACCGCTCCGCTCCGCCAGGAAGAAATACCAGTTGATCCAGGCGATCGCCGCGATCCCGCCCGCGACGACCGCCCACTCCACAGGGGTCACGCCGCCCCGCCGATGTCCCGGACCTCGTAGCCCGCCTCGGACACCGCCTCACGGATCGCCTCCGGCTTCACCGCCGCCGGGTCGTACGCCACCACCGCCGAGCCGATCCCCACCTGCTCCACCTCCACACCCGCGACCCCCTTCAGCGCACGGTCCACCGCCTGCACGCAGTGGCCGCAGCTCATCCCCTCGATCGTCAGTGCAATGCGCTCCATGATATGCCTCCCGGAAAATTGGATCGTGATCGCGCGCAGGATACCCCCTGCCCGTATCAAGCTACATACCCCCTCACCCTATGTCAAGGGGCGGGACGAGGTGCGACCGGGCGACGCCTTCGCGGGCGCCATCGCCTCGATCAGCGCGACGATCTCGGCGAGCGTGGAGCGGGCACGGTCCCGCGCGTACCAGCTTGCCCGCGACGAGGCGGCCCGCCTCTCCTGCGCGCGCTCCCCGCCCCCGCGCCGGGGGCGATCTTGCCCCTCGGCGCCTCCCCGCCCTACCTTGGGTCATCCGATACATTCTCGACCCGATCCCCTGCGCCCCCGCTCCAGAGGTGCCCCGCTCATGAAGACACGCATCCTGCCCCTGCTCTTCGCCCTCGCCGCCACGGCCTGCGCCGCGGGCGGGCAGGCGCCCCCCGAAGACGTGGCCCGCTGGGAGGCGCGCGCCGCACGCGTCACCATCATCCGCGACGAGTGGGGCGTCCCCCACATCTACGCGCCCACGGACGCGGACGCCGTGTTCGGCCTGATGTACGCCCAGGCCGAGGACGACTTCCCGCGCATCGAGCGGAACTTCCTCTTCTCCCAGGGCCGGCTCGCGGAGGCGTTCGGGGAGGACTTCATCTGGCAGGACCTGCGGATGAAGCTCTTCATCGACCCCGAGGAGATGAAGGCGCTCTACGCCGAGAGCCCCGAATGGCTCCGGAAGCTCATGGACGCCTGGGCCGACGGGCTGAACTACTACCTCTACACGCACCCCGAGGTGGAGCCGTGGGTGCTCGACCGCTTCGAGCCCTGGATGGCGCTGACCTTCAGTGAAGGCAGTATCGGCGGCGACATCGAACGGGTCAGCACCCGGGCGCTGCAAGAGTTCTACGAGGACTTCCGGATCCCGGCGGAATCGGCGCCCGTGACGGCGGCGGCCGCGGCCGTCGCGGGTGAGGGCCCGCCGCGAGTCGCGCCGACCGTCGCCGACGCGGCGGGCGCTCGCCCCGTGCTGGCCAGTTCACTCGTCGTGCCGGACCCGGAGGAGGAGCCCAGAGGCTCCAACGGGATCGCGATCGCGCCGAAGAACACCGTGAACGGCCACGCGCTGCTGCTCATCAACCCCCACACCTCGTTCTACTTCCGTCACGAGGCGCACGTCGTGAGCGACGAAGGGCTGAACGCCTACGGCGCGCTGACCTGGGGGCAGTTCTTCGTGTACCAGGGATTCAACGAGACCGCCGGCTGGATGCACACCTCGAGCGCGGTCGACAACATCGACGAGTTCGCCGAGACGATCGTGCGGCGGGACGGCCGGCTCTACTACGTCTACGGCGACGAGGAGCGGCCGGTCGCGACCCGCGAAGTCACCGTCCGCTACCGCACGTCCGACGGCGGGATGGCCGAGCGCACGTTCACCGCCTACCGCACGCACCACGGCCCGATCGTGCGGGCGGCGGACGGGAAGTGGGTCAGCGTGGCGCTGATGGAGAAGCCGATGCAAGCGCTGATCCAGTCCTACATGCGCACGAAGGCGAAGAACCTGGACGAGTACCTCGAGGTCATGGAGGCGCACACGAACTCGTCCAACAACACGCTCTTCGCGGACGCGGAGGGGAACATCGCGTACCTGCACTCGAACTTCGTCCCGGTGCGCGACGACCGTTTCGATTACGACCGCCCCGTCGACGGCAGCGACCCCGCCACGGACTGGCGGGGCGTCCACTCGATCGAGGAGTCGCCGAACGCGATCAACCCGTCCACCGGCTTCGCGTTCAACACCAACAACTGGCCGTACTCGGCGGGCGGCGCGGACAGCCCGGACCGTGAGGACTTCCCTCGCTACATGGACCGCGGCAGCGAGAACGCCCGCGGCGTTCACGCGCTCATGCTGCTCGAGGGGCGGACCGACTGGACGCTGGAGAAGCTCCGCGACGCGGCGTACGACAGCTACCTTCCGGCGTTCGAGGAGCTGGTCCCCGCGCTCGTCCGCGGGTGGGATGCGCTGCCGGCATCGAACCCGCTGAAGCAGGCGACGGCGGAGCAGGTCGCGTTCCTGCGCGAGTGGGACCTGCGCTGGCACGTCGCGTCCGTGCCCACGTCGCTCGCCATCTTCTGGGGCACGGAGCTCATCGGGCAGGTCCGCGACGATGCGCGCGCCGCGGACATGGACGTCTTCGAGTACGCCGCGAGCCGCACCACCGCCGAGCAGCGGCTCGAGGCGCTCGTCGCCGCCTCGGAGCGCCTGGCGCAGGACTTCGGCGACTGGCGCACGCCCTGGGGCGAGATCAACCGCTTCCAGCGCCTCAGCGGCGACATCGACCTCGAGTACGACGACGCCGCCCCCTCGATCCCCGTCGGCTTCACCTCCGGCCGCTGGGGCTCGCTCGCCTCCTTCGGCGCACGGCCCCGCGACGGGACGAAGCGCTGGTACGGCTCGAGCGGGAACAGCTTCGTCGCCGTCGTCGAGTTCGGCGACAGCGTGCACGCTCTCGCCATCACCGCCGGCGGGCTGAGCAACGACCCGGCCTCGCCTCACTTCCTCGACCAGGCGGCGCGCTACGCGTCCGGCAACCTGCGCCCCGTCCACTTCTACCGCGAGGACGTGGAGGCGGCGGCCGAGCGGATGTACCGGCCGGGGGAGCGGTAGGGGGACATCGCGGAGGAGAATGACGACGCTGCGGCGCGCCGGTGAGCCGGACCACGGTGCGGCCATCCGAGTTCATGACCCCGATGTAGCGGCTGGTGCCGGCCGTCAGGTCGACGCCGTAGAACGCGATCTTGCCCAGCACGTGGATCTCGGCCGATGCCGCGGCCGGCCCCGAGGCGACGGTGATGCGCGCCACGCCTTCGCCCCGCACGGCAATGACCTGACCGTCCCCGGTCACCTTCGCCGTCGTGTCCGATGAGGTCCAGGCGTAGGGCGGATCCTCGATGGCGACGCCGTTCGAGTCGACCGCCATCGCGACCAGGGTGATCGCCGAACCCTCCGCCAACGTCGCGGTGTCGCGGTCCAGCGTGATCGCCGCCGGGACCTGCCGCACCACGACCGTCGCTTCGGCGTACCGCTCGCCGGCCGCCGCACGTACACGCGCCTCGCCCTCGCCCCCCGCGACGACGCGGCCGAGCGAGTCGACGGTCACGATCGTCGGGTCCAGGCTCCTCCATTCGATGGCCGCGTCCTCGATCGGCTGGCCGGTCGCATCGAACACCCCGGCCTCGAGCACGACCGTGTCGCCGATCGCGTGCAGCGTCGCCTCGTCCGGCACGATCCGTACGCTCGCCGGCTGCGGGGTCGTCGGTTCCGGTTCTGGACCAGGGCCGGGGCCGGTCCCCTCGTCGCCACAGGCGGCCACCAGGAGTGCGACGACGAACGCGGCGGCCGGCGCGACGCCGAGCGGCGCGCGACTCGCGCGGTACACAACGCTCCCTTCCCATTGACACCTTCCGGCCGCCCCCGCATCTTCCCTGTCGACATCTACAGAAAACCACCACGGAGGCGACTTTGTCCCCTCGCTCGCACAACGACGCGCTGCGCGGCTCGCTCGACCTGCTGATCCTGAAGACGCTCTCGCTCCAGCCGATGCACGGCTGGGGGATCAGCCAGCGAATCCAGCAGTTCTCGGAGGGCGTGCTCGAGGTGAACCAGGGCTCGCTGTACCCGGCGCTCCAGCGGCTGGAGAAGGCGGGGCTGATCACGAGCGACTGGGGCACGACGGAGAACAACCGTCGGGCGCGCTACTACGAGGTCACGGCGGCCGGCCGACGGGCGTTGGGCGAGGAGCTGGAGAGCTGGCGGCGCTTCGCGGCGGGGCTGGAGGCGGTGCTGCGGACGTCGTGACCGTGCGCGGGAGGTGGCGGCGACCGACGTCGAACGGCGGGTGCCGCACGACGTCGCGACCTGGCGCGGGTCGCCCCGGGCGAGCCGGCGTGGCACACGCGTTGCCCCATTCCGTGGTTCCGGGCGTCAGTTGGACGACCGGAGCACTCACGGGAGCGACGCCCATGCATCGACGGATCGCGATCACCCTCGCCGCCGGCCTCGGCCTCGCCGCGGCCGGGTGCAGGGACGAGCCGGGCCAGGAGCTGCGCGAGGAGCGCGTGGAGGCCGCGAAAGAACGCCGGGAGATCGAGCAGGAGCTCAGGGAGGAGCACCGCGAGGTCCAGAGGCGAATGCATGAGCTGTCGCCCGAGGAACGCCGCCGCCTCCACGAGGAGATGCGCCGCGACACGGCCGGCGCCATGCCGCACGCCGCGCCCGGCGCCGGCACGCGGTAGCCGCGGGGTTCGGGTCCGGCGGTCGCGCTCGGCAGGGGCGCGACGGCCGCCGCTCCGCGTTCCGTCCCCCGGACGACGCCGTCGAGCGCGGGCGCCGGCCCCCGCCGAGCCGGGCGACCGGCGCGTGCGTCCGCGCCGGCCGCCCTGCCTTCGCTGGCGGTGGAGCGCGCACCGCCGGCCGAGTGCGCGCGGGCCGCTCACCGCCGGAACGTCGTGAACCCCTCCAGCTCGAGCGATCGCGCCCGCCCGCGCCGGTCCAGCCCGAACGTGACGAACGACGAGCCGAAGCCGGTGCTCCGCCACACGCCGCGGAACGTGTCGTGGTGCCAGTGCTCGAGGTCGGCGACGTAGTCGGGCGAGTAGTGCAGCACCAGCCGCCCGTCCACCAGCTCGACGGTCACTTCGCCGTAGAGCGGATCGGCATACGTCCCGGCGTACGCCTCGAGCGGCAGCGACGGCATCGACGCCGCCACGCCGGAGGCCTTGACCGCCGGTTCGCGCTCCGCCGCCCGCGACCGCTGCTCCAGCGCGAGGTACTCTGCGCTCCAGTCGCGTGCCGGCAGCCCCAGCAGCGCGTCGAAGACCCGGTACATCAGCGCGGTCTGAAGCGAGCTCGAGCTCAGGTTCGCCATCACGACGACGCCGATCCCCTCCGACGGGATCATCCCGACCTGCGTCCGCGTGTAGTTCACCGAGCCGGTGTGCTGCACGACCTTGTAGCCGTGGTAGTCGTGCAGCCGCCAGGCGAGGCCGTAGGCGGCGAAGTTCTGTGTCGGGAACATGCGGCGGCGGACCGAATCCATCCGCATCACGACCTGCGGCGTGTGCATCTCCTCCAGCGTCTCGCGCTCCAGGAGCCGCTTGCCCTCGTACGTCCCGCCGTTCAGGTGCAGCCGGATCCACTGCGCCATCTCCCACGCGCTGGAGAAGATCGAGCCGGCGGGGCCGAGCGCGTCGTAGTCGCGGCGCTCCATGACGATGATCCGGTCGCCGGAGCGGATGTGCGACGACGTCACGTTGTCGCGCGTCTGCACGACGTCGAAGCGCGACGTCGTCCGCTTCATCCCCAGCGGCCGGAAGATCCGCGTCTCGACGAAGTCGTCCCACGGCATCCCCGCGGCCGCGGCCACCACCTCGCCCGCGACCATGTACATGAGGTTGTTGTAGCTGTAGCCCTCGCGGAACCCGCGGACCTGCTCGAGGTGGCGGACGCGGCGCAGGATCTCCGGCCGCTCGAACGGCGCGGCGATCCAGACGTTGTCCTCGCGCGCGACGCCGACCCGGTGCGTCAGCAGGTCGCGGATCGTGACGTGCCGCGTCACGTACGGGTCCTGGAGCTCGAACCACGGGAGGTGGCGCCGGACGGGGTCGTCCCAATCGACGACGCCCGAGTCGACGAGCATCCCCAGCGCGGCGACGGTGAACGCCTTCGATGTCGACGCGATCGCGAACAGCGTGTGCTCGTCGACGGGCGCGTCCCGCCCGTGCTCCCGCACGCCGTAGCCGCGGGCGAAGATCACCGAGTCGTCCTGGACGACGGCGATCGCCAACCCCGGGATCTTCCAGTCGCGCCGCGCCTGCTCGATGTAGGCGTCGAGCCCGGCGAGATCCGGGGTCTGCGCCCGGGCCGGCGCGGGGCCGGCGAGGAGGACCACCAGAACGAGGCAGAAGCTGCGGAGTCGTGTCATGGGTCGTGCGGGTGCGGTGTGGGTTCGTTGGGCCGCCGTTCGCGAGCCGGGATCGCCGGCCGGCGCGAACGGCCCCGGGAATCTACCGTCCCGCGGCCGTTCGCGCACGCGGGCGAGCCCGGGCGAGCTCCCGGCGGCCGGCGCCCTCACCGCCGCGTCGAACGGATCGGCCGGGTGCGCGTCCCGTCGCCCGGATGCGCTGCCGGCGGCGCATTGGCGCCGGCAGCCGGGCGTCGGCCGACGGGGAGCATCGCGTCACGTCGGCCGCGAGCCGGCGCGCCGCCCGGTGAGGCCGTCGTACGCCAGCGGGAGCACGACCCCCCAGGAGAGGTGGACGAAGATGACGACCCAGCTCCGCGCCTCGATGAACCAGGGAAAGATCCGGGTGAAGCCGTAGAAGTTGATCAGGTAGATGACCAGCCCGAACGCGCCCTGGACGAACGCGGGGAGGCGCGTGAGCCAGCCTTCCACGATCCAGACGCGAACGATCGAGTACAGGGTGGAGAGACTGAAGTGGAGGGCCATCGCCACCGCGAAGATCCCGGCATCGAAGATCGTGGGCGGATAGAGCACGTCCGGCCCCAGGACGATGGCCGCGATCATGCGCACCACCTCCCACGGGCTCCCCAGCCGGAACGCGGGCACCAGCGTCAGAGTCATCGTGATGAACACGATGCCGGCGATGAGCCCGGACCAGACCGCCGCGCTCCAGTCGACCGACCGTCTCTCCCGGCGTCCCGGGCGTTCCATGGCGCCTCCGCGTCCGATCGGCGCCCGACGGGGCTCGTTCCGCCGGATCGGGCCGCTGCTTGCGGAAGCGTCAAGAGCCGTACCGCGACAAAGGACGCCGCGCGCCGCCGCCGCGCGCCGCGGCGGCGACCGGGACCGACCGCAACGGGACGCCGGGGGAGGCGCTAGGCGCCCGCGAGCGCTCCCGCCAGGCGGATCAGGATGGCGGCGTGTTCGACCGTGATCGCCTTCCCGGACTGGGCGCGCACCTGTCGGATGTAGCGGTCGACAGCCTTGCGTTCGCCGTCCTGGTCCCCCCGCGCCGCCGCGCGCGCGCCCGAATCCAGCTTCGAGCAGAGCCCGCCGGCGATCCCGCCGCGGTCCACGAAGCGCCGGGTCAGCGTGCAAAGACTGTCGTAGGTGACGACGACCTGGAAGCTCGTCGTGGCGCGCCCGACGTTGCCGGCCGCGTCGGACGCCGTGGCCGAGAAGGTGTTCAACCCCACGTCGAACGCGTACGCGTCCCCGGCGATCTCCGCGCAGCCGTTCAGCGCCAGGCCCGAGGTCGCGTCCGATGCCGTGCACGTGATCGCGACCGTCTCGTCGACCGTGTAGCGCTCCCGGTTGCCGGCGTAGCTCACGACCGGAGCGGTCGTGTCGCGGCGGATCGTGACCGTCGCGCTGTCCGCCCCGCCTTCCGACGCGGCCGCGCAGGTGAAGCGCTCGCCGGCCGTGTCCGTCGTCACCATCACGGTGTCGCAGCCGCTCGTGGCGGTGATGATCGATTGCGGATCGTGCACGCTCCAGGCGAGCGTCACGTCCGAGACGTACCAGCCGCCCTCTCCCTCCGTGCCCGTCGGCACCGCCACGATCTCGGGCGGCGTCGTGTCCCGCGCGGCCTCGATCAGCTCGGCGATGGCGGATCCGTCCAGCGCCGTCGAGTACACACGAACGTCGTCGATGAGGCCGTAGTACGGCTTCGGATCCAGCCCGTTCTCGTACGCCCGGACATCCGCGCCGAGATAGGTGCGGAGCGTGCCGCGCAGCGGCCTGTACGGCCCCTGCGCCGACGCGTCGAGCTCGCCATCGATCCAGAGCCGGCCGTCCAGGCTGTCGCGGACCGCGGCGACGTGGTGCCACCGGCCGTCGTCGATGCGCCGCACGGAGAACAGCTCCCACTGGAAGCCGTTGTTGTAGATCATGAAGTAGACGCGGCCGGGGCGCGTCACCGTCTTGTCGTGGTTGTGGCCGATCCCGAGCATGTACTCGCCGTTGAATTCGAACCGGTCCCGCTGCACCATGAGCTGTCCGGCTGCGGTGTCCGTGCGTATCCACAGCGAGATCGTGAACCGCGGCGCCCGGTCCAGCGAAGCGGTCGAGTCGAGCTCGACGTAGGAAATGCCGCCATCGAACGAGAAGGCCTGCCCCATTCGCCCGGCTTCGTAGGCGACGGAGCCCACCGTCCGTCCGTGCGCACCGCCGACGCCGTCGGCCGCATTGCCGTCCGCGGACCACCAGTGCACCAGCGATGACACCGGAACCGCGAGGAGGGAGGCACGGTCCGGGGGCGCAGCCGGCGCCGATGGCGCCATCGGCGCCGTAGGCGCGAGCCCGTCGGAACAGCCGGCAATTCCCAGCGACGCGACCAGAAGGATCGAATAGGGGAAGCGTGCCATAACCATTCGCCTCTCTTGGGGGTGAGACGGCCGGAATAGCGCCGCGAGGTGGAACCGGGGGACCGGCTCACGTGGCAATTTCCGAACCGCGAGGCGGCGCGCCCGCCTGCCCCCGCGGCGGGCGATGCACGCGGTTCGGATACAACGACTTACGGCGCGACGCGCCGGACGCCTCCGGACGGGGCACGGCCGCACGCGAGGCCGGAGAGAACGTGCCGGATGCAAGGACCCGTGCATCTTGCGACCCCGGACGCCCGGCACCGCAAAACGCGAGCGTTGCACCGTCGAGCCCCCGGCACTTTCGACGTCTTTCAGGTCAACCAGGGCTCGCTGTACCCGGCGCTTCAGCGCATGAAGTCGAAGGGCTGGACCCGCTCGGAGTGGCGGCGGACGGAGCACAATGCGATGGAGGCCGATCGCCTCGTGCGCGAGGCGGGGCCTCCGTCGCTGTGGGAGCGCTTCCGCGGCGATGCCCGACCGGCTCGTGCGCGAGGCGGGGCCCGAACCGCGCGAGGCACGGCGCCGGGCGCGGATGCGGCCCGCTCCTCTCGCCGCCCACGGCCGCCGCCGAGCGCTGTGGACTGGATCTTGCCCCGTGGTGCGCCGCTCGGGGAGCTCGAAGGGCACGAAGTCGCGGTCGTGATCGCTTTCATCGGCCTCTCGCGCCACTACGAGCCGGTCATGAAGCGGGTCCGCCAGGAGCGGATCCCGCGGCCGCGATCACCCTCTCTATGGCGATCCTCCGCGACGGCTGGGAGAACGTGAGCCAGGTCCTCCGCGACGTTCCGGACGATGAGCCGAAGGTCGGCTCGAACGAGCTGGATCCCGTGCCGAGGCCGGCCGCGAAAGGGCCGCGAGGCGGCTCGGGACCCGAAGTGGCCGGGGAGCGGGCCGGATCGGAGGGCGTGCGGGTGGGGAGCACGGAACCGGGCCGGCAGGGGTGAGGAGGCGCACGATGCGCCGCTCCGTCGGACCGTCGCTCACCGGCCGCGCGAGAGAGGCCGAACTGGAGTTCTGGACCGGGGTCGCACGCGCGTTCGGCGGTGCGGTCTTCTTCTCGATCCCGCTCCTCATGACCATGGAGATGTGGTGGCTCGGCTTCTACATACACCGGGGCCGCCTCGCGCTCTTCATGCTCGTGATGATCCCCATGCTGGTCGGCCTCTCCCACTTCTCGGGCTTCAAGCCGACCGGCGGCTGGCCCGACGACGTGGTCGATGCCTTCGTGGCCTACGGCGTCGGGTTCGTCGCCTCCGCCTCTACGCTCCTCGTCATGGGCATCGTCGACTTCTCCATGACCTTGAGCGAGATCGTGGGGAAGATCTCGGTCGAAGCCGTGCCGGCGAGCATCGGCGCCGTCCTCGCCCGGAGCCAGTTCCGGGAGCCGGGCGAGGTGGAGGAGGAGAGGAAAGCGGAGACGGGCTACTGGGGGGAGCTGTTCCTCATGGCGGCCGGGGCCGTCTTCTTCGCCTTCAACGTGGCGCCCACGGAAGAGATGATCGTGATCGCCTACAAGATGACGCGGGCGCACGCGATCCTCCTCGCCATCGGCAGCCTCCTCATGATGCACGCCTTCGTCTACGCGGTGGACTTCAGGGGGCAGCACGTGATCCCCGAGGGCACACCGTGGTGGAGCATCTTTCTCCGCTTCACGATCACCGGCTACGCGATCGCCCTCGCGCTGAGCGCCTACGTGCTCTGGACGTTCGGCCGCTTCGAAATATCGGCGCTGAGCATGATCATCGAGGAGTCGATCGTGCTCGCGTTCCCCGCGAGCCTCGGCGCCGCGGCGGCGCGGCTCATCCTGTAGCCAGGCGAGGGGACGCGTGAGAGAGTCCGGCCGGGATTCGAGCGGAGAGCGCGCGCGAGAGCGTGGCCAGGACGGTAGGACCGAAGCACGACGGATCGGCGGTCACGAGAAGCTGGCCGAGCCCTCGTGGTCCGAGCGGGTCGTGGCCGTGATCGGGGCGGCGCTGACCCTCGGGGCCGTCGGCTATCTCACCATCGAGCTGCTGCTGGAGCCGAGCACCCCGCCCGACATCGTGATCGAGGTCGCGGGTGTCGACTCCGTCCACACGGGCTACGTGGTCGAGTTCCGCGCGCGCAACCTGGGGCACACGACGGCCGCGCGGCTCGAGGTCGAGGGCACGCTCGAGCGGGGGACCACGATCGTGGAGACGAGCTCGACGACGATCGACTTCGTGCCGGCCGATGGCGCGAGCCACGCCGGGCTCTACTTCCGCCACGACCCACGGGAGTACAGGCTCCAGATCGTGCCGAAGGGGTACGATCGGCCTTGAGGAGGCCTCATCGTGGTGCGATCCGCCGCCGGTTCGCCACACGTGCTCGTTGCCCGCCGCCCGGGTCGTGGACTACATTGGCCCCGGCCGCGCCCCTGCGAACCCGCGACGGGTCGCGGCCCGCCGCACAGGCAACCTGATGCGGGGATCGCCTGCGACCGACGCCTATGACGTCCTTTCCCCACGGCCTCAACGAGTCGCTCGTCACCCAGCTCCTTACCGCGCATCTCGGGGCGCTCCCGTGGCGGCGAGGCCGGGGGGACGCCGAGAAGGCGCTCGGCGACGTCATCACCG
>DASVDG010000132.1:0-32699 GCA_036381255.1 Longimicrobiales bacterium | reverse complement strand
CCGATACCCGACCCCCGATCCCTGCCCCCGAAACCTCCCGCTACTCCAGCACCGCCTCCACCGACAGGTCCACGTTCCCCTTGAGCGCCTGGGAGATGGGGCAGCCGTCCTTGGCGCCCTGGGCGGCTTGCTGGAACGCGGCCTCGTCCGCGCCGGGAACGCGGCCGCGGACGTAGAGCCGCACGCCGGTGACCTTGAAGCCTTCGCCGACCTTGTCGAAGGTAGCGGTCGCGCGGACATCGAGGCGCTCGGGCGCGTGGCCGGCGCTAGCGAGCTGGTGCGAGAGCGCCATGGCGAAGCACGACGCGTGGGCGGCGGCAAGGAGCTCCTCGGGGCTGGTCTTGCCGTCCGGCCGCTCGGTGCGGGACGCCCACGTCACCGGCAGGTCGCTGGCGAGCCCACTGCTCTTCAGGTCGATCCGGCCGTTCCCCTGCGCGAGACTCCCTTCCCACGTCACTTCTGCGGTGCGATCCGCGGCCATCGTCATCCTCCTCGTCCCTGGGGTCCGTGTTGCGCGTTCGAACGGGGAAGTTGCGGGGGGCGCGGGGGAGCGGCAAGGGGCCGGCGGACTCGCCCCCCCGGGACGGCCAGGCCGCGAACACCTCCGCCGGACCCGCGTTCCGCTCCAAGGTCACCCAGGCGGGCTCCGGCACCTTGACACGCAAATGCGTAAGTATTAGCTTACCGTTCGTGACTGCTTACCGAATGGACCGATGGACCGCGCTGGGCGACCCGACGCGGCGCACGATCTTCGAACGTCTCGCCGAGCGGCCGCGCGCGGTCGGCGAGCTGGCGGCGGAGCTGCCGGTCAGCCGGCCCGCCGTCTCGCAGCACCTGAAGGTGCTGAAGGAGGCCGGGCTGGTCGTGGACCGGCGGGCCGGCACCCGTCGCATCTACGCCGTCGACCCGGACGGCATCGCCGCGATGCGCGCCGAGCTCGACCGGTTCTGGGGCAAAGCCCTGGCGAACTACAAGCAGGTCGTCGAGCGACAACCCCCACCCGAGGAGGAGCGATGAGCACCCGAACCGCAGAGACCGTCGTCCGCCATTCGATCGTCGTGGAGGCGCCGATCGAGCGCGCGTTCCGCGTCTTCACGGAGGACTTCGACCGCATAAAGCCGCGCGAGCACAACCTGCTGGGCGTCGAGATCGCCGAGACGGTCTTCGAGCCGCGCGCGGGCGGTCACATCTACGACCGCGGCGTCGACGGCAGCGAGTGCCGCTGGGCGCGCGTCCTCGCCTGCGACCCTCCGAACCGCGTCGTGTTCAGTTGGGACATCAGCCCGCGCTGGCAGCTCGAGACGGACCCCGCGCGGGCGAGCGAGGTGGAGGTGCGCTTCATCGCGGAGACGCCGGACCGCACGCGCATCGAGCTCGAGCACCGCAATCTCGAGCGACACGGCGACGGCTGGGAGGGCGTCCGCGACGGCGTGGCCGGCGAGGGCGGCTGGCCGCTCTACCTGCGGCGGTTCACCGACGCGCTCGCGGCGGGGGCCTGAGGGCGATCCGCCGGGAGAGGAGCGCCGCCCGGGGCGCAAAGTTTCCGGGCGGCGCTCCTGTCGCGCGTGACGAACGCCGGCGGCTCAGTAGAAGCTGATTCGCCGTCGCGGCGCCGGCCACGGCGCCCGTCAACTCCCGACCCGATCGGCCGTGAGCATCTTCGGCCGCCCTTCGACGTTTGCGACCTCCGATCCGAGTGCGAGTGCGAACTCCGCGTAGCGCTGGAGTCCGGCGAACGGGAAGTCCGGCGCCCATTCGTCGCCGGGCTGGTGGTAGCGGTCCCAGCGGGCGTGGAGCGCCTCGCGTTCGGCGCGGTCGACGCCGTCCCACTCGGTGCCGGGGATGAGGAAGACGGCGGGCACGCCGCGCCGGAGGAACGGCCAGTAGTCGGAGTTGGGGCGTGCGGAGGAGGGCTCGGCCTCCCAGCCGCGGTCGGCGGCGACGCGGCGCGCGATGTCGCCGAGCGTGGACGCCGTGCCGCCGGCGACGCGCCAGCTCCGGGGCGGCGCGGGCGGCGCGCCGGCGTCGAGGTTGATCACGGCGACGGTGCGCTCGAGCGGGACGACGGGCGCCGCGGCGTAGTACGACGATCCGAGCAACCCCATCTCCTCGCCCGTGAGGAACAGGAACAGCACGGAGCGCGCGGGCGGCTCGCGGACCATCGTCTCGGCGATCGCGAGGAGCATGGCGACGCCCGCGGCGTTGTCGGAGAAACCGTTGTAGATCGAGTCGCCGCTCTCGTCCGGCGCGCCGATGCCGAGGTGATCGTAGTGCGCGGTGTAGACGACGACCTCGTCGCGGCGCGCGGGGTCGCTGCCGGGGATCATCGCGGCGACGTTCGCGGCCGCGACGTCGCGCACGGTCGTGCGGATCGTCGCCTCGACGGTCCGATCGAGCGGGAGCGCGTGGAACGGCCGGTTGCCGTCGAGCGCGTCGGGTGCGAGCGGCGCATCCGCGAGGAGCGCGGCCGAGAGGCGCGGCCCGGCGACGAGCGTCGGGAGCCGCGGCTGCCAGACGGGGTCGTCGACGTCGGCGTCGACGTAGAGCCGGTCGCCGCCGCGGGCGCGGGCGAACGCGCGGAACCGGTCGGCGTCGGGGATCAGGAAGATCATGCCGGCGGCGCCGCGGCGGATCCACTCGGGGACGAGCGCCGCGGACTTGCTACCGAGCGTGCCGATGAGCACGAGCACGCGGCCGTCGAGGCGCTCGTGGCCGGCGAGCGCGTCGCGGGCGAGGCCCGCGGTGCCGACGAAGAGCGCCGCGCCGGCGAAGTCGCGGAACGCGCCGCGCCCGCCGCGCTCGACGAAGAAGTCCTCGCCGCTGCGGAACGCCTGGCGGCGGCCGGCCCGCTCGACGACGACGCGGGTGGCCGCGTCGTCGATCGTCGCCTCGCGGAGCGGGACCGGCTGGAGGTACGCGCCGTCGGCTGCGGCGCCGGGCACGCCGATGCGCCGGAGCTGGTCGCGGATGTAACGTGCGGCGCGGCGTGCGCCGGCGGTGCCGGTGCCGCGGCCGCGGAGCCGGTCGTCGGCGAGGAAGCGGGTGTGTTCGCGGAGCGCGAGCGTGTCGATCCGCGATGCCGCGGGCGAATCGATCCGCGGCGCTCCGGCGCCTTGCGCCGCCGCGGGCGCGGGGGCGAGGAGCCCGAGCGCGAGAACGAGCGGCGCGAGAGCGGGCCCGAGCGCGGGGCCGGGCGGCGCGGCGGGACGCGGCGCGCGGTGTGCGCGCCGACGGGGGCGGGGCCGGTTCGGTCGCATCGTCGAGGCGGATCGGGTGTCGGGAAATTGCGTTCTTGCCATCGTCCGGGGCTACACCGCCGGCGTGCGGAAGGTGCCGGTGGCCCGGAACTTGTCCGCGATGGGGGCCCCGGCCATATTGCCGGCTGTTTCGACCCGAACCGGAAACAGGACCGTGCGGATCAGCGAGAACGTCATCGACCTCGAGCCGTCCGCGACCATGGCCGTGGCCGCGCTCGCGCGCGAGCTGCGGGCGCGGGGCCGGGACATCATCGACCTGAGCGCGGGCGAGCCGGATTTCCGGACGCCCGACTTCATCGCGGAGGCGGGGATCGCGGCGATCGAGAACGGCGAGACGCGCTACACGCCGCCCGCCGGGCTGCCGCCGCTGCGGGACGCGATCGCGGCCAGCCTGTCGCGGCGCTACGGCCGGCCGATGGACCCGAAGGGCGTCGTGGTGACGGCGGGCGCGAAGCAGGCGCTGTTCAACGCGTGCTTCGTGCTGTTCGGCCCCGGCGACCGCGTGCTGCTCCCGGCGCCGTACTGGACGAGCTATCCGGAGATCGTCAAGCTCGCGCGCGCGGAGCCGGCGGTCGTCCGCGCGCGCGAGGACCGCGGCTTCAAGCTCGGGCCGGACGAGCTCGAAGCCGCGTACGACGAGCGGGTGCGCGGGCTGATCCTGAACTCGCCGTCGAACCCGACCGGCGCGGTCTACACCCGCGAGGAGCTGGACGCGATCGCGCGCTGGGCCGCGGAGCGCGGGATCTGGATCCTGAGCGACGAGATCTACGGACGGATCCACTTCCGGGATGGCGCCGCGCCGGGGCTGCTCGAGCTGGACCCGGCGCTCCTCGAACGCGTCGTCGTGATCGACGGCGCGTCGAAGGCGTTCGCCATGACCGGCTGGCGCATCGGCTTCTCGTATTCGGACCCGGCGCTCGCGAGCCACATGGCGGCGCTCCAGAGCCACACGACGTCGAACGCGGCGGCGCCGTCGCAGCACGCGGCGATCGCTGCGTACAGCGCGGAGCCGCTCGAGGAGGAGGCGATCACCCGGATGGTCGAGGTCTTCCGCAGCCGACGGGACCTGCTGCTCGACCTGTTCCGGGAGCGGCTGCCGGACGTGCCGTACATCCGTCCGGACGGCGCGTTCTACCTCTTCTTCCGCGCCGACGGACACTACACGGGCAACGTCGCCGATTCGGTCGCGTTCTGCCGCGAGATGCTGGACCGCGCCGGCGTCGCGCTGGTCCCCGGCGCCGCGTTCGGCGACGACCGCTACGTGCGCCTGTCGTTCGCGGCGTCGGAGGCATCGCTCGAGCGGGGCGTCGCCCGGATGGCGGAGGCGCTCGCGATGTAGCGCCGCGCGGCGCGGGCCGCCGTCCCGGCTCGGCCTGGCACGACCCGACGCCGCCGGACGACGTCGCGCACCGAACGCGCTCCGCACCGTCGATCCAACCCTCCACACGGAGTGACCCATGCGTCGACTCATCGCCATCCTCGCCCTTGCCGCCGCGCCGCTTCCGGCCGCGGCGCAGGACGCCGACCTGATCCTGACGGGCGCCCGGGTCTGGACCGGCGTAGCGGACCGGCCGTGGGCGGAGGCCGTCGCGGTGCGCGACGGCCGGATCCTGGACGTCGGCACGGCCGCGGAGATCGAACGGCTCGCCGGGCCGGGTACGCGGGTCTACCGGCTGGAGGCCGGGAACCTCGTCGTCCCCGGGTTCATCGACAACCACACGCACTTCGCGTCGGCGGGCGCGCTGCTCGTCGGCGTGAACCTGCTCGACGTGGCGGACGAGGCGGGGCTGGTCCGCCGCGTGCGGGAGGCACGGGACCGGCTGCCGGCCGGCGCCTGGATCGTCGGCGGGGATTGGGGCGCGTACGAGGCGTGGGCGCGGGGGTCCGCGGGAGGCGAAGCAGAGGCGAAGCGTGGGCGGGAGTTTCGGCCGCACCGGGCGATGATCGATTCGATTACGCCGGGGGATCCGGTGCTGTTGTCGAAGTGGGATCGGTCCGTCTACCTGGCGAACGGGCGGGCGCTCGAGATCGCGGGCGCGGACTGCTCGTGGGAGGGCGTGGAGTGCGAGGGCGGTGTGCCGACCGGTCGGCTCTCGCCGCCGGCGGCGGCGCGGGTGCGGGCGGTGATCCCGCCGAAGTCGCTCGAGCAGCGGCTGGTCGAGGCGCGGGCCGCGCTGGCGCGGCTGCGTGAGTTCGGCGTGACGACGATCCACGACATCACCGCGGCGGAACAGCTCCACGTGTTCCAGGAGCTGCGTCGGCGCGGCGAGCTGACCGTACGCGTCGGCGTGCGGCCGACGCTCGACAAGTGGGACGAGCTGCGCGCGGTCGGCATCCGTCACGGCTTCGGCGACGACTGGATCCGGATCACGGGGCTGAAGGGCTTCACGGACGGGATCATGGGGAACTCGAGCGCGCGCTTCTACGAGCCGTACCTCACGACGGGCGTGCGCGGGCGGTGGCGCGACTCGACGAACACCGGCGCGAGCTCCGGGCCCGGCTCGGGGATGGAGCCGCCGGGGAACATGCTGCGCAACCTGCTGGGCGCGGATTCCGCCGGCCACTCGCCCCGGGTCCACGCGATCGGCGACGAGGCGGTCGACACGCTGCTCGACCTGATGGAATCTGTGATCCGGACGAACGGCCCGCGCGACCGCCGCTTCGCCGTGATCCACGCGCAGGTGCTGCGCGGTCCGGAGACCGCGGAGCGCATGGCGCGCCTCGGCATCATCGCCGAGATGCAGCCGTACCACACGATCGACGACATGCGCTGGATGGAGGAGCGGATCGGGGAGCGTGCGCGCTGGGCGTACGCGTTCCGCACGCTGCACGACGCGGGCGTGATCCTCTCGTTCGGCAGCGACTGGCCGGGGACGAACGCGTCGTGGTACACCGTGAACCCGCTGCACGGGATCTACGCGGCGGTCACGCGCCAGACGCTGGACGGCGAGCCGGCGGGCGGCTGGTTCCCCGAGGAACGGATCGACGTCGAGACCGCGCTGCGCGCGTACACCGTGAACAACGCCTGGATGGCGGGCGAGGAGGCGGTGAAGGGCGCGATCCGGCCGGGGCTGCTGGCCGACCTGGTCGTGCTCGAGCGCGACCCGTTCGCCGTCGCGCCGTCGGAGATCAAGGACATCCGCGTGCTGTACACGATCCTGGACGGCGACGTCATCTTCGCCCGCGCGGACCGGGCGGCACTGCGGTGATGGGCGGCGCGATGCCCGCGTGAGCGCGGGCCCCGCCCGAGGGATGCACCGGGGAAAGGAGCGATCATGAGCACGACCGCGGATGCAAGCGACGCCCAGCCGCCGCCGGATCCGGCGGCGCTGAGCGACTACGTCGAGCGCCTCTTCGCCCGCGAGGACGCGCTGCTTCGGGAGCTGCGCGAGGAGATCGGCCGGCGCGGGCTGCCGACGATCTACATCTCCGCGGAGGTCGGCCGGCTGCTCCAGGTACTGCTCGCGGCGGTCGGCGCGCGGCGCGTGCTGGAGATCGGCACGCTCGGCGGTTACAGCGCGATCTGGATGGCGCGGGCACTGCCGCCCGGCGGGCGGGTCCTGTCGCTCGAGATCGAGGAGGCACACGCGGCGGTCGCGCGCGAATTCGCGAAACGCGCGGGGCTCGGCGACGTGATCGAGGTCCGCGTCGGCGACGCGCTCGAATCGCTCCCCGCGATCGCGGAGGCCGAGACGCCGTTCGACGCCTGCTTCATCGACGCGGACAAGGAGAGCTACCCGGAGTACCTCCAATGGGCGCGCCGCCTCGTCCGGCCGGGCGGACTGATCCTGGCGGACAACGCGTTCTGGAGCGGCCGCGTGCTGGAACCGGCGCCGCGCGACGAGCCGGCCGCGGCGATCCAGCGGTTCAACCGGGAGCTGGCCGAAGCAGAGGACCTGGTCTCGACCGTCGTGCCGGTCCGCGACGGACTGGCGGTCGCTGTCGTCGGCGACCGGGAGCGCCGACTCGACATCGAGGAGTAATCGCGGCCGGGCGGCGGCGCCGCCCGGCCGCGGCATCGGTGGGCACGGCCGCGCCGTACGGTCCCCGGCCCGGGAAATGCAACCGACGGACGCCCCGGGAACCGGCGGACGAGCGGCGAGAGGCCGGATCGGAATGAGCCATCCAACCCGACGGGACGCACCCGGCGATCGCCCCGACGGCGACGGCTCGCCCGGACGGGAGCCCGTCGCGCGGGACGGCCCGCCGTGGCGGCCGTACTCCCTCGTTCAGGCGCTGCGCCGCGCGCGAGCCCATCCGGGGACGCGACACCTCGTCCTGGCGTGGATCGTCATCACGCTGCTCGCGATCTGGCTCGGGATGGTCCAGGTGCGCGAGGGGTGGAACGCGTTCCCGATCGCGATCGGCGAGCTCCGCTTCTTCTTCACGTTCTACCCGCCGCTGATCCTGGCGGTCTGCCTCCTCTTCTGGCTCGGCCTGCTGTGGGCCGTGATCCCGGCGTACCTGGCCACGTACATCCTCTCGATCTACTCCGGGATGGCGGTCGAGTGGGCGATCCTCTTCGCGCTCGCGGACCCGCTCTCGCTCTACGTCTACGCGATCATCTACCGCGCCGCGCCGCTCCGCATCGACCTGCGCACGTTCAGCAGCTTCTTCTGGTTCGCCACGGTGTCGCTCGTCGGCGCGCTCGCCGGGTCCGCCGCGTCGTTCATCTGGAGCTGGGCCCGCGGACTGGGCGTGGAACAGACGTTCGCGATCTGGCAGGGCTGGTGGATCGGCGGGTTCTTGCAGGCGACGCTGATCAACGCGCCGCTGCTCATGCTGCTGACGCCGAGCATCGAGCGCGCGAAGTCGCGGCTCTTCCGGCCACCGCCACGCCCCGAAGCGACGCTCGGCTGGCTGACGACGGCGGTCATCGTCTGCGCCGCCATCGTCGCCGCGTTCCTGCTCGTCATGACCGAGCAGGCGCAGTACCGCACCGCGGTAGCGCTCGCGGCGGGCGTGCCCGGAGTAGTGATGCGCGCGGTCCGGACCGCGGCCGAAAGCTGGCGGCTGATCGCGTGGACGGCGCTGCTGCTCGTCTGCGCCACGGCCGTGGGCGGGATCCTCCTTGCCAGCCATTGGAACACCTCGTTGCTGCGCGCGGTCCGCACGCGCACGGCGGCGCTGCGCGTCAGCCAGGAGCGGTTGCGCCGCATCCTCGAGATCGATCCGGCGGGCATCCTGCTCCTCGACCGCCGCGGCCGGATCGTTTACGCGAACGCGACGGCGCAGCACATCCTCGGCCGCAGCCGCGATGCGCTGCGGGGCCTCGCGCTCGGACCGCCGGTCTGGCGGCTCGCCACGCCGGACGGCGAGACGATTCCGGCCGACGCCGGGCCGATCACGCAGGTGATCCGGACCGGCGAGCGGGTCGCCGAATCGGAGATCCGCATCGAGGACGGCAAACGTCCGCCTCGAGTCCTGGTGCTCGCCGCGGCGCCGCTGCACACCGCACGAGGCGCGCCGACGGGGATCGTCGCGTCGTTCACCGACGTCACCGAGACGCGCCGCGCGATGCAGCAGATCCGGGAAAACGAGCAGCTGCTCCGCCAGGTCGCCGAGAACATCCACGGCGTCTTCTGGGTTTCCACGCCGGGGCTCGACCGGGTCCTGTACGTCAACCCGGCGTACGAGAAGATCTGGGGCCGCGACATCGAGGCGCTGTACCGGGATCCGCAGGCCTGGCTCGATGCGGTCCACCCGGAAGACCGCGACCGCGTGGCGGCCAGCAACCGCGCGCTGGAGCGCGGCGAGGAGGTGTTGCTCGACTACCGCATCATCCGACCCGACGGGACGGTCCGCTGGGTGCGCTCGCACGGCACGCCGGTGCGCGACGAGAACGGCGTCGTCTACCGCTTCGTCGGGACCACCGAGGACATCACGGAGCGCCGGGTCGAGGAAGAGGCGGAGCGATTCCTCTCCGACGCGAGCCGGGCGCTCGCGGCGTCGCTCTCTTTCGAGCAGACGCTCGACACCCTGGCCGAGCTGGCCGTCCCGCGCCTCGCCGACTGGATGATCCTCTACGGCGCCGAGGCCACCGCGTTCCGCCGCCTGGCGACGGCCCACTCCGAGCCCGCCGGCCGCGAGCTGCTCCACCGCCTCGCCGAGATCCCGCTCGACCCCCAGCGCCCGCATCCGGTCATCCGGTCGATGCGAACCGGCGAGCCGACCCTCATCGCCGACGTGTCGGACGCGTATCTCGAGGAGATCTCGCCGAACGCGGCGTACCTGGAGACGCTGCGGGAGCTCGAGCCGAAGTCCGGGGTCGCGCTGCCGCTCGTGGCGCGGGGCCACACGCTCGGCGCCATCGCGCTGGTCCGATCCCGCGGGCGCCGCTACGCGGCGGCGGACCTGGACTACCTGGTCGAATTCGCCTACCGCGTAGGGCTCGCGCTCGACAACGCCCGACTCTACGAGGAGGCGCAGGCGGCGAACCGCGCCAAGGCCGACTTCCTCGCCGTGATGAGCCACGAGCTGCGCACGCCGCTGAACGCGATCATCGGCTTCGCCGACCTGCTCAAGGCCGAGGTGTCCGGGCCGGTCAACGACAAGCAGCGCCGGCAGCTCGAACGGATCGTCGCCAGCGCAAACCACCAGCTCCGGCTGATCGACGAGATCCTGACATACGCCCGAATGGAAGCGGGGTGGGAGCGCATCAGCGTCGCGTCGGCCGACCTGCGCGGGATCGTGGCCAGCGCCGCAGCCGTCGCCGAGCCGCTCGCCCGCAACAAGGGCCTCGACTTCCGGGTCGATCTGCCCGCCGCGCCGATCCAGATCCGCACCGATGGCGACAAGCTCCGGCAGATCCTGTGGAACCTGCTGTCGAACGCGGTCAAATTCACCGAGAAAGGCGCCGTGACCGTGCGCGCACGGCCGGAACGGGGCGGCGCCGTCCTCGAGGTCCGCGACACCGGGATCGGCATCGCACCCGAGGAACAGGCCCGGATCTTCGAACCGTTCGTCCAGATCGAGGCCGTGCTGACCCGCGAGAAGGGCGGCACCGGCCTCGGCCTCGCCGTCGCGCGCCGGCTCGCCCGCATGCTCGGCGGCGACATCACCGTCGAGAGCCGGCCCGGCGTCGGATCGACGTTCACCGTCCACGTGCCGTCGCTGCCCGCGCAAACCGCGGCCGGGCTGGTGGCGTGAGCGGACGTCCGACCGGTCGGGACACGGATCCGGCGGGTGGCCCGTCGCGCCGCGGCGTCGCGGAGTCGCGGCACTTCTGACGCGGCGTCGCGGCGTCGTAGGCGCGCCGCCGCATTGCAGGCGCGGCGCCGCGGCATCGCAGGCGACGCGTCGCGCCGCGGCGCCGCAGGTGAAGCGGCCCCGGCGCGGCCGGGGTCAGACGCCGGCCTGACCGAGCACCCGCAAGGTCTGCCCGACGTAGCCGGCGCCGAAGTGGTTCACGTGGACCAGGAGGTAGTAGAGCTGGTAGATCGCGCGGCGGCGCGGGAGATCGCCGGGCTCGAGCGGCCACGCTTCGGCGTACGCGTCGAAGAATTCCGCGCCGAACCCGCCGAACAACGCGGCCATGGCGAGGTCGACCTCGCGGTGGCCGTGGTAGGTCGCGGGGTCCAGGATCGCCGGCTCGCCGCCGGCCATCACGTGGATGTTGCCGCTCCAGAGATCGCCGTGCAGCAGCGACGCGCCGTCGGCGGGTCCCGCGCCCAGCGCTTCGTCGAGCGTGCCGAGCAGCCGGTCGAAACGGCGGCGGTCCTCGAGTCCGAAGAAGCCGGCGTCCGTCGCGCGCCGGAGCTGCGGCTCGAGACGCCGATCGCGCCAGAACGCGGGCCAGTCGTCGTACCAGCCGTTCGCCTGCGGCAGCGTGCCGATGAAGTTGTCCGCCGCGGCACCCCAGCGCGGCGCGCGCACGCGGTGCAGCGCCGCCAGGCCCCGGCCGAGCTGCGCCCACGTTTCGGGGCCGGCGCTCCCGGGCTCGAGCCATTCCAGGAGCAGCCACGCGGTCGATCGGTCCGGCGCTTCGTCCAGCTCCGCGGGGTCGAACACGTCGATCACGGCCGGCACGCGCAGCGCGCCCGCGGCCGCGAGCGCCTGGAGCCCGGCCGCCTCGGCGCGGAACACACCGGGCGTCGATTCCAGCCGTCGGCTCCATTTCACGAAAGCGACGTCGCCCGCCTCCGTCTGCACGCGCATCGCGTTGTGAATGCACCCGCCGCCGATCGGCGCGACGTGGCTCAGCGGCGAGTGCTTGCCCGCCCGTGCATCCAGCGCCTCCTGGATCGCGGCGGCCAGGTCCGTCGGCAGGTCCCGTCTCACAACGTGCGCTCGCAGCGGATGTGCTCGAGCAGCCCGCGGCAGGACCGCTCGATCATGTCGTGCACGCGCTCGAACCCCGCGCGGCCGCCGTAGTACGGGTCCGGCACATCGAGGTCGCCGCCCGCCTCCCGGTCGAATTCGCGCAGCAGGTGCACCTCCGCGCCCGGCCCGACCCGCTCCGCGAGCCCGGCGACGTCGCGCAGGTTCTCGGCATCCATCACGATGATGTAGTCGAAGCGGTGGAAATCGGCTTCCCGGATCGGCCGCGACCGGCCGGTCAGCGTGATCCCGCGCAGCCGCGCGACCTCCTGCGCCCGCGCATCCGGCGGCTCGCCCTCGTGATAGTCGGACGTGCCGGCGGAGTCGATCTCGAACCGGTCCGCGACGCCGTCGTCGCGCACCAGCGAGCGGAAGACCGCCTCCGCCATCGGCGAACGGCAGATGTTGCCGAGGCAGACGAAGAGGACGCGGATGGGGTGTGGATTCATCGGTTTTCCCTGCCGTCGCGCATCGGGGTCGCCAAGTGTCTCGTCAAACATTGTACCCCGATTCGCGACGCGCGGCCAATGCCGCGACCGACCCCGCACCGCGGCCTGCCCGCGCCGCGGGATCTCGGGATCGGGCCGCGCCGTCGGGAAGCGCCCGGATCCATCGATCGCCACGAAGGGGAGCCGCGCCTCGACCGCCGGCGACGGGGCGCTCGCCACACGCAACAGCGATTCCGGCCCGCGCCGCGTCGACGCGGTCCACGCCGCGACGTCCGCACCGAGCGCCGGTGCGGCCAGCGGACCGCCGGCGCGCGGCGGCGCCGTGGGCGCGGTCCCGGCGCCGCCCGTTCAACTTCCTACAGCGACGAAGGTTAGCATGCCGCGAAACGGGGAGGCATGGCACGGGAGGTGCGGGGCTGGACGGCTCCCCGTCGGGGCATCCGCCGTTCGTGGCGGATCCGTTGCGAAGTACGAGGTTCCCATGCCCGATCGGCGCCCGACCGCCAGGACCGGCGTAGGTCGGAGCGAGGACACACGACGCGTCGCGGTGCGAATGCCGCTGCGCCCGCCCCTCGCCCTTTCCGCACTCCTCCTGTTGGCGCTGATCCTGGTCCAGGTCACGGTGGACCAGCGGCGGCTCGCGATCCGGAGGGAGATCGCGGCGACGACCGTGCCGGCCCGCGCGGCGGCGCAGGCGGTTCAGGCGGCGATCGCGCAGCAGAGCGCGGCGCTGCGTGCGTACCTGCTCACCGGGGATCCCGACTTCCTGGAGCGCTACGCGGAGGCGAGCCGGGCGGAGCGGCGGCACCTCGAGACGTTGCGGGCGCATTCGGCGAACCTCGGCGCCGGCTGGCGCGAGCGCGTCGACCGGATCGTGCGGGAGAGCCGCGCCTGGCACGCGATGGTCGAGCGGTCGGGCCTGCTGACGGAGGCGGAGCCGTCGCCGGCGGGTCGCCGAATCGCGGTCGACCCCTACGCGCACGATGCGTTGAACGAGGCCGTCGCCGACCTGGGTCGCGGCCTGACCGCGCTGGAGCGGGCGAGCTGGAGGGAGCTCACCGGCACCGCCCGGCTGGAGATCGGTCTCACGGTCATGCTGGTGGTGCTGTCGCTGGGGCTGGTCGTGCTGAACGGCTGGGCGGGCCGGCGGACCCAGCGCATGGCGACGTTCCTGCGCGCGTTGACGCGGGACGAGCGGTTGTTCCGGCGCATCTCGCACCGGCTGGCCGCGGCGGACTCGCCCGAAGCGCTGGCGGAGTGCCTTGCGGACGGCGCGCTCGCGTTGACGGCCGCGATCGCGGTGTACGTGGAGCGGGTCCTGCCCGGCCGGGAGTGGGTGGCGGTCGCGGCGACGGCGGGCGTGGGCACGCTGCGGGTCGGGCAGCGGGCGCCGTACCCGGGCTCGCTCAGCGAGCGCATGCTGGAGCGGGGGGAGCCGGAATTCTTCGCGGCGGTCGATCGGCTCGACGCGCCGATGGCGTCGAAGCTCGCGGAGGCGTGCGCCGGCTGCGCCGGGCTGGTCGTGCCGCTCGCGGTCAACGGGCGGGCGCTCGGCGCGCTCGTGCTGGTCCGCGCGCCGGGGCAGGGTCGGTTCGACCGCCGTGAGACGACGCGCATCCGGGTGCTCGGCGATTTCGCGTCGCTCGCGCTGTTACGGATCATGCTGCTCCGGGAAGCCGAGCAGCGATCGCGACTGGAGGCGGAGCACGCGGCGGAGGCCGAGCAGCAGCGCGCGCGGACCGAGCAGCTCATGCGGGGGAAGGCGCGCTTCATCCGCGGCTTCAGCCACGACCTGAAGAATCCGCTCGGCGCGATCATCGGCTACGCGGACCTGCTCGAGGCCGGCGTGAAGGGCGAGCTGACCGCGGAGCAGAAGGACGGTGTCCGCCGGATCGGCCAGGCGGCGCGATCGGCGCTGAAGCTGATCGAGGATCTGGTCGAGCTCTCGCAGGCGGATGCCGGCGAGCTCAGCGTCGAGCGCGGGCCGGCAGCGCTCCGGGGGGTGATCCTCGAGTCGACGGAGCAGGTCCGCGCCCAGGCGGAGTCGGCCGGGCTGGAACTCGAGACCGACGTCCCGCCGGATCTGCCCGACGCGTATACCGACGGCGACCGGGTGCGCCAGATCCTCGGCAACCTGTTGTCGAACGCGATCAAGTACACGCCGGAAGGCGGCCGCATCCGGGTCGCGGCAGCGACCCGGCCCGGGACGGTGCGGGATCGCACGGGCGAGTGGCTCGCGATCGCCGTGTCGGACACGGGCCCCGGGATCGCGCCCGAGGACATCGGCCGGCTCTTCCGTGAGTTCTCGCGGCTGCGACGGACGAAGCGGGGCGGCACGGGCCTCGGCCTCGCGATCAGCCGCCGCATCGCGCGCCTGCTCGACGGCGACATCACGGTCGAGAGCGAGCTGGGCCGCGGCTCGACCTTCACGCTGTGGCTCCCGCTCGCGACCGGCGTCCACGCGGCCGGCGGTCGGGCCGCATGAGCCGATCCGTTTCGGGTTGACGCCGCTCGCCTCGGCCGGCCATCCTTGTGCGATGCGATGCGATCCACGGCACGGAACGGAAGCGCCGACCGCGCCCCGGCAGCGCCGGTCCGGGCGCGGCCGTCGCATCCCCGGGGCGCGCGGCGGGCGACGGGCTCGGCTCCTGCTGACCGCGCTCGCGCTCGGCTGCACGCCGCGCGTGGCCGAGCGTGCCGTCTGCGACCCGCCGCGCCGCACCGGCACGCTGCCGGCCGAGGTCGCGGAGACGAGCGGGCTCGCCGCGAGCCGGCGGCACCCCGGCATCTTCTGGACGCACAACGATTCGGGCGGCGATGCGGTGCTGTTCGCGATCGACACCGCGGGCCGCGTCCTCGGCCGGACCCGGGTCGCCGGGGCGCGGAACCGCGACTGGGAGGACCTGGCGCTCGGGCCGTGTGCCGCGGGTGAATGCCTCTACATCGCGGACACCGGCGACAACCGTGGAGCGCGGGACGAGGTCGCGATCCTGCGCATCCCGGAGCCCGCGCCGGCCGATACGGCCACCGCGCCCGCCGAGCGGTTCCCGGTGCGCTACCCCGGTCCTGCGCTGGACACGGAGGCGCTCTACGTCCTCCCCGATGGCGCGGTCTTCCTGGTCAGCAAAGGTCGGGACGCGCCGGTCACGGTGTTCCGCTACCCCGGCCCGCTGCGCGAGGGCGAGCCCGTCGAGCTGCGTCCGGTCGCCCGGCTCGGCGACGCGCCGGCCGGCCTGCCGTACCAGGTGACGGGCGCGGCCGCGGCGCCGGACGGCCGCTGGGTCGCGGTGCGGACCTACACGGCCGTGCAGCTCTACCGGGTGGGGTGGCGCGGCCGGCTGCGGCCGCGGCTGGAAGGTGCGGGGATCGACCTCCAGATGCTGGCGGAACCGCAGGGCGAGGCGGTCACGGTCACGGCCGATGGCGCACTCGTGCTGTCGAGCGAGGCCGGGCCCCGCGGCGTGCCGGGCACGATCTCCCGGATCGAGTGCCGGCTGGATTGAGCCCCGGCCGCGCGCCCCGGGCGGGGATGCCGCTCCGGCGCCCGCTCACGGCCCGCGGAACCGGACCTCCGCGCGTCGGTACCCGCCCGGCTCGCCGGCGGGGAAGTCGATGACGAGCGTCGCGGTCCGTTCGCCCTGGCCGGCGAGCGTGGCGCCGCGCACGTTGCGGATGCGGGCTTCCGTCCGCAGCTCGAGCGGGTAGCTCCGCCCGGCGATCCCCTCCAGCAGCAGGACGTAGTCGCCGCGCTCGCGCCGGAAATCGAGGACCCGCAGCCCCTGCGACGGCTGGCCCAGCCGGAGCCGTTCCGTGGGCGGCACGACCTCGACGCCGCCGCTGAATTCGATCTCGACGATCGCCTCGTCGATCAGCGCGAGCTCGACGACCGGGTGCACGTCGTAGGCGGTTTCCTCGACGTGCACGGCCGCGTCCCGGCCGTTCACGGTGACGCGCGCGACGTGCGCGCCGAGCGGCAGCGCCGGCGCGATGCGCGCCGCGAGCGGCCGCGCGTGCCGCGCCTCGCGCGTCCGGTCCGTCGCGCGGCGCACGCCGAGCGTGTAGACGTCGCCCTCCCGGCGGATCGACACCGCGATCCGGTCCTCGCCGACGCGGAACCCCTCGACCGTCAGCGTATCCCAGTGCGCCGGCAGGTGCGGTTCGATCGCGACCGCGTGGTTCGGCGCATCGGCCTCCAGCCCGAGCAGCCCACGGACCAGCGGGTTGACGAACATGGACGTGGCGAAGAACTGGTGCGGCACGGTCGTGTCCAGCACCTGGTAGAACGCGCCGGAGAGCAGCTCCGGGTGGTGCCCGCGGGCGAAGTCGAACGTCGTGCGCGCCAGATCGCGGACCAGGTCGAACCCCGCCCACGCGCGGTGGTAGCGGTAGTGCGCCAGCGCGACGAAGCCGGTCATGAACGGCCAGACGGCGCCGTTGTTGTAGTGCACCGGCTCGTAGAGCGGGTGGTCGCGCGAGAGCAGTCGCGCGCCCCAGTCGGTCGTGATCGCGGACGAGGCGACCTCGCGCAGCATCCGCGCGCCGCGCTTCGCGTCCAGCAGCCGGAACGCCAGCGCGGTGCCGGGCCAGGCGGTGAGCGCGTCGTTGAGCCGCACCGCGCCGGCCGCCTTGGCGAGGTCGCCGCCGGCCGGCGCGCCGTCGCCCGTGCCGCGGAGCAGCGCGAAGGCGTAGATCCCGGCCGGCTCGAGCCAGAACCGCTCCTCGATCGACCGGATCGCCCGCTGGAAGCGCCGGTCCGCCTCGTCCGCCAGCGCGTCTTCGCCCATGGCGCGGGCCATCTCGCGCACGCCTTCGACCGCGCCGACCCACACGCCGGCCAGGTAGATGTCGGTGTGCAGGTCCGCGCCCAGCCCGCCGACCTCGATCGCGCCGGCGCCGGCGAGCGGGTTCTCCATGAGGCCGTCGCCGTCGCCGTCGGTCGCCGCGGACCAGCGGTACGCCCGTACGATGGCCGGCCACTGCGCTCGCAGGAACGCGTCGTCGCCGCTCGCCTTCCAGTACTCGAAGCAGGCGAGGACCCAGAACGGCGTCGTGTCGCCGTGGAACCAGGTGTACGGGTAGTCGGTGAACCACGGCAGCCGCGCGGCGGCGTGGGAGATCTCGTGCGGGATCTTGCCGTCCTCGCGCTGGTAGCGCGCCAGGAACGCGAGCCCGCGGCGCACGAGATCGAACTGGCCGAGCGCGTCCATCCCGAACGAGTTGATCGCCATGTCGCCGCCGAAATACCAGCCGAAGCCGGGGCGGTAGTTGCCGGCCCCGGCGCGGCCGAACCCGGCGACGAGGCCGCAGCCGAGATCGGGGTTGCAGACGAGCTGCTGGTCGAGGTTCACCTTCGCCCACGCGAGGGCGCGGTTCAGGCGGGCGTCCGGCGTGGACAGCCTGAGCCCGTTCCGCAGCACTTTGCGGTAGTGCTCGACCTTCTCCGCGTAGCCGCGCCGCGCGTCGGCCAGCAGCCGGTCGTAGACGGCGGCGACGGAATCGCGCGGCGCGGCGCCCCCCGCGATGACGATCGGGATGAAGCCCTCCGTCGCCTGGCCGGCGTCGAAGCGGAGCGTGAACTGCGACGGGATCGTCGGCGCGTCGTGCGCCGGGTGCGACGTCCCATCGATGGCGAACGGCGAGCCGATCATCCCGTTGTAGCCGTGGACGCCGCCCTGGGAGAGGAGGAACCGCTTCTCCGCGTCCAGCCACGTGATGGTGCCGCCGCCGAACGCGCCGGGCCACGCCAGGTCGAAGTCGGCGTGCATGCGGACGAGCACGTCGAGCGGGCGGATGGTCTCGACCTCGAGCAGCATCAGCGCGCCGGGCTCGTCGAGCGGCACGAAGACGTGCTGCTTCACCGTGAACGTCGCGTGGGAGTATGTCAGCGTGAGCGCCTCGGGGCGCACGGTCACGCTGCGGGCGATGCGCGCGCCCGGGATCGGCTGGTCGTACTCCGGGATCCGGAACGCGAGCCGGAGGTCGCGGACCAGCTTGAGCGGCCAGACCCAGGCCTCGAACGCGCCGGTCTCGTCGCCGAAGAGCGCCGCGCGCCGGCCGACTTCGGCGACGTACGCGCCCGGCCGGGCGACGCCGTGCAGCGCCAGCGGCCCGTCCGCGATCGGGAAGCGCGGGATGGCTCGGGGCGTGGTGTCCTGGGCGGGCGCGTCCCGGGCGGGCGCGAGCGCGAGGGCGAGCACGAGGGCGGCCCTGCGGGTCACCGTGCGCGCGCGGGGCCGAGGGCGCGTGGCGGGGCGGGCGATGCGTCGCATGTACGGGCTCCGGGTCCGTGTTGCGTGCGCGCCGCGTCGCGCGGCATGCGGCACGGAAGCGGGAACGTAGTGCGTTGTGACGCAACGCTCAAGGCGTTCGGGGGCACGGATGCTGCACCCGTTCGTGAGCGGCCGGAGATTGCGCGTCCGAACGTTTGCCCCCGGAGGAGGGCGCATGGACGGTCGACACCACCGCCCGCGAGGCCGGCGGCCTCGCCCCCCGGTATTCCCCTACGACCCGTACGTCGACGCCGCAGGCGACGTGTACGGACACCGGCCGCGGCGCGGCCGCGCGCGCGCTCCGGCCGGGCACGGATGGCGCCGGGCGTACGACGCGCCGCCGCCGGAGCGACGCCGCTCGGAACGCCGCCAGTGGGGCCGCCGCCGCTCGGACCGGGAGGGGTGGCGCGACCGGTGGGAGCGGCTGAAGGAACGGGAACGCGAACGTGGGTGGACGGGGCGCGCGCGAGAGATGCTGCGCCGCTACCGCGAGCCGCTCATCGGCCTGACCATGGCCGGCGCGGCGGCGCCGATCGCGAAGGCCGCGCGCGCGCCGGTGCAGCCGCCGGAGGGCGTGGAGCGGCGGGCGCGGGCGGCCGCGGCGCGGCCCGGCGGCATCGAGGAGGCGGTCGGCGAGGAATGGGCGGCGAGCGAGGCCGAGCAGATCCGCGAGGACACGGTCACCGGCGCGCAGGTCCGCTACGGCATCTCCCGTTCGCTGGCGGAGGACATCTACGACGCCGCGATCGAGAGCGACATCGACCCGGACGTCGCGTTCGGGCTGGTCAACACGGAGAGCACGTTCGACACCCGGGCGGTCAGCCACGTCGGCGCGCGCGGACTGACCCAGGTCATGCCGCGCACCGCGGCGTGGCTGCGCCCCGGCACGACCGCCGAGGACCTCTTCGACCGCAACCTCAACCTGCGCCTCGGATTCGGCTACCTGCGCGACCTGATCGACAGGTACGATGGCAACGTGCGCCTCGCGCTGCTGGCCTACAACCGCGGGCCGGGCACCGTCGACCGCGTGCTGCGCCAGGGCGGCGACCCCGACAACGGGTACGCGGACAAGGTGCTGTCGGGCTGAGGCGCGGACCGGCGTCTCGCCGAGCGCCCGACCGCGACCGGCGTGCGCACCCCCCGCCGTGCGCCGCCGCCCACTCACCGCGCGCGGGCCGGCCGCCATTGCCCGCCGCGCCTTGCCGCCGCGCCGCGCGCCTTCCAGATTGTCGGCCGACTCCCGTGGATTCACTGCTGGATGGACGGACGATGGCCGAATACGAACGGATGACCGCGGCGACGATCCGCGAGGTGCTGCGGACCGCGGAAGAGGTGCTGATGGCTCGCCTGCCGATCGAGAAGGTGGGCGGGGACCGGCATTCGATCACGCTGAAGGGCGGCGACGGCACGGTGACCGTCGAGGCGCACCGGCACGGCCCGGACACGGTCGTACACGCGTCGACGGACCAGCTCCGGACCTCGCGGCTCGACCTCGAGACCCAGTACTTCCTGAACCAGCTCCCCTACCAGCCGGGGGACGTGGCCCGAGGGACCGACGACGCCGCGTAGCGGGCCGGGGGACGGCGCTCCGGCTCAGCCTTCCGGCTCCTCGACCGCCAGCCCGTCGACGATCTCGGGCTTCCCGAAGAACACCTTCGTCTCCCGCGCGACGACGCCGGAGAGCAGGACCAGGCCGATCAGGTTGGGGAGCGCCATGGCGCCGTTCATCACGTCGCTGAAGTCCCAGACGAGCCGGAAGCCGGCGGCCTGGGTCTCGCCCATCTGGAGCGCGGCGGCGCCGAAGAAGGAGGCGGCCACGAAGAGGATGCGGTACGGCGCGATCGCGCGGGCGCCGAGCAGGAACTCGATCGTCCGTTCCCCGTAGTACGCCCACCCGAGAATCGTCGAGAAGGCGAAGAACGCCAGGCCGAGCGAGACGATGTACCCGCCCCACTCGCCCGGCAGCCCGGTCTGGAACGCGGCGACGGTCAGCGGCGCGCCGGTCAGCGCCTGGCCGGTGGTCGGGTCGATCCGCATCCACGCGCCGGTCGCGACGATGACGAAGCCGGTGATCGAGCAGACGACGATGGTGTCGATGAACGTCTGGGTCATCGAGACCATCGCCTGGGAGACGGGCGAGCGCGTCTGCGCCGCGGCGGCGGCGATGCCGCCGGTGCCGAGACCGGACTCGTTCGAGAAGATGCCGCGCGCGAGGCCCCAGCGCATGGCGTCGCGCACGGTCGCGCCGAGGAAGCCGCCGACGGCCGCCGTCGGACGGAACGCGTCGCGGAAGACGAAGATCGCGATGTCCGGGAGCCCGCGCCAGTTGATCGCCAGGACGACGAGGCCGCCGAGCAGGTAGAACGCGATCATGAGCGGGACGAAGAAGCTGGTGACCCGGCCGATGCTGCGGATCCCGCCGAGGATGACGGCCCCGGCCAGCACGGCGATGACCGCGCCGGTCCAGACCGGCGGCACGCCGAACGACGACTGCAGCGCGTCGGCGACCGAGTTGGACTGGACCATGTTGCCGATCCCGAACGCGGCGATCGCGGCGAAGAGGGCGAAGAGGCCGCCGAGCAGCCGGCCGAAGCCGCCGCCGATCCCGCGCGACAGGTAGTACATCGGCCCGCCGGCCATGTTGCCGCGGGGATCGACCTCGCGGTAGCGCACGCCGAGCACCGCCTCGGAGTACTTCGTCGCCATCCCGAACAGGCCGGTCACCCACATCCAGAAAAGCGCGCCGGGCCCGCCGGAGGCGATCGCCGTCGCGACGCCGGCGATGTTGCCGACGCCGACGGTCGCGGCGAGCGCGGTCATCAGCGCCTGGAAGTGGGAGATGTCGCCCTCCGCGCCCTCTTCCCTGCGCTTGACCAGCGCCAGCCAGAGCGCGTGCTTGAGCTGCCGGAACTGGAGCCCCTTCAGCAGCAGCGTCAGGTACACGCCGGTGCCGAGCAGCAGCACGATCATCGGCACGCCCCAGACGATGCCGCTCACGTTCGCGAGCCAACCCTGTACGCGTTCCATATCGAGGCCGGTGAGGGTCCGAGGAGGAGGATCGAAGGTACACGCCTGGGCAGAACACTTGCAAGGCCGTATATTCCCGCGGCCATTTTCTTGACAACGCGAGTACGAGGGTGGGCATGGCAGACGGATTCGGGGACCTCGGGCTGAGGTCCGAGCTGGTCGAGGTGGTGGAGTCGATGGGGTACGACGCGCCGACGGCGCTCCAGCGCGCGGCCGTGCCGGTGCTGCGTCGCGGCGGGAACGTCGTGCTGTACGCATCGGCCGGCGCCGGCGTGGTCGGCGCCTACGGTCTGGCGCTGGTCGACCGGCTGGCGGAAGGCGAGCCGGCGGAAACGGAGGAGGCGGGCGCGCTGCGCGCGCTGGTGCTCGTGCCCACGCCGGAGGCGGCGACCCGGATCGCGGCCTCCCTCGCGCGCTTCGCCCGCGTCACGCCGCTGGGCGTCGCCGCGCTCGGGCCGGGGTGGGCCACGCCGGCGCGCGAGGCCGCCATCGTCGTCGCCACGCCGGCCGCGGCGCTCGACGCGGTCCACGCCTCCGCGCTCAAGCTCGGCGGCATCGCCGCGCTCGTGCTCGACGGACTCTCCACGCTCATCGCGCTCGACGCGCAAGATGCCGTCGAAGCGCTCACCAACTCGACCCCCCGCGACGCGCAGCGCATCGTGGCCACGGCCGAGCGCACCGACGCGGTCGACGACTACATCGAACGCCACGTCCGCCGCGCGCTGCACATCCCACCGACGCCCACGGAAGTCGAGGCGACGGCGCCCGCCGAGAAGCGGCCGCTGCGCTACGCGATCGCGGGCGCGGAGCTGAAGACCGACGGGCTCGCGGCGTTCCTCGCCCGCCGCGACGCGCCCGGTCCGGTCGCCGTCTACTGCCGGACCGGCGCACGCGCGCAGATGCTGGCCGACGAGCTCGCGCTGCGCGGCTTCCGTGCGGCGCGCGGCGCCGGCGAGGACGTGCGCATCGTCGCGCTCGCGCCTGAAGAAGCCGCGCCGGAAGACGCCTTCGTCGTCAGCTACGACGTCCCGTTCGACGGCGACACGCTCGCGCTGCGCCACGCCGGCGACGGGCTGGTGCTGATCGAGCCGCGCGAGCTGTCGCACCTGCGGCAGATCGCCGAGCGCGCGGCGCTCGAGCCCCACGCGCTGCGCCTGCCGCTCGAGGCGCCGGCCGCCACCGAGCTCGCCGCCTACCGCGCCCGGATCGAGCGCGCCCTCGCCGAGGAAGACATCGGCGCCCAGATCCTCGTGCTCCAGCCGCTCTTCGAACGGTACGCGGCCGCCGAAATCGCCGCAGCCGCGAGCGCGCTGCTGCGGCGCCGGCCGCCCGTGCCGGCCGAGGCGCCCGCCGAGGCCCGCGAGGCGGCCGCAGCACCCCGCCCCCGCGCCGGCGCGGCGGCGCCGCCCCCGCCCGCGTACGTCCGCCTCTTCTTCGGCGTCGGCGCGCGCGACGGCATCCGCCCCGGCGACCTCGTCGGCGCGATCACCGGCGAAGCGAACATCTCGGGCGACCGGATCGGCCGGATCGACATCCGCGACAACCTCTCGATCGTCGAGGTCGACAACGCGGTCGCCGAGCGGGTCATCCGCGCCGTCAACGGCACGACGATGAAGGGGCGCAGCGTGCGGGTCGACTACGACCGCCGGCCCGCCGGCGGCGAGCGGCCGCGGCGGCGGATGCGCGAGACCGGACGGTAGCGCCGCTCACCTCGAGCCCCGGCCGGCACCGTCGCCCGCTGCAGCGCCGCTCCGAGACCGGCACGCTACACGAAAAGACCTCCTGCGGTGGGAGCGGCTGCAACGGCCGACCCCTCCGCAGGAGGTCTTCAGGACGCGGGGTCGCGCGCGAGCGCCGCCAGGACCGTGTTCGCGCGCCGACCGGACGCCGGCCCTACTTGATGGCGTCCTTCAGGCCCTTGCCCGGACGGAACGACGGGCTCGTCGTGGGGCCGATCCGGATCTCCTTGCCCGTGCGCGGGTTGCGACCGGTGCGCGCCTTCCGCTTGCGCGTCTCGAACGTGCCGAACCCCGTGATCTGGACCTTGTCGCCCTTCTTCAGCGCCGAGGCGATCACGCCGTTGCCCGCGTTGAACAGGGCGTCGACGGCACGCTGCGCGTCCGCCTTCGACAGATTGGCCTGGTTCGCCAGGCTCTGGACCAGCTCCGACTTGTTCATGGACTCGCTCCTCTCGAAGTGAATCTGGTGACGAGTAGCGCCGACCCACGCCTTACGTGGGCGACGGACTGCGGACCCGCTGGCCCGGTGCCGCGCGGCCCCGAACCGGAGAACCGCCCTTGCGCGGCTCCCCTGAGACCTGCCAACTTGATTTTGGCGGCGCCGTCCAGTGATCTCAAGGGTTTTTCGCCCACGGCGCCCGTAAAATTCTCGGATACAGTAGAGCGGGACCGGAACCGCGTCAAGGGAGTTATTCGCGTCGGGACGGACATTCCGCCCTTTCCTCCCGTCCACGAACTCCGAAAAAAATACGAATCGTGAGTTCCCAGCGCTCTGTCCGTCCCGATCGACCCGCCGCGGCCGAATCTCCGGAGTCGTTGCAGCAGCGTGAGTTGGAGGTCGTTCGCGAGATCGCGCACGCGTTCCTGACCGCGACCCGGCCCGTCGAGGTTTATCGACTTGCGCTGGCCCGCGTGACGCCGCTCGTCGGCGCGAGCTTCAGCTCCGTTTTCCTCCGTGATGCGGCGGATCCCCAGTTGCTCAAGCTCGTCTGCGCGCAGAACTGGCCGCAATCCTCGGCACGTTACCTGGGCCAGTTGCGGATCCGCGTGGGACGCGGTCCGACCGGCCGCGCCGTCGCCGAGCGCGCGCCGGTCGCGGTCGAAGACATCTTCGCGGACCCGCTTCAACGAGAGTGGTGGGACCCGGCGCGCGAGCTGGGGTTCACGGCGCAGATCGCGCTGCCGCTCGAGGTGCGGGGCGAGGTCGCGGGGGCGCTGAGCTTCTATTTCGACGCGCCGCACACGTTCGGCGAGGAGAAGCAGCGGCTGCTCGGCGTGATCGCGGACCAGCTCGCGGCGACGTCCGAGAAGGCGCACCTGATCGAAGACCTCCAATCCGCCAACGAACGGCTGCGCCGCAAGAACGCGGAGCTGACCGCCCGCGTCGAGGAGGCCGAGGAGGCGAAGCGGCTGAAGAACGAGTTCCTGGCCAACATGGGTCACGAGCTGCGGACGCCGTTGACCGCGATCCTCGGATACACGTACCTCATCGCGCAGGGCCACGCGGGGCCGGTGACCGATGACCAGGCGCGGGCGCTCGACAGGATCGAGCGCGCGGGCACCGCGCTGCTCCGGCTGATCACGGACATCCTCGAGCTCTCGGACCTCAAGCTGGGTCGCACGCCGGTGCACGAGTCCAGCGAGGAGGCAACCGCCCTCGCCCGCACGGCCGCCGCCGAGGCCGGCGCCGCGCCCGACGGCGTCGCGTTCGAGATCGCCGCGCCCGACGGCGAGATCCCGATCCGCACCGACGCCGCCAAGGTCGTGAAGATCCTCGAGAACCTGATCACGAACGCGTTCAAGTTCACGACCGCGGGGCGGGTCACCGTGACGGTCCGGCGCCAGCCCGGCGGTCCGCCGACACGCTGGAACGCCGGCTGGATCGAATGGGTCGTGCAGGACACGGGAATCGGCATCCCCGCCGAGGAGCTGGCCTCCATCTTCGACGAGTTCCGGCAGGTCGACGGCTCCTCGACCCGGCTGTACGGCGGCACGGGCCTCGGCCTCTCGCTGTCGCGACGTCTCGCGCACCTGCTCGGCGGCGAGATCCGCGTCGAGAGCCGGCCCGGCGCCGGCTCGACGTTCGTGCTCGGCCTCCCCAACAACCTGCCCGCCGCGCCGGCGCGGCCGTCGGCCTAGAGTCGGTTATGAGCTGCCGCTTGGGGTGCGGGTAAATCGAGGGCATGAAGCAAGATGAGCCCCGGCGAAAACCGTACCCGAACGATCTGCCGCCCTGGGAGGCGGGCTACCAGCAAACGCAGCGGCGCCTGCGTGCAGGTAGAACTGGCGTACGTGGACCAGGGATACACGGGCGAAGAAGCGGCCGGGGAGGCCCATGAGCACGGGATCCAGCTCGAGGCGGTCAAGCACTCCGAGGCCAAGAGAGGCTTCGTGCTGCTGGCCCGGCGCTGGGTGGTCGAACGGGGCTTCGCCTGGGCGGCCCGTTTCCGGCGGCTCGCCAAGGATTACGAACGATTGCCCGAGACGCTTCGGGGGCTTCATTTCGTCGCCTTCGGCTGTCTCATGCTCGCGCGCTTCTTCGGCGCGCTCATGGGCGTGGGTCCATAACAGGCTCTAGGCTCGGCATGGCCCGGCGAGGCGCGGCACGGCAAGGCATGGGAAGTTCAGGAGCCCCCCGGTTTCGGCCGGGGGCTTCCGGCACGGTGCGGTTCACCGTCCGGGCAAATATCTTGCGGAACTCGATAGGCGCGTTTACCGTATTCCGTGAAGCGTTTACCGCCAATCGGAGGCTATCATGCAACGGGTCCTGGCCCGCTCACAGGCAAGTGCGGCCGATGTGCCCGAGGATCTCAGGATCTTCGAGGAGCGGCTTGGACACCTCGGGATCCGGATCAGCCTCCCGAATGTGGGCCCCGGCGTCCCACTCCACCCACTCGAGGAGATTGGCGGACGCCCGTTGAGTGCACTCATCCTTGACGCCCGCCGCGGCGTTTGAGGTACTACTTCCTCGACAGCTCAGCTCTCGTCAAAGCGTACGCGGAAGAGCCTGGCTCCGCTCAAGTTCAGGACATGCTGCGAAGCGCCCGAGCGGAACGCCCCACCGCTCGGGTTTTGGTGTGTACCCTGGCGCTTCCCGAGACCGCATCCGCGATCGTGTCCAAAGAGGCTGGACGCCACATCACGCGGTCCGTCGCAACCCGCCTCCTCGACCGGCTTAAGCAAGATTTCACGGGAGAGCATCGACCGTACATCGTGATCGAGGTTAATGAGTGGATCACGAGCGATGCGGCAAACCACACACGCGCCTACAAACTTCGTGGCTACGACGCGGTACAGTTGGCCACGGCGCTTGCGGCACGAGCATCAACGCCTCCCGACACGGAATTCTACTTCGTCACCGCCGACGGCGCCCTTGCGAACGCGGCAAGAGCAGAAAACTTCGACGTCAAAGAATTGCCCGTCTGGCAACCGACGCCTAAGGGGCGCAAAGCGTCGGTCCCGGCCGGCGGCACCTAACCCCGGCGCGGCCGTCCGCCCCGGACCGCCGCACCGCCCCGGACTTCCGCGGCGGCCGGGACCTCCGCGGCGCCCGGGGATTTCGCGGCGTCCGGGGATTTCGCGCCACCTAGACCTTCCGCGCCGCGAGGCTGTCGGGGTAGCGGCGCCTCAACTCGGCGCGGCGCGCGTCCAGCGCGCCTGTGTCGTTCGTCATCAGGTAGCGCACGTTCGCCGCCCAGTACAGCGCGTCGGGCGCGAAGCCGCTGTCCGGGTGATTCGCGGCGATGCGATCGAACAGCGCGGCCGCCCGCTCGAACCTGCCGCGCCTAAGGACCACGTGCGCCTCGCCGTAGTCGAGCAGCGCGAGCAGCTCGTCGGGCGGGAGATAGCCGACCGACTCCGCGCGGACCGTGCCGGTGTGGTCGAGGAAATAGAGCGTGGGCGTCCAGAACAGGTTGAACCGCCGTACGGCGGCGCGGTCGCGCTTCAGCTCGAGCCGGAGCGGGACGAAGCGCTCGCGGATCGCCGCCTCGACCCGCGGGTCGCTCAACGTATCGGCTTCCAGCCGATCACAGTCCGGTCACGGGTCCTTCGAGAAGTCGAGGAAGACCGGCAGGCGCCGGTCTCGGGCCTCGGCCAGCGCCGCGTCGAGGTCGGTCATCCAGTTGATCGGCATGCGACGGCTCGCTCGGGTTCGGGGTTCCTGCTGCACCCATCTCGCTCACGCGTAGCGCAAGCGACCGGGCCCGCAAGCGTGCGACGGCGCGCCACGCCTCAATCCGCGCTCACCTCCGCCTGCGCGTCGAACCGGCTGCGCAGCACCGGCATGGCGCGTGGGCGCGTCATCGCCTCGGGCGAGAGGATCTCATCGAGCTGCTCCTGGTTGAGCCAGCCCTTCTCCAGCACAAGCTCGTAGACGCCGCGATCGGACTCGAGCGCCTCGCGCGCCACCGCGCTCGCGCGCTCGTAGCCGATGTACGGGACGAGCGCCGTGACGATGCCGATGCTGCGCTCCAGGAATTGCCGGATCCGGTCACGGTTCGCCGTGATCCCGACCACGCAGCGCTCGCGCAGAACCAGGCACGCCTGCCGCAGCGTGTCGATCGACTGGAAGATGTTGAACGCGATGACCGGCTCGAAGACGTTGAGCTGGAGCTGCCCCGCCTCCGCCGCCATCGTCACGGTCAGGTCGTTGCCGACGACCTGGAAGCAGACCTGGTTGACGACCTCCGGGATCACCGGGTTCACCTTGCCGGGCATGATGCTCGAGCCCGGCTGCATTGGCGGCAGGTTGATCTCCGAGAGCCCGGCGCGCGGCCCGCTCGAGAGCAGCCGCAGATCGTTGCAGATCTTCGAGAGCTTGACGGCGATGCGCTTGAGCACGCCCGAGAGCTGGACGAACGCGCCGGTGTCCGGCGTCGCCTCGACGAGGTCGGGACTCGTGACCAGCGCGAAGCCGGTCACGTTCGAGAGGTGCTCGCGAACCCGCGGCGCGTAGCGCGGATCGGTATTGATCCCCGTGCCGATCGCGGTCGCGCCCATGTTGATCTCCCGCGTGAGCGCCGCCACCTCCCGCAGCCGCTCCACGTCCTCGCTGATCGTCACGCCGTAGGCGTGGAACTCCTGGCCGAGCGTCATCGGCACCGCATCCTGGAGCTGCGTGCGGCCGATCTTGACGATGTCCGCGAACTCGTTCGCCTTCGCGAGGAACGCGTCGCGGAGCGCGGCCAGCGCCTGTTCCAGCCCCTGGAGCGCCCAGTTCGCGGCGATCTTCACCGCCGTCGGATAGACGTCGTTCGTCGACTGCGAGAGGTTGACGTGGTTGTTCGGGTGGACGACGTCGTACTCGCCGCGGCGGCGGCCGAGCAGCTCCAGCGCCCGGTTCGCGATCACCTCGTTCGCGTTCATGTTCGTCGACGTGCCGGCGCCGCCCTGGATCACGTCGACGACGAACTGGTCGTGGAGGTTGCCGGCACGGATCTCCTGGCAGGCACGGGCGATCGCCGATCCGATCTCCGGGTCGAGCAGGCCGAGCTCGACGTTCGCCCGCGCGGCCGCCTCCTTCACCGCGGCGAGCGCGCTGACCAGCTCCGGGTACTGGCCGATCGCGATCCCCGTGATCGGAAAGTTCTCGACCGCGCGCAGCGTCTGGATCCCGTAGTAGTATCGATCCGGCACGTCACGCTCGCCGAGCAGATCCTTCTCCCGGCGCAGCTCGCCCGAGAGATACATCTGCCCGCGCCCCGCCAGTCGCTGGTTCGCCGCGCGCAGCCGGCTCGCGATCACCTGCGCCGCGCCGGAGACGAGTCGCGCGTACACGCCCGGCCGCTCCGCCGCGATCCGGTCGATCGCCTCGCGCGGGATCTCGACGACCTCCGCCGGCTCGGCGACGAAGCCGGACGTCGAATGCGGGTAGTGGTCCAGCAGGCTGCCCTCGCCGTAGGAATCGCCCGGCGTCAGCAGGTAGAGGACCTCCGGCCGGCCGCGCACACCCTTGCGGATCTCGACGCTGCCGCGCCGCAAGATCCCGAACTCGCGCCGCGGCTGGCTCTCGTGGAAGATGAACGTGCCCGGCAGATAGCAAACCTCGCGGGCGAACGCGGCCACGTACTCGATCTCCTCCGCGTCCAGCGCGCGCGTGATCACGTGCTTGCGCAGCGTATCCAGGATGCTCGCGTCCATACGTCGTCGTACCCGGTTCCAAACGGTGAAGCCCGCCGCGCGGCGGGCTCCATTCAATGTAACACATGCGGCAACGACGTGCTCGCTGGACGCGATCCCCATCAGAGAACGCCGAGCTCGCCCTTCGCTCCCGTCCCGTGCGCGATCAGCTCGGCGACCTGCGTCGCGCCGTCGGGCTCACCGTGGTGTGACTGACCATCCCGCCGGGCACGGCATTGCTCAGCCACGGGTCCGGCGTTCCGCCGCTCATGGCGCCGTACCGGATGTGGCGCGCCTCGAAACGTGTCCGCAGGCACGGTGATGCGCTCCGCGCCGAGTACGCGGACACCTCGGGCGTGAACGCGCTCGGCATGCGCCCGCCATCCACCCGGCCGCCCGCGCCGGACCGTTTCTTGCACCGGCCCCCGGTGCGCTCGCACACCCGAGACGCTCCCTGACCATAGGAAGGACGCGCATGCCGGAGACCCATCCACCGACCCGCACGACGGAGAACCCCGACACGCCCCACGTCGAGGACGCCTCGGAGGCGATGCGGCGGCACGAGCGCACGGGACGACGCGGCGCGGGCCGATTCCGCGACCCTCGCGCCCACGACGTCGGGCTCGACAGCCCGGCGACCGAGGACCGGAGCCGCGGCGTCGGCTTCGCGGAGGAGATCCGAGCGCCGGACACAGAGCACAAGACGGGACGAGACGACGAGGGGAACGCAACCTGACCGGAGCAACCCGAGGAGGCAACATGGCGCGCTACGACATGGACTACGGTGGGACCTACGGCCTCGGATACGGCGCCTACACGGAGCGTGAACGCTACGAACCCGCGCCGCGCCGGGGCCGCGCCCGCCCGGGCGTCGGCCGGCGGCCGTGGCGCATGCGCCGACGCGAGCCCGGTTACGGCGCCGAGTTCGCGGGCCGCGAGCGCATGGGGTACGGGCGCGAGTACAGGGGACGCGAACGCCCGTCCTACCGCATGGGCGACCTCGGCTACGGCCGGGAGTACATGGGGTACGGCCTCGGCTACGGGGCGTACGGCGCCGAGTACGGCGCGGCGGGGTACGGCCGCGAGTTCGAGAAGAGCCGCTGGGAAACGGATTACGGCGATCCGTTCCGCGATCGCGAGCGGGGAACGCCGATGCGGATGATCCGCGGCGAATACGGCGAGTACGGCGAGGAATTCATGGGGCGCCGGCGCGGACGGCGATTCGGGCGCGAGGCCGGCGCCGAGTACGAGGCCGAGTACCGCCCCCGTCGCCGGTACCGCTACTAGCGCCGCGGTCACGGCGCTTCCCCGACCGCTCGGGAACGGAACCCGCGGGCGCGCCCGCTCACCCGCCGCGGCTCGCCCCGACGCCGGCGTGGGCGGCGCCGACGCGGCCACGTCCGGCCACGGCGGCGCCGAGGCCGCGGCCGGCGAGCCGCACGCCTCACACGCCGGCCCGCGACCAGCCCGCGCGACCGACCAGCCTCAGCCGGCAGAGCGGATAGAGGAGCAGCAGCGACCACACGGAGACCAGGACTCGCCCGCCGAGCGGCAGGAGAGTCGCGTACGCATAGCGCTCCACGTCCAGCCCCAGCGCCGCCACCACGACCCGGGGGCCGGCCACGGCGCCGCCGACGAGCAGCACCGCCACGAAAGCGACCAGTACGAACGCCACGGGGTACCGCGTGACGAACACGAGCTCGACCAGCGCCACCGCCGGGAGGAACAGCCAGGCGACGAGCGTGAAGAGGACCGTGTACCAGGCCGCATACGTCAGGTCGCCGGCGCTCATGGCGAACGCGCACGCGAACGCGGCCGCGGCGAACGCCGTGATCACGACCGCGACCGCGGTCAGTTTTCCGAGTGCGTAGCACGCGGGCGTGACGAGGTTCTGCACGAGGAACTCGTCCAGCGCGAGGTCGCGGTCCTCGCCGAAACCGAAGCGCAGCGCCCCGCACATCGCGAGGATGTACGCCCAGCCGAACAGCCGGTCGTCCGCCGGGCGCGGCGGCAGGGCAACCCAGTACGACCAGTGGCCGATGCCGAGCAGCGCGAGGAACAGCACTGCGCCGAGCACGGCGCCCGGCGATCGGACCAGGCGCCGGAGCTCGAACGCCGCCACGGCGCGGACCGCGCCCGTCAACGATCTCATGATGCCCCCTCCGTCCCCGGGTCGATGATCGCACGCTCCCCATCGACGTGCACGACCGGCCCGCGCGCGTACGCCGGCACCGGCTGGTTCGTCGCGACGACCACCACGGATTCGCGTGCGCGGGCGACCAGGGTCGCCGTGAGGCCGTCCCGCGCGCGGGCCGAAAGGTGCTCGTACGGCTCGTCCAGGAACACGAACGGCGCCGGCCGACCGAGCAGCGCCTCCAGCAGCAGCCGCTTCGACTCGCCCGTCGAAAGGCGGCGCAGCAGCCGGTGCGACGGGACATCCGGCCGGAGCAGCGCCGCGACGTCACGGTCGGGCGCGGCATCACGATCGTCCGTGCCCCCGAGCCGGCCCACGAATCGTCGCCACTCGCCGACCGTGATCCCCGCCGGCAGGCGCATCGCCGGATGGTAGTACAGCCGCTCGGCCGGCCGGCCGGACGGATCGAGCAGCGCGACCGCACCCGCGGCCGGGCGCGCACGGCCCGCCAGGACCCGCAGCAGCGAGCTCTTCCCGGCGCCGTTTTCCCCGACGATCCACGCGATCCGGCCGGCCCGGTGCGTCCACGTCAGCGCCGACACCAGCCGCCGACGCCGGTGGCGAACCGCCACGCCCTCGAGGCGCAGCTCCGGCACCGCCACCGCTACGCCGCCGGACACGTGTACCACCGGTCCAGATCGTCCACCACCGCGACGACGCGACGCGTCGCCAGATACGCCATCCGGATCGCGTTCACGTCCAGCACGTACGCCGCCCGGTAGCGCAGCCCGCCGTCGAGCCGCACCACGGCCTTCTCGAACGTGCCGTCCCGGGCGACCCGGCCGCTTCGGGTCAGATACAGCAGGTCGCCGCTCCGGGCGTCCGGCGCCGCCGAGAGCACCGCGACCGGCAGCTCCGCCGACTCGACATCCTCCAGGATCCGCGCCGGCGGCCGGCGCAGCGCCGAGCCGACCGCCTCCGGCAGCGGGATCGGCGCCCGCCACACGGAATCCTCCGCATCGACACGGAAGCCGTACGCGAACGGGACCACGAACTCCCGGGTCACCACGACCCGACCATCCGCGAACACCACCACGCCCGCCGTGTTGGCGAGCACGTTCATCCCCGGGTCCGCGTACGACACCGTCGGGACCTCGATCGGACGCACTTCCGCGCCCGCCACGCGGTAGACCAGCCGGTCCGGGTGACGACCGACCACGAACGGCGTCACGTACACGCCGCCCTCCACCGCCTGCACGCGCTGCGGCGGGAACGGCAGCCGGACCCTCCCCCGGTCCCGACCGTCCAGCCCCAGCCGCTTCAACGCATAGCCGTACTGATCCGCGAGGTACAACAGCGTGTCCCCGCCCAGCGCGGCCGAAACC
>DASVDG010000131.1:0-67274 GCA_036381255.1 Longimicrobiales bacterium | reverse complement strand
GGGGTTCCGTGACGCGTTCGAGCTCGCGGGCGCGGCGCCGGCGCCGACCTCGCCGGCGATCGTGCCGACGGAGAGGATTGATTGGATTTGGTTGCGGGGGTATGACGCCGTCGAGGCGCGGGTCCTCGACTCGACGGCGTCGGATCACCGGCTCGTGGTTGCGACGGTGAGGTTGGGAATGTGGCAGTGACCGCGACGGGGCGTCGGTCAATCGTGGGGCGGAGGGAGGTAGGGCGAGCGGCATGGCGGCCGCGACCGCCCGAAGATGATCTCACGCGAGCCATATTCGCCCAAAGATCAGGTCAGCCGATCCTCTGCCTCATTCGCATAGGGTGAACGGTTACAAACGAGCGGGTTGTGCCGAAGTTCGAGATCCAGGGCAGCATCCTCGGACGATAGACACCCGAGATGCGCCGCCCCGCGCGGCCGCAGGAAGAACAGGCGAGAGACGGCGACCGGATGGCGCCGAACAGACTCGTGCGCTGGATGCGACGGGGTGATTCGATCCACTGAGGACGCGCGGGTGCAGATCGCCGAGGCGCTGAACGGCCGCCCCGCAGCGGCCGCGGCGCGGGAGGCGCCGGTGATCCGGGAGTGACGGGGGCGCACCGGCGGCGCTCCCGGGCTCGTAGGCGGGTTGAGGCCGAGCGGCGCGCCGGTCCGTGCTCCGTCGGCGCTCCTGGCCGCGAGGGCGGGTTGCGGGCCGCCGCCCGCCCGCGCGCCGGTCCGCGCCCCGTCGCCGCACCACTTCGCGATCCACTTCGCCCCCAGGGGTTGCGTGCGCACTCCCTCCCTCCCAGATTGCCGCGGCTCGGAGCGAACCCGTCGAAAGGCGCGCCGTCACTTGCGCGCCGGGCGTCGGGCGCGTATCCTGGCGACCCGCGTACCGGTAATGGGACGTGGCCGACCGGTGAACAATCACAACTCTTGACCTCCAGAGGCTCGATGGTGCGAGCGAAGTGGGCCGTGCTCGGCATCGTCGGCGCGTTGGCGCTGGCGGGCTCCGGTATTGTCGCGGCCGGCGCGTTGCAGACGGGCGGGTCGGATCAGCCGATCGCGTTCCCGCACAACACACACGCGGGCGCGCTCCAGATCCCCTGTATGTACTGCCACTACAGCGCGGATGTGTCGCAGGACGCGGGCATCCCGTCGGTGCAGACCTGCACCGGGTGCCACGCGCCCGTCGGCAACCTGCTGTTCAAGCAAGACAGCCCGGAGCTACAGAAGCTCCTGAAATACGCACAGGAAGGGGTGCCGATCCCCTGGGTCCGGATCTACGACCTGCCGGACTACGTCCGGTTCCCGCACATGATGCACATCAACGCCGGCCTCGAATGCCAGCAGTGCCACGGGCAGGTGCAGGAGATGGCGGAGATCGAGCTCGCGCAGCCGCTCTACATGGGATGGTGCATCGACTGCCATCAGGAGCGCGAGGTCCGGGTCGACTGTTTCGTCTGTCACTACTGAGTTCTAGCTGGACGGCCAGCTTGTCGCGGGGATCGGGCGCGCGGCGGCGCCGCCCCGAAGGAGCGAAGCGATGGCGAATGGGATGGAGAGGCGAGACTTCCTGAAGGTGCTCGGCGCGGCGGGAGCCGGCGCGAGCCTCTTCGGGTGTTCCACGGAAGGGGCCGAGCGGCTGATCCCGTACGTGACGGCCGCCGACGAGATCGTTCCGGGTCTCGCCACGTGGTACCGCACCACCTGTCGGGAATGCCCCGCGGGGTGCGGCATGAGCATCAAGACGCGGGAAGGTCGCGCGATCAAGGCGGAGGGCAACCCGCTCTCGCCGATCTCGCACGGCAGGCTCTGCGCGCGCGGCCAGGCGTCGCTGCACGGGCTCTACAACCCCGACCGCGTGCCGCAGGCGCTGGTCCGCGACGCGGCCGGCGCGTGGAGCCGGATCGGTTGGGACGACGCCGAGCAGCGGCTCGCCGCCGCGATCGGCCAGGCCCGGGGGCGCAAGGTCTTCCTGACGCAGACCTTCACCGGCAGCATGGACGCGCTCGTCGACCAGTGGGCTGCGGCGTTCGGGATGGAGGTCGTCCGCTTCGACACGTTCGGTTGGGAGCCGATCCGCGCCGCCAACCGGCTGCTTTTCGGGATCGACGCGGTCCCCGTCCACGACTTCTCGGCCGCCGACGTCGTCGTCTCGTTCGGCGCCGACTTCATGGAGACCTGGCTCTCGCCGGTCGATTACTCGCACGGCTTCACGCAGTCCCACGCGTTCCGGCGCGCGGACGGCCACAAGGGCCGCTTCATCTCGGTCACCGGGCACCAGTCGCTGACCGACATGAGCGCCGACGAGTGGCTGCCGGTCCGGCCGGGCACGGAGCACCTCGTCGCGCTCGCCATGGCCCGGTCGATCGTCGACGCCGGGCAGGGGCGGGCCGGTGCGGCTGCGGGGCTGCTCCAGCGGATCGACGTCGCGGATGTCGCCCGGACGGCCGGCGTCCCCGAGGAGCGGATCCGCTCCGCCGCCCGCGCCTTCGCCGCCGGGCCCTCGCTCGCCGTCGGACCCGGCGTGCAGACGACGCACGCCCGCGCGACCTCCGTCGCCATGGCCGTCGCGCTGCTCAACTACGTGGCCGGCAACTTCGGCACGACCGTCCGGTTCGACCGCACGGAGCGCTTCGCCGACACCGGCAGCTACCGCGACCTCGCGGCGCTCATCGCCTCCATGGCCGACGGCCAGGTCGGCGCGCTGGTCGTCCACGGGCCGAACCCGCTCTATAGCGTGCCGCTCGCCGGCGACGCGGCCGCGGCGATCGAGCGAGTGCCGTTCATCGCCTCCTTCTCGCCGTACCTCGACGAGACCAGCGAGAGCGCGCACCTGCTCCTCCCGGACCACCACTTCCTCGAGAGCTGGGGCGACTACGAGCCGCGGACCGGCGTGCATTCGATCGTGCAGCCCGTCATGACGCCCGTCTTCCGGACGAAGCAGACCGGCGACGTGCTGCTCTCCGTTGCACGCCGCGTCGGCGTCGCGATCCCGACCGCCGCGACGACGTACTACGACTACCTGCGCGAACGCTGGGCCCGCGACATCTACCCGCAGGCCGGCGCCGCCGCGCCGTTCGACGAATGGTGGCGCGAGACGCTCCAGCTCGGCGTCGTCGTGACCGACGCGCCGGCCGCGCCGGCCGTCTCGCTGAACGCCGGCGCCCTCGCGCAGCTCGACCTCGAGACGCCGCAGTTCTCCGGTGACGGCGACCTGCTGCTCGTCGCCTACCCGTCGTACCGGTTCTACGACGGCCGGACGGCCAACCGCCCGTGGCTCCAGGAGCTGCCCGATCCGGTCAGCAAGATCTCCTGGACGTCCTGGGTCGAGGTCAACCCGCAGACCGCCGAGCGCCTCGGCCTCGACACCGGCAGCATGACCGAGGTCACGACGCCGCACGGCACTGCGACGCTCCCCGTCTGGATCCACCCGGGCACGCGCCCGGACGTGATCGCCGTCCAGCTCGGCCAGGGCCACGAGGAGTTCGGCCGCTACGCCCGGGGGCGCGGCGTCAACGCGGCGCGCTTCCTCGCGCCCGTCGTCGAGGAGCCGTCCGGCGCGCTCGTCTGGGTCCAGACGACGGCCTCGCTCCGCCCGACCGGCGAGTGGCAGAAGCTGCCGTACACCGCGGGGAGCGCGACGCAGCAGGGCCGCGACGTCGCCCGCGCGACGACGCTCGAGGAGGCGCGCCAGGCCGAGCGCGCCCGGCTCGTCGCGGCCGGCACCGCCGCGTCGGTCGGGGCGCAGCACGGCGAGGACGTCGGCGTCGCGCCGGAAGCGGGGGCCGCCCCGCACACCGGCGCGCCGACGGAGCACGGCGAGGCGCACCCCAAGGAGGCGCAGGTCCGCCAGCTCCAGCAGACCGGCGGCTTCGCGCCGATGGTCGTCGAGGCCGGCCCGCAGGACTACCCGCCGCCCGGTACGTACTACGGCGAGTACTCCGAGGACAACCCGCGCTGGGCGATGGCGATCGACCTCGAACGCTGCAACGGCTGCAGCGCCTGCGTCGTCGCCTGCTACGCGGAGAACAACATCGGCATCGTCGGCCCCGAGCAGATCTCGATCGGCCGGATCATGACGTGGATGCGCATCGAGCGGTACTTCGAGGCCGACGAGGAGGGCGAGCTGCACCACACGCGGTTCCTGCCGATGCTCTGTCAGCACTGCGGCAACGCGCCGTGCGAGCCGGTCTGCCCGGTCTACGCGGCGTACCACACGCCGGATGGGCTGAACGGGCAGGTCTACAACCGCTGCGTCGGCACGCGCTACTGCTCGAATAACTGCCCGTACAAGGTCCGCTACTTCAACTGGTTCAGCGCCGAGTGGCCCGAGCCGTTGAACTGGCAGCTCAATCCGGACGTGGCGGTCCGAGAGAAGGGCGTCATGGAGAAGTGCACGTTCTGCGTGCAGCGGATCCGAGGGGCGCAGCACCAGGCGCGGCTCGAGGGCCGCGCCGTGGCGGACGGCGAGATCACGCCGGCCTGCGCCCAGACGTGCCCCGGCGACGCGATCGTCTTCGGCGACATCAAGGACCCGAACTCGCGGGTGGCGCAGATCGCCGCGTCCGGCCGCGGATACCGCGTCCTCGACGAGCTGAACACGCAGTCCGGGATCGTTTACCTCAAGAAAGTCCTCACGGAAGCGTCGGAGGCGTAGGCGAGCATGGCGACTGCGATCCGCTCCGAGACCCACCCGGACGTCGCCTCGTACGAGGAAGTCAACCGGGATGTTCTCAAGCTGCTGGGCCGCCCCGGCCGCCCGTACTTCATCCTGCTGGCCAGCGCGATCGCGCTGGTCGCGCTGGGCGGCTTCGCCTGGTTCGTGCAGATCTACCTCGGCATCGGGATGTCGGGGCTGCGCAACCCGGTCGGCTGGGGCGCATACATCACGACCTTCGTCTTCTGGGTCGGTATCGCGCACTCGGGGACGCTGATCTCGGCGATCCTCTACCTGTTCCGCGCGCACTGGCGGCAGTCGATCTACCGCGCCGCCGAGGCGATGACGGTCTTCGCGGTCATGACCGCGGGGCTCTTCCCGATCATCCACCTCGGCCGTCCGTGGCTGTTCTACTACCTGCTGCCGTACCCGAACCAGCGCGAGATCTGGCCGAACTTCCGCTCGCCGCTCGTCTGGGACGTGTTCGCGGTGAGCACCTACTTCACGGTCAGCGCGACGTTCTTCTTCCTCGGGATGATCCCCGACATCGCCGCGGCCCGTGACGCGACCACCGTGCCGTGGCGCAAGAAGCTCTACACGCTCCTCGCGCTCGGCTGGCGCGGCACCGACCGCGAGTGGAAGAACTTCACCCGCGCGTACCTCTACCTGGCCGCCCTCGCCACGCCGCTCGTGCTCTCCGTGCACTCGGTCGTGTCCTGGGACTTCGCCATGTCGATCGTCCCCGGGTGGCACTCGACGATCTTCGCGCCGTACTTCGTCGCCGGCGCCATCTTCAGCGGCCTGGCGATGGTGATCACGATCCTGATCCCGGTCCGCAAGATCTTCGGCCTCGAGGCGTACTTCACGCCGAAGCACTTCGACTCGATGGCGAAGCTGATCCTGCTGACCGGGCTGATCGTCACGTACGCGTACCTGTCCGAGGCCTTCCTGACCTGGTACAGCGGCGAGCTGCCGCACCTCGAGGGCCAGTACATCTACGGCTCGATCCAGGGGCCGTTCTGGTGGGCGGTCGCGATCATGCTCACCTGCAACGCGCTGGTGCCGCAGCTGCTCTGGTCCAAGAAGGTGCGGACCAACATCCCGGCGCTGTTCGTGATCACGATCTTCATCAACATCGGGATGTGGTTCGAGCGGTTCGTGATCATCGTCACCAGCCTGTCGCGCGAGTACGAGCCGTGGCAGTGGGCGCAGTACAAGCCGTCCTGGGTCGAAATGGCGATCCTGGCCGGCAGCTTCGGCTGGTTCTTCATGTGGTTCCTGATCTTCCTGCGCGTGCTGCCGGGCGTTTCGATCGCCGAGCTGAAGGAAGTGCTGCCGGCGCCGCTGCGGTTCCGCGGCGCCGCGCGCCGCCGGGAGGCGATGGGCCACGAGACGGCACGGGCCCCGGTGGAGTGATGACGGCGGCACGGCGCTTCACGGGGGCAGGGCTTGGTATCGAGGAGCGGGGGTCATGAGCAATCATAGGGAGCCCGGCGTACTGGGCATCTTCGCGGAGGTCGATGCGACGGCGGCCGCGATCGAGGAACTGCGCGAAAAAGGCGTCAAGGACATCGTCGTCTTCTCGCCGGCGCCGCGGCACGAGCTGGAGCACGCGCTGGACACGCCCGAGAGCCCGGTCCGCATGTTCACGATCGTCGGCGCGCTGACCGGCACGGCGACCGGCTTCGCACTGCCGATCTGGACGTCGCTGGATTGGCCGCTGATCACGGGCGGCAAGCCGATCATCTCGCTGCCGCCGTTCGTGATCATCGCCTTCGAGCTGACGATCCTGTTCGGCGCGCTGGCGACGGTGCTCGGCCTGTTCATCAACGCGCGGCTGCCGCACCTGCGCAAGCGGGTCATCTACGATCCGACGTTCTCGGGCGGCCGTTTCGGGATCTTCGCGTCGACCGCGCCCGCCGGGATGGGCGCCGTGCGGTCGATCATGGAGGAGAGCGGGGCGGTCCAGATCCGGGAGTGGCCGGAGGAGGTAACCGTTGAATAGTCGGAATCATTCGGTCGCCCGCCTCGTCGCCGTCGCGGCGCTGGCGATGACGGCCGGTGGGTGTACGGCGCTCGACAACCTGTTGGCGAGCATACCGTTTTTCAGCTTCATGGAGGAGTCGCCGGCGTTCGATCCGTACGAGGCGCCGCGCGTGCCGCCGCCGAACGCGGTCCCGTTCGCCTCGCCGGGCGGCGAGCTGCCGGCGGTCACGCCGCCGAAGGGGCTCACCCCGGAGTCGTGGCTCGTCTCGTTGGCGGACTCGCTCGAGAACCCGTTCCCGATGAACGACGAGACCGTCGCCGCGGGGCAGGCGCAGTTCGAGACGTACTGCGCCGTCTGCCACGGCCCGACGGGATCAGGCAACGGCCCGGTCACGGCCACCGGGAGCTACCCCCGGCTCATCCCGTCGCTGCTGACGCCGCGGGCGCGGGGGTTCTCGGACGAGTACATTTACGGGATCATCTGGGCCGGGCGCGGGCTCATGCCGGCGTACGGCGGGCGCGTGCCGGACCGCGATCGCTGGCTGATCGTGAACTACGTGCGGCGGCTCCAGCAGACCGCCGCCCAAGCGCAGCCGGCCGCGCCGACGGGGAGGTAAGACGATGGCGCACGATACGTTCGAAGAAGTCGAGATCCCGGTGCGCCGCTTCGAGGGCTTCCCGAAGCCGGCGCTGCTGGCGAGCCTGCTGCTGCTCGGCATCGGCGCCGCGGCGTTCGTCGCCGCGCTCATGACCGACGCCGACCGCGCGTGGCGGGCGTACCTGTTCAACTGGCTCTATTTCGGCAGCATGGCGCAGGGCGCGGTGATGGTCGCCGTGGCGGTGATCCTCGCCCGCGGCCTGTGGGCGCGCCCTGTCCGGCGCATCGCGCTCGGCTTCGTCGCGTTCCTGCCGATCTGGTACGTGCTGCTGTTCCCGCTGCTGCTGCGGCCCGAGCCGATCTTCCACTGGCTCCACGAGGAGCTGCACGGCGCGAAGGCGACGTACCTGAACATCCCGTTCCTCGTCACGCGCAACATCGTGCTGCTCGCGGCGATGGTCGCGCTCTCGCTCGCGTTCGCCTACTGGGCGCTCCGGCCGGATGCCGGGATGCTGCGCGATGAAGCGCCCGCACGGCTGAAGGGGCTGTACGCGCGCCTGAGCCGCGGCTGGCGCGGGCAGCATGCGGAGGAGGAGCGCGCCTACAAGCGGCTGCTCGTCCTCGGACCGATCCTCGCGCTGACCTGGGCGCTCGCGCTGACCGTCGTCGCGTTCGACTTCGTGCAGTCGCAGGACCCGCACTGGTTCAGCACCCTGATCGGGCCGTACTTCTTCATGGCCGGCTTCCTCGGCGGGCTCGCGGCGACGATCGTCTTCACGGTCGTCTACCGGAGCAAGCTGGGGCTGGACGGCGTGATCGGCGCTCCGCAGTTCCACGACCTGGGCAAGCTGCAGTTCGCGTTCTGCATCTTCTGGGCGTACCTGTTCTGGGCCCAGTTCATCGTGATCTGGTACGGCCTGCTGCCGTGGGAACAGTCGTTCCTCGTCGAGCGGCTCGGGCCGCCGTACGACGGCATCTCGATGGCGGTGCTCTTCCTGATCTTCGTGCTGCCGTTCTTCGGGCTGCTCGGCGCCGCGCCGAAGCGGGTACCCGCGATCCTGGCGACCTTCGCCTCGCTCGTGCTGCTCGGGCTCTGGTTCGAGCGCTACATCCTGGTCTACCCGTCGTTCTACCCGGGCGCCGAGTCGCTGCCGCTCGGGTGGCAGGAGGTCGGGACGGCGTTGGCCTTCGCCGGGCTGTTCATCGCCTCGGCGGTCTGGTTCGCGACGAAGTTCCCGGTCGTCCAGCTCTGGCAGCCGGCCACCGAGGAGGCGCTGATGCTGTCGTCCGAGGAGCCGCCGGGGACGGCGGCGGTCACCGCCGAGTAGCGACGCGCTCGAAGAACTTCCGCACTTCGATCGCCATCGCCCGGAGCAGCCCGGCCTCTCTCGAATCGAGGTCGGCTCTCCGGGCGATCGCGCGTACGGACCGCATGATCGCTTCCGGGTTGCGCTTCTTGAAGAATTCGATGATGTGGAGCGCGTCCTCCGTCGCCGCGAACAGCCGTTGCATCTCCTCGGCGTTCGCGCGCCGGGGCGCGGCCTTGCGGTGGGTCGGCAGCGGTGCCCGGGCCGCGGGGCCGGCCATCCGCAGCTCGTAGGCGACGAGGAGCACCGCCTGCGCCAGGTTCAGCGACCAGTGCTCCGGGTCGGTCGGCACGGTCAGCGCCCGGTCGCACAGGTCGAGCTCCTCGTTGGAGAGCCCCTTGTCCTCCCGCCCGAACACGATCGCGACGGGCCCCTGGCCTTCCAGCGCGATGCGCAGCAGCTCCGGCGCCGCCTCGCGCGGGTGCTGCCAGACGTACGCCGCGGTCCGCCGCCGCGCCGTGGTGCCGACCACGTGCGCCGCATCGGCGACGGCGTCGCGCAGCGTGTCGAAGAATTCGATCCGCTCGATGATCGCCTCGGAGCCGTGCGCGATCCCGGCGATGCGGTAGGCGTCGAATTCGGCCGGCCGGACGAGGCGCATGCGGCGCAGCCCCATGTTCATCATCGCGCGTACGGCGCCGGCGATGTTGACCAGGTCCTGCGTCTCGTTGAGGACGATGACGATGTTCGCGAGCGCCGCCGCGCGCCCGGAGGGGGCGCGGTCCGTCATGCCGATGCCGCGCCCCTGCCCGGCGACGTCGCGGCGGCCGCCGCGCCCGCCGCCGAGACGCCCGCCCAGCGCCGCAGCAGCATGGTCAGCGCCGCGATGTCGCGCTCGTCGTTGCAGAGGCCGACCGACGCGCGGATCGCGCCGACCGGCTTGTCGTGAAGGCAGACGGAGAACTGCGAGAGCGTGAAGTCGTCGCCGGCGAGCTCCTGGTAGCACCGCAGCGCCTCGTCCTCCGGCAGCTCGAACGATGTCTCGGCTGCGCCGGGATTGCAGAAATACCCGGTCCGCAGCGAGATCCCCGCCTCGGCGGCGGCGAGCTCGACCACCCGGCAGTCGATCACCTTGCCGCTCGGGTCGACGAGGTTGAACGCGACCGTGCCGCCGCGGCCTTCCGTGCCCTGCGGCCCGTAGATCCGGACCAGCGGCTCGCCCGTCGGATGCCGCAACGATTTCAGCTCCTGGAGCAAGAGCCCCGTCAGCTCCGCGATGTGCGCCTGGATCCGGCCCATGCCGAGCCCGTCCAGGAAGTCGAGCCCCGCCGGGATCGCCGCGATGCTCAGGAAGTTGAGCGTGCCGTCCTCGAACGCCGCGCAGTTCCGGTAGAGGATGCGCACCTGGTTCTGCGCCGAGACGAAGCGTACGGTCCCACCGCCGAACCACGGCCGCTGCAGCCTGCCGAGCGCCTCGCGCCGCGCGAGCAGCGCGCCGACGCCCGTCGGGAAGCCGAACATCTTGTAGAACGACACCGTCGCGAAGTCCGGCTTCACCCGACGCAGGCTGAGCGGATTCGTCGGCACGTACGCCGCCGAGTCGAGGAGCACGTCGTACCCCAGCTCGTGCGCCAGCTCGATCCACTCCAGCGGGTGCTTCACGCCGGAGAAGTTCGACTGCGCCGGGTACGCGAACAGGTTCGGCTTCGAGCGGTCCGCGCCGGAGAGCTCCGCTTCGACGTCCCGGATCCTGAGGTCGTGGTCGAGGTGCAGGTACCGCACGTCCGCGCCCCGCGACGCCGCGAACTCGCGGATCCCGTTGACCGAGTTGTGGTTGTCCGCCGCGAGCCGGAATCGCGAGCCCGCGCCGAACGGGTACGCCTCGCCCACCAGCTTCAGCGCGCCGCTCGCGTTCAGCGTGAAGATCGCCTCGTACTCCTCCGGATCCGCGTCGAAGAACTCCAGGATCCGGGCGCGCGCCGCTTCGACCACCGCCGTGCTCGCCCGCGACGTCGGGTTCCGCGAATGCGGGTTGCCGTACACGCCGCCCGCGAGCAGCTCCGCGTGCGCCCGCACCAGCGACTCCGGGTAGAGCGCGCTCCCCGTGTGGTCCAGGTACACGTGCCCGGCCGCGTCGAGTCTACTGAATTCCCGCGCACGCAGCGCGCGCATCACCTCGTCCATCGCGTTCTCCCTCTCCGACCGTCGACCGCCGTCCGGGGCGGCGGGCGCCTTTACATCCGGCCCCAAACATACGGAACGCACCGCCGTGCAACAAGAAAACGCGACCGTGCGGCCGCCGCGCCCGTCGCCGACCCGACTTCACGCCGCGCCACGGACACCGTCCCCGCCGCGGCCCGCGCGCAGCGCCAACGGCAGCAGCCCGGCCGCCAGCAGTGCAACCGCCGCACCGGCAAGGAACGCGACGCGCGCGCCGAACGCCTCCCAGATCGCGCCGAAGACCACGCTCGAAGGGAACGCCGCCAGCCCGATGACGAGGTGGTAGACGCCGAACGCCGTGCCACGCCGCCCGCCGACCGCCAGGCTCGCGACCAGCGCCTTCTCCGGCGCTTCCGTCAGCCCGAAGAACAGGCCGTACGCCAGGAACAGCGCCCACGCGTGCCACTCCGCTCCGGCCAGTGCGAACCCGGCGTAGACCGCCGCGTAGACGATCCACCCGCCGACGACCACGCGGCCCGACCCGACGCGATCCGCGAGGACGCCGCCCGGCACGCTCCAGAGCGACTTGCTCACGTGCAGCGCGCCCCACAGGATCGGCAGCAGCGCGACCGACACGCCGAGCTGCTCCGCCCGGAGCAGCAGGAATGCGTCTGATGCGTTGCCGAGCGTGAAGAGCAGAACCACGCCCAGGAAACTCCGGAACCGCGGCTCCAGCACCCGCGCGGCACCCCGGACCGCCCCGGCCGCACCCGGCAGCGGTGGCTCGCTCCGGTCTTCGCCACCCCCCACCGCGCCCGCCGCACCCACGCCGCGGTCCTCCCCCACGCCCCGCGCCGCACCACCCTCCACGCGCGCCGCCGGCCCCGCCTGCTCCCGGACCCGCCACACCACGAGCCACACCGCGAGCACGCTCGGAACCGCCGACAGCGCGAACACCCACCGCAGCCGGCCCGGGTACGCCAGTAGCAGCCCCGCCGCGAGCAGCGGTCCCAGCACCGCGCCCACGTGGTCCGCCGCACGATGGAAGCCGAACGCAGCGCCGCGCCGATCCGGCGGCGCCGACTCCGCCAGCAGCGCGTCCCGCGGCGCCGTGCGCACCCCCTTGCCGAGCCGGTCCGTGAACCGCACCGCCAGCACCTGCCACGGCGCCGTCGCCAGCGCGACCAGTGGCCGCACCGCACCCGCGATCCCGTAACCCCACCCCACCAGCGCCTTGCGCCGACCCAGCCGGTCCGAAATCCACCCGCCGCCCAGCTTGACCAGGCTCGCCGTGCTCTCCGCCACCCCCTCGACCAGCCCGAGAAACGCCGGCCCCGCACCCAGCACCTGCACCAGGAACACTGGCAGCAGCGGGAAGATCATCTCGCTCGCCGTGTCGTTCAGCAGCGAGACCACCCCGAGCCACAACACGTTCCCTCGCACGACCGCCCTGAGCCCCCGCACCGCCCGATCGCCTAAACGCTGATGCCGCATGAGAATGCCGCTCACCGGTTGGGACCTATTCTTGCTGTTTTATATCACGCCAGAGACGGGTTTTTCGCCCGCCTCTACCAGCGGAAGTCGACGCGGGAGGACGCATGCGTTTTCTGATGACAGCCGTCGCGGCCCTGGCGCTCGTGGCGCCCGTCGGGCTGAGTGCCCAGGCACCCGCCAATGCGCCGGCGTGCCGGGCGGACCTGGACGGCAACCGGCTGACGACGACGATCGAGTTCTCCGACGGCTACGCCGTCGAAGCGCCATGGACCGTGAACTGGAACCGCTCGGCTTCGCTGGAGGATGGCAGCCGCGGCGTGGCGGCGGACGCCAGTCTCGACCGAATAGTAGAGGTCGACCCGCAGACCGGCCAGCGGATGGTGACGCCGTTCCCGGAGCCGATCGAGACGACGTTCGAGGGGCGGAGCGAGGAGGAGTTGATCTACCGCGCGGCGCAGATCTGGTGTCTGACGGTGCTGCGGGCGCAGGAGCAGAATTCGGGCGGCGCGCACCGGCCGACGTCCTCGCCGCGGCGGTCGTCGGTGGGCGCGGCCGGGTAGCGGCGCGGTCGTAGCCGGAGCGGGCGGCCCGGGCGTCGCACCGAAGATCGGCGCGCCCGGGCCCGATCGTGCGCCTGTACGCCGGCGCGTCGTCGCTTTACCTTCGATCGCATGGAGACATCAGCCGGGTGGAGCCCGGTCGAGAAGCGAATCTTCACGGCGGTCGTAGGCGCGGCGACGGGCGAGCCCGCGGGCGCCGATGCGGCGGATGCGGTGGCGCCGTTCCTGGAGCGTCTCTCCCGCGTAGACCGGTTCCAGCTCCGGGCGCTGCTCCTGGCGCTGGAGTACGGCGCACCGCTCCTCCGCCTCCGGCCGGGCCGGTTCACGACGCTGCCGCCGGCCGACCGCGAGGCGTACCTCGCCGCCTGGGCGTCGAGCCGCCTCGCGCCGCGCCGGCAGGGCGCCGCGGTGCTGAAGGCGCTGTCGATGCTCGCGTACTACGGCCGCGATGCCGCGTGGCCCGCCGTCGGCTACGACGGGCCGTGGCTCGGGCGCGTGGACGTGCCCGCGGTGAGCCGCCCGAGCGCGCCCGCCGCCGGGTCTACATCCCGCCGGGCGCGCTCCGCGCCGTTGCCCGAGCTCGGCTCCGGCCCGGTCGCCGGCATCACCCTCGGCCGGCGCGTGGACGCCGACCTGCGCCTCCGCGCCGAAGCCGTCGTCATCGGGATCGGCGCCGGCGGCGCCGCCGCGCTGGCCCGGCTCGCCGCACTCGGCGTCGATGTCGTCGGCGTCGAGGCCGGCGGTGCGCCCACCGCGGCCGAGTACTCGCAGCGGGAACTCGAGATGCTGCCGCTGCTCTACCACGAGGCCGGGCTGCGCGCGACGGCGGACAAGGCGATCGCGATCCTCCAGGGACGCGGCGTCGGCGGCTCGACGCTGCACAACACCGGCCTGGTCTACGGACCGCCCGCCGGGATCGTCGGCCGCTGGCGCGACGAGCACGGCTTCGCCATCGACGACGCCGAGCTCGACCGCCACGTCGCCGACGCGATCAAGACGCTCCGCGCGGTGCCGATCCCGGCCGACCGCATCAACCCCAACAACGACGCGCTGCGCCGCGGCGCGGATCGCCTCGGCTGGCGCTGGCGCCTCGCGCTGCACAACCGCATCGAATGCTCGGGGTGCGGCTACTGCATGCTCGGCTGCGCGTACGATCGCAAGAACAACGCGGCGCTGACGTTCGTGCCGCGCGCGCTCGACGCGGGCGCGCGGATCCTGGCCGATGCGGCCGTGGAACGGATCGAGGGCACGGCCGGCGCGCGCCGCGTCGTCTGCACGCTCCGCGACGCCGACGGCCGGCCGACCGGTCGGCGCGCCGTGATCCAGGCGCCCGTCGTGCTGCTCGGCGCCGGCGCGCTCGAGACGCCCGCGCTGCTCCTGCGCAGCGGACTCGGGAACGACCGCGTCGGCCACGGGCTGCGGCTCCACCCCGCGGCCACCGTGATCGCCGCGTTCGACAACGACATCATCGCCTGGCGCGGCCTGCCCCAGGCCGTCCTCGTCGAGGAGTTCGCCTCCTTCTTCCACGACGGACGCCGCGGATTCCTCCTGCTCCCCAACCCCGCCCCCTGGCCCGGCCTCATGGGCACGCTCGCGCCCGGCCTCGGCGCACGCCATCGCGCCATCATGCGCGAGCTGCCCCGCCTCGCCTCGGCATCCGTCCTGCTCCACGACGAGAGCGCTGGCCGCGTCCGCGTCGGACCCGGCGGGCGACCGCTTGCCGCCTACTGGCCGGGCCGCCACGACCGCCGATCGCTGCTCCGCGGCATCGAGGCGCTCGCCCGCATCTACCTCGCCGCCGGCGCCCGTCGCGTGCACCTCCCGCTCGCCGGCGCGCCCGCCGTCCACGACGAGGCGACCCTCGCCGACGCAATGGCCGACGCTCGACTGCGCCGCCACACCACGCCGCTCAGCTCCGTCCACCCCCAGGCGAGCTGCGCCATGGGCGCCGACGCCGCGACGAGCGCCATCGACCCCACCGGCGCCGTCCGCGGCGCGCCCGGCATCTTCGTCTGCGACGCCTCCCTCTTCCCGACCTCCGTCGGCGTGCCGCCGCAGGTCACGATCATGGCGCTCGCCTCCGCCGTCGCGGAGCGGGCCAGCGAATCACTGCGATGACCATCTGGCCCGGCTCGGACGGCGCGCGCCCGGAGCGACGGCGTTGAGCGCGGACGCGATGCGCGCCGAGGCGCCGGCGCTGTTCCGTCGCCACCCCGCCGCCGCCGCGCGGCTGCCGTGGACGCCGCTCGGCACCCTGCCGACGCCGGTCGAGCCGCTCGCGCTGGGCGCCACGGGCGGCGCGACGCTCTGGATCAAGCGCGACGACCGCTCCGGCGCGAGCTACGGCGGCAACAAGGTCCGCAAGCTGGAGTTCCTGCTGGCACGGGCGCGCGCCGACGGCGCGACGCGGCTGGTCACGGCGGGCGCCGCCGGCTCCCACCACGCCCTCGCGACCACGGTCTACGGCCGCGCGCTCGGCTTCGACGTCACGCTCGTCCTCTTCCCGCAGCCGCTCACCGACCACGTGCGCCGGGTGCTGCTGCTCGACCGGGCGCTCGGCGCGGAGCTCCGCTGGGCGCCGCGCATGGAGCTCGTACCGTTGGAGCTGATGCGCGCCCGGCGGGCGCACCGCGGGGAACGAGTGTGCGTCATCGCGCCCGGCGGCTCGGACCCGGTCGGCACGCTCGGGTACGTCAGCGGCGCGCTCGAGCTGGCCGAACAGGTCGCGGAGGGCGAGGCGCCGCGCCCGGACGCGATCCACGTCGCCGCCGGCACGCTCGGCACGGCCGTCGGGCTCGCGATCGGCTGCGCGATGGCCGGCCTCGAGACGCGCATCCGCGCCATCCGCATCGCCAGCCGGCTGGTCACGAACGACTGGAGCATGCGCCGCCTTGCCGTGCGGACGGTCCGACTGTTGCAGAGCGCCGGCATCCCCGCGCCGCCGCCGGAGGCCGCGCTCGCGCGGATCCGGCTGCACCACGAGCAGTTCGGCGTCGGATACGGCCACCCGACCGCGGCGGGACGGGCCGCGGCCGAGACGTTCGCCGCGGCCGGACTCGGGCTGGACCCGACCTACACGGCCAAGACCGCAGCGGATCTCCTCGCCGCGGCCGCCGGGCCGGCGGACCGGGTCCGTCTCTTCTGGAACACCTTCAGCAGCGTGGAGCCCGACGCGCCGGAAGGCGCACGCGTCGAAGCGCTGCCGGACGCCTTCCGCCGATACCTCGAACGCGGCTGAGCACCGTGGAGACCGCCATGACACACATTTCTTTCCCGCGCCTCCAGCGCTCCCTCGCGCTCGCGCTCGCCCTGGCCGCGGGCGCCTGCGGCGCCCGCGCAGAGCCGGAAACGCCCGCGCCCGCCGCCGCCGAACGCGCCGAAGACCCGCTCGAGCCGTCCGAGGCCGCCCGGCGCACCGCCGACCGCGTCACGCTGACCGGCACCGAGCTGGGCACCATGTGGACGTTCGAGAACCCGCCGCTCGAGTACTGGCGCGAGACGTACGACTTCGAGGCGACGCCGCAGTGGCTCGACCACGTCCGCCTCGCCTCCGTCCGCTACGGCGAGATCTGCTCCGCCTCGTTCGTCTCGCCCGAAGGGCTGGTCATGACGAACCACCACTGCGCCCGCGAGTGCATCGAGGCCGTCTCGACCGAGCAGGTCGATTACGTCGTCGAAGGCTTCTACGCCGCCACACGCGACGAGGAAGCGCTCTGCCCCGACCTCTTCCTCGACCAGCTCGTCGAGATCGGCGACGTCACGCAGCGCGTCCAGGGCGCAACGCCGGCCGGCGCCGACCCGACCGCCGCCGCCCGCGCACGCGAGGCCGAGATCGAGGCGATCCAGACCGAGTGTGAAGAGACGACCGACTTCGAATGCCAGGTCGTCGAGCTCTTCCACGGCGGGCAGTACCGCCTCTACCGGTACCGGCGCTACCAGCCGGTCAAGCTCGTGTTCGCGCCCGAGCTCCAGGCCGGATTCTACGGCGGCGACCTCGACAACTTCACCTACCCGCGCTACGCGCTCGACGTCGCCTTCGTCCGCGCGTACCAGCCGGACGGCCGCTCGCCCGCCCGCACGCCGCACTACTTCGAATGGGACCGCGACGGCGCCCGCGAAGGCGAGCTCGTCTTCATCACCGGGAACCCCGGCTCGACCAGCCGCCAGATCACGCTGTCCCAGCTCATGTACGAGCAGCAGTACCGGCACCCGTTCCTGATCCAGTACCTCGAGGGCCAGCGCGATTTCCTCCGGTGGGTCGCCTCGATGGGACCCGAGCAGGAACGCCAGGTCCGCGACCAGCTCTTCGGTATCGAGAACAGTATCAAGGCCTACTCGGGCCAGTTCGCCGGGCTGCGCGACACCGTGCTCGTCGGCACCAAGATCCGCTGGGAACGCGAGTTCCGCCGCCGCGTCGAGGCCGACCCGGAGCTCCGCGCCCAGTACGGCGACGCCTGGGACGAGATGGCCCGCATCCAGCGCGACAAGCTCTACGTCAGCCCCCGGCTGAACATCAACGACTGGGAGTTCCTCGGCGACCCGTACTCCCAGCTCGCAGGCACGCTCGTGCGCTACATCCGCGAATCCGCCCGCCCCGAGGCCGAACGCCTCGAAGGCTATCGCCCGCAGGAGGTCGCGCAGGTCGAGCAGGTGCTGCGCCGGCCGACCCCCGTCAACCCCGAGGTTGGCGCCCGCACCCTCGCGATCCGCCTCGACCTCGCCCGCCGCTGGCTGCCGCCCAACGACCCGTTCATCCGCCTCGCGTTCCAGCCCGGCGAGAACCCGCAGCAGGCCGCCGAACGACTCGTCCGCTCCACCCGCGTCGCCGACGTCGCGTTCCGCGAGTCGCTGATCCAGGGCGGTCCCGCCGCGCTCCAGGCCAGCGACGACCCCATGATCCGCCTCGCGATCCACATGGACGAGATGCTTCGCCAGCTTCGGCCGCGCTGGGACGCGCTCACCGCCGAACAGGCGCTCCAGCAGCAACGCCTCGCCCGCGCGCTCTTCGCCGTCTACGGCACCCAGCTCCCGCCCGACGCGACCTTCACGCTCCGCATCAGCGACGGCATCATGCGACGCTACCCCTACAACGGCACCGTCGCGCCCGCGAAAACGTCGTTCTGGGGCATCTACGAACGCGCCTACAACTTCGACAACCAGATGCCGTTCACGCTCCCCGAGTCGTTCGCCGAGCGCCGCGAGCACGTCGCGCTCGACACACCGTTCGACTTCGTGACCACCAACGACATCACCGGCGGCAACAGCGGCAGCCCCATGATCGACCGCGAGGCCCGCGTCGTCGGCGTCGCCTTCGACAGCAACATCGAGGGGCTGCCCAACGAGTTCCTCTTCCGCACCGAAACCGGCGCCCGCGCCGTCGGCGTCCACTCGGCGGGGATCCTGATGGCGCTGCGGGACATCTACCAGGCGGAGGCACTGGTGGCGGAGCTGCTGGGAAGGCGGTAGGCGGCGGGGGGGCGCGGAAGGGCGGGGTGCGGTGCCGCAAGGCCTCGATGCGGCACCGCACCGTTCGCTAGGGGGCCGGGTTGCGGTCGCCGGGGCGCGCCGGGCCCGGGACCTCAGCGCGCAGGTCGCCCATGCCGCGGCGATCGCCGCTCATGTCACCGCGTTCAACAGCAGCAGACCACGGTCGGTTCCCAGCGGATCCGGCGAGCCGGCCCCGCCTGGCGCGCCTCCTGCACCGTAACAGTCGAGGCGTCCGAACGCCGCGTGCGGCAGCGGACGCGGGGTGACCCGGTGGATGCGACCCCATCGACGGTCGTTCCGCCCGCGCGTCTGCCCGGGGAGTCCGATGGAACCGAAACAGGCCGTTACCTCCACCACCCTCCGTGGCGCCGGCGCCGGATTCCTCGCCGCCTTCCCCCAGGCCGCGCTCGGCGAGCTGGAGGAGCGGCTGTTCCTGCCACCGGGCGAGGACGCGGACATCGCGCCGCGTACGGTGCATCGTCTTTCGCTGCTCCTGACCGGGCATCGGTTGTCGAGCCCGGCCAAGTGGGTGCTGGGGACGGCGTACCACTTCGGCTACGGCGCGGCGTGGGGGATCATGTACGCGCACGCGAGGGAGCGGGTGCGGTTCGGGCCGGTGCTCGGCGGGCTGCTGCTCGGCGCGGTGATCTACGGGATCACGTACCCGCGCTGGGGGATGGGCGTGCTGATCGGTGCGGAGCGGCCGCCCGGCGAGCGCAGCCGTCGCATGACGGCCGTCGCGTGGTCCGTCGCCGTGGGGTTCGGCATCGCGACCGCGGCGATCTACGAGCGGCTGCGGCGGCCGGCGCGGGCGGCGAGCATCGGCGGCCAGGCGAGCGTGTCCTGACGTGCGCAGAAGTGCAGCAGCGGCGGCCGGTCGGGGAGCGGGACGCCCTGAGCGGCGGCGACCGTGTTGCGACGGATCTCGGCCTCCGTACGCCGGCCAACCTCACCGGTGCGATGGTCGCCACGCCGCTGCTCGGCCGCGGGCACGATCGGCGGCGTGGCGATCGCGCTGCCGCTGCGTGCCGAGCGCGCTCCCGCTCGCCGTCGTGCCGGACCGGCGGAGCCGTCAGTCCGGTTGGACCACCGGCTGGCCGGCCTCCTTCCACGCCTTCAGCCCGCCATCGAGGTGCGCGACGTTCGCGTAGCCCATCTGGCGGAGCAGGTCGGCGGCGAGGGCGGAGCGGCCGCCGGAGGCGCAGTGCAGGATGATCCGGCGGTCCGGGTCGAGCTCCGGGCGGTGATAGGGGAGTGTGCGGTCGGCGTAGAACTCGAGCATCCCGCGGGGCATGTGCACGGCGCCCGGGATGGTACCGTGCTCGCGTCGCTCCTCGCCTTCGCGCAGGTCCACGAGGAGCGCGCCCGCCTCCAGCTCGCGGGCCACCTCTTCCACCGTGAGGTTCTCCACCCTGCGCTTGGCCTCGTTCACCAGCTCCATGGCGCTTTTCATACGGACCTCCGATCGGGTTGGGGGGTGTACCGCTCGCGGCGAGGGTCGGGTGCCCGGCGTCAGGTCCTGCCCGCCGTCCTGCTGGGGGTGCCGGAAACCATAGATCCGCCGGTGGCGGACGTCAATAACGATGTGACGGCGGCTCCTGCCCCCGGCCCCGGCCCGCGAGACGCACGGTCTCCCACGGCCAGGGGGCGTCGTCATCGGCGGCAGCGAGCGTGGCCGGCCGCCTGTCGGCCGTCGGACGGTCGGAACAGATGCCGGCGCGCGCCGCACACCTGGCCCCTGACTCCGGGCCGTCGCCGTGCCGCGCGTGGCGTCTGCCTGCGGGTCGAGCCGGTCGCGTTCGGAGATCTCCCGTCGCCCTCCCGCGCGTGGCGCCGGCTATACCAGCGACCGCGCTGCACCACGCGGTCTCCCGTCGCCGTGCCGCGCGTCGCGGTTGCACCGGCCCGGCCGCCCCGGCGCCCCCGTCCTCTTCGGGCCCGCCGTCCCGGCGCCGGTCGCCGCCAGGTTGTCGGTCCATGAGTCGCGGCCGCGTCGCTCGCGCTCCCTGCGCACCGCGCCTTCGTCCCGCCACACTTGCGCGCCGGCCCCTCCGTGCGCACCATCCGGCGAACCCGAACCGGGAGGCACCGATCGCATGGCGGACGTACACGATTACATCGATGAGAATCTCCCTCGCTTCCGCGAGGAGCTGTTCGAGTTCCTGCGCATCCCGAGCGTGAGCGCGCGCAGTGAGCACCGCGAGGACATGCGTGCGGCGGCGGAGTGGTTGTACGAGCGGATGAGGGCGGCGGGGCTGGAGGCGACGATCGAGGAGACGCCGGGGCACCCGATCGTGCTGGGCGAATGGCGCGGCGCCGGCGACGACGCGCCGACGGTCCTCATCTACGGCCATTACGACGTACAGCCGCCGGAGCCGCTCGAGCTGTGGACGTCGCCGCCGTTCGAGCCGACGGTGCGCGACGGGCGCATCTACGCGCGCGGCTCGGTGGATGACAAAGGCCAGCTCTTCCTGCACGTCAAGGCGGTCGAGGCGCACATGCGGGCGAACGGCCGGCTCCCGGTCAACCTCGTGATCCTGGCGGAGGGCGAGGAGGAGGTCGGCAGCGCGAACCTGATGCCGTTCGTCGAGCGCAACGCCGATCGGCTGAAGGCGGCGGCCGTCGTGATCTCGGATTCGGCGATGTTCGCGCCGGGCGTGCCGTCGATCGACGTGTCGCTGCGGGGGATGGCGTACTTCGAGATCCACGTCGACGGCCCGTCGCAGGATCTGCATTCGGGGAGCTACGGCGGCGCGGTGGTGAACCCGGCCAACGCGCTGGCGCGCATCATCGCGAGCTTCCACGACGACGAGGGGCGGGTCGCGATCGCGGGCTTCTACGACGATGTCGCGGCGGCGCCGGAGTTCGCCGACCGGATCCGGGCGCTGCCGTTCGACGAAGAGGCGTTCCGCTCCGAGGTCGGCGCGCCGGAGCTGGGCGGCGAGGCGGGGTATGGCACGCTGGAGCGGCTCTGGGTGCGGCCGACGCTCGACGTGAACGGCATGCTCTCCGGTTACACGGGCGAGGGGTCGAAGACGGTGCTCCCGGCGCGGGCGATGGCGAAGGTGAGCTGCCGCCTCGTGCCGGACCAGCACCCCGAGCGGATCCGCGAGTTGTTCGAGGCGCACGTACGACGCGTCGCGCCGGCGGGTGTGAACGTGAACGTGCGCCTGCTGCACGGCGCCGAGCCGTGGAAAGCGCGGCTGGGGGGCCGTCTCTACGAGGCGGCGGCGCGGGCGCTCGAGCGTGCGTTCGGCCGCGCGCCCGTCTACGCGGGCGTGGGCGGCTCGATCCCGATCGTGCCCGCGTTCGAGCGGGTGCTCGGCGCGCCGACGCTGCTCATGGGGTTCGGGCTGCCGGGCGAGAACGCCCACGCGCCCGACGAGTGGCTCGGCGTCGAGAACTTCGAGAAGGGGACGCACGCCGCCGCCGCGCTGCTCGAGGAGCTGGGCTGAGCGCGGCTCGCCGCGGCCACCGCCGGACCCGGGTCCCGGCGATCGCCGTCACTCCTCCGCGAGCGCCGCGGCGCCGGCCGCGTCGGGGCGCCGCGCCTCCCACTCGGCCAGGAGCTCGCGCCGGATGCGGGCGACCTTGTCCGGGTAGAGGTGGCAGTCCGGGGTGAAGGAGCCGGTCACGCAGCCGTTGTAGGCGAGGAGCGCCCGGCGCTCGTCGTTCAGCCGGCCGAGCGCCTCGGCCAGGATCCAGGTGCCGGTGCAGAGGTTGTCCTCGATGTCGTACAGGTCGCGGCCGCATTCGTCGATGCGCCCGACCCACCACGGCATCACCTGCATGAGCCCGCGGGCGCCGACGGGGCTCGTCGCCTTCGGGTTCCCCTCGCTCTCGATCAGCAGGACGGCGAGGACCGTGACGGGGTCGAGGCCGCGCTTGTACGCGTATTCGACGAGCGGCCATGCGATCCTGCGCGCCGTCGCCGCGGCGACGTTCCGGCGGCGGAGCGATGCCTCGACGGGCGCGACGTGCTCCTGGTAGAGCACCACGTACTCGGCCGTGCGCTCGCCCGAGTTGCGCAGCCGCGCCATCACGCGGCTCAAGGCCTCGAGCCGGGCGCGCGGCACCGCCCGGTCGCTCGGCATGCGCACGGGCACGTCTTCCGGCAGCGCGAGCGCGCGATGCGTGAGTCTCCCGACGCCCAGTCCGCTGATGACGAGGAATGGCAGCAGGACGAGGACAAGCAGGCCGCGCCCCACCATCCGTTCCAGCTCGGTGATCATGTCGGGTCGCGACTCGCTCGCGGCGGCGTCGCCTTCGTTGCGTCGTCGTCTCATGGCCCTGCGGTGAAGCATCGGATCGAGGGTGCCGCGCCGGCCCGCGGGCCGGCGCGCTGGCGCGCCGCGCGCTCACCGCAACGGACGCGACGGACTACGCGTCCGCCCGCGCTGCCGCGATCAGCGCGTCGATCTCCTCGCCGGTGAAGCGATACGGCGTCTTGCAGAACTCGCAGACCAGCTCGCTGTGCCCCTGGTCCGCGTCCTTCTCGCGCAGCGACGACAGCTCGGCGGCGCCGAGCAGCACCAGCGCCCGCTCCGCGCGATCGCGCGAGCACGGGCAGTGGAACCGGACCCCCATCGTCGCCAGCGTATCGTAGCCTTCGGGGAAGATCCGGTCCAGGATCTGCTCGGGCGTCTCACCCGCGCGCAGCATCGTCGTCGGGTGCGGCAGCGACCGGATCGCCGCCTCGATCCTGGCGGCGTCGTCCTCCGTCGCGCCCGGCATGAGCTGCACGATGTACCCGCCGGCGGCCTCGACCGAGCCGTCCGCCCGGACGAAGACGCCGATCCCGACCGCGGAGGGGACCTGCTCGCTCCGCGCCAGGTACGAGGCCAGGTCGTCGCCGATCTCGCCCGAGACCAGCTCAACGGCGCTCGAATAGGGATGACGCATCCCGAGGTCCCGCGTCACACGGATCTGCCCGTTCCGGCCGACCACGCCCGACACGTTCAGCTTGCCGTCGCGCGCCTGGTCGACCTCCGGCCGCGGGTTCGTGACCAGCCCGCGCACGTCGCCGGCGCCGGTCGCGCTCGCGAGCAGCGTCCCGGCCGGGCCGTCGCCCTGCACCCGCAGCGTGACCTGGTGTTCCGGCTCCTTCAGCATCGAGCCGAGCAGCAGCGCGCCGGTCGCCAGCCGGCCGAGCGCCGCCGTCACCGCGGGGTACGTCCCGTGGCGCGACTGCAGCTCCGCCACCACCTCCGTCGTGTCAGCCGCGAAGGCGCGAATCCGCCCGTCCCGGGCGGCGACGCGCACCAGCCGCGACCGCTCCATGCGTTCGTTCACCGACATCCTCACCTTCGTGCTCAAAAGAAACGGCCCCGGATCCGGGGCCGCTCGATTCCTTCCTCTACTACCCGGCCGCGACACACGGGTGCCGCGCCGACCGCGTCACCAGGGCTCGTCCTCCGGGTGCGGCTCGCGGACCAGCACCAGGATCGCCGCCTGCGGCACGACAAGGTACCGCTTGTCCTCGAACGTGATCTCGACCGCGGCACGGCGGAAGAAGATCGCGTAATCGCCGACCCGCGCCTGCACCGGCAGATACCGCGCTTCACCGCTCGTGATCTTCCACGGCTCGTCGTTCAGCTCCGTCGGCGCGGAGATCGGCGTGCCCGGCCCGGACGCGACCACGGTCCCGCCCTGTACCGCCTGGTTGTCCACTGCGGTCGGCGGCAGGTACAGCCCGACGCGGCTGCGGTCCTCCCCCTCCTCGGGTGCGATCAGCACCCGGTCGCCGACCACGATCAGTCGCTTCTGATTCGTTTCCATACCTCGAAAGATGCGCGATTCTCCGCATCGCGCAAGTCGTTGCGCCGATTCGCGACGGCCCGGCCGGTCCCGCTATGGCCGCGCCCGCGACCGCGACCCACCCTCCGGGACGTCGTCCGCCGGCGCGCGCCGCGCCGGCGCGAGCGCGAGAGCCGCATCCGGAGGGACGCATGACACGGAACGGAGCAAACCGGATCGCCCGGCCCCGGCGCGGGGTCGACCGCAGGCCCTTCACGTTCCTGCTCGACACGGATCTCGTCGAGCGCGCCCGGCGCGAGGTCGGCGAGCGCGACATGGTCCGCAGCATCGAGGCCGCGTTGACCGCCGCGATCGACTACCAGCTCTGGGTCCGCGAGGTCGCGAGGGGGCAACGCGACGCGCTGTCGTGACGGCGCCCGTCTCCGCTACCGCGGCGGCCGCGACCAGCGGATCCCGATCCGGTGGATTCCGCCGAAGTGCTCGAACTCCTGGTACGTGTAGTCGAACCCGAGCCGGTCGAGTGTGATGCCGGCGCCGAGTCGGAGCGTGCGGAGCGCGTCGTCGCGGTCGCGGCTGTCGAGGCTGAGCCGGGCGACGGCGCCGTAGTGCCGGTCGACGCCCGGCAGCAGCCCGGCCTCGACGCCGCCGGCCAGCCAGGTGGTGCCGGCACGCAGGTCGGAGGCCAGGTCCGCGCCGACGGTGAAGCCGAGGCCGGTCGCGCGGGCCCGCTCGAAGCGCACCCCGAGCCGCGCCTCGGACGGCAGCGGCGCGTCCACCGCGTCGTCGCCGCTCAGCGCGCCGCCCAGGTTGCGCAGCGCCGCGCCGACGGTCGCGCCGTACACCTCGAACTGGGCGCCGAGGTCCACGAACGGCGCGGACCGGGTCAGCCCCGCCAGGTTGCTCGTGACCACGCCGAGCGCGGCGCCGAGCCGGACGCCGCCGAGCGGCACCGCCACGGCGAGGCGCGCGGCGCTCTCGGAGGCGCCGACCGTTTCTCCCGTCTCGCGGCCGCGCTGGCCGCCGTAGTCCGGGTCCGGCTCGATGACCTCGACCTCGCCCGCGTCGAGGTACGTCACCGCCAGTCCCAGCACGACCGGGCCGATGCCGAGCGCGCCTGCCGCGGAGCCGAAGACGATGTCCACCACGCGCCGCTCGTAGGCGAGGCTCGCCGCGGCGCCCACGCCCGCCGCGCCCGCCGGGTTGTAGAACAGCACGTCCGCATCGCCCGCCACGGCGGCGTACGCACCCGCGAGCGCCGCGGCCCGGCTCCCTGCCGGGAGCTGGAGCACCGTCGCGCCGGTCGAGCCGGCGCCGTCCTGGGCGTGCGACGGCGCCGGCGCGATCGCCCCGAGCGCCGCCACGAGGGCTGCGGCTCTGAGGAGCGTCGCCGACGCGGCGCGCGGCCCGGGGTGTGCCGGCACGGCCCGAGCGCTCGGGGCAGGCGCCGCGCCCGACGCCCCCGGCGCGCGCCGCCCGCACCGCTCGCCCGCGGAGCACCGCGGGCGTTCCGCGCGCGGCGCGTCCGGCCGCCGTGCTCGTGTGCGCATCGTCATCGCCTACTCCTCCCTCCGCGGCCGCACGATGATGAGCTTCTCGGTGATCAACCGGCCCGCCACGCGGAAGACGGCCAGGTAGATCCCCGGCGCGACCGCCGAGCCCCGCTCGTTCGTGAGGTCCCATTCCACGCGGCCGTCGGTTTCCATCCGGGCCAGCAGGTCGACGACGCGCGCGCCGCCCAGCGTGTACACCGCGGCGATCTGCGGCCGCTCGCGAAAATTGAAGATCACGCGGTCGGACAGGACCGGGTTCTCGCTCAGCGCGAAGACCTCGTCCGGGCGCAACACGCTGGTCGGAACCGCGGCGCCGGCGACCGGCCCGCCCGGCTGGTCCAGGCGGTCCGCCTGCCCCGAGCGAACGCCGACCGTGCTCAGCCGCTCCGGCTCGTAGCGCGCCTGGAACGTCGTCCCGTTCGGCGCGTGGCCGCTCAGCTCGAGCGCGAGCAGCACGGACGCCGTGTCGCCCACGTCGACGACCATCGAGCCGGGCCGGAAATCGAGCGGCGTCTCCTCGCCGCGGACCAGCGCGAGCTTCATGCCGGTGACGACCGGCTCGCCGTCGTCGAGCGCCGCGTCGGCGTCGCGGTCGTCCACGAGCTGCGCCCGCGCCAGCGGATCCTCGCCCGTCACCGTGAAGCCGATCTGCCGGATGCGCACCGCCTCCGGACCCTCGACGCGCAGCCGCAGCCGCAGCAGCGCGATGCGGTCGCCCTTCCGCGTCGACGTGGGCGCCGCCGCGACCGGCTCGGCCGCCACGATCAACGTCGACGGCGCGACGACCTCGAGGTGCGCCGTGTCGCTCCGCTCCTCCACCGTCGCAACGACGGCCGCCGTCCCGACGGCGCGGCTGGCGACGCGCCCGGCCGCATCCACCGTCGCAACGGTCGTGTCCGTGCTCATCCAGGCCACCTCGCGGCCCTGGAGCGCGCGGCCGGCGGAGTCCCGCGGCGTCGCCACGAGCACCGTGTCCTCGCCCGCGACCAGCGTCGCCGACGCGGGCGAGATCGCGACCGTCGCGACCGGCGGGACGACTACGATCGTCGCCGTCCCGGTGGCGCCGCCCGCCGTCGCCGTGATCGTCGCCGTGCCGAGCGCCACCCCCGTGACCGTGCCGTCGGCGGCGACGGTCGCGACGGACGCGTCGCTCGTGCTCCAGGCGACCGGCGCGTCCGCGGCGTCGCCGAACGCGCCGTACGGCTGCGCGGCGAGGGTGATCGTGCGGCCGGGCGTCACGGAATCCGCGGCCGGGAGGACGAGGACGCCCGCGACCGCGGCCGGGTCCACGAGCGCCTCGACCGCCGCGCGCACGTCGAGCTTGCCGTGCCCCCACTGGTGGTTCGGCGTGCCCGGCGGCTCGCCGGTGTACGAGCGGGAGGTGAACGCGTCCTGGCGCGCGGTCGACGCGAGGATCGACTTCACCTCCGCCGGACCCAGCGTCGGGTCGTGCTGGAGCAGCGCCGCGACCGCGCCGGTCACGTGCGGCGCGGCCATGCTCGTGCCCTGGAGCACCCAGTGCACGCCATCGGTCGCGATCTGGCTGTCCGGCGGGCGGAACGCGTCCTCCGAGAGCGCCGAGATGACCGCGCGGCCGGGCGCCGCGAGCTCCGGCTTCAGCCGGCCGTCCCGCGTCGGGCCGGCGCCGGAGAAGTACGCGATGTCGCCGATCGCTTCGCGCTGCCCGTACCCTTCCGTTCCACCGAGCGACGCCCAGTCGAGCCGGGTCACGAACGCGCCGACCGTCACGACCTCGCGCGCCGTGCCCGGCACCGTGATCGTGTACGCGTTGTCGAAGTTCTCGCTCACGCCGCTGTAGCGACCGCCGCCGCCGTAGCTCGATTGCGAGATCCAGAGGTGCAGCGGCCGGCCCGACGCGGGCGACGTCGGCACGGCGCGGATCGTCCACGTCCCGGGCTCCGGCGCGCCGCTCGACGCGCCGTCCACCGGGCAGTCGCTGATCTCGATCAGCGCGAGATGGTCGCCGTTCGCGGGGTCGGCCCCGCCGGACGCGTTGTCGATCAAGACCAGGCCGTCCGCGTCCGGCGCGGCGACGAGCGCGCCGAACGCCGCTCGCACCGTCCGGCCGTCGGGGCGGATCACCGAGACGTCGACCCGGTCGAGGCCGTCGTACCACAGCTCGATCTCGCCGAAATCGTTGCACGCCCCGGTGACGGGCGTCCTCGACGGCACGCGGAGCTGGAAATCCGCCGATACCCCGACGGCCGGCGCGGCCTGCGCGTGGAACAGCCGCCCCGGCGGCGCCCCCTCGGCGTTGCCGTTCGCGCCGTCGTTCCCCGCAGCCACCACGATGATGCGGCCCGGACCCGAGAGACCGTCCAGCATCTGCGCGATCGAGGACGTCCCGTCCCGCGGGCCGCCCTGGCGCCCGAGCGAAAGGTTCACCACGGCGGGCCGGCCGAGCGCCTCGGCGGTCTCGAAGATCCAACGCACGCCATCGATGATCTCGTCCTCGGTGTACGCGAGGCCCCGGACCACCAGCAACTCCGCCGCCGGCGCGACGCCGGCGTAGCGGTAGGCGGTCCCGGTGCCCGCCGCCGAGCCGTCGCCCGCCGCCGTGCCCAGAACGTGGGTGCCGTGGCCGTCGCGGTCCCGCGTCGGGCAGCTCCCGTCGGTCAGCGACGCCCGGTCGCAGACGTGCCCGTAGCCGAACCCGGCCGGCGGCGTGCCGCCCACGCCCATGTCCCACACGCCGAGGATGCGGCTGTGGCCCCGGGCGTCCCGGAAATCCTCGTGCGCGTAGTCGACGCCCGTGTCGAAGATCCCGACGACGACGCCGTGCCCCGCCGAGCCGTACCAGACATCGCCATCCCGCCGGCGCACCGCCGTCGCGCGGATCACCTTCATCGTCGAGTCGTTCAGCAGCGACAGGCGCCGGGCGGGGCCCACCCGCTCGAGCTCGACGGCGCTCACCAGCCGGGGCAGCGCATCGATCGGGACACGCGCCGTCGCGAGGTCGCCGACGACCGTGCCGACGCGCGCGCCCGTCCGCCGGAGCGCCGCGAGCCCCGCCGCGACCGGCTCCCGCAGCCGGACCAGCACGCCGATCCGCGGACCGCCGCCCGGAGCGCCACGGTCGAGCGCGAGCGCCGCGAACCGGTCCTCCGGGCCGGGCCGCCCGGGATCGCGCGCCGGCGGTCGGCCCCGCTCGGCCTGCGCCCGCGCGAGCGCGCGCTCGGCCGCTTCGGGCGCGCCGGCCCGCATCAGGCGCCGCAGCGCCGGGTCGACGTACGGCCGCTGGCGCGCGCCCGCCACACCCGGCACGAGGACCAGGAAGCCCAGGCAGAAAAGTGCCGCCGCCTTCAAGGATGCCCCGGGGATCCTGCGGAAGGGTTTCGTGGAAGGATCATCCGCGGCGTCAGCCCGACGCCGGGACGAGCGCCGTGCCCAGCGCCTCGATCTCGGCCGCGATCCTGCGCGTGCTCTCGCCCGTCGCCCGCACCGCCGGCCCCGCCACCGCCTCGCCCGCCGCTCCACGCTCCAGCTCCGCGAGGAGCTCGTCCGCCTGGCCCAGCAGCGCGCCCGACGCGTCGCGGTCCGCCGCGCCGACCGCCTCGCGCAACCGCTCCCGGGCGACGTCCGGCCGGCCCGCGTGCGCCGCGACCCGCGCCAGATCCAGCAACGCCTGCACCCGCGTCTCCGCGTCGGCAGCGCGCTCCGCGACGATCTGGTGACAGCGCTCCGCCGCACGGTACAGCCCCACCCCCGCGAAGGCCAGGCCGAGCCCCCTCAGCACTGCACTGCGACCCTCGCCATCGCGCGCGTGGGCGAACGCCGCCCAGCCGTGCTCGACCGCCCGCTCGTAGTCGCCGGCCTCGACCTCCGTGAGGCACAACCCGATCAGCGCCATCGACGTCAGCGGCTCGTCATCCCGCTCGCGGCCGCGGGTGAGCATCTCGCGGTACACCCGGCGCGCATCGTCCGTCCGGCCCTGCTCCCGGTACGCCGCCGCCAGCCCGTCCATCGAACGGCCCCATTGCTCCGTACCCTCGAGCCCGAGCGCCAGCTCCGATGCCGCGCGGTACGCCCGCACCGCCTCGTCCCACTTCGCCCGCTTGCGGTACACGCGCCCGAGTAGACGGCCCGCGACCACCCGCTCCGGCGTCAGGTCGTGCGCGTCGGCCAGCTCCAGCGCCGTGCGATAGAACTCCTCGGCACCGTACGGGTGCCCCGCCGCTTCGATCACTTCGCCCATGTCCAGCGCCGCCGTCGTCACCGCCAGCGGCGTCCGCTTCCGGATCTGGTGGAGGAACCGCGCGAGCCGCACTCGCTCGGGATCCCGGGCGCCCAGATGGCCCAGCTCCTCCCGTACCCCCTCGATCTGGCGGTCGAACGACTCCGCCGTCACCGCGTCCACACCCGGACGGATCAGACGACGCACCGGCCGCAGCGCCAGGAACCGCAGCCGCACGCGGCGCGCGAGCTCCACGTCCCGGTCCCGCCCTTCCAGGTCGCGCAGGACCAGCCACGCCGGGAACGCCCGGTCGCGCGTCGGCGCGGGGAGCGGTGCGATGCGGTCGTATCGGGCCATCTCGATCACCCGAGGGAGGAGACCCGCCGGAAGGCGCCATCGCCGGGACACTCGGCGATGAACCGGTCCAGCGCACGTTCGATGCCGCCCCGGTTGCGCAACGGCGAGGGGCGCCCGCCGACCGTCGCCTTGATCGCCCGACGGAACGCCGCGCCCGACGAATATCCCAGCTGCGACGCGACCGACTCCACGCTCCGCCCCGGCTCCTGCAGCCACCGCAACCCGTACAGCACCCGGAGCCAGAGCAGCAGCCGGCCCGGCGTCGGCAGCCCCCAGCGCTCGCAGCGCCGCTCCAGCGTCGAGACCGACACGCCCCTCACGAGCGCCAGGTCCGGGACCTGGATCTGGTCCGGGATCCGTGACGCCGCCTCGTGCACCAACGACCGCGCCACCTCCGACACGCGCCCCCGCAGCCGCTCGTCGATGAGCGGCGCGAGCCCACGGTCCAGCGTCGCGTCCAGCACCTCGGCCAGGAACCGCCGGTCATCCGCGTCCCGCGCCAGGATCACGTCCGCCGCACCCGCCTTCCCCAGACGATACAGCTCCCGCCCGTCCAGCTCGCCCCACACGAGAATCGGGGTGAGCGGGAACCGCTGTGCAAAGCGCAGCACCCGCAACACCCCGTCTTTTCTCGATTCCGCGTGTAGATCCGCGACCGCCGCCGCGACCGGCTTCGTCCGCACGACCTGGTACAGGTCACGCCAGCTCCCGGCCCAGGCGACTCCGTGCGGCGGTGCCGCCGCGGCCAGGCATCCACGATCGGCGTGGTCGGGCAGGAGTGCGGCGATCAGGGCCATGGCGTGGCTCCGGCCAGGGGCACACCGTGCGCCTGATTGCTAGTTTAGGGCCCGCCTTCCGCAATCGCAAGGATCGTATCGCGCGATTACGCGGACACTTCCAGCACCTCCGCCGGCGGTGCGCCGCTCGGCGCGACACCCGCGCCGTCGACCACGCCCGACTCCAGCCACGCGTGCTCGCCGGCCAGCACCTCCTGCGCGACGCGGTAGCGGAACACGTCGTCGTTCCTCGCCACCGCACGGAAATGCTCCGCGATGCGACGACGCGCGCCCCGGCAGAACAGGTCGGCCATCACCAGCGGGCCGTCGTCGCCCGGGTTCGCGCGGTGCAGCTCCTGCGCCCGGATGCACACGGCCGCGATCGCGAAGATCTCCGCGCCGATGTCGACCAGCCGGAACAGGATCGACTGTCGCTTCTCCAGCTTCGGGCCCAGGCGCGCCATCTGGAACGCCAGCGTACGCGCGAGCTTGCGCGCCGCCCGGTCGCCGTACCGGAGGTGCCGGGCCAGGCGGCCGAACTCGCCGTAGCGCGGCCAGTGCCCCCAGCCGACCAGGTTCCCGGCGACCCAGCCCGCCATGTGCATGCCGAGGCCCGCGGCGTCCTTCGCCTTCGCGCCGAGCGGCGCGTCCGGATCGAGCACCGCACCGGCGTGCTGGAGGTGCGGATCCACCGCCTCGCGCGCGATGAACAGCCGCATGATCTCGCTCGATCCCTCGAAGATCAGGTTGATGCGCAGGTCGCGCATCATCTTCTCCACGGCGACCGCTTCCTCGCCCCGCGCCGCCAGCGACTCCGCCGTCTCGTAGCCCCGGCCGCCCCGGATCTGCATCGTGTCGTCCACGATGCGCCACGCCGCCTCCGAGTTGAACATCTTCGCGATCGCCGCCTCCAGCCGGATGTCGTACTCGCCCGAGTCCGCGAGCCGCGCCGACAGATCCGCGATCGCCTCCATCGCGAACGTCTGCGCCGCCATCTCGCCGATCATCTGCGCCACCGCGTCGTGCCGCCCGACCGGCGCGCCCCACTGCTTCCGCTCGCTGCTCCACTCCCGCGCGACCTTCAGGCACCACTTGCCACTCGCCGCACACGTCGCCGGGATCGTCAGCCGCCCCGTGTTCAACGTGATCAGCGCCAGCTTCAACCCCTTCCCCTCGCCCCAGAGCACGTTCTCCCTCGGCACCCGCACGTCCGTGAAGCGGATGACCCCGTTCTCGATCCCGCGCAGCCCCATGAAGGAGCAGCGATGCACGACCTCCACCCCCTCCCAGTCGCTCTCCACGATGAACGCCGTGATCCCGCCCCGGCCCTTCCCGTCCTTCGCCGGCGTACGCGCCATCACCACCATCACGTCCGCAATCGGGCCGTTCGTGCACCACAACTTCTCGCCGTTCAGCACGTACGCGGCGCCATCCTCCGTCGGCACCGCCACCGCGCTCATCCGCGCCGGGTCGCTCCCCACATCCGGCTCCGTCAGCGCGAACGCCGAAATCGCCCCCTTCGCCAGACGCGGCAGGTACTTCCGCTTCTGCTCGTCCGTGCCGAACATCTTCAGCGGCTGCGGCACGCCGATCGACTGGTGCGCCGAGAGCAGCACGCCCAGCGGCGTCGAATACGAGCCGATCACCGAGATCGCCCGGTTGTACCCCCGCTGCGACAGCCCCAGCCCGCCGTACTCCTCCGGGATCTTCATCCCGAACGCGCCGAGCTCCTTCAACCCTTCGATCACCGCGTCCGGGATCCGGCCCTCCCGCTCGATCTTCAGCGCATCCACGTTCGCCCGCAGAAACGCCTCGGCCCGCTCCAGGAACTCGTCCGTCCGCCGCTCCGCTCCCGCATCCGGCTCCGGCGCCGGGTAGAGCAGGTCCAGCCGCATCCGGCCCAGGAACAGCTCCCGCACGAAACTGGGCTTGGTCCAATCCTTCTCGCGGGCCGCCTCGGCCACCGCCCGGGCTTCCCGCTCACTGACCTGCACCGTCGCGTTCATGGCACCCCCTGACGCAGCAATGGCTGCGGCCATCCCCGGCCGCGCGCCGTTTCGCCGAACCGCCGAACAGTGTTCGCCAATCTACGACGGCGGTCGGGCCGATGCAATTTCCCCGCGTCTCGATACCCCGGCTCACCGTTGCACGGTCCGGGCCGCGCCCGGCGCCCCACGCCGACGCCCGGACGCCGCGCTCGCGCACTCGCCCTTTTCCTCGGCGGCACGGAGGGTTCTATTCCCTACCGGGACAACGGCCTGTTCTCTCCGCGCGGCGGCGCGTGGAGAGGAACGATGTCTTTTCTGAGCACCGTCGCCCGTTCGCTCCGCGCGGGGCGGCGCGGTGGCCGGGGGCGGTCGCAGGACATGGATCGGAAGCAAAGGACGAAGGGCGACCTTCGGAAAGGCAGTGATGCCCATGATCGTCGAGCGTTTCTACGATGGAAAGCTCGCCCAGGCCAGCTACCTTCTCGGTTGTGCGGCGACGGGCGAGGCGGTGGTGGTCGACCCGACCCGGGACATCGACCGGTACCTGGAGGCGGCGGAGCGCGAGGGGCTCCGCATCACGTACGTGACGGAGACGCACATTCACGCCGACTTCGTCTCGGGGGTGCGAGAGCTCGCGGCCCGGACGGGCGCCACCATGGTCCTCTCGGACGAAGGCGGCGAGGATTGGAAGTACGCGTTCGCGGGCGAGCGCCCGACGCTGCTCCTCCGCGACGGCGACGAGTTCCGGGTCGGCAACATCCGGCTGCGGGCGCTCCACACGCCGGGCCACACGCCGGAGCACATGACGTTCCTGGTCACGGATGGCGCGTCGGCCGACCGGCCGATCGCGGCGTTGACGGGCGACTTCGTCTTCGTCGGAGACGTGGGGCGACCCGACCTGCTGGAGCGGGCGGCCGGCGCGACGGGCACGATGGAGCTCGGCGCGCGGCGCCTGTTCCGCAGCCTCCGGACGTTCAAGACGCAGCCGGACTGGCTCCAGATCTGGCCGGGGCACGGCGCGGGGAGCGCGTGCGGCAAGGGGCTGAGTGCGATCCCGCACAGCACGGTGGGTTACGAGCGGCTCTACAACTGGGCGTTCCGGATCGAGGACGAGGACGAGTTCGTGCGGGCCGTGCTGACGGGCCAGCCGGAGCCGCCGAAGTACTTCGCGCAGATGAAGCGGATCAACCGGGAGGGGCCCGCGCTGCTGGGCGCGCTCCGCCGCCCGGACCGGCTCCCCGCGGACCGGCTGGAGGAGCGGCTCCGCGCGGATGCGCTCGTGATCGACACGCGGGCCGCGGCGGAATTCGCGGCCGGGCACGTCCCGGGCACGATCAACATCCCGCTCGGCCGTTCGTTCACCACCTGGGCCGGCTGGCTGGTGCCGTACGACCGGGACTTCCACCTGATCGTCGACGACCGGGACGCGCGCCGCGTGGACGAGGCGGTGAGGGACCTGGCGATGATCGGCCTCGACCGGATCGGCGGCTATTTCGGACTCGACGCCGTCGACGCCTGGGGCGCCGGACGCGAGCTGGAGACGGTGCCGCAGATCACGGCCGAAGAGCTCGCCCGGCGCGACGGCGACGTGGCGATCCTGGACGTGCGCGGCCAGGCCGAATGGGAGGCGGGCCACCTGCCGGAGACGCCCGCGGCCGCGGGTGGCCGGCTCTACCACGTCCCGCTCGGCTACCTCCCCGACCGGCTCGACGCCGTGCCGAGGGACCGGCCGCTGATCGTCCACTGCCAGTCGGGCGCGCGCAGCTCGATCGCCGCGAGCGTGCTCCAGGCTCACGGCTTCGACAACGTGATCAATCTCGCCGGCGGGATCGCCGCGTGGCGGGCCGAGGGCCGACCGGTCGTACCCGGTTGATCGCGCCCGGTCGACGCGGCGCCGCGGATCCCGGGCCGGTTCCGAACGCGCAACGGGCGGGGCGGAACGGCGCGCCCCGCCCCCGCCGCCGCGCTACCGCAGCATGTGCTTCGCGATCGTCTGGAGCTGCATGTTCGTCGTGCCCTCGTAGATCGTGCCGATCTTCGAGTCGCGGTACAGCTTCTCGACCGGATACTCGCGCGTGAACCCGTAGCCGCCGAACAGGTCGATCGCCTGGCTGGCGACGCGCTGCGCGACCTGCGAGGAGAAGAGCTTCGCCATGGCCGCCTCCGCGAGGAACGGCTCGCCGGCATCCTTGAGTCGCGCGGCGTTGTAGACGAGCAGGCGCGCTGCCTCGATCTCCGTCCGCAGCTGCGCGAGCTGGAACTGCACGCCCTGGAACTCGGCGATCGCCTTGCCGAACTGCTCGCGCTCGCTCACGTAGCGCAGCGTGTGGTCGAGCGCGCCCTGGGCGAGGCCGACCATCTGGGCGCCGATGCCGATGCGGCCCTCGTTCAGCGTCTCGATCGCGATCTTGTAGCCGTTGCCGACCGCGCCCAGCACGTTCTCCGCGGGAACGCGCACGTCGTCCAGGATCAGCTCGACCGTGGATGACGCGCGGATGCCGAGCTTGTCCTCCTTCTTCCCGATGCTGAAGCCCGGGAAATCCCGCTCGACGAGGAACGCCGTGATCCCGCGGTAGCCGGCCTCCGGGTTCGCGTTCGCGAAGATGATGAAGAATCCCGCCTCGCCGCCGTTCGTGATCCAGAGCTTGCGGCCCTCGAGGCGCCAGTCGTCGCCGTCGGGGCGGGCGCGGGTCGCGAGGGCGAAGGCATCGGAGCCGGAGCCGGCCTCGGAGAGTGCGTACGCCCCGATCGTGTCCGACGTCAGGCGCGGGAAGTAGCGGGCCTTCTGCTCGTCCGTGCCCCAGCGCAGCAGGCAGTTGTTGACGAGGGTGTTCTGCACGTCCACGAGGACGCCGACGCTGGGGTCGATCCTCGAGAGCTCCTCGACGACGAGGACGGAGGTGAAGAACGACAGCCCGGCGCCGCCCCACCGTTCGGGGACCTCGACGCCCATGAGGCCCAGTTCGAAGAGCTGCGGCGGCAGGTCGGGATCGATCGCGCCGGCATCGTCCATCGCGTGCACCCGCGGTGCGACCACCTCTTCCGCGAACTGCCGGACGGCGTCGCGGAACATGCCCTCGTCCTCCGAAAGTGCGGTCAACGGCGCGTGCGCCATCTCGGGCGAAACCACGGACATCGGACAAACTCCTTCATTCTCGTTTGCGTTCGCGTCATCACGATAGCACGCGGCGGAAAGTTAGGGCGCGCCGTCGTGCCGGGCCAGCCTCGGCCATCCCGCGGCGTCGCACACCACCCCGCAGATCACGGGCCCTGCCGCGCCGGCATACAAAAGCGGCGCCGCCGGAGTTCCCGGCGGCGCCGTAGGGGCTTCCGCGAACCTGACGCGATGCCGTGTCGGCACTCGTCGGTGCGGACGTGAACCGCTTCGCGTCGGCTAGGCGCCGATACGGCGATCGCTTGCCCGTGTCAAGTTGCGCAGGGTACTCGGACTGGACAAGGATCACCTCCTTCGTTGAATGAACGATCGGGCTGGACACCAGCGGGCTCGTGCGTCCCGCGGTCCACCGTCGCCGCCTCCTGGTGGTCGGCGCCGGCGGCCCAGGCCGCGCCGGATGGCACGGTCGACTCACATACTCCAGCGCACCATCCAAGGTTCCGCAACGAGTGGGCCGGCCGGATCCCGACTTGATCCGCGTCCCGGGCGCGCCGTATACTTGCGGCCGGTCGCACCCGTCCGGGTGGCATTCCCCGCGCCGCGCGGGGATGCCGAGGCGCCCGGGCCCGTACCTCGAGGTCGCACCCGGTCCTGCCCTGGAGATCCCGATGGATGAGGCACGGTGGGCGCACGCGCTGCAACTGGTCCGCGCCGTGCGGCACGACGCGAACAATCCACTCACGGCGGCGCTCGGCCACGTCCAGCTCCTGCTCGACGACCCGGCCATCACGGATCCGGAGGTCCGGGAAACGCTCGGCGTCGTCGAGTCCGAGCTGCATCGCCTCGCCGATGTGCTCCGTCGTCTGAGCGCGTTCCGCGAGCTCGCCGGGGCGGGCGGCGCCGACGCCGAAGAATCCCCGTGATGCCCGCGCCCGCGCGGGCTTGACGCTCGGCGGCGCCTCGTCTATTCTCACCGCGCTGACCCCGGATCCGAAAGAGGCGATGGAGGAACGATGTCGGAGATCCCGGCAGAGCTGCTGTACTCCGAGGAGCACGAGTACCTCAAGCCGACGGAGGAGGAATCCGTCTACACCGTCGGCATCACCGACTACGCCCAGGGCGAGCTGGGCGACATCGTCTACGTCGAGCTGCCGAAGGTCGGCGACGAGTTCCGGAAGATGGAGGTGTTCGGGACCGTGGAAGCGGTCAAGGCGGTCAGCGATCTCTACTGCCCGGCCTCGGGCCAGGTCGTCGAGGTCAACGACGCGCTCGACGCCGACCCGTCCCTCGTGAACCGGGATCCCTACGGCGAGGGCTGGCTGATCAAGCTCCGGGTCACCGACCCCGGGGAGCTGGACGAGCTCCTCGACGAAGCGGCGTACGCCGACCACATCGGCGAATCCTGACCCTGCTCCCGGCCGGCCGGGATCGTCGCACGGTGCGGCGCCCGCCTGCCGTTCTCAGCGGAGGGTGAGCGCAATGGCACGACTGACCTGGCACGGCCACTCCTGCTTCACGCTGGAGACGGACGAGGGCTCGCGGATCATGTTCGATCCGTGGCTGGACGACAACCCGGTCGCGGACATCGGGACCGATCAGGTCGACGAGCTGGACTTCATCCTCGTCAGCCACGGCCATTTCGATCACTTCGGCGACGCGATCGCGCTCGCCCGGAAGACCGGCGCGCTGCTCGTCTCGACGTTCGAGATCGTGTCGTTCGCGGAGTCGCAGGGCGTGAAGAACACGCACGCGCTGCACATCGGCGGCGGGCACGCGTTCTCGTTCGGCTACGCGAAGATGACGCCCGCGCTGCACGGCGGGCAGGTCGCCGGCGACACCGAGGGGATCTACACGACGGTGCCCGGCGGCTTCTGGCTCGATCTGAAGGGGAAGCGGCTGTATCACGCCGGGGACACGGCGCTGATCGTGGAGATGCAGCTGCTGAAGGGCAGGGTCGACGTCGCGCTCCTGCCGATCGGCGACAACTTCACAATGGGGCCGGAGGACGCCGCTCGCGCCGTCGAATTCATCGAGCCCGGCGTCGTGATCCCGATGCACTACAACACGTTCGACCTGATCCGCCAGGACCCGCAGAGCTTCGCGCGGATGGTCGGCGACCGGGCGGAGACCGTGGTCCTGGAGCCCGGCCGGAGCTACGAATTCTGAGGCCGGCCGCACGCGGCCGGCGCGCGCCGCACCGCGTGACCCGCCCGGGGCGCGGGGAGTCGTGGTCCCGCGCCTCCGGCGCGTGGAAATTTGCGTCCCGGCCGGGGTATCCACGGGGCGGCGTGGGCAGCACAAGGGCGGGCGCGGCAGGCCGCCCGTTTTACGTTTCTGGGGCAGACACGAATGACGAATACGGGAGACACGCTCGGGTACACGGATGAATTCGTGCGCCGGCACGTCGGGCCGAGCGACGCGGACATCCGCGAGATGCTGGACGATCTGGGCTACGACTCGCTCGACGCGCTGGTGGAGGCGGCGATCCCCGAGGCGATCCGGCTCCGGCGGCCGCTGGCGCTGGACGCCGCGCGCAGCGAGCACGAGGCGCTGGGCGAGCTGCGGGAGATCGCGTCCGGGAACCGCATCTTCCGCAGCTACATCGGGATGGGCTACCACGACACGATCACGCCGCCCGTCATCCAGCGCAACATCCTGGAGAACCCCGGCTGGTACACGGCGTACACGCCGTACCAGGCCGAGATCTCGCAGGGCCGGCTCGAGGCGCTGCTGAACTTCCAGACGATGGTGATCGACCTCACCGGCCTGCCGATCGCGAACGCGTCGCTGCTCGACGAGGCGACGGCCGCGGCCGAGGCGATGGCGCTGAGTCACGCCGTCGGGAAGGGGCGCGACGTCTTCTTCGTCTCCGAGGCGTGCCATCCCCAGACGATCGAAGTGGTGCGCACGCGCGCGCGCGCCCGCGGGATCGAGGTCGTCGTCGGCGACCACGAGCGATTCGAATTCTCGGACCGCGTCTTCGGCGCGCTGCTCCAGTTCCCGGCGACGGACGGCGCGGTCTACGACTACCGCGGCTTCGTCGACCGGGCGCACGAGGCCGGCGCGCTCGTCACCGTGGCGGCGGACCTGCTCAGCCTGACGCTGCTCACGCCGCCGGGCGAGTGGGGCGCGGACATCGCCGTCGGCAGCACGCAGCGCTTCGGCGTGCCGCTCGGCTACGGCGGCCCGCACGCCGCGTACTTCGCGACGAAGGACGAGTACAAGCGACAGATCCCCGGCCGGATCATCGGCGTCTCGCACGACGCCTCCGGCCGGCCCGCGCTGCGCATGGCGCTCCAGACGCGCGAGCAGCACATCCGCCGCGAGAAGGCGACGAGCAACATCTGCACGGCGCAGGTCCTCCTCGCCGTCGTCGCGAGCATGTACGCCGTCTATCACGGGCCCGACGGGCTGCGGCGCATCGCCGAGCGCGTGCACCGGCTGGCGCTCGTCCTGGCCGCCGGCGTGCGGCGGCTGGGGTACGACGTCGCCCACGACACGTTCTTCGACACGGTGCGCGTCGAGGTCGGCGCGGACGCGCGCGACGCGCTCCTCGCCCGCGCCCGCGAGCGCGGGATCAACCTGCGTCCGCTCGGCGCGACCGCGATCGGCATCGCGCTGGACGAGACCGTATCCGCGGGCGACGTCGCAGAACTGCTCGCCGTCTTCGCCGGCGACCGGCCGGTGGAGCGGACGCCCGAGCAGCTCGCGGCGGAGGTCGACGCCGCCTACGCCGCGCCGTTCGCGCGCACGAGCGGCTACCTGACGCACCCCGTCTTCCACCGCTATCACGCCGAGCACGAGCTGCTGCGGTACGTGAAGCGGCTGGAGGCGCGGGACCTGTCGCTCACGACGTCGATGATCCCGCTCGGCTCGTGCACCATGAAGCTGAACGCGGCCGCGGAGATGCTGCCGATCACCTGGCCCGAGTTCGCGCGGCTGCACCCGTTCGCGCCGGCGGAGCAGGCCGCGGGCTACCGCGAGCTGTTCGCCCAGCTCGAGCGGTGGCTGGCGGAGATCAGCGGCTTCGCCCGCGTCTCGCTCCAGCCGAACGCCGGCTCGCAGGGCGAGTTCACCGGGCTGATGGTGATCCGCGCATACCACGAGGCGCGCGGCGATGCGCAGCGCGACGTCTGCCTGATCCCGCAGTCGGCGCACGGGACGAACCCGGCGAGCGCCGCGATGGCCGGGTTGAAGGTCGTCGTCGTGAAGTCCGACGAGAACGGAAACATCGACGTCGCCGACCTGCGCGCGAAGGCGGAGCAGCACCGCGACCGGCTCGCGGCGCTCATGATCACGTACCCGTCGACGCACGGCATCTTCGAGACCGACGTCAAGGAGATCTGCCGCGTCGTCCACGAGAACGGCGGCCAGGTCTACCTGGACGGCGCGAACATGAACGCCATGGTCGGCCTCGCCCGCCCCGGCGACATCGGCGCCGATGTCTGCCACCTGAACCTGCACAAGACGTTCTGCATCCCGCACGGCGGCGGCGGGCCGGGGATGGGCCCGATCGGCGTCGCCGCGCACCTGGCGCCGTTCCTGCCGGGACACCCGGTGGTCGAGACCGGCGGCGAGCAGGCGATCGGCCCGGTCTCGGCCGCGCCGTGGGGTAGCCCCGGCATCCTGCCGATCTCGTGGATGTACATCCGGATGATGGGCGCCGAGGGGCTGAAACGCGCGAGCGAGGTCGCCATCCTGAACGCGAACTACGTCGCGAAGCGCCTCGAGGGCCACTACCCGGTGCTGTACCGCGGGCGGAGCGGCACCGTCGCGCACGAGTGCATCATCGACCCGCGCCCGCTCAAGGCGACGAGCGGCGTGGACGCGACGGACATCGCGAAGCGCCTCATGGACTACGGCTTCCACGCGCCGACCGTCAGCTTCCCCGTGGCCGGCACGCTGATGATCGAGCCGACGGAGAGCGAGTCGCTCGAGGAGCTGGACCGCTTCTGCGACGCGCTCATCGCGATCCGCGACGAGATCCGCGGCATCGAGGAGGGCCGCTACGACCGGGCGGACAACCCGCTCAAGAACGCGCCGCACACCGCCGAAGTCGTGACCGCCGACGCGTGGGATCGTCCCTATTCACGGCAGCAGGCCGCGTTCCCCGCGCCCTGGACGCGCGAGCACAAGTTCTGGCCCTCCGTCGGGCTGGTCGACGCGGCCGCGGGGGATCGCAACCTCGTCTGCGCCTGTCTGCCGATCGAGGCGTACGAGAGCGCCATCATCGGCGGCGCGTAGGCGGCGCGGTGGCGGCCGCGAGGGCGCGCCTGGCGTAGCGACCATGCACTGGCGGCTGATCGCGGACGAGCGACCCCGTACGGGCGCCGAGAACATGGCGGTGGACCAGGCGCTGCTGGAGCGCGTGCAGGCGGGGGGCGGGCCGGTCCTCCGCCTGTATCGTTGGGAGCCGCCGTGCCTGTCGTTCGGCCGCAACCAGCCTGTGCCTGGCCCCGAAGTTGCGACCGCCGCGTCGGCTCGCGGCATCCACGTGGTTCGGCGGCCGACCGGGGGGATGGCGGTCTACCACGACCGGGAGCTGACCTACGCGGTCGTGGTCCCCGTGGGCGTGCTGGGCTCGCCGCGCGAGACGTATCGCGCGATCAATCGTGCGCTGGTCGCGGGGCTCCGGCGGCTGGGCGTGCCGGCGGAGGTCGCGCCGGAGCCGCCGGTGCGCGGTGGGCGGCGCCGCGGGGCGGACTGGGCGGCGCCGTGTTTCGACGTCGCCGCGCCGGGCGAGGTGGTGGTGGGTGGGCGCAAGCTGGTCGGGAGCGCGCAGCGCGCCGAGCGGCGCACGCTGCTCCAGCACGGCTCGCTGCTTCTGGCGGGCGACCAGCGGGAGGCGGCGGAGCTGCTCGCGGCGCCGGACCGCGGCGCGTCCGCCGGCGTCGTCGCCCTCGACGCCATCCTCGGCCGCGTGCCGCCCTGGGACACGCTGGTCGCCGCGGTCCGCGGCGGCTTCGAGGACGCGCTCGGCGTCCGGCTCGAGGACGGCGCGCTCGAAGCGGCGGTCGCGGACCGCGCCCGTGCTCTCCTGGCCCGTTTCCGGTCGGAGGAATGGACGTGGCGACGATGATCGGACCCGATGGGATCGGAGGGGTGGATGCTTCGGCTTGACGTGCGACGGATTTCCGGCCTCCGCGGCGCCGCGGCGGCGTGTCTCGTCCTGCTGGCGGCGCTCGCCGGCTGCCGCCGCGACGAGCCCGGCGCCGCCGAAGGCGGACGCGCCCGCGGCGGGAGCATCGTCGTCGGGATGCGCACGGACTTCGGCGCGTTCAATTCCGTGGTCAACACGGACATCTACACCGACGAGCTGATCAAGTACGCGCTCTTCACCCCGCTCATCCAGTACGACGAAGACTTCGAGGTGCGGCCGTACCTGGCGGAGTCGTGGCAGATGCTCGGCGACACCGCGATCGTGTTCCGCTTGCGGCGGGACGTGCGCTGGCACGACGGCCGGCCGGTCACGGCCGAGGACGTGAAGTTCACGTTCGACCTGGCGAAGGACCCGGTCACCGCCTCGCTCCTCGCCTCGGCGTATCTGTCGCAGGTCGAGAGCGCGACGGTCGTCGATCCGTACACGATCCGCTTCGACTTCGTGCGGCCGCACGCCCAGGCGATCGAGGACTTCTGGTGGGCGCCGATGCCGAAGCACCTGCTCGAAAACGTGCCGCCCGACCAGCTCCGGACCGCGCCGTTCAACCTCCGGCCGGTCGGCAGCGGGCCGTACCGTTTCGTCGAGCGGCGCGCGAACGAGCTGCTGGTGATCGAGCGGAACGACGCGTTCCCCGAGGCGCTCGGCGGGCCGCCGCTGCCGGACCGCATCTTCTTCCGGGTCATCCCGGAGGCGCCGACGATGCTGGCCGAGCTGTTGACCGGCGGCGTGCAGGTGGACATCCCGGTCTTCCCGGACCAGGCGGAGCGGATCGAGGCCGACGACGCGCTGGAGCTCTTCGCCTTCCCGGGGCGCACCTTCTACTACATCGGGTGGAACAACCGCCGGCCGCCGTTCACGGACGCGACCGTGCGGCGCGCGATGACGCTGGCGATCGATCGGCCGGAGATCATCCAGGCGCTCCTCGTCGGCTACGGCACGCCCGCGGTCAGCCCGATCCCGCCGTGGAGCCCGCTGGACCCGGACGTCGAGCCGCTCCCCCACGATCCGGCGCGCGCCGCCGCGCTGCTCGAGGACGCCGGCTGGGTCGACCGCAACGGCGACGGCATCCGCGAGAACGCTCGAGGCGCGTCGCTCCGCTTCTCGCTCATGACGAGCGACGCGCCGCTGAACCGCTCCATCGTCGAGGCGGTGCAGGCGCAGCTCCGCGAGGTCGGCGTGGCCGCGGAGGTCCGCGTCGTCGAGTTCCAGACGATGCTCGCCCAGCACCGCGCCCGCGACTTCGACGCCGTCTTCACGAGCTGGGTCCTCGACAACTTCCAGGTCGCATCCGCGCCGATGGCGCTGTTCCACTCCCGCTGGGCCGATGTGCCGCGCTCGGCGAACCGCAGTGCGTACGCGAATCCGCGCGCCGACCGGTTGATCGAGGCCGGCGCCGCGGCGACCGACCCCGCCGAGGCCCGCCGCATCTGGCGCGAGTTCGCCGAGCTGTTGAACGAGGACCAGCCGTTCACCTTCATGTTCTGGCTGAACGAGCTCGCGGCGGCGCGGCGCAACGTGCAGGGCGTGGTCATGGACCCGCGCGGCGAGCTCGTCAGCATCGCGGAGTGGTCGCTGCCCGGCGGCGGGCGCTAGCGGCCGGAGTCACGGCCGAAGCAGGAACCCGGGCCCGGACCCTCGATGACCGCCTACCTGATCCGACGCGTTCTCGGCGCGATCCCGCTGCTGCTCGGCGTCGCCACGCTCATCTTCGCGGTGCTGCACCTGGCGCCCGGCGATCCGACCGCGTACTACGTCAGCCCGGGCGTCTCACCGGAGGTCATCGAGCAGCTCCGCCGCAACTTCGGACTCGACCAGCCGCTCCACATCCAGTACATCCGGTGGATCGGCTCCTTCATGACCGGCAACTTCGGCTACTCCTTCGGCCAGAGCCGGCCGGTGATCGACGTCATCCTGGACGCGCTGCCCAACACGCTCATCCTCGCCGGCGCGTCGCTGGTCCTGGTCTTCCTGCTCGGGATCGCGGTCGGCGTGCTCCAGGCCGTGCGCCAGCATTCCGCGCTCGACCGCTCGCTCAGCGTCACCTCGCTGTTCTTCTACTCGATGCCGTCGTTCTGGCTCGGGCTCATGCTGATGCTCGTCTTCGCGCTGAAGGCCTACGAGTGGGGGTGGCCGATCTCGCTGCCGCCCACCGGCGTCACGAGCATCGAGTACGACTACCTCCCGCTCGGCGAGCGCATCGTCGACCGGCTCGCGCACATGGTCCTCCCCGTGGCCACGCTGACGCTCGTGCTCGCCGCGGGGATCGCGCGCTACACGCGCGGCCAGATGCTCGAAGTCGTGCGCCAGGACTACATCCGCACCGCCCGGGCGAAGGGGCTGCCGGAACGCACCGTGATCCTCAAGCACGCGCTCCGCAACTCGCTGATCCCCGTGATCACGCTGCTCGGCCTCTACCTGCCGTTCCTCTTCAGCGGCGCCGTCTTCGTCGAGGTCATCTTCGCCTGGCCCGGGATGGGCCGCGTCATCGTCGAGGCCATCTTCGAGCGCGATTACCCCGTCGTCATGGCGACCAGCTTCTTCTTCGCGGGGATGGTCGTCCTGGGCAGCCTCGTCGCGGACCTGCTCTACGCGGCCGTCGACCCGCGCATCCGGTACGATTGAGGGGCCGGCCATGGCGGAACCACACCGACACCTGATCGGCGATGCCGAGTCGATGCCGCCGGAGCCGGTCCCGGTGCCGGCGGAGGAGGAGGGCGCCTACGGCCTCGAGCCGCCGGCGGAGGCGCCGGCGCTCGCCCGCCTCCTCTCCGTCGTCCTGCCGGGGAGCGGCCACCTCCTCATCGGTGCCTGGGGCCGCGGCATGCTCCTGCTCCTCGCCTGGGGCGCGCTCCTCGCCGTCGCCGTCTTCGCCGGTGACCGCATCGCCGCCGTCGCCCGCGACGGCTCGCTCGACGACTACGTCGCCGTGGCGACGCTCGCGCTCGCGCTCGCGGCCGTCTGGTTCCGCGCGTTGCGCGATCTCCGGGCCCGCCCGCGCCGCGCCGCGCCCGGCGGCGACTCGCAGTGGCGCATCGCCGCGCGCCTGCTCCGCCGCGACCGGCTCGCGATGACCGGGCTCGCCATCATCGGGCTCCTCTACCTCATCGCACTGCTGGCGCCGTTGATCGCGCCCTACGATCCGATCGCGCAGCAGGACATCGTGCGGACCGGATTCCTGCCGCCTTCGGCGGCGCACCCGCTCGGCACCGACCGGTTCGGGCGCGACGTGCTCAGCCGCATCATCTTCGGCGCGCGCATGTCGCTCTCGATCGCGTTCGTCGCCGTCGCCATCGCGATCACGATCGGGACGCTTCTCGGCGCGATCGCCGGCTACATCGGCGGCCGCGTCGACGCCGCGATCATGCGCTTCACGGACATGGTGCTCGCGTTCCCGCGCCTCGTCCTCCTGATCATGATCATCGCGTTGTTCAGCCCGAGCCTCGTGCTCATCATCACCGTGCTCGGGTTGACGCAGTGGCCGGGCACCGCCCGGATCGTGCGGGGCGAGGTGCTGAGTCTGCGAGAGCGCGAGTTCGTGACCGCCGCCCGCGCGCTGGGGTTCAGCCGGTCCCGCATCATCCTGCGGCACCTCGTACCGAACGTGATCGCGCCCGTGATCGTCGCCGCGACGCTCGGCATCGGCAACACGATCGTGCTCGAAGCCGGGCTCTCGTTCCTCGGGCTCGGCGTCGCGCCGCCCACGCCGACGTGGGGCAACATGGTCGCCGACGGCCGCGAGACGCTGATCAGCGCCTGGTGGGTCGCCACGTTCCCCGGCCTCACGATCGTGGTGACCGTACTCGCGTTCAACCTGCTGGGCGACGGCCTGCGGGACGCGCTGGACCCGCGTCTGCGGTCCTGAATGCGGCTCGCCGGCTGCGGGTCGGGTGGCGCGGCCCGCCGCCCGCCCGGCGCCGCTCGCACGCCGCGGCCGGCGCGCGGAGTCTGCTGGACGACAGGAGCCCCATGGCATTGCTCGAAGTCGAAAATCTGCGCACCTACTTCGATACCGAGGGCGGCGTCGCCCGCGCGGTGGACGGCGTGTCGTTCGAGGTGGAGAAGGGAGAGGTGCTCGGGATCGTCGGCGAGAGCGGGAGCGGCAAGTCGGTGACATCGCTGTCGCTCATGCGGCTCGTGCCGCAGCCGCCGGGCCGCATCCAGCCGGGCAGCTCGATCCGGTTCCGGGGCGCGGAGCTGCTGGAGCTGCCGGAGGAGGAGATGCGGCGGATCCGGGGGAACGACATCGCGATGATCTTCCAGGAGCCGATGACGTCGTTGAACCCGGTCTACCCGGTCGGCGACCAGATCGCGGAGGCGCTGCGCCACCATCGCGGGATGGGGGCGCGGGACGCCCGGGCGCGCGCCGTCGAGCTGCTGCGGCTGGTCGGCATCGCGGACCCGGAGCGGCGGGCCGACGCGTACCCGCACCAGCTCTCGGGCGGGATGCGACAGCGGGTCATGATCGCGATGGCGATCTCCTGCGAGCCGGAGCTGCTGATCGCCGACGAGCCGACCACGGCGCTCGACGTGACGATCCAGGCCCAGATCCTCGAGCTGCTCGCGGAGCTGCGCGAGCGCCTCGGGATGGCGATGATCCTGATCACCCACGATCTCGGCGTCGTCGCCGAGGTCTGCGACCGGGTCATCGTCATGTACGCCGGCCAGGTCATGGAGCGCGCGGATGTCGACGCGCTGTTCCGCGATCCGCGGCACCCGTACACCGAGGGGCTGCTCAAGGCGATCCCCCGGCTCGGCCGGCCGGTCGACCGGCTCGCCGTGATCCCGGGCTCCGTCCCGAACCCGACCGCCTGGCCCGTCTCCTGCCGGTTCCACCCCCGCTGCCCGTACGGCTGGGATCTGTGCGTCGAATCGGCGCCGGACCTCTTCGGCGCCGACGGCGACCACGCCTCGCGCTGCTGGCTGGAGCGGCACCCGGAGCGACGCGAGCAGGTCGCGCGCGAGACCGGCGCGTACGAAGGGACCCGCGCGGGCCGCCCGGACGCGCCCGCCGAGCGCTGGCACCGCGGCGCGGCGGACGAGCATGCGGCGCCGCCGCCGGAAGTCGCGCCGCCTGAGGCGCCGCCCCGGCCGATGATGGGCGAGCCCGAAACCGAAAGGGACGTGGAGCGATGAGCGACGCCGAGCGCGGAATTCCCGCTGCGCACGAGAACGCGTCCGGCGCCGGCTCGCCCGCCGGGCCGGCCGCGCCGCCGGACGCGCTCCTCGACGTCCGCGGCCTCAAGAAATACTTCCCGATCCGCAAAGGGCTGTTCGGCCGCGTGGCCGGCCACGTCCGCGCGGTCGACGACGTCTCGTTCTGGATCCGCCGCGGCGAGACGCTCGGCCTCGTCGGCGAGTCCGGCTCCGGCAAGACGACCACCGGCCGCGCGATCCTCCGCCTCATCGAGCCGACCGCCGGGACCGCGCGCTTCGACGGCCGCGACATCTTCCGCATGGACGACCAGGAGCTGCGCCGGCTACGGCGCCGCGCACAGATCGTGTTCCAGGACCCGTTCGGTTCGCTCAACCCGCGCATGACCGTCGGCGACGCGCTCCGCGAGGTGCTCCGCGTACACGGCCTGGCGCGCGGCGCCGCCGCCGAACGACGCGTCCACGAGCTCCTCGAACGCGTCGGACTCGATCCCGACCACGCTCGACGCTACCCCCACGAATTCAGCGGCGGCCAGCGCCAGCGCGTCGGCATCGCCCGCGCGCTCTCCGTCGAGCCGGAATTCATCGTCTGCGACGAGCCCGTCTCCGCACTCGACGTCTCCGTCCAGGCACAGGTGCTCAACCTGCTCCGCGACCTCCAGGCCCGCCTCGGCCTCGCCTACCTCTTCATCGCCCACGACCTCAGCGTCGTCGAGCACGTCAGCGACCGCATCGCCGTCATGTACCTCGGCCGCATCGTCGAGATCGGCGACGCACGCGACGTCATCCAGCGGCCCGGCCACCCCTACACCCGCGCGCTCCTCTCCGCCGTCCCCGTCGCCCGGCCGCGCGGCACGGCACACCGCCCCGACACCCGCGCCCACGACGGCGGCCGCACCCGGCTGCTCGGCGATCCGCCCAGCCCGGCCGCCCCGCCGCGCGGCTGCCCGTTCCACCCCCGCTGCCCCCACCCCCTCAAGGATGCCGACTGCGTGCGCACCACCCCGCGCCTCACCCGGATGGCGTCCGGCCAGTTCGCCGCGTGCATCAAGGAAGGCGCCGCGCGCGAAACCCCTTGACACGCCGGTCGCAACGGTCTAGAATGTTGCGAATCCTCGTCAAGTAATAAGATACCACCCAAGTCCCAGCGCTGCGCAGCGCATCCATACCGACGGAGGCAACATTGAGCAGTTTCGGCACCCTAGCACTGGCCATGCTGCAGATCCCGGGCATTGAGGCGCCCAAGCTCTCGCCCACCGAGTGGCTGGTCCAGACGTGGAACGACGGTGGCTGGATGATGTGGTTCCTGGGCGCGTCCGCGCTGCTAGGGCTCATCGTCATCGTCTGGAAGCTCGTCGAGCTGAGCCTCAAGGGCGCGCGCACGAGCAAGTTCCTCCGTGAGGTGGACTCGATGCTCGCCGAGCGTCGCGTCGACGATGCGCTCGCGCTCGCCCGCGAGGCCAACGCGCCCGCCGCCCGCATCCTCGTGGCCGGCCTCGAGCGCAAGGACGAAGGCACCGAGCGGGTCCGCCAGGCGATCGAGAACGTCGGCCTCTTCGAGATGGCCGCCCTCGAACGCGGCCTGATCTGGCTCGCCACCGTCTCCAACGTCGCCCCGCTGCTCGGCTTCCTCGGCACGGTCGTCGGCATGATCGAGGCGTTCGCCGCGATCGAGTCCGCGGGCGAGGTCGATGCCCAGCTCGTCGCCGGCGGCATCAAGGTGGCCCTCATCACGACCGCCGCCGGTCTGATCATCGCGATCCCGGTCAACATCGCGCACAACTACTTCGTGACCAAGATCGACGGCATGGTGATCGACATGGAGGAGTCGGCACAGAAAATGATCGATGCGCTGCACGGCCTGGAAGTGGGGTCCTCCACCGTGTAAGGGGCATATGGCGAAATCCTTGCCACGCGGGGGCCACCGGCGAGGTGGCCCTTTGCGTTTCTGGACGCTCGCACTCGCCGCCGCGTTCGCGGCCGCGTGCGGCGGGGCGTCGGCGCCCGAAGCGCCGTCGCCGCAGGACGTGATCTTGCGACCGTTGCAGGTCTATCGGCAGCTCGGGCTGATGACCGGCTCCGAGCGGTTCCCGGCGGTCGCCAGCTTTTCCAGTCTGGCCGGCCCGGCCGATTCGACCTACGTTGTCTTCGGCCTTTCGCTGCCGAACAGCGCGCTTCGATTCGAGCGCGACGACGGCGCGTTCACGGCGCGCTACACCGTCTCACTGTCCTTCCAGCAGGACAGTCAGGTGGTGCGAAAAGTGGACGATCGCGGCGTCGTCCGGGTCGCCAGCTTCGCCGAGACGAGCCGGACCGACGAGAGCGTCGTCTATCAGACGGTGGTCGCGTTGACGCCGGGGCGCTACACCGTGGAGGTGGAGGCGCGGGACGGCACGGGTTCGCGCGGGTTCCGCTCGCTGGACACGTTGAACGTGCCGGCGTATCGGGCGGGAGAGCGCCGGATGACGCGGCCGATCTTCGTCTACCGTGCGGAGGCGCGGGCGGCGCTGGACGTGGCGCCCGAAGTGATCGTGAACCCGCGGCACACGGTGCCGTTCGGCGGCGAAGCGCCGCGGATGTACCTCGAGGCGTACGGCTACCCCGCGGGGCACCCGGTGCAGGTCCGGATGGTGAACGACGAGGAGGAGGTCGTCTGGCGGACCGAGGCGCCGCTGGCGGAGAGTGGCAGCGGCGTGCGGTACGCGCTGGTGGACATCCCGACGGGCTCGCTGCCACTGGGCCGGTTCTGGATCGAGGCGACGGTGGATTCGGCCGGGACGGCGGACCGGGTGCCGCTGGTGGTCACGATCTCGGACCAGTGGATGGTCGCCAACTTCGAGGAGGTCTTCGAGTTCCTGTCGTACATCGGGACCTCCGAGGAGCTGGATTCGTTGCGCGAAGCGACCGGCGACGAGCGGGCGGCGCTGTGGGAGCGGTTCTGGGCGCGTCGCGACCCGCTCGCCGCCACGCCCGCGAACGAGTTCCGCGAACAGTTCTTCGAACGGATCCGTCTGGCGTCGCTGTACTTCGACGAGCCGGGCCTTGCCGGGTGGAAGACGGATCGCGGGGAGGTCTTCATCGTGCTGGGCCAGCCCGACTTCGTGCGGGAGCTCCGCTACCGCGGCCAGGTCACGGCCCGTCCGAGAGGGTACGAGTGGACGTACGAGCGGAGCCCGACGGGGCGCCTGGTGCTGGTTTTCGTGGACCGTAACGGCTTCGAGCGGTACGAGCTGACGCCGGTATCGCAGAGCTCGTTCCGCGCGGCGGCGAGCAGGATCCGGCGGCGGCGCTGACGGGCGCCGTCGGTTCGGCGCATTGATGGCCGCGGACGCACCCGCGGCGTACAGGTTGCAATGAAGCGTCGGTGGGGCGGCCCGACGGGCCGCCCCACACGGCAGGTCCAGGGTTCGCCGGGGTGCGGCACATGTTTTCACGGTACCTCGTCATCGCAGTTCTCTTCCTCGCGGCGGCACTCGGCCCCGCGCTCCTCGATTCGGTCGGCACGACGGCGGCGGCGCCGGGGCCGGAAACGCCCGAGGTGCCCCCCGAGGCGCTCGAGGCGATGCGGCAGGGGCGCTACTGGCGCGCGAGCCGGATCCTGCGCGAGTACCTCGCCACGGTCCCGGATCCGGAGCCGGAGACGATCCTGCTCGCCGCGCAGGCGGAGGCGGGGTGGGGCGCCTGGGCCCGGGTCGAGCGGCTGCTGGCCGGTCGGGACTGGCTGGACAGCGTGGCGAACGGGCTCGGCTGGAGCCTGCTCGGCCAGAGCCGGCTCGAGCTGGGGCGGTTCGTCGAGAGCGAGGATGCACTCGGCCACTACCTGGCCGTGGCCGCGGCCGGCGGCCGCGAGCGCGGCCTCGCCGAGTGGCGCCGCGGACTCGCGCTCGCCGGCGCCGGCAACGCGGGCGAGGCGGTCCGCGCCTTCGACCGCGCCGCCGAAGGCGTGCCCGAGCTCGGCGATTGGGCCGCCGTCTTCGCCGCACGCGCGGCCGCCGAGGCGGGCGACACGGCGACAGTGCGCGCGCGGCTGGACGCGGTCGACCCGTACCTCGCACGGGAGTGGGGGTGGCGGATCAGCGTCGATGCCCACGTCAACGCCGGCGACCTGGCCGGGGCCGAGCAGGCCGCGACGGCCGCGGCGAACGCGCTCGAGGACGCCGGCCGCCGCGCGGCGGCGTGGGTGGCGAGTGGCGACCTGAGACTGCTCCAGGGCGACACGACAGCGGCGAAGGGCGCCTTCCGGCGGGCGATGGAGGCGGCGCCTTCCGCGATCGCCGCCGTCGACGCCGCACGCAAGCTCAGTGAGCTGCCGGGCCTCTCGCCCGAAGAGGAGCTCCGCATCGGACGGTTGTACCTGCGGCACGGCAACCTGGACCGTGCCCGCGCCGGGCTCAACGCGTACCTCGCGGCCGGGCGCGGCACCGGGCTGGAACGCGGCCAGGTCCGGCTGGAAATTGCGCGCAGCTACTACCGCCAGGGCCGGTACGGCCAGGCCGAGCGGCTGCTCCTCGCCCTCGCCGATGCCGCACCCAACGACCGCATCGGCGCCGAGGCGCTCTTCCTCGCCGGCCGCGCCCAGTACCGCCAGGGACGGGCCGACGACGGGCGGGCCACCTTCCTGCGTACCGCCGAGCGGTTCCCGAACGAGCGCGCGGCCGCGGAAGCGCTCTTCCTCGTCGCCGACCTCGACCACGACGCCGGCCGCCTCGACACCGCGCGCGAGTACTACCGCCGCACCGCGGCCATCGCGCCGAGCATCAACGAGGCCGGCCTCGCACTCATGCGGCTGGGCGGGCTCGCGTTCGTCGAGGAGGACTACGAGGGCGCCGCGTCGATTTTCGAGGAGTACCGCCGCCTCCACCCCGACGGGCGCCGGTACCAGCAGGCGACGTACTGGGCGGCGAAGTGCTACGAACAGCTCGGTCAGCACGGCCTGGTCCGCGAGCGGCTTCGCGAGGTCCGCCGGGCCGACCCCATTAGCTGGTACGGACTCCGTGCCGCCGAGGAGCTGGACCAGGACTTCTGGGACTTCGCCATGGAGGCGGCGCCGCCCGAGGATCCCGCCATCCGCGAGGAAGTCGCCGGCGCGCTCGTCCGCCTCGACCTGCTCCGCGAGCTCGGCCAGGATGCCGCCGCCGAGTTCGAGCTCGAACGGCTCAAGCGCCACTTCCTCAAGCGCGACGGCGCACTCTACGCCCTCGCCGAGGCGTTCAACGACCGCGGCTTCACCTTCACCGGGATCGGCCTCGGCTGGGAGATCCACGAGCGCGAAGGCGCCTGGAACCCGCGGCTGCTCCGGATCATCTACCCGTTCCCCTACCGGGAGCTGATCGTCGCCGAAGCACGCGAGCGCGGCCTCGACCCGTTCCTCGTCGCCGGACTCATCCGGCAGGAGTCGCTGTTCACCGCCGCGATCAAGAGCCCGGCCGGCGCGATCGGCCTGATGCAGATCATGCCCCAGACCGGCTCCGCACTCGCCCGCACCGCCGGGATCGAGTCGTTCCAGACGGGCCTGCTCGAGAAGCCCGAGATCAACGTCCATCTCGGGACCCGCTACATCGCCCAGCTCATGTCCCGCTTCGGCGACCGACTGACCTCCGTTCTCGCCGCGTACAACGCCGGGCCGCACCGCGTCAGCCGCTGGTCCAACTTCCCGGAATACCGCGACGAGGAACTCTTCGCCGAGCGCATCCCCTACGCCGAGACCCGACACTACGTCAAGGTCGTTCAGCAGAACGCCCGGGTCTACGCGGCGCTGTACGACGAGGCGGTCGCCGAACCGGCCGGCGCTGCGGCCGGGAACGCCCCCGACACCGGCGCCGCCGGCGCCGCCCCCACGCAAGGCCGGTAATTGATCCGCCGGTCGAACTCCCGGGGCGGCGCCCGCCCCCGGCCGGGCGGGCCCGAGCTCTCCCGCAAGGCGATCCACGTCCTCGCGTCGATCGCCGCGGGCGCCGTCGCGCTCGAAGCGCCTCCCGTCGCGACGCCCTGGCTGTTCCTCGGCACGTTCCTCGTCGCCGTCGCCATCGAGGAGGCCCGACGACGCAGCGCCACGTTCGGCCGCCTCTTCGAACGCGCCTTCGGCGGAATGCTCCGTGAACGCGAGCACCGCGGCACCACCGGCGCGACCACCCTTGCGGCAGGGTTCGCCATCGCCGTACTCCTCCTGCCGCCGGCCTACGCCGCCATCGGCATCGTCGTCGGCGGCATCGGCGACGCCGCCGCGGCCCTCGCCGGGCGCGCCCTCGGCCGCAACAGGTTCGCCTCCGGCAAAAGCCTCGAAGGCGGCCTGGCCTGCTTCTTCGCCTCGCTCCCGGCCGCCTGGGTCATGCCCGGCATGGACCTCGCCCCCGCCGTCGTCACCGCCGCGACCACGACCGTGCTCGAACTGCTCCCCGTCCCGTTCGACGACAACCTCTGGCTCGCGCCCGCCGCGGGCATCGTCGCATGGGCCGCAATGGCGCCACTTCCTTGACGTTCCGAAAACAAAATTTTGCTTGACATCGACAATACGGGCTCTTTAGCTTGGTCCACGCTGGGCAGTAGGACCTGCATCAACCTCATTGTAGGAGGACTGCTTCAATGGCCAGAGGTAAGGTCAAGTGGTTCAATGATGCCAAGGGTTACGGCTTCATTGAACAGGCCGACGGCGAGGATGTGTTCGTGCACTTCTCCGCGATCACGATGGAGGGGTTCAAGACGCTGGCCGAAGGCGAGGAGGTGGAGTTCGAGATTCGGCAGACCGAGAAGGGCCTCCAGGCGGCCAACGTGAGCCGCGTCTGAGGACCTCGGGCCATTGAATGCCGGGCCGGGGCGCCCCGCCAGCGAGGAGGCTGGCGGGGCGCCTTTGCTCGTGGGTGTTCGAGCCGGGCTGGTTAGTCCGCAACGCCGGACCCGGGCGCCTCGTACCCGACCCGGCGCCACTGCGTGAAGCCGACCCCCGCGAAGCGGGCGATCACCCGCCGCGGAACATCCGCTTCGTCTCGGCGTGCAGCAGCACCCAGAACGTGTAGACGGCCAGCGCGGTGCCCCACGGGAACTTGAACGCGTTGAGCACGGCCAGGATCAGCGCCAGGATGCGCGCCCAGGGCTTGTGGGCGAGCAGTCCGAACCCGGCCAGCAGATTCGGGATGGCGGTCAGCAGGACCAGGAAGCCGACGATCGTGCCGAGCACGCCGCCGATGATGGGCATGCCGGGCTCGCCGGAGAGTCCGGCGAGGAGGCCGGCGCCGGCGATCGCGCCGAAGGTGGCCAGGGCGATGAGCGCGTCGAATGCGCCCAGCAGGATCTGGAGCCATCCGAGTACGGTGACGTGAGTGCGCATTCGGTTCTCCGGGTCAGGTTGAGCGTGTGGCAGGCGGCTGCCCCGGCGCGATCGCCGCGGGGTTCATGAGCCGCCCTCCTCCGAACCGGCCGGTTCGTAGGCGAGACGGCATGAGTCGAGCTACTGCGCCCGCAGCGACGTCATGGGGTCCACGGCCGACGCCCGCCGTGCCGGAACGTAGCTCGCGAGCACGGCGGTGGCGAGCATCACGGCCGACATCGCAGCGAACGTCGTCGCGTCCATCGGCCCCACGCCGTAGAGGAGGCTCGCCAGCAGCCGGGTGACCGCGAGGGCGAGCACCAGGCCGATGGCGATGCCGGCCAGCGTGACGCGGCCGCCCTGGAGGACGATCATGCGGCGGACCTGTGGCGCCTGCGCGCCGAGCGCCATGCGGACCGCGATCTCGCGCGTGCGCTGCGTGACGATGTACGACAGGACGCCGTACAGCCCGACGGCGCCGAGGACGAGCGCGAGCCCGGCGGCGACGGCGAGCATGATCATCGTGAACGAGAGCCGGGCCATCGATCGTGCGGCGAGCCCCTCCATGGTGAAGATCCGGTACATCGGCGATTCGGGGGCGAGTTCGCGAACGAGCTCGCGGATCTCCGGGGCCAGCGACTTGGCGCGGGCGGACTTGACGACGTACGCCGGCGAGCCGACGGCCCAGCTCCGGGGCTCGGGCCCGACCATGGGCAGGTAGACCATCGGGTCGACCGCCGTCTGCCGGAAATCCTCCAGCAGGATGTCCTCGACGACGCCGACGACGGTGAACCAGTGTATCGTGTCCGAGGCGAAGCGCAAGCGTCTGCCGAGGGGGTCCTCCCCGGGCCAGAGCAGCTCGGCGGCCGCGGCGCTGACGATCGCGTTGTTCCGTCCGACGACGTGATCGTCGCGCCCGAAGGCGCGGCCGCGCAGGAGCGAGATCCCCATCGTCGCGAAGTAGTCGCCGCCGATCGCGGTGAAGCGCAGGAGCGGGGGCACGCCGCCCGCCGCTTCGGTGCGCTCGGAGGCGAATCGCTCAGCCGCCGCCCCCTCGTCCAGCGGGAGCAGCAGCGAGAGCCCGACCGACTCCACGCCGGACAGCCGGGACAGGCGGTCCAGGAACGTCTGGTGGAACCGTGCGTACGTCGGCCCGTCGTTGAGCTCGGCGCGTTCCGGTGCGATCTGGAACGTGAAGATGTCCTCCGTGTCGTACCCGGGGTCGACGCGGGTGAGTTCGACGAAGCTGCGGACGAGGAGTCCGGCGCCGACCAGCAGGACGAGCGCCGAGGCGGTCTGCACGACGACGAGCGCATGGCGGCCGAGGCTGCCGGTCGCGGTTCCGATCCCGCCGACCTGCCGGAGCCCGCCGGCGAGTCGGGGATGCGAGAAGCGGATGGCCGGCAGCAGGCCGAACGCGCACGCGGCCAGGATCGAGAGGCCCGCGGTGAAGAGCAGCGAACCGGGGTCCAGCCCGGCCTTGGCGAGGTTCGGTATGCCGTCCGGCGCCGCGCGGACGAGCAGCGGCACGGCGGCCCAGGCGAGGAGCGCGCCGATCGCGCCGCCGAGCGCCGCCAGGAGCAGCGCCTCCGCCATCTGGGAGCGAATGAGGCTGGCGCGCCCCGCGCCGAGCGCCTGCCGCACGGCGAGGTCCTGGCGCCGGCTCTCCGACCGGGCGACGAAGAGATTGGCCACGTTCGCGCACGCGATCAGGAGCACGATGCCGACGGTGCCGAACAGGAGCAGGAGCGGCCCCGCGACGTCGCCGACGAGCTCGTCCGCGAGCGAGCGCACGATCGGGCGGTGCCGCTCGATGAGGCGCTGGTACTCGGCCGAGCCGCCGAACCGCTCGGGTACGCGACGGACGAGGATCGCGAGCTGCGCCGCCAGTCCTTCGCGGGTCGCGCCGGGCGCCAGCCGGCCGACGAGGTTCAGAGCGCCTGCGCCGCCATCGGTCAGCGCCATCTCCTCTTCCTCGAACTGCCCGTGGATCCAGAGGGCGAGGCGATCGTTCGGGAACGTGAATTCGGGGCCCATGACGCCGATCACGGTCACCAGTCGGCCGCTCACCTCGATCGATCGGCCCACGACCGAGGGATCGCCGCCGAACCAGGAGGTCCAGAGCCAGTGGCTGATCACGGCCACGTCCTCGCCGTCGTCCGGCGCGGGCAGGCGCCCGAGGATCGGCGTCACGCGCAGCGTGGAGAAGAGCGAAGCGCTCGCGAGCGCGACGAAGAGCCGGTCGGCCTGCTCCTCCGCGCGGACGGTGGTCTGGCCGCCGCGGATCGCGCCCAGCCCTTCGAGCATGGTGGCGTTGTCGCGGTACTGGACGAAGACCTCGTCCGCAAGGCCGAACTCCGCCGGGAGGTCGGAGCCGGGCGCGGATCCTCGGATCGAGACGAGCCGGTCGGCGTCGGGGAAGGGGAGCGGATCGATGAGCACGGCGTCGACCACGCTGAAGATCGCCGTGTTCGCGCCGATGGCGAGCGCGAGCGTCGCCACGGTCACGAGCGTGAATCCCGGCGCGCGGAGCAGGCCGCGCGCCCCGTGCAGGAAGTCCTTCATCCAGACCTCCAGCGTGTGTCTCATGTGTCACCTCCAGTCCGGCGCGGGTGTCGACTCCGGCCACGTGGAATCCGGGTTCGCGGCGACCGACTTCGTAGCGCGGCGATCGACCCTCTACGGAGGGGCGGGGCGGCGAGGTTTCAGCCGGGCGGTGTCGCGCGCGCCGGCGTGTCGCCCGAGCCCCGCGTTTTCGCACACGCGATTGCACAGAACCCCCTCGACGGGGTATTAGTGGTGTCAGCGAAACTCCAACGGGGAAGCCGAATGGTCGAGAAGCCGACGAAGACGCGGCCGCGCCTGTTCCTGGTGGACGGCTACGCGCTGATCTACCGCTCGTTCTTCGCGATGATCAGCCGTCCGCTGATGACGTCGCGGGGCGAGAACACCTCGGCGGCGTGGGGCGTGACGAAATTCCTGCAGAAGATCCTCGACGAACACGAGCCGGACTACCTCGGCGTCGTGCTGGACGCGGGGACGAGCCAGCGGGAGCAGCTCTACCCGGAGTACAAGGCGACGCGGGAGAAGATGCCGGACGAGCTGAAGGCGTCGATCCCGCGGATCGAGCAGCTGCTGCACGCGTTCCGCATCCCGACCCTGCGGCTCCCGGACCACGAGGCCGACGACGTGATCGGAACGCTGGCGGAAAAGGCGGTGAGCGCGGGGCTGGAGGCGGTGATCGTCTCGGGCGACAAGGACTTCTACCAGCTCATCCGGCCGGGGGTCTGCCTGCTGAACCCGGGCCGGGGCGGGCCGTCGGGGATCGAGGAGGAGTGGGTCGACACGCGCAACGCGTCGGAGCGGCTGGGCGTGCCGCCGGAGCGGGTGACGGACTACCTGGCGTTGATCGGCGACTCGTCGGACAACGTCCCCGGCGCGAAGGGGATCGGGCCGAAGACGGCGATCAAGCTGATCGAGGAGTACGGCCCCGTCGAGGAGATCCTTGCGCGCGTGGACGGCATCTCGGCGAAGCGCGCGCGGGAGGCGCTCGAGGCGCACCGGGACCTGGTCCTCCTGTCGAAGGAGCTCGTGACGATCCAGACGCACCTGCCGATCGAGCTGGACCTGGAGGCGCTGCGCGTCGAGGAGCCGGACCGCGAGGCGCTGCGGCAGGTGTTCACGGAGCTCGAGTTCCATTCGCTGGCCCGCGAGCTGGCGTCGCCCGTCGAAGACGCAGTGCGGGAGAAGAGCGACTACCGGCTGGTCACGTCGGTCGACGAAGTGGCGGCGCTGGTCGAGCGGGTGCGTGGCAAGGGCGAGGTCTGCGTGGACACGGAGACCACGGACACGGACCCGATGCGTGCCGACCTGGTCGGTATCAGTCTGGCGCTGGAGCCGGGAGAGGCGTTCTATCTCCCGTTCGCGCACCGGCCGCCGGCCGCGCCCGAGCTCGGGTCGGCGGAAGCCGGGGGGCGTGCCGACGACGCGTCGGGCGCGGGCGCGGCGCTCAACCTTCCGGCGCTGACGTCGCCGGCGATGCGGCCGCTCGTGGCGCTGCTCGAGGACCCCGCGGTCCGGAAGATCGGCCAGAACCTGAAGTACGACCTGCTGGTGCTGCGGCGCGCCGGCGTGGAGCTGCGCGGCATCGAGTTCGACACGATGATCGCGTCGTACGTCCTCGACCCGGGCCGACGCGAGCACGGGATGGATTCGCTCGCGCTCCAGTTCCTCGACCACCGCACGATCACCTACGAGGAGCTGTGCGGGAAGGGGAAGGACCAGATCCCGATCGCGGAGTGCGCGATCGACCGGGTCGTCGAGTACGCGTGCGAGGACGTGGACGTGACGCTGCGGCTGCGCGACCTGTTCCGCGCCGACCTCGAGCGCTTCGCGCTGGAGGACCTGTTCGAGAAGGTCGAGATGCCGCTCGTCCGGGTGTTGGCCGACATGGAGTGGGCCGGGATCCGCATCGACACCGGCTTCTTCGCCGAGGTCGCGAAGAAGCTGGACCGCGATCTCGCGCTCATCCGGGAGGAGATCTACAAGCTGGCCGGCGGCGAGTTCAACATCGGCTCGACGCCGCAGCTGCGGGAGATCCTGTTCGAACGGCTGGGTCTCCCCGTGATCAAGCGGACGAAGACGGGCCCGTCGACGGACGCGAGCGTGCTGGAGACGCTGGCATCGCAGGGGCATGCGCTGCCGAAGCTGCTCATCGAGTACCGCCAGCTCGACAAGCTGAAGGGAACGTACGTCGACGCGCTGCCGAAGCTGGTCAACCCGGAGACGGGCCGACTGCACACGAACTACAACCAGACGGTCGCTGCGACGGGGCGCCTCTCATCGACGGACCCGAACCTCCAGAACATTCCGATCCGGACGGAGATCGGCGCGGAGATCCGCAAGGGTTTCGTCCCGGCCGAGGGCCACGTGTTCCTCGCCGCGGACTACTCGCAGATCGAGCTGCGGATCCTGGCGCACCTGTCCGGAGATCCGGCGTTCGTCGAGGCGTTCCGTCGCGGCGTCGACATCCACCGGCAGACCGCCGCACTCGTCTTCGACGTGCTCCCCGAGGAGGTGACGCCGCAGATGCGCGGCGCGGCGAAGACGATCAACTTCGCGACGATCTACGGGATCGGCCCGTTCGCGCTGGCGCAGCGGCTCGGCACGTCGAACGCCGAGGCGCGGCAGTTCATCGATGCCTACTTCCAGCGGTTCCCGGGCGTGCGCCGCTACCTCGACGAGCAGATCGAGCACGCGAAGACCCACGGCTTCGTCGAGACGCTTAGCGGCCGCCGGCGCTACATCCCGGAGATCAACAGCGACAACTACAACATCCGCCAGTTCGGCGAGCGCGCGGCCACGAACGCACCCGTCCAGGGCACCGCGGCCGACATCATCAAGCTCGCGATGATCGACATCCACAACGCGCTGGCGGACGGCCGTTCGAGCGCGCGGATGCTCCTCCAGGTGCACGACGAGCTGGTCTTCGAGGTGCCGAAGGGCGAGGTCGACGCCGCGCGCGCGCTGGTCAAGGAGCTGATGGAGGGCGCGTTCCTGCTCGACGTCCCGCTCGAGGTGGAGATCGGCGTGGGCGAGAACTGGTTCGAGTGCAAGTGACGAAATCGCCCCATCCAGTCATTCCGCCGCCCCGCTGACGGCGCGAGCTTCGACGCGCAACGCAACGGCCGGACGCGGCCGCGCCGGGCGGCGCGGGTCGCGTCGGGCGCGATCGTCAGGGAGGCGACGTATGAGCCGCTCGGTGAACAAGGTGATCCTGGTGGGCAACGTGGGGCGGGACCCGGACGTCGCGACGACGGCGGCGGGCACGAAGGTCGCGCATCTGTCGCTGGCCACGAGTCGGCGGGTGCCGAGGGGCGAGGGGTTCGAGGACCGCACGGCGTGGCACCGGCTCACGCTGTGGGACCGGCTGGCGCAGATCGCCGAGGAATATGTGCGGAAGGGCGACAGGCTGTACGTCGAGGGGCGGATCGAGTACGACAGCTTCGAGAAGAACGGCGTCACGATTCCGACGGCGGAGGTTCATGTCCGGGAGCTGGTGCTGCTCGGCGCGCCGAACGGCCGCGGCGAGGCGGTCGCGGTCGGGGCGGCAGAGGAGGCCGACGACGCGTGAGCCGCGGCGGCGTGCGGCTCAGAGGATGTCGAGCAGGTCGGGGCTCACGGACAGGATCGTCGTCCAGCCGCCGGAGCCGTCGAGCGGTCGGACCCAGTCCACGCGCAGGATGTCGTAGACGAGGCCGAGGCCGAGTCCGGCGCTGGCGCGGATCCCCTCCGTGGGCGCCGCGTCCCAGCCGCCGGGCACGGCGGCCTCGTGGAGCGCGGTCCAGCCGACTGCGCCCAGCGTGCGTAGCCGGACCCAGGGGCCGATGAGCCGGCGGGAGAGCTCGAGGTCGGCCACGGCGAAGCGGTCGCCGACGAACGAGCGGTACGGGTAGCCCGGGATCGTCGCCTGGCCTCCGAGGAGGAAGAGCCGCTGGGCCGGCGCATCGCCAAAGACCATCCCGCCGGCGGCGCGGGCCAGGAGCCGGGTTCCCCGGTCCGCCGAGGCCCAGCGTGCATCGGCGGCGAGTACGGGCCGGACGTACGCGCCGTCGAGGCGGCCGGCCTCGAGCTCGAGTGCGGCGGACCAGCCGCCGCCGCGCGCGGCGGGCGGCTCGCGGCGGAGCGAGGCGCGCCCGGCGAGGAGCGTGCCTTCATCGACGGGCGCGACGGGTCGGAACGTCGCATCCTCATCCAGCGCCGCGGACGGCTCCTCGAGGCGGGCGCTCGCGTGCCGCTCGTACGCCGCGCCGAGGCCGATCGCCCAGGGTCCACCGAGCCGGCGCTCGAGCTCGATGCCGACGCCATCCACGTAGTACGGGTCGAGGAAGTCCTCTCCCGCGAGCGCGGCCGAGAGCGTGTTCAACACGCCGGCGGTCCCGCGTCGAAGCCCGAGGTCGTGCACGGCGTTGCGCTCGGCGCGGAGCCGGAACGTCGTCGGGTCGCCGAGCGTCGTCGATGCGGTGACGGTCGTCGCGAGGTGGCCGGGGCCGGACGCGTAGCCGCCGCTGACGTCGATCGTCGTCGCCGCGGTCGGCGCGTACGCGATGCCCGCCCCGAGGTACGCGCCCTCCGCCCGGTTGTACCGGAACAGCGAGGACGCGTTCGGGAGGTAGAGCCGCACGCGCGGCAGCCCGCTCAGGCGGCCGGCTCCGATCAGCTCCGCGGCACGCTCGCGCAGGTCGCTCAGCTCCGGCATCGGCGCGAGACCCTCGGCGTCCAGCTCGGCGAAGAGGTCCTTCTCGAACGGGTACGCCTCCCGCATGCGCTGCGGTAGCGCCACGACGCGCGGGCCGAGGAAGAACCGGTCCGACAAACCCTGGTTGAAGCGGTAGTCGCCGATGCGCATGGTCCCGCGGATCACCCCGCCCGCGGGGAAATCGAGCTGCCGCACCTGCCGCCGGAGCTCAATGCGCTGCTCGTAGGGGAGCCAGTAGCGCCCTTCCCAGAGGCCGTTGTCCAGGGAGATGCGGATGTAGTCGAGCCGCGGGTCGACGTACGAGGCGGGGGTGAACGTGAACGTCATCCGCACGATGTCCGCCGTCGCGCGGTCGACGAAGATCGATCCGACGTACGCGGGGCGCTCGGGATCCTTCGGCCGGACCTCGACTTCGTAGACGCGGATCGGGTCCGGTGCGCCGCCGAGACGCAGCGTGAGCGAGTCGGCGACGCGGAAATCGTAGACCCGCTCCGAGTGCCGCGCGGCCGGGTGCAGCACGTCGCGCACCTCGTCGCCGTCGCCCAGGCGGATCCGGTCGTCGAACTCGTTCTGGACCACGGTCAGGTGATCCAGGTGGTAGTGGATGTTGTTCGGCAGCGCCTTCCGGTCGCGCAGCCCGATGATTCGCTGCTTCGTCCGGTTCGGCGCGGCCCAGTACACCTCGAGCGCGACCTGGTCGACCTTCACCAGCGTACGCTCGTTCGTGTCCCGGCGGTCCAGGAAGAAGTAGACGTACCCCGTCGCCTTCGCCTGGTAGTTGCGCAGCGCGGTGTCGGCCCGGGGGCGATGCCGCCGCTCCCGCGCCCGCTCGATCAACTCCAGCGCCCGCGGCGCGTTCCACCCGTCCCCGTCCTGCGCCGGCGCGGACGCGGGGCCGGCCGCCGATAGGAGGAGCAGGAGTGCGGTCGAACGTGTCGGGGAAGTCCAGCTCATGGTGCATCCGGTCCCGGTCGGCGCCGTCCGCGCGGCGGCACCGTGCGCCGGCTCGATGTCCGGACGTCCGCCACGGCGCGGAGCGTCCTACTACTTCAACGTACGCGACCGGGTTCCGGCCGCCCCAACGACCGAGAGCCCGCCGCGGCGCGGCGGGCTCTCGGTCCGGATCCCGTCCCCGCGGGCCGATGCCCGCGCGGTCGAACTCAGTTCGCGCTCCAGAACGTCTCGAGCGCCTCGCCGTCCGGGCTCTCCCGGAGCTTCTCGAACGCACGGTTCCGGATCTGCCGGATCCGCTCCCGCGTCACGCCCAGCAACGAGCCGATCTCCTCCAGCGTCCGCTCCTCGCCGTCGTCCAGGCCGTAATACAGGTACAGGATCTTCCGCTCCCGCTCCGTCAGGTACTTCTCGAACATCCGGTCGAGGAACTCCCGCCGCGCCTGCGATTCGACCGACTCCTCGATGTCCTCCGCCTCCGCACCCGCGAACCGCTCGCCGAACGACGCACTGTCCCGGTCGCCCCGGTCGATCGGCGCATCCAACGACAGCTCCGACGCCGCCACCCGCCGCAACGCACGGACCGTCTCCACCGGCTCGTCCATCTCCTCCGCGATCTCCTGGTCCGTCGGCGACCGCCCCAGGAGCTGCGTCAGCGCCGTCTCCGTCCGCGACAGCTTGACCAGGTTCGAATTCTGGTTCAGCGGGATCCGCACCGACCGCGTCTGCTCCGCCAACGCCTGGAGCACCGTCTGCCGGATCCACCACACCGCGTACGAGATGAACTTGACGCCCTTGTCCGGATCGAACTTCTTGACCGCCTTCAGCAGCCCCTCGTTGCCGATGCACACCAGTTCGGCCAGCCCGAGCCCCCGACCCTGGTACTTCTTCACGTAGGAGATGACGAACCGCAGGTTCGCCGTGACGAGCCGCTCCGCCGCCTCCTTATCCCCAGCCCGGGCGCGGCGGGCGAGTTCGCGCTCTTCCTCGGGGTCCTCGATCAGCGGGTACTTCTCGACGTCGAAGAGGTACTGATCGAAGGAGTCCAGTGCGCGGGAATTCAGGAACATATGTCGCGACATCCTCGGATCGGGTGGACAAACGAAAAAAGCAGCGGAAGCATCGCCGAACGACGCTCGCTGCTCACCGATGGGGGGACTGAAAGCGCAACGGCCGCCTGAAAGGAGGCAGCGTCTCGTTCCCCGATGCGACACCGATCATAGCCTGTCAATCCTAACAGAGGCCGGTGGCGATGTCAACGCCGGTGTGCGCTGGCATTGCATAGCGGGGTGAGTACCCGGGAGGGGATCAGATGTTCCGGGGAGTGGTCAGTGGTCAGTTGTCAGTGGTCAGTTGTCAGGGTTGAGGATTCAGCATTCGGCATTCGGCGTTCAGGGTTTAAGGTTCAGGGGATGGGGATTCGGTGCGGATTTCGTCGAGGCGGGCGATGGCGCGACGGAGGTGGGGGATGACGATGGAGCCGCCGACGATGAGGCCGATGGAGAAGGTTTCGAGGAATTCGTCGTCGGTGACGCCTTCCTCGGCGCAGCGGACGAGGTGGTAGGTGATGCAGTCGTCGCAGCGGAGGACGAGGGAGGCGACGAGGCCGAGGAGCTCCTTGGTGCGAGCGGGGAGCGCGCCGTCCTCGTAGGCGCGGGAGTCGAGGGCGAAGAAGCGCCGGATCTCGAGGTTGTCGGTCGAGAGGAGGCGTTCGTTCATCCGTTCGCGGAAGGCGCGGAATTCGTCGAGGCTCATGCGGATGCGATGGTGTTGTCGGGGAAGATGAGTTCGACCGGCGGTCCGTCCTTGAGGACGAAGACGTTGCAGCGGAAGCGGTCGGTGACGATTTCGACGGCGTCGGCCCAGATGCCGTGGCGGACGCGCGTTTCGCGGAGCGGCGGGAGCGTCATGCGCCGGGCGCGGCCGAAGGAGCGGTAGAGGAAGACGGCGTCGTCATCGGAGCGAATGAGCCAGCCGTTGCGGTAGGTACCGACGGGGCGTGGCCCACAGAGCGAGGCGCGGGTGGCGCTGGGTGCGGGGGCGCCGATGGCGGGCGGGTCGACGAGGGCGCGGAGGGAGCGGGGCACTTCATCGAGGCCGCGCCAGCGGGCGCCGCCGAAGAAGCCGCGGATTCGCGCGGCGAGTGCGCGGATGCCGAAGACGAAGGCACGCCAGAGGCCGGGGCCGAAGAGGCCGAGGAGGGCGAGCGTCGTGCCGGCGATGATGAGGGCGGCGGTCGGGGATGCGAGTGCGGCGATGGCGATGGCGATGGCGGCGGCGTCCTCGCCGAGGCTGATGGCCAGGGTGGCGGTCCGCCGGGGCGTGGCGTTGAGGGCGAGGCGGAGTCCGGCCTTGGTGCCGTGAGCGGCGAGGGCGGTGAGTCCGGCGAGCGCGGCGATGCCGAAGTGGAGGGTGGTCGGCGTGCCATCGGCGGCGGCGAGGGCGAGGAGCGCGGCGGCGACGGGGCGGATGAAGGTGTGGATGGTGTCCCAGAGCGAGTCGACGTGGGGCACCTTGTCGATGACGAATTCGACGAGGAACAGGATCGTCGCGCTGGCGATGACGACGGGGTCCTCGAGGCCGCGGAGCGAGGGGGGCAGGGTCGCGATCCAACCGAAGCGGGAGGCGAGGCCGAGGATGGCGACCGTCGCGTAGAGGTTGAGGCCGCTGGCGAATGCGATCGCCAGGAGTCTACCGGTCAGGTACAGATCCGCCGTCACCCGAGGGTCCCCTGCTCGGGCCGTTCGAAGGGCCGCCGTGGAGCGGCGTCGGTGCCGCGTGCGTCGTTGTCGTTCATGGAAGAATGCTAGTGCTGATGCGGGACGTTTGGCAAGCGTGGGTGGCGCGGGCACAAAAAAGCCCGGCCAACGGGCCGGGCTTTTTCGTTCCCCTGGACCGCGGGCTCAGCCGCGGACCTTGCGGACCTCCTCGACGCGCCGCAGGGGCTGGAACACGCAGCCGGCCTCGAGCGGCACGTAGACGACGTCGATCTCGTCGAACGCCGCGCGGGCCTCGTCGATCTCCTCGAGGCGATCCTCGAGGTCTTCATTGGCGGCGTCTTCGAGCTCGTCGCGGACCTCGTCGACCTCTTCGGCGTCGGCGTAGACCGGCGTGCCGTTGACCGTGCCGAGGAACGCGAGGTCGTCCGGCTCGATGATCCGGCCGCCGCCGTAGGTGACCCACTCGGTCTCCACGCCGGCCACCGTGATGGTGAGCGGCTCACCCGCCGTGAACCACGGCGCGTTGCCTACGAAGACCGGCGAGGTCACCGGGTAGGCCGTCATCAGCGGCGTGCGCTGCCCGTTGACCGCGACCAGCGTGTCGCCCGTGGACGGAACGTAGACGGCGTTGACGAACTCGACCTCGTAGGTGTTCGGATCGATCACGCAGACGGTGATCCTCTCCTCGGCCGGAGGCGCGGGCGGCGCGGGCGGCGGGGCGACGGCCACGACCTCTTCCTCGAAGAGCCGGCCGAACGTCGTCAGCAGGCCCGCCGTGAAGCGCACGTTGTGCACCGGGTCGAAGTCCTCGTCGCCGAACAGCGGCTCGGCCGGCGAATCCCACGCGATGTGGTCGGCCACCTCGAGGCGGATACCGATCCCGAAGTTGCCGAGGTTCCAGCCGGGGAGGATGTCCGTCCCCAGACCGAACGCCGTCGCGAATTGCGTCTCGCTGTTCCCCTCTTCGTCCGTCTCGAGATCGAAGTCGTCGAAGTCGCCGTCATCGTCCACATCGATGCCGACGAACTCGAAATCGCCGAACGCCGCGTTCGCCGGCGGGATGATGATCGTGCCGCTCCCCGCCGGGTTGTAGATCACGACGCCGGCGCCGAGGCTCACGAACGGCGCCCACACCCGATCCCGCTCGGGGCGCAGGATGCGGATCATCAGATCGCCGTCCAGGAGCCACACGTTCACGTCGCCGAACGCGAGGTCGTTGTCGTCCCCGTCCTCGTCGATATCGTCGATGTCATCGTCGAGATCGAAGAAGAACAGGTTGTCGCCCTCGAGGTCGAAGGAGCGCTCCGTGTATCCACCGTTGGCCCGGAGTCCGAAACGGCCACTGCCGAACCAGTACTCGAGCTGCGTGCCGGCGACCCAGCCCGACTCCAGCGACAGGTCCAGGAACCCGAACTCGTCGCCGTCGATCAGATCCGGATCGACGTCGAACACATCCTCGAAGAGGACATCGTCGATGTCATCGACACCGATATCCCCGTTGTCGTTCAAGTCGCTGAACCAGATGCCGCCGCCGTAGAGCGTCCAGGCACCCCTGTAGTTCTGTGCCGTTGCGGGCGCGACCGCCAGCGGCAGTAGGAGTGCCGCGGCCGCGGCCGCCCGGAGGAGCAGGTTCATGAGACCTCCTTTGAGTTTCCGATGTGTGAACCACTCGCCGGTCCTCATGCGCCGGCGTGCCGCCCCGGGCCGTCACATGTTTCCCGGGCCGGTCGCCTCATGGTGCATGATT